>JACNKP010000034.1 GCA_014381985.1 SAR92 clade bacterium
GCATAAAATATAAGAGCACCCAACAGCGACACGCTCAAGTACCAGGGCTGGTACGACATTAGCCGACAGCCTCTAATAGTACACACCCCTGACACTAGTGGCCGTTACTTCACCATAGCAGTAACTAACCTCTATTCTGAAGTTGTGCATATTGGTCGTAGAACCACAGGCACCAAGGAGCGGCTGTTTGCCTTAGTAACACCTACCTGGACTGGCACCTTGCCAGACAATGTCACCCCAATAGTGACCGAAACCGCACAGGGCTGGTTGTTAGGTAGAATACTAGTCACCGGGCCTGATGATTTTACCGCCGCGCAAAGTCTTGTGGAGCAAATATGGTTGGCACCCTTGGATGAATTTAACGCCGAAACTAAATATCAAGCACCAGAGCCAATGAACGCAAAAAAACAAGACGCTAAGACATCCCTAGAATTTTTCGCCGTCCTTAATCGCGTCTTGAAGACACTGCCCTCACGCCCTGGGGAGGCCGCGTTGATAGCCCAGTTTGACCAAATAGGGGTTGGCCCCAATGCAACCTTTGATGTTGACCAGCTTAGCGCTGCCCAGCGCAAAGGGCTACAACGAGCCATGGACGACGCCGAACAAATTATTAAGGCCTCTACCCAGCGCACCATTGCCTCGTTTAATGGATGGATGATCTCCAAAGACATAGGTCGTTATGATTATCGCTATATGCACCGTGCCGCAGTGGTTAAGGGCGGCTATGGCAATGTACCCGAAGAGAGCCTGTACCCCGCCGCCGTTTTTGACAGCAACGGTAACTTGCTTGACGGCAGCAATGAGTTTCGAATTACCTTTAAAGCCGGCCAACTACCCCCAGTGAATGGGTTTTGGTCACTCAGTGCCTATCAACTAACCAGCGCCAAACTCGCGCCAAATAGTATCAATCGCTACAGTATTGGCAACCTCACACAAGGGATCAGTTACAACCCTGACGGCAGCCTAACGCTCATACTGCAGCATGAAGTGCCAAAACATAACCAAACCAATTGGCTGCCCCTGCCCAAAGGGCACTTTATGCTGGTAATGCGCCTGTATGAACCTCAACAAAAAGTGTTAGATAACGAGTGGATTTTACCTAGTATAGAGCGGCTCTGAATTTACTCTTGACGCTTTAAGTATTGATCTCCAATGGCGATTAGACCCTTGGTTGTGATCAATTAGGATGGCCCCTTAATTCTGGGGCGGCGTATCCGGAATAAACTGCCCATACCATTTCCGGAACTTGGCAAAGGGACCGTCACCATCGCACAGTAATGGCTTTTCGTAGTAACGCTTGCGGTTCCAAATAATGATATCTTCTTCCATTTGCGATCGGATGTTGGTAACAATAGCGTCTCCAACACCCCCAGAAACTGTTTCTCCATTGACCTTTTTCTGAATAAAAGCGTACATAGCCCGCGCATGCTCAGAGTGTACTGGGGTTAAGTTGGCCAGTAATAAAGTGTCGCAGATACCAGAGAACTTAATAACAGACAATCCAGGGCCTGTGCTGACATTCTCGATAAAACCTTCAATCACACCGCGGGGAGTTTCGTTGCGGGTTTTTAAAAGCCCATGGCGAGTAAATTCACCAAACTCTTGCTTCAGAACATCAGGAATATCATTGGTACCATGCACAAAGTGGAAGTGAGCCGCATCTACTGCATTTTCGCCAATTTCTTGCATGTGGGTACTGATTTCCCAAGTGAAACTTTTGATATCCCCCCACTCCTCATTATCTAGCGCAGCCTCTGGAACCACTGGTGGTTCAAAGGTTGGTTTGATACCATCCGGGTGGTACCACACTAGAATGCACTGGTTAATTTCGCGCACCGGGTAGGGTCGAATCAGTTGTTCACCTCGTGCAACGCGGGGCGGGAGATTTGTCGCGTACGGGATGTGTTTACACTGTCCCTCACCGCTAAATTGCCAGCCATGAAATGGGCAGACTATGTTTTCGCCGACAACAGCGGCGGCAGCCCCTGCGTGTTCCCGTATGCCGTAACCTAGGTGTGCTCCCATGTGGGCACAGTAGGCATCAATCACCTTAGTAATACCTGATTCAGTACGAAACACCACTAAGTCAGTATCAAAGTAGGTAATGGGTTTAGCCTCACCTACCGCCAACTCGCTGGAGTAAAGCACTTGATACCAACCAAAAGGTATCGCCAAAGGTACGCGGGGTGAATTTCGATCTGTTGCTATCATTATCTATTCCTTAAGTACGTGGTTATTTGTATCGACCACAGAGTGTCATTTAACGGCAGAGCCGCCATCTACAGAGATTAATTGTCCTGTGATAAAGGACGCTTTGTCTGAGCACAGAAACACCACCGCCTCAGCGACTTCAGAGGGCTCTCCAATGCGGTTCATGGCTGCTGAACGCTCTAAAGCCTCTGCTATTTTTGGCTGTTCTTTAAAGTACTTCTCGATCCCTGGTGTCCGAATAACGCCAGGAGAGACAGCGTTGATACGGATGCCTTTTTTTCCGTATTCAACAGCCGCGCTTTTGGTCAAGATATTAACCCCACTCTTGGCCGCGGCATAGGCGGTATTGTAAGGCTGGCCTCGCAAGGAAGAGTTAGACGATATATTGACGATACTCCCCCCTTTCCCAGACGCCAACATCGCTGTGACTTCGTGTTTCAAGCATAACCAAGTGTTGGTAAGGCACATCTCTAAGGTGTCATCAAACACACTGCGCTCAAACTCATGAATTGGGCCAGAACCTCGGCTTACCGCTGCACTATTGCAGGCTATGTCTATCCCACCATAGACACTAACAGCCGCCTCAATCATAGCTTTAACTTGATCTTCATCGCTTACATCAGCGGCAACAAAATGGGCATCTCCACCCGCAGCTTGAATGGCGGCAACGGTCTCTTGACCAGTTTCAGTGTTAAAATCGGCAACGATAACTTTGGCGCCTTCTCGGGCAAAAGCCTCACAAATGGCACGGCCAATACCAACACCACCACCGGTCACCAACCCAACTTTATTCTCTAGCATTTGCATCGTAATCGTCTCTTTATTAGCGCGTTTCTTAACGCATAATGTTTATCTTTTTTAACTCTGGTATATTTTTGTACTATAGTATATTATTTTTAAAAATCATAGCGGTTATATACCCTAAATAGACGAAGGAAATGAACATTGGAAAGCTTGCAGCTAGTGCCTAAAGAGGGTATTCGGGAGCGTAAAAAACGCTTAACCCATGAGCGCATTTGTGATGTTGCCTCTAAGTTATTTGTCGAGCAGGGGTATTCGAATACAACCATCGATGCGATAGCCGCGTTAGCGGATATTTCTAAGCCCACGTTTTTTAACTACTTCGCCTCCAAACTCGCCGTTTTACATGAAATCATCGACATCATGGATGAGCAGTTCGTCAGCTATATCAGCGATGAACTCGACAACCATAACAGCACCTTGGAGCGACTCAGGCACATGATGCGGCGATCGGCCTTGTTTATCGAAACCGCCCCTGAGATTACCCGCCTCACACTAGTAGAGGGTATGGGTACTATTGGCGATTTCGACAAGTCTCAGCCACGATTTGAACGCATGCATGGCGCCATGGGGCAACTTATTGAGTCGGGTATTGTTAGAGGTGATGTGCGCAAGGACTACCCTATAGAGCTTCTTATTCGAATTCTGTTTGGGAGTTATTTGTACGCATTGCTTACCTGGCTATCAGGGCAACAGCATAGTTTGGCTGAAAATTTAGAGGACACAGCTATTTTCCTCGCAGAGTCGATTGCACCGCGAGCCTAAGAAGGCGCTCGCAAATGCATATTCAAAACGAAAGGAGCGATATTTATAATGGTTACGACACCTGTTGATTTGGACTATAAACAACATCCAAATAATTATAAATTGGCCCATATTCCTGGCACCAAGGGGCTCCCCTTAATCGGTAACGTCCTACCCTTTATCAAAGACATGCTTGCAGACTCACGAAATCGCGTAGAAAGGTTCGGTGAGGTGTCACGCTTTGTTATTGCTGACCAAACAGGTCTTCTAGTAGTTGGAGCTGACAACTATAAAACCATTATGCTAGATCGAGAGAGCAATTTTTCTGCCGAGATGGGTTACGCACAGCAGTTGGGGGCATTTTACCGTGGAGGCCTGTTATTACTGGACTTTGATGAACACCGTATGCAACGAAGAATCATGCAGCAAGCGTTCAAGTTCACCACCATGAAACATTATATGGACCCTCTGAACGAGCGCTTTGACCATCACTTGCTGAGGTGGCCTAAAGACACCGAAATTAAGTTTTACTACGAAATCAAGAAGGTACTTCTGGATATAGGTAGCAGAATATTTCTCGGTGAAGATGAATTCAACCAAGACGCAGAACTGGTTAATCACGCTTTCGCTGATGTTAGCGGCGGTTTAGGCTCTGTATTACGGTTTAACCTCATTGGTACTAAGTTCTATCGCGGACTAAAAGGCAAGGCTACCTTAGCTGACTATGTCGCCCGTAAAATACCTGATAGACGTGCTGGCGATGGCGAGGATGTACTTAGCCATATGTGCCGTGAGCGCAACGAGTATGGTGAGTTTTTTAGTGATAAGGAGATCACACAACATACTACATTTTTATTGTTTGCCGCCCATGATACTACTACCAGTGTTCTCAGCCATATGGTGATGTACCTTGGTACCCGCCCTGAGTATCAAGAACGTCTGCGTCAAGAATGCTTGGCCTTAAACACTGATGAGCTTGACTACACAGACCTAGATAAGCTTCCAGAGTTTGAACGTTGCTTTGAAGAAGTGATGCGATTGCATCCTCCGGTGCCTATGAGCATGCGTAGAACCATTAGAGAAACTGAATTGGGTGGTCATAAGGTCCCTCCAAATACATTATTGTTTATGCCAACCTGCTACAACCAACGTGATCCGCAGTATTGGACAAACCCCGACGAATTTGACCCCAGCCGATTTGACGAGCCTAGAAATGAACATAAAAACCATAGTTATTGCTACCATCCTTTTGGCGGTGGCGCCCATAAATGCATCGGCATGCACTTTGCGCTCATGCTGTCGAAATGCTTTATTTTTCATTTGCTGCGCAATTACAAGGTGACCACTCCGCCTGGTTATTCACCGACATTAGATTGGGTGCCTATTCCCAAACCAGCTGATGGCGTACCCATTACACTCACGGCCTTAGAGAATTGAACGCAGAATTTTACGAGAAATCAGGGGCAGAAGAGTGTAAAACACTTATCTGCAAGCTCTTAACCAATTTGATTAATCATTATTAAACGACTCATAGCCGATTCAACAGAGGAGAAACGCAAATCATGCTTTTAGATGCATTTAGGTTAGACGGTAAAATTGCCATAGTGACAGGGGCAGGAAAAGGTATAGGCAAGAGCATTGCCATCAGCTTTGGAGAGATGGGCGCTACAGTCGTCTGTGTAGCACGTAGCATAGAAGATATTGAAGATACCGCCGAAAAAATTCGTGCAGCAGGCGGCAAAGCCCTGGCTCTGGCCTGTGATGTGACCAAGGAAGATCAACTTAAAACTGTGGTTGCCCAAGTGCTTGAGACCTATAACGTTATCGATATTCTCATCAACAATGCAGGCGCGCCCGGCCGTGGTTGGGGAACAATTGAAGAGGTTGATATGTCACGTTTTGAACACACTATGCGTATCAACTTAACCTCGGCTTATACCCTAACTCACCTTTGCACACCTGCTCTGCGCACTAGCAACGGCACTATCGTTAATGTCTCATCTGCGCTTAGTTGGATGGTCGATAAAAACTTTTCAGCTTATGCCGCGGCCAAAGCGGGCATGAATCAGATGACTAAGGTCATGTCTTATGAACTAGCCCCGGGTGTTCGGGTTAATGCGGTAGCCCCGGGGGCCATTGAGACCCCAAGTTTAAAATTCATTACCAGCAACCCAAAACTTAAAGCCGAAGCAGAGCGCTGGATACCACTTCAAAGGCTTGGCCAACCAGAAGATATTGCTCTTGGTGTGCTTTATTTAGCCTCCTCTGCTAGCAGCTTTGTTAGCGGTAAAATAATCGAGATAGACGGTGGCATGCAAGCTCTGCCAGGCAGTGCTATACAAGATATTATCGCTAAAGGCGAATAACCTAACAGGAGTTTATACCTATGGACCGTTTTACAAACAAAGTAGTTATCGTCACTGGCGCTGCATCCGGCATCGGAAAGGCATCGGCACTGCGAATTGCCGCAGAAGGCGGCACTGTTGCCTGCTTGGATGTACAAGAGAAAGCCCTGCATGATGCGGTAAAAGAGATCAATGCTCACTCAGCCACCACTGGGTCGGCTTCGACTTATCTTTGTGATATCGGCAACCCCCAAGCAATAACTGATGCTGTTGCAGCAGTTATAAAAGATCACAAGAAACTAAACGCCCTTTGTAATATTGCTGGCATTTTAAAGTTACAAAATACCTTGGAGGCCAGCCTAGAGGATTGGAACCAGATAATAGCGGTAAATCTGACTGGCACTTTTTTAATGTGCCAAACCGCATTACCGCATCTTATTAATACCAAGGGCAGTATTGTCAACATGGGCTCCACTGCCGCATTGGGAGGTCACGCATGGACGGCAGCCTACGCCGCGTCAAAAGGTGGTGTTTTATCGATGACAAAAACGTTTTCTATCGAATTTTGCAAACAGGGTATCAACGCAAACTCACTGAGCCCGGCCTCGGTCGATACCCCCATGAGTAGTCATCCGAAATTACCTGAAGGCGCAGACTATGACCTATTGAAAAAGATACTACCCTTGCATGGCTTAGTACGCCCAGCCTCAGATGTGGCTAGCCTGGTGGCCTTTCTGGCGTCAGAGGACGCAGTGCATATTAACGGAGTTGATGTGCGAATTGACGGAGGATTGATGACTTGATTATTTAGCCTGCCAATTGGGTTTTCTTTTTTCCACAAAGGCGGTTAGGCCTTCTTTGATGTCCCTGCTTTGAAACATAGTTTCTAATCTATCGAATTGACCGTCTTTTTGCGCCTGCTGCAGTTCATCAAGGCTCGCAAAGTTCAATCCCTCCATCACTGCCTGCTTAGTCGCTTGAATAGCGAGCGGCGCACACTGAATTATTTTAAGGGCTGTATTAAATGCTGCTTCCATTAACTGATCGCCAGGCACCACAGAGTTGACAAAACCTAAACGATGGCCTTCTTGAGCACTCACCGAATCAGCAGTTAGCAAGATACCCATTGCTGCCTTAAGGCCAATTTGGCGCACCAACCGGTGCATTCCTCCTGCCACTGCCGCCGTGCCAATTTTTGGCTCAGGCAGACCAAACACGGCCCCTTCAGCAGCAATAATAATATCTGCCGCTAGGGCCACTTCAAACCCTCCGCCTAGCGCCAACCCATTAACAGCGGCAATAATCGGCTTATGGCAACCCACGCGTGAGGTTAAGCCTCCATAGCCACTTTCAGGTAAAACATAGTCTTCGGCTTGTTCGGCATTAACCATCACTTTAATATCACCACCAACACTAAAAGCCTTGTCACCGCTGCCGGTAACAATAGCAACCCAGAGGTTTTTGTTAGCTTCAAATGTATCAAATGCTTCGGCCATTTCAAAAGACGTCGCCGGACTGAGAGCGTTTAGAGCATCAGGTCTGTCTATCGTAATAATACATAGATGGTCTTGATGAGAAACCTTGATAAATTCGTAATTCATTGCCTAATCCAAGTCTAGTTTATGGACTTAAAAACCATGTAAGGTTGCAAAATCCTCGACTGCTATGCGAGGCTGCTTCAACTGATTAACCGCAGACTCAGGATTGGCGTAACCCATAGCCATGCCCACCATAACCATTTCGCTATGCGCTAAACCTAGCACCTCGCGAACTACTCCGGCCCACATACTCCATACAGCCTGGGGGCATGTTGCTAAGCCTTTTTCATCGGCAACTAACATCACGCTCTGCACATAAAGCCCCAGATCAATTATTTGAGCTTCACAAAAGCTTCGGTCTAGCGTAAAAATAAGTCCAACAGGGGCATCAAAAAAACTAAGATTTTTGGCGCCCTGGCGCATACGCGCCACCTTGTCTTCACGGCCAATACCTAGTGCAGCGTACATCACCTCACCGCAGTCAGCGCGACGAGATCGCCAAGGATCAGCGAGTCCTGAAGGATAAATAGGTATGTCAGGGTCTACGCCTGCCGGGTTGTTCATGGCTTGTTCGATAGTTTTTTCAAGCAGGGCACTCTTTACCTCACCACTTAAGGCGTGCACTTTCCAAGGCTGCAGATTACCGCCAGAGGGTGCATTGCTTGCGATTTCAAGAACGTCCAACACTAACCCTGCGGGAACACCTTCTTGGGTGTATTCGCGGATAGACTTACGTCTTGCGAGAGCTTCAGATACAGATATTTTTGTCATTCCACACCTTATATTTAGTGACATTTATAGGCTAATATTAATCTTTCCCTAATGCTTTCTCGATTTTTATACTTTGCAGGCGTAAGGCTTCTCTTGTTTCTGCGTCCACCAACACGCCTCTATCGCCAATTTGCTCTATAAGGGCTTCAGAAAAAGGTAGCTCGTTAGTCCAACCCAGCTGTAAGTCTTCACTTGACTGGGCAACACTAGCCCAGTCTTTTGGAGGTATCCATCCTGGGTGTGGGACCAGAGTCCCTCTTGTTCCTGCCAGAGGGTGCAAAGCACGTCGT
>JACNKP010000032.1 GCA_014381985.1 SAR92 clade bacterium
GGTCAACGGTCGTGTTCAGCTAAAAAAAGCAGGCAAGAATTACAAGGCCTGTTGTCCTTTTCATGAAGAAAAAAGTCCCTCTTTTACTGTCGCGCAAGATAAACAGTTTTACTATTGTTTTGGTTGCGGCGTTGGCGGCAATGCTCTTGGTTTTGTCATGGAATTTGATCGTCTTGATTTCTTGCCTGCTGTAGAACTGCTGGCCAAAAATGCTGGTATGGAAATCCCTCGAGTAGCGGCCACAGACCAGAAAGTGGTAAAACAAAAAGACAGCCTATTTTCAATACTAACTGAGTCAGATAAATTTTTCCGACAACAACTGAGAACGCATAAGGCTGCAAGCTCAGCAGTTGACTACTTAAAAGGGAGAGGTCTGAGTGGTAAAATTGCAGCCCAATTCGGGGTTGGATATGCGCCTCCAGGATGGGACAATCTATTAACAGCATCAGGGACTGATGCTGAAAAAATCAAACTACTCGACGAGTCCGGTATGATCATTGTCAAGCCGGAAGAAAAAAAACAATATGATCGGTTTCGTCATCGCATTATGTTTCCAATTCGTGATCAGCGTGGTCGCACCTTAGGATTTGGAGGTCGGGTCTTAGACGATAGCACCCCCAAATACCTCAACTCTCCAGAAACTCCTGTATTCCATAAAGGACGAGAGCTCTATGGGCTGTATGAAGCTCGTCAATCGCTCAAAGAGATTCCCTGCTTGATTATGGTGGAGGGCTATATGGATGTGATTGCTCTAGCCCAATATGGAATTGCCAATGCCGTAGCCACGCTGGGCACTGCGTTAACAGAAAACCATCTGCAAAAACTGTTTCGATATACCTCTGAAATAGTATTCTGCTTTGATGGCGATAATGCGGGCAGGAGAGCGGCGGCTCGATCTTTAGAGATCGCACTGCCTGAAATGCGCGATGGAGTGTCGGCTAAGTTCCTCTTTTTACCCGACGGTGAAGATCCAGATACTATGGTTAGAGCCCTTGGTACTGCTGAATTTCAAGAACGAATCAATAAAGCGCAACCACTTTCGGAATTTCTGTTTGAACAACTTAGTGAAGGTGTTGACGCCTCAACAGCAGATGGTAAGGCTCGATTAAGTAAAGTCTGCGCACCGCAAATTAATCGAATCCCACAGGGAGTCTTTCGCCAGCTTATGCTTGAAGAGCTTTCCCGGAGAACGGGAATCTCAGCGGACAATCTCAAAGAGTATGTTGCCACTCACATTACACCACAGCAGCGTGCGGTAGCCTCAAAAGAAAAGGCCCCGGTGGAAAACCGCTCTGATTCCTACGATCATGCTGCGCAACAAGGCGATCACCATTATGCCGAATTCGAGGGTTCAGTAGTCGTAGATGATTTTTCGGGTATCAAACCAGCTAGAGCATCCAAAATACGTCTTTCGCCGGTAAAGTTTTTAACCGCATTACTGCTTAATCATCCTGCTTTAGCTGAGTCTGTTGAAGATATCGAGTTTTTAAGCTTATCTTCAGACGAAGATACCCAGCTATTTCTTAGGGTTTTAGCGGTGGCAAAGAAAAACCCACATTACAAACCATCCCATATCTTTGCTTACTGGCTAGGCACTCACGGCAACCAAGCTGAGACCAAGATATTACAGTCTCTTGCCGCTAGCGAGCTATACCACCCTCCCGTAGGCACTGGTAGAGATGATCATCAAGAGTTTAATGATGCCCTTAAGCATGTAACCCAGACCGCATTTGAGGCCCTCCCAACTCAAGAAAAAGCAACGTACCTGCTTGGTCTCAATGCCCTCGGCGAGCGAGAAATCAAGCAGTTACATAAAATACGTCTACAGTTGTCAAGTGACCCTCAATCAGTTGAACTAAAAAACAAGATAAAACAACGACTTGTAGTCTAAACTAAGAAATATAAAATAAGCCAAATAAACAACACTTTGTCTGGGACAATCTGTTATTTATTCGCTATAATCGCGCGCTACTTTTCAACCCTCAACTAGGCAACATTGCCCTATGACTGAAAGCACTGATAAGCAACGATCCGGCATTAAAGATCTCATCGCTAAAGGCCGTGAGCAGGGGTACTTGACCTACGCGGAAGTTAACGATCACCTACCAGAAGATATTGCTGATCCCGAGCAGGTCGAAGATATCATTCAGATGATCAACGACATGGGCATAACAGTGTATGAAAATGCACCCGATGCTGAAACGTTATTAATGAGATCTGGTGACAATACGCCTGATGAAGTTGCCGCTGCAGAAGCCGCAGCCGCACTTGCCTCTGTGGAATCTGAACAGCATCGCACGACAGACCCTGTGCGCATGTATATGCGTGAAATGGGCTCCGTTGAGCTACTGACGCGCGAAGGTGAAATTGAGATCGCCAAGCGGATCGAAGAAGGCACACGAGAATTAATGTCTGCTGTCGCCGAATGGCCAACCACTGTTGCAACTGTTATTGCAGTATGGGATAAGGTGATTGCTGGCGAGAAGAAACTAACAGACCTTATCAGCGGTTACCTTAACCCCATGGAACATGTGCCATCCGCGCTTGCTCAACAGCAAGCAGCTGAGGCCGCTGAAGCTGAAAGAATCGCCAATGGCGAAGAAATTGAAGAGAAAGAGGAAGAAGAACAGCACGAAGGCGGCCTAGACCCTGAAGTGGCGACTGAGCGCTTTGAAGAAATTCGCAAACAGCTGATCAAAGCCGACAAATCCGTTACCAAGACAGGCAGATCCAGCGATCCGTCTCTCAAGCAAATGGCAGAGTTAGCTGAATTATTCAAATATTTGAAACTGACCCCTCGCCAGTTTGATCCATTAATTGGATTGATCCGAGCGGCTGTTGAAAAGATTCGTAAAGAAGAACGAAACATTATGAAACTCTGCATTCGCTTTGCAAAAATGCCGCGCAAAGAGTTCATAAAGTCATTCCCAGGCAACGAAACCAACTTTAAGTGGACAGGCTCTTTAATAAAGGCCAAAGCCGATTATTCTGAGGGCATTACTAACCAAGAAATCGAAATTTTGCGGTCACAGCGCAAGCTTGCGCAGGTTGAAAAAGCCAGTGGTCTGTCAATTTTACAGATTAAAGACATAAATCGCCGCCTTACCATTGGTGAAGCCATGTCTCGCCGAGCCAAGAAAGAAATGGTAGAAGCGAACTTGCGATTAGTGATCTCCATTGCTAAAAAATATACGAATCGCGGTCTTCAGTTTTTGGATCTTATTCAAGAAGGCAACATCGGTCTAATGAAAGCTGTCGACAAATTTGAGTATCGTCGTGGTTATAAGTTCTCTACCTACGCGACATGGTGGATTCGTCAAGCTATCACTCGATCAATCGCCGACCAAGCCCGCACTATTCGAATTCCAGTACACATGATTGAGACCATCAACAAACTCAATCGTATTTCGCGACAAATGCTTCAAGAAATGGGTCGCGAGCCTACGCCCGAAGAGTTGGCTGAGCGCATGGAAATGCCTGAAGATAAGATTCGTAAGGTATTGAAAATCGCTAAAGAGCCTATTTCAATGGAAACACCCATAGGTGAAGATGAAGACGCCAGTATTGGCGATCTCATTGAAGACAACACCATTGCACAGCCGATTGATGAGGCGACCAAACATAATCTAACAGAGTCAACTCGTGGCGTATTGAGCAGTCTCACCGCTCGTGAGGCCAAGGTTCTGCGCATGCGTTTTGGTATTGATATGAATACCGATCATACGCTAGAAGAAGTGGGTAAGCAGTTTGACGTGACAAGAGAGAGAATTCGTCAGATTGAAGCAAAAGCCTTACGTAAATTACGTCATCCGACCCGTTCGGACCATCTCCGTAGCTTTATTGACGAGTAATAATAATTTAAGGGCCCATAGCTCAGCTGGTTAGAGCGCTCGACTCATAATCGATCGGTCGTAGGTTCAAGTCCTACTGGGCCCACCATTTTTGGTTTATCTAAAGTATCCAATTAAATATTATGACTCCGCCAAATATTACATAAATTGGCTTTAGCCATTTTTGATAAGTGTATTTATTTTGAATCATACTAACCCACTGCCTATTTATACCTTTTGCTTTATACATTGAGTAATACAATCGCCAAGAGTTATCCAAAGAAATACATAACACACAAAATAGAATAAACATTCCCATTGGGCCATTCGCAATTAACGTTTGTGTAAAACCAATGACATTTTCTCTAATGGATTCAGAGATGAAAGAACCTAAAAAAGTTAAGGTAACCACTAAGCCAGTAGCCACTCCGATTAGAGTACTCAAAAGCTCGTTAAGATTAGTCAATGATTTAATACTCATGAAATATAATCCCAGTTGAGTCGATTAAGACAGTGAACGTATTTCTATACGCGTATCTATATTAAGTGTAGCCCAAAAAAGTCCAGCTGGTTAGAGCGCTCGACTCATAATCGATCGGTCGTAGGCTTAAATCCTGCTGGACCCATCCTTTAGTTTACCGCCTAACCTTATTTGTCTTACTCGATCCTTGCCTCAGATTGTTTATTGGCAACCCACGACAGTATGGCTTTTTCTGTCATCGGCAGTGTCATGCTACCATTTTCTAAAACACGATCATGGAAGTCGCTTAAATCAAAATTATCCGCTAATTCTTGCTCTGCAAAATCTCTTAATCGACGAATTTCCAACATGCCCAACATGTAAGCATTTGCTTGGGCAGGCCACGAGATATAACGGTTAATGTCATTTTCGATGTCAACTTTTGCCCAACCAGTATTGTTTAACATATAGTCTATAGACTGCTGTCGAGTCCAACCCTTCGTGTGTATACCTGAATCAATGACCAGCCTAGCTGCTCGCGCAGCCTGGTCAGAGAGCATTCCCATGAGGTCAAGTGGCGTTTTATAAAGGCTTAGTTCTTGCGCGAGGCGTTCAGAGTACAACCCCCATCCTTCTCCATACCCCGCGTTATAGGTGTAGCGAACAAAAGAATGTACTTTGTTACCCAACTCTAATGCTATAGCGCCCTGCATATGATGACCCGGATAGGTCTCATGGTAGAGAGTTGAAAGTTGGCTTGCACGAGATCTATGTTCTGGATCTTTGACGGCAATATAAAAAATACCGGGTCGCGATCCATCTTCAGATGACGAGTGATACTCACCAACACCACTTGCAGCAAAATCAGGGTAAGGCTTAATCTCTACATCCGCTTTTGGCATCAATCCAAATACCTTAGCGACTTCTTTTCGCGCAGTATCAAGGGCGTCTCGAGAGTATTGAACGACTTCTTCTTCAGACCTAAAGGTGAATTCCCTATCTAAATTCACTCTTCGTAGGAATTTTTCAATTGATTCGCCAGAATAATGTTCACTTAATATTGCCTCCATCTCTACTCTAATTTTCTTTATCTGTTGAAGACCAAGTACATGAATTTGGTCAGCACTTGGCTTAATTGTTACAAAGGAGCGAACGAGAGCGGGATAGCATTCAGAGCCATTAGGATTGAAACGTATCGATAAGTCTTTGCGAGCTTTATTGAGATAGTCTTTCTCAATAAAAGCTGCAAAACGATGAACGGCCGGTGCTATCTCCTCATCAAAAATCTTCTGCACCTTTCCTTTAAAAAATTCATCATTTGCTCTAATTCCTATACCAAGGAAAGGCGAATTTTTCTCTAACAATGCGCGAGCTTCAGATGGCACAGCTTCAACCGTTACTCTGGGCGAGCTGTATCCTAGAGATAAGCCAAGCTTTAAATTTTCTATTTCAGTATCTATGAAGTTATCCACCTGCCTTAACCGTTTCAGAGCTTGATCTTTTAAATCTTCTGAATCCAGAGGTTGAATATCAAAAATAAACGGGAGACTCGTATACCAAGCAGTTGCGGTGCTAGTTTCCCACAGCTCTTTTCGACAAATCCTAGCTTCTTGCGAGGACTCTAAGCTTTCATGAAGAATCCCATACGTTACCCAGTCTCTACTCCCTACTTCTTGCGGCTCGCCTACAGCATTTAATTCTGAGAGCCACTCATCTTCTTTTACCTGCCATGTAGTTAATCCGTTCAATGAATTATCAAATAACCGATCATGACGGCTGTTTTCAATGGAATAAAACGTGCGCATTGATGGATGTCGATCCATTGTGGCGGCCAGAACTTCATCGGCAATTTCTTCTATCGTCCGATGACTATATTCCGCATTTGAACGCGAATCGTCTATATTACTAAGCTCGCAGGCCGACAATAACACTAGCAATAGAGCGGGTGGTACCAACCTAATATGAGTTTGAAATGGCATATATTCCCTCAACCTTGTTATGTTGTCCTTTAACCAAAATAAAACCAGTAAAATCACTCTGACTATTTTTTAAATCATCGCAGTCTTGAGAGCCAATATTGCCAAATATACTTGGAAATGGAAAGGATCAGGATCCAGAATGATATCTAATATACAGGCACTTTATCTGAGTTAGTAGCGTCACGTCCTGACGCTGCCATAAAGTCATTTTTGTCGTCAGCGTTAATGCCAGATGCTCTATAAAGAACAATTTTTTTGTATTAGATGGCTGGACGATCGTCAAGGAGTAGCCAGGGTATGGCAAAAGATTAGTGGCCGCATTGGATGTCGATGAACCCAATTTATTTATTTAGATCATAGTAAAATCAACCTATGACAACCCAAAGCAAAAAAAAGCCCCTTAAAAAGGGGCCCTTAATATACTGAAAAATCTAAATCAGACAAAAAAGTCGGGTAATAACTCCGATATGTCCAACGCTGTATCTACCTGATAGTGATTCAGATCAGTAATCCCTTCTGAGGCCAAAACATCGTCATCAACGTAAAAATTACCTGTAAATTCACGGCTATTACGGGAGAGAATTATATGCGCGGCGTCAGCCATAATATCCACGGTTCTAGACCGAACCATCATCATGTCTCCACCTAGATGGTTTGCTACAGCCGCTGTCGCTATAGCTGTTCTCGGCCAAAGTGCATTAAAAGCAATGCCATCTCGCTTAAACTCAGAGCTCATACCTAAAACACACATACTCATACCGTACTTTGCCATACTGTAGGCAACGTGATTCTGAAACCAACGAATCTCCATATTTAGTGGCGGTGAAAGATTGAGTACGTGAGGGTTATCTGACTTGCGTAAATAAGGAACTGCTTTTTGAGAGCACAAAAAAGTTCCACGAGTATTAACAGTGTGCATGAGATCATAGCCTTTCATCGACACTGACTCTGTACCGGCTAAGTTTATGGCACTCGCGTTATTAACAAGAATGTCGATACCGCCAAACTCAGCCGCTGCTTTTTCCATGGCAGCCTCAACCTGGTCTTCATAGCGCACGTCGACTAATAGAGGTAAGGCTTGGCCTCCGGCCTCGCGTATTTCATCAGCGGCGGTATAGATAGTACCGCTGAGTTTTGGGTGAGGTTCGGCCGTCTTAGCCGCGATCACGATATTCGCACCATCAGCCGCTGCTCGTTTCGCAATTGCTAAGCCGATACCGCGACTTGCGCCACTGATAAATAGAGTTTTACCGGATAAATCTGCCATTTTGTAATCTCTTAATAATTATTTTTCTTTTAGCTAATCAAAAGTTAACCTAGGCCACCTTCAGCAAGTTTAGCTGGATCAAGAAGCTTTTCTAGCTCCTCTCGAGGGATGTTAGTTTCTTCCTCTGCAACATCTAATACGGCGCGACCGTCTTTGTAGGCCTTTTTAGCAATCTCAGCGGCCTTTGCATAACCAATAATAGGGTTTAACGCAGTGACTAAAATTGGGTTTCGGCCCAACGCTAGCTTCAGTTGGTCTTCATTAACGGTAAATGTCGTGATGGCTTTGTCCGCAAGTAATCGACTAACATTAGCCAATAACTTGATACTTGAGAGAATGTTGTCGGCAATCATTGGTAACATAACATTCAGTTCAAAGTTGCCCGCCTGACCACCAATAGTGATTGCTGCATCATTACCAATAACCTGCGCAGAGACCATAGTAGCCGCCTCGGGAATAACCGGATTAACTTTGCCTGGCATAATTGATGATCCTGGCTGAAGCGCTTCAAGGGCGATCTCACCTAGCCCTGCCAATGGGCCTGAATTCATCCAGCGCAGATCATTAGCAATCTTCATGATAGACACTGCTGTTGTTTTTAACTGTCCCGACAGAGCAACAACTACGTCCTGTGTGTTGATATGAGTAAACAAATTATCAGCGGGTGAGAACTCTATACCTGTCACTGCACTTAACTGTTTGCTGAATTCAACAGCAAAGTCAGGGTGCGCGTTAATGCCAGTGCCAACTGCAGTTCCGCCTTGAGCAAGGGTTTGTAATTTGGGTAAGGTTGCTTTAATAAAAAATATATTTTGCTCAATCTGAGTTGCCCAACTAAGCAAGCTCTGACTCAGACGCACAGGCATAGCATCCATAAGATGTGTACGACCGGTTTTAATGTGATGATCCACCGTCTTAGCCTTTGAAACGATGGCATCATGCAAATACTCTAATGCGGGTAATAATTGTTCAGTGACCTCAACCGTTGCGCTAATATGAATCGTAGTGGGGATAATATCGTTACTGCTCTGACCATAATT
>JACNKP010000063.1 GCA_014381985.1 SAR92 clade bacterium
GGGTAAACCAAATACCGCCAGGTCACATCAAAGAATATGATTCTTAATTATTTCTCGTGCCCGTTGACGCTGGCAGGGCCATCCAACAGTTAAACTCGCAACCTGCGGCTCTAACGCGGGCAGGCAAAGGTTATAGGGATCTAAGGCGGGTTCGAAGTGCAATGCAGATGTGACCGTTGATACCTCTGATGAATTTATTGTGCAAATGATTAATCTAGATGCACAAAACTACATTAGCTTCAAAAAGGGTTGTTACACCGGTCAAGAGATCGTTGCCAGAGCCCATTACCGAGGCTCAGTAAAAAGACGAATGCATCTCATGTGGCTTGACACTGCCAACATGCCGCCTATAGGAGTCTCGCTGATAGATTCTAACGGCAAGGTAATAGGTACCGTTGCCGCCGCAGCTAGAGCAAGCGAATGCAGTATAGAAGCCCTAGCCGTATTACCTGAAAAATATTTAGCAACGGCTGAAGTGACCTTTGATAAAGAGCAATTCTTCAGCACTATACATTTACCTTTGCCTTATAAGGTTCTAGAACGCTCGTGAACGACATTATTGTCTGGATATCCAGTCACCAGAACATATTGGTATTGTCAGGGATGGCATCTATTATTATTTTCATCGTGAGTTTGTTATCTTTACCATGGCTGGTAGCTAAGATTCCAGAAGATTATTTTGTACCAAAAAAACGTGCTGGGACGCCCTGGAAGGGCCATTTTCTGGGATTATGGTTGCTAATGTTTGCGGTGAAGAATGTGGTTGGGTATTTATTGTTATTTAGTGGATTTTTGATGTTGTTTTTACCTGGCCAAGGCATTCTAACCATGCTAACTGGCCTGCTGTTAATGGACTACCCTGGTAAATTTCAACTCGAACGGAAAATCGCCTTATCACCAGCGGTACTTTCCAAACTAAACTGGTTACGAGAAAAAGCTAATCAACCACCCTTAAAAATAGACTATTAGGCCAACGTTAGTTAAGTATCAGTCTCTTTGCGAAACCCAAAATAGCCCCAAATAACCTCATGCCCAGCACGAGGTGATAGCGGAATATTTAGCGCTAAGATTAGGCTGATTAGAGCCATCACAGAACCTGCCAGAAACACCCACATAGGCGATATTAGCCAAATTAGACCAAATAGCACAGGTATAACTACCGCGGCGATATGGTTAATTGTGAAGGCTACCCCTGCAGTAGACGCCATATCTGCAGGGTCAGCAATTTTTTGAAAGTAAGTTTTAATCGCAATTGCCAATGAAAAAAACAAATGGTCAATGACATACAACGCCCCAGCCCAGTAAGCACTACTTACAAAGGCATAGGCCGTAAACACGCAAAATAAACCACAGTATTCAAAGATGAGTGCTCGGCGCTCACCCACTTTACCTACGATGACGCCAATACGGCTCGCAAATACCCAGTTAAAGAGGTGGTTAACCAGGAATAGTACTGCTATATCGCTGACGGTATAACCAAATTTTTCCACCATTAAAAAACCAGCAAAGACCATGAAAATTTGACGTCTAGCACCACTCATAAAGGTCAAAGCGTAATACAGCCAATAGCGTTTACGAATTAAAAGATGTTTTCTCTGCGGCGTTTTGCTGACGAATCGGGGGAACGCGAACCACATTAGCAATGTTAGAATTAAACAACTACCGCCACCCGCCAAATAAATAACTTTATAATCCAAACCTAAATATCGTTGGGAAATCCACAAAACCCCGAAGACGATTAAAGATGCTGCCGAACTTGCAGCGATCAATTTACCTAATATTGCTGGCGCTTCATCAATGGAAAGCCACTGCAGGGACAGAGACTGTTTTATCGTTTCATAATAATGAAACCCAACCGACATCAGAAAAGTGGTTAGATAAAGCCCCACTGCAGAAGGAAAGTACCCGCTAATCGCTACACCGACACCCAGTACCGCCAACGATAGATAAGCAAATATCTGTTCCCTTATTAACAGCAGCACAAACACTGCTGTAAAGGCTAGAAATCCCGGTATTTCGCGAATACTTTGTAAAACACCAATTTCTTTACCTGTAAAATATGCTCTTTCAACTACAAAATTGTTAAGTAATGCGGTCCAGGTTGCAAAGGCAAAAGTCATTGCCACAGTCATCAAAATCAATAGGTTTTTGGGGGTTTGCCATGGCTTGGGGGGCACGGAAATGGTTCCTTGATTAGAGTTCAAAAGTAATTTGTCCACTGTCATCTTTCTGCGAGGGAAGCTGCCAGTCAATACACTGAACGCCAGCACTCTTAAGATAATTATTCGCCAATGAAAAATGCTTACAGCCCAGAAACCCGCGATATGCAGAGAACGGCGAAGGATGGGCTGCCCGTAAAATAAGGTGCCGAGATCCATCGATCAAGGTAGCCTTTTTCTGCGCGTAATTACCCCACAACATAAATACCACCCCCGCAGATTGCTGGCTGACTACGCGTATCACCTGATCGGTAAAGCACTCCCAACCCTTATTAGCATGAGCGCCCGGATCGCCTGCTTCAACAGTCAATACTGAGTTCAACAGCAATACGCCCTGTTGTGCCCAGCTTTCTAGGCAGCCATGATGGGCTGGCACAATGCCTAAGTCAGAGTCCAACTCTTTGAAGATGTTACGCAGTGAAGGTGGGATTTTATTGCCTCTGGCAACTGAAAAGCACAAACCGTTAGCCTGTCCATCTCCGTGGTAGGGGTCTTGGCCTAAAATCACCACTTTTAAATTATCAAAGTTAGTATGCTCGAAAGCCGCAAAAATCATTTCAGTCGGTGGGTAGACCACTTTATTAAGTGCTTGTAACTGAGATAAATAATCACCAAGGCCAGCCAGATAGTCCTCATCTAATTCACGACCAAGCACTTCGACCCAAGATGGATCAATTTGATGATGCGCTTGCTCAATAATATTCATAATTCCCTTAAATCACTAGGACCCCTAATGACGGTAGATGTTATCATAGAACTCTATGTCGCCCATCTCTACTATTAATATCTGGCGCCTTACCTGGCCAACCATTATCAGTAATATTACCTATATGCTGATGGGTGTCGCATTCCTGAAAATGGCGGGTAGTTTGGGCACTGACGCCGTGGCAGCCGTCACGACGGGCCAGCGTCTTTATTTTGTACTTCACGCTATAATGATGGGCCTATGCAGCGGCACTACCGCGATGGTAGGTAAATATTGGGGAGCCAACAATCACCTTTTAGCGGGTCGTTTTGCGTCGCTTTCAATGTTGTTGTTTTTCTTGGACGGCCTGCTCTTCGCATGGATCGCAATTCCCTTTCGCGAGCAGTTAGTGGGTATTTTTAGTCTGTCTGAAAATGCCCATAGAATGGCCGTTGATTTTATTTTCTGGACTGCAGTTTTTGCACCAGCAATGTTATCCACACTAGTATTCAATATGTCGTTTCGAGCCATTGGCGACAGCACTACCCCACTATGGACGGCTATCTTTGGTGTCATCCTGAGCGTCATTCTTGGTGCCGCTATGACTTTTGGTTGGGTTGGGTTTCCTGCCATGGGTATTTCAGGCTTAGCGATTGGTGGGGGTATAGCTATGTCCATAACTATTATCGCGTTTTTACTAATCTGGATTTTCGGCGGGTTTGATTTCAAACCTGCCAATCCAATGAAGGACTTGTTGGCCAATGGTAAAAAGCTCGTCAATATTGGACTGCCCGCGGCTTTCGAACAGGCTTTCTTTCAGGGCGGCCTGCTCATCTTTATGGTTTTTTTGGCAGGCTATGGTAACGAGCCTTTTGCGGCCTACGGCATAGGTCTATCAATACTGGGTATCGTTATTGTCATTGCTTTTAGCTTTTCTATCTCAAGCGCCACTCTCGTTAGTCAGCATTTAGGGGCGGGTGACCACCAAGGAGCTTATGACGCTGGCTGGAAAACCATGCGCACCTGCCTGTACATAATGATTTCTGGCGGTGTCCTGATGAGTTTGTATGCACGAGAGATCGCGAGTTTTATGATTGCCGACCCCCTCGTTATTCACCACATGGTTCAGTTTACCTATATTTTAAGCGCCTGCTTACCCCTAATGGCCATCGAATTCAGCATGGCGGGCGCTCTTAGAGGCGCAGGTGACACTCGCTACCCGATGAAAGTGACTATATTTAGCATCGCTATAACCCGCATTATCGCTCCTTGGATAATGGTTACAATGGGTGTAGATGTCGTATGGCTGTACGCTACCTCTTTGGCTGATTTTTCGATAAAATCAAGTCTAAATATGCGGCGTTTTCGTAAAAAAGACTGGCTCAAAGGCCATCCTATCAAGAGTGAGCGATCCTAGTTATGCTTCAACAACCCGCATTATCTGAACAACAAGCACGGTTCAATCGTCAAATCGCGTACTGGTTGCTAATATGCGCTACCGTTATTTTTGGCATGATCCTGCTCGGTGGTATAACGCGCCTAACTAATTCCGGCTTGTCGATGGTCGAATGGAAACCTCTAGTGGGAGTTATTCCGCCCTTATCTCTGGCCGACTGGCAAGAAATGTTCCTCAAATACCAACAATATCCTGAATACCAAAAGACCAACTTCACTATGACCCTAGAAGAGTTTAAGCCCATCTTCATGTACGAGTACCTGCATCGTGTCTTAGGTCGTTTTATTGGGGTTCTTTTTGTGTTTCCGTTCTTATTTTTTCTGTTTACTAAACGTATCACTCCAGGTTTAACCCCAAGACTATTGGTCATGTTGGTGTTAGGCGGCAGTCAAGGTCTGCTGGGGTGGTACATGGTTAAGAGTGGCTTAGTCGATAACCCTCATGTCAGCCAGTACCGCCTCACCGCGCATCTGGGACTAGCCGTTTTTGTCTACGGGTTTATTATCTGGACTGCACTAGACCTGCTTGCACCTAAGCAGCTTCAACCAAACCATCTGAAGCGCTTTTCCTTTACCCTAAGCGGGTTGATATTTTTAATGATTCTTTCTGGTGGCTTAGTCGCTGGTACACGCGCAGGGGTACCCTTTCCGACCTGGCCTCTTATGGGTGATAGCTTTATTCCGCCGGGTTTATATAGCCTGCAGCCGATCTGGCTTTCAGCCTTTGAAGACATGCTTACGATTCAGTTTAATCATCGCATGCTTGCCTATCTCATTGTTTGCTTGGTAGTAACATTTGCCTACAAAGCTCTTAAGTCTGATTTGCAGGGACCTCTTAGAATTGCCATCTACTGCTTCATTGGTTTGTTATTTCTGCAAGTCAGTTTAGGCATTAGCACTCTGATTTTTTATATTCCAGTGCCTGTTGCTGCCGCCCATCAAGTTTGCGCGGTTGCACTTTTAAGTGTTTCTTTATTCGTTAGTCATTCACTTGCCCGTTAATCAGAGCCCAAGGGGCTCTAGTGCCTAATAATGTGAGACCTAGGGCTCACATGCAATATTCCATGTTGCAAGGAGTATCGATACAATAAAGCCACGGCTAGATGCTTTTAGAACATCCGTTACATTGTTTAAAGGATTAATCATGCGAACTACACTTTTTTTAATAATGTCCTTGCTTGCAGTAAATCTTTGGGCTGAAATCACTCCTGACCCCTCGGGGCTGTGGAATACTTTTGATGACAAGGGCAATATTGAGTCTACCGTCGAGGTTCGCGTCGCGGAGGGCAAGCTATATGCAAACATCCTTAGCCTGCATAATGCCCCTGAGGACAACCCTATTTGCATTGAATGCAAAGGGGATTTATATGGCAAACCTGTTATCGGCATGCAAATTATTAACGGACTTACGCTAAAAAATGATATCTGGCAAAAAGGTAGCGTTTTTGACCCCAAAACAGGTGATGCCTACAAGGGCAAAGTATGGCTAGACAATGGCACACTTTTCGTTCGCGGACACATTGGCTTTTTGTATCAAACCAAAAGTTGGCAAAAAGTCTCCAGCGACACCAAGTAGCAGTCACAATAGCCTCTTCAATGAAACCATATTCACTTCATTTTAGCCGCTTCCTGTAATACAAAACAAATTGCCGTTACCGCCTAAAATTAGCGCTCATTACTATTGCTTTTCTCTCCTATAGAACTATATTCTATGGCTAGATAACCATAAAAAGAGTGGGCTAATGAATTTAGATTTTTCAGACGATCAAAAGTTGCTTCAATCAGAAGCGCGCAAATTTCTCGAGAAAGAACAGTCCCTACAAAGAAGTCGCAGTGTTCTGAACCAACAGGAAGCATTAGATACTGACCTTTGGCAGCAAATAGTTGCCATGGGATGGACCGGGATTAGAATACCAGAACAGTATGATGGCTTGGGACTAGGCCATCTCGAACTTTGCGTTGTCGCCGAGGAACTAGGTCGATCGCTCGCTCCAGTGCCTTTTTCATCATCGGTATACCTATTTACCGAAGCTATTATCAAGTTCGCTAGCGATGAAATAAAACAAGATTTACTCCCAAAGCTGGTAACGGGTGAATGCATTGGCACACTCGCCATCACCGAGCAATTACTAGCGCCCACCGCACAAAATATTAATACGACGGTCGCCAATAACGCCGTCTCGGGCACCAAGATTGCTGTTCCCGACGCAGGTATAGCCACCCATGTCATTGTTATCTGTAATGGCCAGAAAGGTATTGAGTTACGGTTGGTTGAGCTCAGTGACGACTGTAATATCCAAAAGCAAGACACCATTGACGACAGTCGAGGTCATTTCTCAATCGACTTTAACAATGCAAATAGTCAGTTACTGGGTCATCACGGTGCAGGCTGGAGACTATTACAAAACCTACTCGACCAAGCGGCTGTCATGTTTAGCTTTGAACAACTAGGCGGCGCACAAGCGACCCTTGACATGGCAACCAGCTATGCCCAACAGCGATTTGCCTTTGGTCGTGCTATTTGCTCCTATCAGGCAATCAAACACAAGCTGGCAGACATGTATATTAAGCTAACCCTCTCAAAATCTAACAGCTACTACGGTGCCTGGGCGCTGTCTACTGAATCCGCCGAGTTAGCTGTGGCCGCCGCTACCGCTAGAGTCAGTGCCACACAAGCATTCAACTATTGTTCTCAGGAAAATATCCAAACCCACGGCGGTAATGGGTTTACCTGGGAGTACGACTGTCATCTTTTCTATCGTCGCGCTAAGTTACTGTCTTTAAATGTCGGGTCCCTTGCCACTTGGAAGGAAAAACTCATCCATGGGTTAGAAAAAGCCCAACCTGCCAACGCTCAATAAGGGGTCTGATATGAATTTTAATGATACGGAGCAACAAGCCCAATTTAGAGTTAAATGCAGTGCTTGGTTAAAAGATAACGCCCAACTCAAAACCCAAACCGGCAACCACAACCCTCACGGTAAAGCGGGTTCGCCGGAATTTCTAGACGCCTCGAGAATCTGGCAAAAAAAGAAGTTTGACGCTGGTTGGGCAATGCTGCACTGGCCAAAAATTTATGGTGGCTTAGAAGCCTCACCGCTTGAGAGAATTATTTGGGACCAAGAAGAAGCTAAATTTAGTGTCCCTCGGGGTGTCTACGAAATTGGTCTAGGCATGGCAGGGCCGGTGATGATGCAGTATGCCACTGAACAACAAAAGCAGCGCTACCTGCCCCCCATGGCCGCTGGAGAAGAGATTTGGTGTCAACTATTCTCTGAGCCCTCAGCAGGGTCTGATGTAGCTGGCCTGCGCAGCAAGGCCGTGCAGGATGGTGATGACTGGATTATCAATGGCCAAAAAGTTTGGACCTCCGGGGCACAGTTTTGCGATTACGGTATTATTGTAGTGAGACACGACGCCAACTTAGATAAACATGCCGGAATGACCTTTTTCTTTGTTGATATGAAATCTCCCGGCATTGACATCAAACCGATCAAGCAGATTACCGGCGGCTCGTCATTTAACGAAGTGTACTTTAGTGACGTACGCATCCCAGATAGCCAAAGGCTTGGCGCAGTGGGTGATGGCTGGAGAGTCGCTATTACCACCCTAATGAATGAAAGGCTCGCTGTGGGTGATGCCAATGGCGTCGATGCCACTGAAGCCTTTGAATGGGCTCAGGGTCAGGACGATCACGGCCACGCACTGATACAAAACCGAGCGGTGCGAGAGTCCATTGCTGACTGGTACTGCCAAGCTAGCGGACTTAAAAACACTAAACTGCGAACTATGTCGGCTCTCTCCAAAGGAGATACACCAGGGCCCGAGGCCTCCATTACAAAGGTAGTCAGTGCTAACAAATTACAAGCCATTGGTAACTTCGGTATTGATTCATTAGACATGGCTGGCATGTTAAAAACCGACCTCTCAGATGTTCATGAATTCCATAATGCGTGGCTCGGCTCGGCAGGGCTGCGAATCGCTGGCGGCACGGACGAGATCTTGAAAAATATCATCGCTGAGCGTGTTTTGGGATTGCCTCAAGACCCACGAGCCGATAAAGGGGTGGCGTTTAAAGATATTCCCTCGGGTAAATAGCGGCAAGAATGCTTTTATCACTCCGGCCGCATATGAGGAAAGAGTAATACATCCCTTATCGAGGGTGAATCGGTCAAAAGCATCACGAGACGATCAATGCCTATGCCCTCACCCGCCGTTGGGGGCATGCCGTACTCTAGGGCCCGGATATAGTCAGCATCAAAATGCATGGCCTCATCATCGCCTGCATCTTTCTCTGCTACTTGTTGCCTAAAGCGAGCTTCCTGATCTTCCGGGTCATTGAGCTCAGAGAAACCATTGGCTATTTCGCGACCGCCGACGAAAAATTCAAATCGATCAGTGACGAAGGGATCATCATCATTACGACGCGCCAAGGGTGAAACTTCTGCAGGATACATGGTGATAAACGTCGGCTGCTCTAACAGATGCTCAACGGTTTTTTCGAATATTTCGATCTGCACCTTACCCAAACCCCAGATATCTTTGAGAGGAATATGCAAATCCGTGGCGATTTTGCGCGCACCGACCTCATCGCTGAGTTGTTCTGCACTAATGTCAGAGTTGTACTGTAAAATAGAATCAAACACCGACAAGCGAATAAAAGAATCTGCAAAGTCATAATGTGTTTCGCTTTGAATCTCCCCATCGGAATCTTTCACCGTGTTCACAACTTTCGTTGACCCCAGCACCTCGGTAGCCATTTTACGTAGCATATCTTCTGTCAAATCCATCAGATCATTAAAATCAGCATAGGCTTGATAGAACTCGAGCATCGTGAACTCGGGGTTATGGCGTGTTGAAAGGCCTTCGTTCCTGAAGTTGCGATTGATCTCATAGACTCGCTCAAAACCACCTACAACAAGACGTTTAAGGTAAAGCTCAGGCGCGATTCGCAGGTACATGTCGATATCCAGCGCATTGTGATGCGTAACAAAAGGTCTCGCCACTGCGCCACCAGGGATCACCTGCAACATGGGGGTTTCAACTTCTAGATAGTCAGCATCGTTGAGATAACGACGGATAAAGTCCACTACCTTAGAGCGAATGCGGAACGTGTTGCGTACGTCGGGGTTAACTATAAGATCGACATAGCGTTGTCGATAACGCATTTCTTGGTCTGCAAGACCATGGAACTTATCCGGTAGCGGTCGCAATGCTTTGGTCAACAGTAGATGTTCATCCATTTGCACATATAAATCGCCCTTACCTGACTTATGCAAGACACCTGTAATGCCGACAATGTCGCCCAAGTCTAGAGACTTGGCGAACGGTCGTGCATCTTTGGTCACATACAGCTGAATTTGACCAGAGCTGTCTTGAACCACAATAAAGGCTCCACGATTGCGAATCACTCGCCCAGCAATACAGACTACCTTTCCCAAAGCCTCTAACTGCTCTTTGGATTGATCACCAAAGCCAGTTTGCAATTCATTGGCGCTATGGGCCGGCTGAAACTGATTAGGGAACGTTGGACCCTCTTGAGTTCGCAGTTCATCTAGTTTTGCGCGGCGTTCAGCAATTAGTTTGTTTTCGTCGTGTTGATCAGTCATGTTTACCCTGTGTTTTGGTTGTGGGGTGTCTTAGTTATACTATTTAAAGGCCCGCTTTTAGCGATGCCACAATAAATTGATCTAGCTTTCCATCCAACACCGCCTGAGTGTTGCGGGTTTCTATGTTTGTGCGCAGGTCTTTAATACGCGCATCATCCAATACATAGGAGCGAATCTGGCTACCCCAACCAATATCAGATTTTGTATCCTCAGTGGCCTGAGCCGCCTCTTGGCGTTTACTAACCTCAAGCTCGTAAAGTCTAGCACGCAACATCTGCCAACATTTATCACGATTTTGATGCTGCGAACGCTGACTCTGACTTTGCACCACCACACCACTGGGGGAATGAGTAAGCCGTACCGCAGAATCAGTTTTGTTAATGTGCTGGCCACCAGCCCCTGACGCGCGATAAGTGTCAGTACGCACATCGGATGGGTCAATATCAATTTCAATGTTGTCATCAATTTCTGGTGATATAAACACTGCAGCAAAAGAAGTATGGCGACGATTCCCCGAGTCAAAAGGTGACTTGCGCACTAAACGATGAACGCCAATTTCAGTGCGCAACCAGCCAAAGGCATACTCTCCCGTGACCTCAACAGTGGCGCTCTTAATGCCTGCTACATCACCGGCTGAGCATTCCAATAGTTCAGTTTTAAAGCCTTTGTCGTCAGCCCAACGAAGATACATACGCAGTAACATTTCTGCCCAGTCTTGCGCCTCGGTGCCACCAGACCCAGACTGTATTTCTAAAAACGCGCTGTTTTGATCCATTGCGCCTGAAAACATACGTCGAAATTCTAGCTTGGCTAACTGGGCCTCAAGAGCGGCCATGTCTGCTTCAACGTCTGCAACGGTGTCTTCATCTTCCTCTTCCACCGCCATCGTCAATAATTCACGAGCGTCAGCAACTCCAGAATCCAGGTCTTCTATGGTTTTTACGACCAACTCTAAAGACGAGCGTTCACGGCCCAACTCTTGAGCCTGCTCAGGTTTATTCCAAACGTCCGGTTCACCAAGCTCTAGCTCTACCTCAGCGAGGCGTTCCTTGCGATTTTCGTAGTCAAAGATACCCCCTCAGCACGTCGGTACGTGTTTGCAGGTCATCTAAAGCGGTATAAAGGGGACTAACTTCCATGAGATTACTGACTACCTTATGAATATTATCTGAATAGGGTTAGCGCGCATTTTACCTCACCCTTGACAGCACACCAAGCGAAACAGCAAAGGTTGATTAACCCAGTCTAGTAGCGCACCATTGTCGCCATATAGTTTCTACAGAAGAGTCTTTAAAGATGTTAAAAAAAATACTAGTCGCTGTCGCTATTTTAGCTGTTTATTTACTATTGTGGCCCGTCCCTATCGAGCCTGTGAGTTGGACCGCACCTTTGGACAAAGGCTTTACTGGAGACTTTGAGCAAAACAAAAAACTGGCTGCCATTGAAATTATTACTTTACCCGACACCCACGGCCCAGAGGGCTTGGCCCTGTTAGGTAACGAAGTCTACGCGGCAACTCGAGAGGGCTGGATTGTACGTTATAACCAGCAAACCGGTGGCCAAATCAAATGGGTAAATACTCAGGGTAGCCCTCTAGGCATAGTATTTGATGCGGAGAATAACCTCCTGGTAGCTGATGCATACAAAGGTCTGTTGAAAGTATCTCCTACCGGTGAGATTTCGTTATTAACACGCACAGTTGATGGCACTGATATTGATTATGCTGATGATTTGGATGTGACTGCTGATGGCAAGATTTACTTTAGTGATGCATCAACTAAATTTGGCGCCCACATGGGTGGCACCTATGCGGCTAGCCTATTGGACACGATGGAACATGGCGGTCACGGTCGATTATTAGTCTACGACCCAGTAGATCAGTCAACAAAAATCCTCATGGAGGGGCTGAATTTTGCCAATGGCGTCGCAACCGATGCTGGCAGCCAGTTTATTCTGGTTAATGAAACTGGCTCATATCGCATTCACAAGTATTGGTTGCAGGGAGACAAAGCTGGCCAGTCAGAAGTGTTAATCGATAACTTGCCCGGCTTCCCAGATAATATTGTACGGGGCCGAGATGGCCGTTTTTGGGTGGGATTGGTCTCGCCGCGCAGTAAACCCCTCGATGATCTTTCTCGCTCACCCTTCATAAGAAAGGTTTTTCAGCGCTTTCCCCCTTTTATGCGCCCCCAAGCCGTGCCTTATAGTCACGTTTTTGCTATGACTGGCGAGGGAGAAGTGCTGACTTCATTGCAAGACCCTAACGGTGAACATCACACTAACACGGGCGCTCTAGAAACCGATGACTGGCTTTATATCAGCAGTCTACATGCAGACAATCTGGCCAGAATTAGCTGGCAAGATGTCGGCCTTGAGGGCGTTGAATAAACCATGTCAGACGCCCACTCCCCTTTAGGTAAGGATTTACAAAATACCTTTTTTGACACTTTTAACGATCAGAATGATTTACATTGCAGTGCGGTAGCGCCCAGCCCACTGAATAATCCCGTGCTGGTTAGCAGTAATGCCTTGCTGGCTGCTGAGTTGGGTTTAAACCCTGAGCATATGACTGACTCAGCAATGCTACGTTTAATGGCGGGAGATCTTACAGATACTGATTTACAACCCATAGCGCTGGTCTATTCGGGCCATCAGTTCGGTGTTTGGGCGGGTCAGTTAGGGGATGGTCGCGCCATGACCTTGGGAGAGCTGCCGGTTGTTGATATTAAAACGGGAAAACCTCAACTTTGGGACATCCAACTGAAAGGGGCTGGTGCCACGCCCTATTCTAGGTTCGCCGATGGGCGTGCCGTTTTGCGCTCGAGCATCCGTGAATATCTGTGTTCAGAAGCCATGCATAGCTTGGGGATAGCTACAACTAGAGCTTTGTGTTTGGTCAATAGTGACACCTCCGTTTATCGAGAAGACGTAGAGTCTGCCTCAACCGTATGCCGGGTTGCTCGCAGCCATATTCGTTTCGGCTCTTTTGAGCATTTTCATTATCGGAATCAGCCTGACGCTGTCAAAGCAATGGCTGACTATGTGATTGCTAGACATTTTCCTCAGTGGATTGAGGATGACCTGCGATATGCAAATCTAGTCACCCACACAGTAACCAAGACTGCCAAAATGATTGCCCAATGGCAGGCGGAGGGTTTTGCTCACGGGGTGATGAATACCGATAATATGTCGATATTGGGAGACACCATCGACTATGGCCCCTTTGGGTTTTTGGATGTCTACAATCCAGATTTTATTTGTAATCATTCTGACGCCAATGGCCGGTACTCCTTCAAAAATCAACCCTCTGTAGGTCTTTGGAATTTGAATGCGCTGGCTACCTCTTTTATGAGCCTACTCCCGTCTGAAGCTCTAGTGACTGCGCTAAAAAATTATGAACCGACCTTTTTACAATATTATCGCCAGTTAATGGCGCGTAAGTTGGGATTGGAGGCGTATAGAGATGGTGATGAGAGTCTCATTAACCAACTATTGACACTGATGGAAGAAAATCAAGTCGATTACAGTTTGTTTTTTAGGCAACTCTGCTATTTCTCCAACAGTCACCGCAACGTACGCGATATGTTTGTTGACCGTAATGCATTTGACGATTGGGCGGCACTGTATGTACAACGCTTGAGTCAGCAACAAAGCTCTGACCAAGATCGTTCAGCGACCATGCTAGAAACCAACCCAAAGTATATTCTGCGTAATTACATGGCCCAGGCAGCCATTGAAAAGGCCGAGCAAGGTGACTATTCAGAGGTTAATTTGTTGCTTGAAGTACTACAAAGTCCTTTTGCAGAACACCCGCAAGCCGAACACTACGCGGGTTTACCGCCCGACTGGGCTGGAGCTATTTCGGTTAGCTGTTCTTCATAATGCCCCAGTAGCTTTACTCTTGCTGACCAAATGCAAATAAATTGCCGCAGAAATACCCGAAGCACCCGTAATCATGCACATCACAACAATTTGATAACGAGCAGCAATCAACGGCGACACGCCCGACAATATTTGCCCGGTCATCATGCCAGGCAGGGAAACCAAGCCTACCGCGAGTAAACTATTAAAAATCGGGATTAACCCCGCCTTAAAGGCCTCATTGCGAGCAAACATAGGTTTTGACCCATGCTTTATTTCCATCACAAACCGCTCAGCGGCAACACTGACCGCATTCATTGAGGCGGCAAAAATCATACCTGCTAAAGGGATAATAGTACTCGCTTGGTACCAGGGTCGTATATCTAAGACCCAATAAATAACAAAGGCGAGGGTCGCACCCCCGCCGCACGATATAGCGCACAAGGCCTGACCATAATCGCGCCACCCTTTTTTTGTGGCCAGCGGCCTGAGGGCAATCGAGCTAGCGACAATTAGCATAAAACTGAGTAATCCTAGCACCAACAAAGAGGAATCAACCGCAAAAATCCAATTTAAGGCATAACCGATCAAAATCAGTTGTATAAGCATACGCGCTAGGGCAACTGCGCTGTCAGAAACAGCCAGTGACCAGCGGAACATAATAATTAACACCACAATGACTGGCACAAAGGCGAAAGCGACATTAATAAAAGGGATGGTTTCCATAACAACTAAGTCTAATCTATGTATGACAACTGTGACCAGATTAAAGTATGGCCAAAAAACTTTATTAGTTTGGAATAGACTACTTAGCTTAATCTCGCAACACAGACTAACTAGTAATCGTTTCATTACTGCTAGCTTTAACTACAAGAAATACAGGCATAAGAATTTAGATTTCATATCAATTATGTGGCATTCTATTGAACTGAAATACTGTTACAGCAATGGATTACATGAAAAAAATCATCGCACTTTCTTGTTTGTTTTTTACCCAGTTGGCCGTGGCTGACATATTTCGGGTGTTTAGAGAAACCGACGGGTCTACCAACTGGCAATATATCGCTAATTTTTCCAGTGGTATTTTTATTATTGCCCTGTCGTTAACCATAGTAAGATTATTTTTTAGTCGCCGACAGTCCCATCGCTATAATCGAGAGCTAGAAGAAATCAAAGCTCAATTAGAATTAAGAGTGCAAGAGCGAACAGCGACATTGCGCCGATCTGAGTCCTACATCACAGAAATTTTAAGTTCAATGCCACTAATGTTGATTGGCTTGAACAACAAAAACAAAATCACGCAGTGGAATCATCGTGCCGAGGAAATTAGTGGTGTCGCATCAGCAGATGCCATTGGCAAAGATCTATGGAAGGCTTACCCTGACATTACCGTGACTGCTGGCCAAATTGCACAGGCCCTAGAACAAAAGTCTGCCGTGACCATAAAATACAGCCAACGAGGGCAATATCATTTCGATATTACCGTCTACCCACTGACTGATCAGACTGATACTGGCGTTGTCATCCTGATCGACGATGTGACTCAAAAAGTCAAAAGTGAAACCATGCTTATCCAACGCGACAAAATGTCCTTAATGGGTGAAATGGCCTCAGATATGGCTCACGACATCAACCTACCACTGAGGGAGATGCTAAAGTCAGTTAGGACTGTTCGCCAAGGTCTCACCGATGCACCCTTTGACCCTGTCGCCCTGAAAGAGATCCTGGAAGACAGCGTAATTCGTGGTCAACAGGCTAGATCAGTCATTGAGAATTTGATGGAATTCTCCAGTGCTGGCGGTGACGCAAAGTCTCAAGAAAATATCGCAGAAATCATTGATCACAGTATCGAGCTAGCTGAAGATGTATTGTCGATCACCTCGGGTCTCAGGTTTCAAGACATCGATGTTAATGTCGACTATGCGGAAAACCTGCCTGACTTTGCTTGCTACACTACTGAGCTACAACAGGTTTTTCTCAGCCTAATACGCCATGCTTGCAACTCGCTTGGTAGAATCGAAGACGATAACCACAAACCGGCTATTCGTATTGCGGTGACACAGCTTTATGACGATCTATGGATTCGCTTTCATCATAACGGGGTAATGATCAGTGCTGACGATCAGCAGTATTTGTTTGAGTCGTTCGCGACAGCGGGGAAAACTAACAATCAATACGAGGCTGATCAGCGCTTATCGTTCACGCACTTCATTATCACTGAGCAACACCACGGTCAAATAGCTGTCATCTCAGATGAGGACCAAGGAACCACCTTCAGCATACAGCTTCCCTTTAAGTAATCAGTATTCAACTAAAGACTTCTCAAAACCTCAAGAGGCGGCTGAACGACCGCTTTTCGACTGTATGCCACGCCTAAGCTGCCAACCAAAATACCTCCTATACTTGGGCCGGTGTACCACAGCCACGAGTGAAGCGAGAATGGCAGGTCAAACATAAACCGTTGCAACATTGCGACAGAAAACTCAGCCCCGGCACTCGCCAGTAGCCCTGCCATTGCACCCAAGGCGCTGAACTCAATGAGTTGAATTCCCAATATCAACCGCCGAGAACTCCCTAAGGTACGCAATATGGCACTTTCTTGAAGACGCTCCGTCATTGACAAGCTCACAGCAGCAAACATTACCAACACTCCACAGCCTAAAATAAGCAAGGTCATCACCTCAAGTCCACGAGTGATCTGAGAAACAATGGTCCGAATTCGCTCAATGATTTTATCTAGCTCTATGACCTGAACCGTGGGGTAATTGCGCAACAGATCATTCACTAGCAACTTCTTTTGCGGTGGGATATACAAACTAGTCATGCTGGTTCGTGGATAATCTTCTAATAACCCTTCAGGAAACAAAAAATAGAAATTGGGTGTCATATTGTCCCAATTAAGGCTGCGCGCACTAGTTACCTGTGCTTCAAATGACAATCCACCAAGACTAAAGGTCACTCGATCCCCTATAGTCAATCCTAGCTCACCGGCCAACTCGTCCTCAATAGATAAGGGTGCAATTATCTGCCCCTCAGGATCGTCTGCCGTCGCAAGGTTTGTCACTGCGGACGAGTCCCACCACTCTCCTTGCGTAACTTTGTTGCCCTCAGGGAGTTCCGAAGTCCAGCTAAGGTTAAGCTCACGTCGAAAAGACTCATGACTGTCTTTTTGCGACTCGGTAATCAAGTTTCCATTAATGGCGGTCATTCTGCCACGCACCATCGCGTACCATCCGGCGGTGTCCAACTCTTGATCATTAACTAACTGTTTAACACCGTCTAATTCATAGGAGGCCACATTCACCAAAAAATGGTTAGGGGCATCTTCTGCTAACTGGAATCGCCACTCATCTATTAGAGAAGTACGTACCACTACCATGATCATCAGTAACGCAATTGCACCGGAAAAACCGACCATTTGTATTAAACTTTGCGCCTTACGACGCCAGAGATTGGCTAAAGCTAAGCGCCAGATGCTACCTAAACGCTGGCCGTATTGCTTGCCCAGACGCAGCAAAAGCAACCCAGCTAAAATTGAAGCCAAGGCAGTAACGCCAAATCCGGCCAAGATAGCTAGTGAAAGATAAAGATTATTACTATACCAAAGCAATAATCCAGCAATCGCACCAACACCAAGGACGACTCGCACAGCCGAACTGAGCGGCTTAAGTACTGCGTCTTGACGCAGCACGACAAGGGGCGATTGGGCAGGCAAGTGCCATAGGGCGGGCAAGGTGAATCCAGCCAGACAAATTAGACCTGTCGCCAAACCCGTTATCCAAGGTCTTGGGCCCGCCGCTGGTAGTGCAATCGGCAACCAATCACTGACGATAAACAGCAGTAATAGATGAAACAAAAACCCTATCATCAGGCCGACAAGGGATCCGCCAAGGCCCATCCAAATGCTTTGCTGGAAATATATTTTTCGCACTCGATGGGCTGAAATTCCCCAGCTTTTAAACAAAGCCACCTGCTTGGTTTGCCCGCTAGCAAAGTGGTGACTAGCAAGCGCCAGAGCAATGCCCGCTAAAACAACACCGATACTGCCGGCGAGGAGAAGAAAACGTCTACCTTTGTCCATTGTGTCAGCAATACTGGCTTGGGCCTGATCTGGCGTGATCAATCGGTCATGGATATCCAGTTGGGGTTTTAGCCAAGCAACATATTCGGAAAACTCCTTCTGTGCGTCTACCCCCGCAGCCATGAGGTAACGATAGGTAACGCGACTACCAGGCTGAATAATCCCCGCAGCAGGAATGTCAGCATAGTTCATCAACACCCGAGCACCAAAAAAAGAGTAAGAGCCGCCGCTGTCTGGTTCTTCGACCAAAATTTGCCTAACCTTGAGAGACATATCACCTAATTCAATCTGATCACCCAGTTCGATATTAAGCAGTGGGAGCAATCTTGCATCGACCCAAACTTCGCCCTGAGGTGGGCCATAATCGACCTCTTCAATCAGACTCTCATCATTGGTAAAAGGCGTTGTAGACAGCTTGATAAAACCACGTAATGGATAACTGGGCTCAACAGCTTTTATTGAAGCCAGATGCATATCATCGCCGTTAAACACCATTGATGAAAAACTCAGCATTTGAGCCGTAGAAATCTTTTTGCTCTGAGCTTCTAAAAGCCAGTCTGCATTAGTAACTTTGCTACTTTGCACGACCAGATCTGATGCTAGAAAACTACTAGACTCATTGGTCAGTGCTCGCTCTATGCGCTCTGCTAACAGAGATACTGACGTCACCACAGCCACTGCAAGGACAAGCGCCCAGAGAATCAAGCCTAACTCTCCACCACGCCAGTTGCGCAGCAGCATCCTTAGAGACAGCATTAACGCACCACCTCACTGGCATTTTCAGCGGACGCTTCGCGACCCGCATGTAATTGCAGTGTGCGGTTGCATCGTGCCGCTAAATTCATTTCGTGGGTCACAAGTACCAACGTAGTCCCCTCTTCCCGATTAAGATCAAATAACAAATCGTTGATAATCTGGCCAGTTCCAGTATCAAGATTACCGGTCGGCTCATCGGCAAATAAGATAGTTGGTCGACAGGCAAAGGCTCGCGCTACGGCTACGCGCTGTTGTTCACCCCCAGAAAGCTGTCGTGGATAATGGGTTGTTCGATGATCTAAGCCTACCCTCTCCAAATAATAACGGGCCGTTTCCAGAGCCTTTGCATCACCGTTGAGCTCAAGCGGTAATGCCACGTTTTCCAATGCGGTTAATCCCGGCAGAAGGTGAAAAGACTGGAATACAAAGCCAACGTCCTTAGCTCGCACAGCCGCGCGCCCTTCCTCGTCCATCGCCGTGATATTTTTACCATTAAGGGATACTGTGCCCTCACTGGGAAGGTCTAACCCCGCCAATATACCCAACAATGTCGACTTCCCTGAACCCGATGGTCCAACAATGGCTATGGTTTCACCATCAGCAACTGATAGATTAATCTGATCAAGAATACGTAACGTACCCTCCGTCGTGACCACTTGTTTACTTACATTACGAACTTCAATCATCGTTTTGTTCCATTATTACCGTAATCCCTTACACTGCTAGGGCCAAATTTAAATCATTAGACTAGAGAATAATTTATGCGACTTTTTTTCCAGCGCCTATGTTGCCTGTTTCTTTTACTCGGCGCCAACACTTATGGATCAACACTGCTGGTTCTGGGCGATAGTTTGAGTGCGGGTTATGGTATTGATCCGAAAAACGGTTGGGTTAACCTTTTGCAACATGATCTTGGCGCTGGGCACAATGTGATCAACGGGAGTATCAGTGGCGACACCACCGGTGGCGGCTTAGCCCGTCTGCCACTGCTGCTAGAAAAATTCCAACCCGATTTTGTGATCCTCGAACTGGGTGGAAACGATGGGCTTCGCGGCCAACCACTCACGTTAATGAAACAGAATTTAATGTCCATGATCGCGCTTTGTATAGAGGCTGACGCCGTACCTGTGCTTTTTGGCATGCGTATACCTCCAAACTATGGTCGCCGCTACACACAGGCCTTTGCTGAGGTCTATGATCAACTGGCGAATGAAACCAACACCTTACTAATTCCTTTTCAACTTGACGAGTTAGCCATCACCGAGGGCATGATCCAGCAAGACGGGCTCCACCCCACTGAAAAAGCTCAGCCTATTATAACGGGTGTGGTCAAAGGGTCTATACAACAACTACTACCCTAAAATTCACTATTCTGTGGGCTGCGTAATACTCCCTGTATAGATAATTTCGCGATTTTGATGTAGTTTAAAGATGTCTGTAGTAAAGCATGCACAGGGATCTGCAAATGATGTCGTTTTATCAAAAGTATAGTCTTTCTTTATTTACCACAACTTTGTTAGCCTTTGGTGGATTTTGCGGTTCTCTCTTTGCTGAAGAGAACGCACAAGTCCTGCCGAACATAGAACATTATGGACTTTTGCCAAAATATCGCAGCTTTGCATTTTCACCCAATTCGAAACATTTCGCCTTTATTCAAAGAGAAAATAACACCGATTTATTTGTTGTTATGAATGCAGGAACACAAGCAGTGGCTGGGGCTTTTAGAGCCGATGCTTACAAAGCGAGAGACGTTTACTTTGCTACTGACAAACACGTCATTATTGTTGGCTCAAAGACCACAAAAGACTACCGCATAAGAGGTAAATGGGAAAACAGTACAGCTTTCGTGTACAACATTGAAACTCAAAAGTTAACCACATTACTTGACAACTCTTGCGTTGAAAAAAGCGGCTCAGCGATAAAGCGCTGCAAATCAAACACCAGCAGTCTCTTTCCCTGGCAATCTGGATTAGGGCGAATCATCGGGCTCAATAAAAAATCTCGAGAAGTTTACATGCCTGCCTTCAGTGGCTTAAGAAAACCGCATTATGATGTTTATCGAGTGAGTTTAAAAACAGGCAAAGCGCAACGGTTTGCAACTGGTAATGCCTCTACGATTGACTGGTTTTTAAGCGAAGATGGCACTGTCCTTGCTCGTGAAGACTTCGCTCAAAGGACAGGTGAGCATCTTATCTACTCCAAAATTTCAGGTGAATGGAAACTTATTTATCGTAATGAGACAGACATTCCTGAATTCTCACCGGAGGCTATTTCACAAGATAACAAAAGACTATTTTTTACCTCCTCTAACGAGAATGACCTCTCCATTTCCTCGATGTCTCTGGATACAGGAGAAATTACTGGGCCACTCTTTGGCCAAGAAGGCAAGGACGTAGGATTTATCGTTACAGATATAAATAGAAAAATGGAATCGATACGATATAGTGGATTTAGACCTTCTTATAGCTTCCCGGACCAAAAAGATAACGAGACATATAAAATGCTCTCTGAGTATTATCCGGCAAGCAGTGTCTACGTCGAAGATCGGAGCACAGATAATAACAAGTGGTTAGTTCGTATCACAGGAAATGATAGCGCAGGCGACTACCGGATACTTGACCGTGAAAAAGTAAAACTGCATAAGATATTAGCCGAATACCCAGATATAGCCGCTATTGGAGAAGTCAGAGCAGTCAACTACAAAGCAAGGGATGGCCTAAAAATTCCTGCCATTCTGACTTTACCCACTGATCCTGAAAAGAGGAAAAACTTACCTCTCATTGCACTACCTCATGGGGGCCCAGCAGCTCATGACACTCTCAGATTTGATTGGTTAGCTCAATACCTTGCAGCTAAGGGGTATGCAGTACTTCAGCCTAACTTCAGAGGGTCTACCGGTTTTGGTTACGAGTTGTTTAATAGCGGCGATGGCGAGTGGGGTAAAAAAATGCAAGATGACATCAGTGATGGTATCAAGGTTCTGGTTAAATCGGGTTATGTGGACCCAGGCCGTGTCTGCATCATGGGAGCCTCCTATGGCGGTTATTCCGCTCTTGCTGGTGGTGCATTTTCTCCAGAACTTTATCGCTGTGTAATTTCCATAGCCGGCGTGTCCGATCTTCCTCTTATGATCAGCGAAATAAAATCCCAGAACAAATCTTATAGCTTCATCGTCAAGTATTGGGAAGGTCTTATCGGCGACTCTGGAACAGAATCAATATCTCCTGTCAATTTTGCTGAAAATTTTCAAGCACCTGTCTTACTCATCCACGGGAAGGATGATGTGGTGGTCCCGATAATACAGTCTAAAAGAATGCTAAGCGCACTCAAAAAAGCAGATAAAGTGGTGGAGCTTGTCACCTTAAAGGGAGAGGATCACTGGCTATCAAGCAGCGAAACAAGACTAGCACTTCTTAAAGCAGTAGATGAATTTCTAGAAAAACATAATCCAGCCGGCACTCTTTGATCTTGGTTTTTAACAAACCTCTTAGGGATGCTCGATAGCATCCCCAGAGAATTTAAGGAATATTTTTAATTGAGAAACCAAGCCGCCCACTAAGATTAACCCGCACCCAATGAGTTCAATGGTAGTAAGGTATTCATTGAGCAACCACCAACCTCCGATCGCGGCAAATACCGCTTCAAAGCTGAGAATAAGCGCGGTATGTGATGCGGGAGCTGTTCGCATACTCACCACCTGCAATGAAAAGCCTATACCCGACGCCAAGACACCCACAAATAATAATGACAAAGCTGCACCCTTAACTGCCTGCCAATCCCAAGTCTCAAAGATAAGCATTACCAGCCAGCTAAGCATTGCCGCGACGGCGAATTGTAGAAACATTAATCGAAATACTGATATTTGATTGGCTATTTTTCCGGTATAGATAACATGCAGGGCCCACAATACTGAACTCAACAAAATCAACCCATCGCCAATCAAAAACTGATCAGTTTGGATCTGTCCAAGAAAATACAAGCCCACTAATGAGAGGAAAACGCCAATCCATGTTGGCCATTCAGTCCGGCTCCCCATGAATAGCCCTATCAAGGGTACAAAGATAATATAAACGCCGGTTAAAAATCCTGCCCGAGCAACGGTTGTGTACATAAGACCTGACTGCTGAACTAACATGCCAACGGCCATGATAATGCCCAGCTGGAATGCTTTGATATCCGTTGGTTGGAATACAAAAACTTTCTTTGGTTTTTCCATAATGTACCAGATTGGCACAATAGCGAGAGTAGCGATGACAAAGCGACCAAAGACAAAGGTAAAAGGCCCAACATGGTCCATTCCGGTACTTTGGAATACAAAAGCAAAGCCCCAGATAAAGGCAGTCGTCAACAGCAGTAGATCTGCACGAAGATCGGATTTTAAACTCATAATGATGTTCTTGTGATTGTTCTTGTGATTACTATTAAATGGCTTCCATGTATTGGATCAGAAATTGTAACTTTTCTTGACCCCGATACTCATTAATGTCCAAACGATAAACGCATCTTACTCGCTGAGCGTCTTTGTTTGGCCATAAACTAGCATCTATATTGAAGTAAATTGCATCAATATTATTCTCAGGCGCAGCTTCATCTGCCAAAACCAACTTGAGATGATTCTCACCCACGATACGCTGCTGCTTTAGCTTAAAACAGCCTTCAAAACATGGCTCTGAAAATTGCTGTCCCCAGGGACCGGCCTCACGTAAAACCTCGGCAGTGTGGATCGTTAATTGCTTAGATTCAAGACTGCCATCGGTGATGACTTTAGCGGCCAAATCGTCCTCATTAAGTGCTTTTGCAACATGCTGTTGCAGAGCCTCAGTGAACTGCTCAAGATTTTTTTCTAATAAACTCAATCCCGCTGCCATGGCATGACCGCCGAACTTATCGATAAGACCAGGATTTTGGGTCGCCACTGCGTCTAAGGCATCGCGGATATGTAATCCTGGTATCGATCTAGACGAACCCTTCAATGTACCCTCATCGCCTCGCGCAAAAGCAACAACTGGGCGATGGTATTTTTCCTTGAGTCTACTGGCTAATAACCCAACCACACCTTGATGCCAGTCCGGATGAAAAAGGCATAAAACGGCAGGGAGAACTTCGTCAGACTCAAATGACAGTTTATCCATCTCAACCATGGCTTCTCGCTGCATACTTTGCTCAATGGATCTACGATCTTTATTAAGTTGATCCAACTCTTGAGCCGTTTGCATAGCCAATTGAGGATCATCAGTTAGCAAGCATTGAATACCCAGCGATATATCATCTAGTCGCCCAGCGGCATTTAGCCGTGGACCAATAGCGAACCCCAGATCTGCAGAGGCTAAACGATGAGGATTCTTGCCAGCAATCCGCAGTAAAGCCTGAATGCCCGGACGGCATTGGCCTGCACGAATTCGCAGCAAGCCTTGGTGGACTAGGACTCTATTGACCTGATCTAAGGGAACGACATCAGCTACGGTCCCCAGCGCCACTAAATCAAGCCAGGTGGCCATACTGGGCTCGGTGAGACTGCGCTCCGCAAACCAACCTTGATTTCGAAGTTCTGCACGCAACGCACTTAGCAAATAAAACGCCACACCAACACCCGCAAGATTTTTCGTTGGAAATTCACATTCAGGTTGATTCGGATTAACGATAGCGACCGCATTGGGTAGCACTCGGCCCGGCAGATGATGGTCAGTAATAATGACTTCAATACCCAGGGTCAGAGCATGCGTCACCCCCTCAACACTGGATATACCATTGTCGACAGTAATGATTAAGTGAGGCTTATTCTCCGCCGCTAGATCAACGATTTCAGGGGTTAACCCATAACCGTAATCAAATCTATTAGGGACTAGAAATGTCACATTTCTAAAGCCCATAGCGGTTAAGGCGAGAACCATTAAAGCTGAACTCGTGGCTCCATCGGCATCAAAATCACCCAAAATCACTATCTTCTGATTGTCACGCAGAGCAACTATAAGACGGGTTACCGCTGCAGGCATACCAAGCATCAACTGAGGTGAAGGGAGGCTAGAGAGGTGCCGATCCAAACTTAGTTGGTTTTTCACTCCTCTGGCAGCATAAACTCGCTGTAAAAGCGGGTCTACCTGATAGGGGAAGTCACAACTCTCTAAATCATAGGTTCTGCTTTGAATTTGCATTTTACAAACTCAAAAGCGGTTGTATTTTCCGCTGTAGCCAGTCCAGTAAAATCTGATTGGTTTGCTCTGGCTCCTCTTGCTGAATCCAATGGCCACAAGCCAAATTATTAATCTCTAGATCTAGTACGGTATGAGTCATATCAACTTTTGGCACCATGTCATAGTCGCCATAGAGCATGAGACATGGTAGTTCTATGATTTGCTTAACATGGCCCATAGTTTCCCAGTTGCGAGTGAAATTTCGATACCAATTACAAGGAGCAACAAATCCCCCCTGCTCAAAAGCGTCCACGAAGACCATTAAATCTTTTTCACTCAGCATTAATTCACCGCGTTGATTATCCGTTTCTGCAGACCGCACAATCGAATATCCATCCGGTTGAAGTGATTTATCATCTAACCAATGCTTAGTCCGGTAGAGGTTGGTTAAAACCCTTTTAGTATCAGTTTCAAATGAACGTGCCGCGACCCCAGGATAACGATTGAAATGGACCAGATAGAAATCGTCACCTAGCGCCTTCTCCCAAAAAGCTACAGGCTCTGAAGGCTCTCTCGCTTTAAAAGGGACTGACATATTTGCCAAACCAATGACACGATCTGGGTTTAGTAGCGCATGTTGCCACAACATAATGGCGCCCCAGTCGTGCCCCGCATAAATAGCTCTATCGATACCCAAGGCATCAAGCAATCCATTTTGGTCGTCGGTTAGATGATGAATATCATAGGCATTTACATCAGAGGGTTTACTAGAACCGCCATAACCTCTCTGATTAGGCACAATGCAGTGATAACCAGCATTGACTAAAGCTGGAATTTGATACCGCCAACTGTATGCCAGCTCAGGCCAACCATGGCACAAAACAATTGGAACACCGCCATGCCCAGCCTGAAAAACCTCTAATTCAATACCATTAGTGTGGATCATAGTCGCTGTTGGCATAGGCTCGGAATACATTAACTATCTCCCAAAAAGTGAACTTAAAGTATCAAAATCTAAAGGTATCCAGCCTGTTTACCAATATACCAACTGACCCAACCCAAAGCCGCCACCACAATCCAAATCCCACCGAGTAATCGTAGGCCATAAAATGGCTTTCGTTCAGTCGTGTTGAACCCGCTATTTAGGTATTTATCAACTCGATCTTGATCTTCTTTACTTAATTTATTTGCTTCACTCATAAATTCGTCTCGATAGTTTTGGCTGGTCAGCTTGTCTTACGTATTCTCCACCATTACGGTTTCTACACAGTAATGTTATCGGATATAAAACTTTGCACCGCCAATAAATCGTTGTCCAGCACAGTAAACTTCTCTTCTCGCTCAAATAGATCGGCCATATGCGAGGGCAATTCGGGGTCACTCGGGTAACCAGCCTGTTTCACAGCATCAGGGAACTTAGCTGGGTGAGCGGTGGCCAGGGTCACCATGGGGGTTTCAAGATCGGCACGGCACGATCTCGCAGCGGCCAAACCTATAGCAGTATGTGGGTCAAGAAGATAATCGTGATCTTGATAAGTATCGCGAATCAACTCTACCATCCCTTTATCATCGCAGCGATAACTAGAAAATAGTTGCCGCGCCGTAGAAAGAACACTTTCGCTGAGGCGCATATCACCCGACTTGGCATCTGCCATCAAATCGGCTACAGCTTTACCGTCATGATCGTAGAGATCAAACAACAATCGCTCGAAGTTACTTGAAATCATAATATCCATACTTGGGGCTAAACTTTGCTCCAAGGGTCTAGTGGTATGATCATTTGCGCTAATACAGCGATGTAAAATGTCGTTTTGATTAGTAGCGATAACCAACTGTTTGATGGGCAAGCCCATCTTGGACGCGAGATAACCCGCAAAAATATCACCAAAATTACCCGTTGGCACCGAAAATGAGACCTCCTGATCTGGGCCCCCTAGTCGCAGCGACGCCCAAAAATAATAGACAATTTGCGCCATAATTCGCGCCCAGTTGATCGAATTAACTGCCACAAGCTGTCGCCCATCAGGTAAAAATGATTGATCAGAAAAACTTGCTTTAACCATGTTTTGACAATCATCAAAATTGCCATGCATAGCGATATTATGAATGTTATCCGCCTGGACCGTGGTCATTTGGCGGCGCTGGACTTCTGAAACTCGCTGGTGAGGATGGAGAATAAAAATATCAATGTTGTCACAGCGACGGCAGCCCTCTATCGCCGCTGAACCGGTATCCCCAGACGTGGCACCCATAATGACCACTTTTTCTTGACGCTTTTCTAACGTGTAGTCGAGTAGGTTGCCTAAAAACTGTAGTGCAAAATCTTTAAAAGCCAGCGTTGGTCCATGAAATAATTCAAGGATCCATTCGTTTTTGCCCGTCTTCACCAAGGGAGCTATTTCGGAGTGCCTAAAGGTGTCATAGGATTTATCAATAAGGCGCTTTAAATCAGCTTGAGGAATCGCACCATCAACAAAGGGGCTCATGATATTTAAAGCCAATTCCTGATAACTAAGATCCGCCCAAGAACTGATTTCACTATGACTAAATTGCGGCAGTTGGTCAGGTACAAATAGTCCACCGTCAGGCGCTAGGCCCGTTAAGATAACGTCTTCAAAACTTTTTGGTGCTGCACCACCTCGGGTACTAATGTATTTCATTAAACTGTGGCCCTAGTCAAGATTGACGATAATTTATCTTAATTTTGAATGTCGTTTTAGTGTTGATCCAAATATTCAACACGAATGAAATTGACCTGCCCTCGAACCGTTTCCAGTTGCTCGATATGCGCAACGGCCTCGTCTAAGCATTTCTCCTTGGTCACATTGGTCAGGATTATCACATTGACGTAACGCTCTCCTGCAGGTTGCTCACGCTGAATAATCGCCTCAATACTAATCCCAGCATCTCCCATTATTTTGGTGATATTGGATAGCACGCCTGGCTGGTCTAACGCCGAGAACCGTATATAAAAACCCGTTTCGACGTCTTGAATATCTAATATTTTTTGTGCTTTAAGTTGCTCAGAACTTCGCCCAAGAGGTGCTACACACGAGTCAGAATCAGAATCCATTAGTCGCGCCACGTCAACAATATCTGCTATCACAGAGGATGCTGTCGGCTCTGCACCGGCGCCTGGTCCATAAAACAATGTTGTCCCTACCGCATCAGCATTCACCATGACTGCATTTGATACACCGTTCACACCAGCAATCAATGATCTCTCAGGAACTAGTGTGGGATGCACGCGCAGCTCGACGCCGGCCTCTGTTTGACGAGCCATGCCTAGATGTTTAATCGAGTAACCTAACTCTCTCGCATAGGCGACATCTTGAGGCTCTAATTGGGTAATACCATCGGTAAAAATACCATCCAAAGACAATGGAATACCAAAGGCAATCGACGCTAAAATTACTAACTTGTGGGAAGCATCAATACCCTCTACATCAAAGGTTGGATCAGCCTCGGCATAGCCTTTTTCCTGAGCTTCAGATAACACATCAGAAAATTCTCTTCCCTTACTATCCATTTCGGAAAGAATGAAGTTAGTAGTTCCATTAATGATCCCAGCCAACCAATTAATGCGATTCGCAGACAGACCTTCACGCAAAGCCTTTACTATGGGAATACCGCCAGCCACAGCAGCTTCATAGGCGACGATTAGGCCACGAGACTCCGCTTCAGAAAAAATAGCTCCACCATGCTCGGCTATTAGCGCCTTGTTAGCAGTGATGACGTGTTTGTCATTCTTCAGCGCAGTCATAACGAGATCAAAAGCGACGGTGGTGCCTCCAATCAGCTCGACCACGACATCAATATCTGGATTGTTAGCGACATCAAATATATCTCGTGTGACATTCACTGCCGTCACGTCACAATTGGGATTATCGCGACGACATCCGACTTGAGCCACCTTAATCTGACAGTTTGAACGTGCATTAATATCACTCGAATTTCGAGCAAGCACATTAAATACGCCGGATCCAACGGTGCCTAAACCACACAAACCTATATTGACCACTCTCACCTTAATTCCTCAGACTATTGACTAAACCCACCACGCAAAAAAAAACCACCCTTTCACGGATGGTAATTTTATACTATTTGCAGAATTATTCAGTGTTATTTAAAGGGTTTTGCCTAACTACCCTGAGCCTGAGAATTAAGACCCAGCAGTCTGGCAAAGTCAGCCGCTGTCCGATAACCAGGGAGCATACTGCCATCCATTAAGACTATTGCTGGTGTGCCAGTGACACCCAGTTTCCCACCAAGTGTGAAGTGCTCGGCTACCGGATTATTTTTACAGACTGCAATGGCATCATCATCGCCATTTTTTGAGCGCGTAAGGCTGCCCTGTCTATCGTCTGAACACCAAACTGTGGCTATCTTGTCATAAGAAGCGGAAGGAATACCGCTACGTGGATAAGCAAGATATCTTACTTCGACACCCATGGCATTGAGTTGGGGAACCTCTTTATGCAACTTTCGACAATAGCCGCAATCAACATCTGTAAACACATTAATAATAGCTTTAGGCTTCCCCTCTGACTCGAAGATAATCATGCTGTCGGTCGACATCGTTGCAAACGTTTGTCGACGGGCCACATCCAAGCGTAAATTACGAACATCAGCAAACTGCCCGTTCTTCACTTGGTATAGGTTTCCATCAAAGAAGAAATCACCATCCGCTGAGACGTAGAGAATAGGACCACCTGTTACCTGCACCTCATAAAAACCTTCTATGGGCGCCTTGCCAACGACGTTATATTCTAAATCAGAGCGTGCTGAATTAAGCTTATCGATAATCGTTGTGACGATCGGGTTGTCAACCACGCTAATATCGTCCCAGCGTAATGGTGACAGCTCTAATGTCCCACTTTTGTCGCCCTCGTCACCATATATGCTCGCCGTCACAACCAATGATAACAGTGCAACTAATAGCCTCGACATTGATGCAACCTTCAATTTTTTACTTTGCACTATAGGACCTACAAAAACATTAAAAGAAAAACCTAGATTGCTTCAACACCAGTTTCACCGGTGCGAATGCGAACAACTTCATCCAACGAGGAAATAAATATTTTTCCATCGCCAATTTTACCTGTTGCCGCTGATTTAGTGACAGCCTCGACGACGCTATCAACCATCTCGCTTGAAATCGCAATTTCTAATTTAATCTTTGGCAGGAAGTCCACAACATACTCAGCACCTCTATAAAGTTCAGTATGCCCCTTTTGGCGGCCAAAGCCTTTAACTTCAGTCACGGTAATTCCTTGCACACCAATATCGGCAAGCGCCTCACGAACATCATCAAGTTTAAACGGTTTAATCACTGCAGTAATTAGTTTCATAATCTGTCATTTCCATACCGGTAGTTACCAAGGGCAAAGATACCTGTTTCTGACTAAAATTGCATCCTTACATGATGATAAAGCCGATTGTTTCTAAGTTTTCAGTTTTCATGTGGGCAAAAAAAACCGGGGCTAATAGCCCCGGCTTTTTGTCTGACTGTTATTAACTTCTTGTGCTAACAAACTCAGGATAAGCTTCCATACCGCACTCGGCAATATCGACACCGGTAAACTCTTCTTCTTCTGAGACACGAATACCCATGGTCGCTTTGAGAATGTACCAAACAACGGTACTGGCGCCAAACACCCAAACAAAGATAGTCGCTGCACCAATTAACTGACCAGAGAAGCTAGAGGCATCATTAGTGATTGGGACCAACATAAGCCCTAACAGACCAACAACACCATGCACAGAGATGGCACCAACGGGATCGTCAATCTTCAACTTATCAAGTGCAAGAATACTAAATACCACCAACACTCCGCCCATTGCGCCAAACAAAGTTGCTTGTAGGGCCGTTGGTGTAGAAGGCTCTGCAGTAATAGCCACCAATCCAGCTAATGCGCCATTAAGAGCCATCGTTAAATCAGCCTTCTTGAACAGCAGTTTTGCCAAAATCATAGCAGCAATCAAACCTCCGCAAGCGGCAGCGTTAGTATTCATGAACACAACTGCAACAGCGTTTGCGCTTTCTACTGATGCCGTCGCAAGGACAGATCCGCCATTAAAGCCAAACCAACCTAACCAAAGAATAAATGTACCTAGTGTAGCCATCGGTAAATTAGCACCTGGAATAGCGTTGATGACTCCATTAGAGCCATATTTACCCTTACGAGCACCCAGCAATAAAACGCCTGCTAGAGCCGCTGACGCGCCTGCCATATGAACAATGCCTGAACCGGCAAAATCAGAGAAGCCAAGATCACCTAAGGTATACAATCCAAATACTGCATTACCACCCCATGTCCAGGAACCTTCTACTGGATAGATAACGCCGGTCATAACAACCGCAAATGCCAAAAAGGCCCAGAGCTTCATTCGCTCAGCCACCGCACCTGACACTATAGACATCGCAGTAGCGACGAATACCACCTGAAAGTAAAAATCAGCTGAGGGTGCGTAGGTAGCTGCTTCTTCAGCACCGGTAACACCATCACCAGTAATGCCACTTAAGAAAAAAGCGCCCAAATCAGCGTACATAATGTGGTACCCACAAACCATATACATCGTGCAAGCAACAGCAAACAGCGCGATATTCTTCATTAATATTTCGGTGGTATTCTTAGATCTTACTAGACCCGCTTCCAGCATAGAAAAACCTGCCGCCATCCACATCACCAAAGCACCACACATTAAGAAATAGAAGGTGTCTAAGGCGTACTGTAATTCAAAAATCTCGTTCATTATTTACTCCTTGGTTTAAATAGCTTCAGAACCGGTCTCACCGGTCCGAATGCGAATTGCGTCATCAAGAGGGCTGATGAAAATTTTGCCATCACCAATTTTCCCGGTTGCTGCAGATTTAGTAATTGCCTCCACTGCGCTTTCGACCATTTCATCGGTAAGCGCCACTTCGACTTTAACTTTTGGCAGAAAATCAACCACGTATTCAGCGCCACGGTATAACTCGGTATGACCCTTTTGACGGCCAAATCCTTTAACCTCGGTGACAGTCACACCTGAAACCCCGAGTTCTCCTAAGGCCTCACGAACTTCGTCCAGCTTGAACGGTTTAACAATTGCGGTTATCAGTTTCATTTTTTCCTCCGAATGGGTGGCTAGGGCCACCCATAATGATTAACAGGTTAATGTTCTCTAGAATTTACAGTGCCTTTGAAACAGTCAAAACAAATTCGTTGTCCGCATAATAATCTTCGCTTGACTCAGAAGTGGAGATCCAGCTCAGGTCAAAGCCAAGGCCGACGGCCTCTGTGCTAAGAGACAACGAATAGTCTTCATAGTCGCCCGCATCTGCACGAGTTGCTCCATAGTGCACGCCCAAACTAAATGTTTCGTTTAGCGCCATTCCATAGTCAGCATAAAAATAGTCGTAGTTACCTGAACTTCCATACCAATCGCTAGACGTAGCGAAGCCAATAGTCACATCAGAAAAAGAAACGCTGCCGTACACCTCTTCAAAGTCCCACTGAGTATCATTTGGATAGCCATACATAATATAGCCAAGGTCGTAGCTAACGCTTTCAGAAATAGAACCACCATATCCTGCATAGTAATCAAGCTCTAAACCGCCAGTAGAAGTAAAATCATCAACCGAAGAACCCCAAGTGCCGACGTAGAATCCATTCTCAAAGGCAACGTCAAATCCGCCAGATAGAGCCTCACCGAGTGATTGATCAAATCCGCGGAAAAAATAGTCTGATCCAATAGCGACGTTTCCAGATACTTCCGCAGCCATTCCAGTAACAGCCGTCATCATTGTTGCAGCGCATATTGCCGTTTTTATTGCTTTCATTTGTATATCTCCCAAGATAGTTATGTCATTAAAAAAATAAAGGATTTAGCGTTAATATTCCCGTAGGTATTTTTGATAATGCATATTGCGTGCCAACTATCAAAACTATAAATACAAAGCAATTTGACATGGCCAAAAAGGCTTATCGCATTATTTTGGTGCATAAATTCGTGGGTAGGTGATTCACTGCGCACCAGAATGGCCAAAATAATGGACGCGGAAATCCATTGTCTTTGGTGAGAAATAAGCTGACATAAACATTTAAACACTGAATAATGGGTTTTAACGCGGAGCAATCAAATGAACGCAGAAGATCTATACAATCAATTTCAAAAAAATGTGACTGATACTCTGTCTGGCGCGCAATCAATTAGCGGAGAATTGCAACAGTTACTCCGTGCCGCAATGACGAAGACTATCGCCGGACTAGATATCGTATCGCGAGACGAATTTGATGCACAACAAGCAGTTCTATTGCGCTCCAGAGAGAAAATTGATGCCCTTGAACAACAACTCACTGAACTGGAAGCACTGCTAATCATTAAAGAAAAATAGATCAATGTGATTACAAGGGAATACAAGCTACATACAAGGAGGTATGTTGAATGTCACTAGCTGTCATCAAAAGTCGAGCTAAATTGGGTATCGAAGCACCCATAGTATCCGTGGAAGTTCACCTTTCTAATGGTCTTCCGGCCTTTAACATTGTTGGCTTACCCGAAGCCTCTGTAAAAGAAAGTAAGGACCGTGTTCGCAGTGCCATTATTAATTCTCACTTCGAATTTCCCGCTCGACGTATTACGGTAAACCTAGCACCCGCAGATATTCCAAAGCAAGGAAGCCGTTTTGATTTGGCTATCGCGATTGGTATTCTTGCTGCCTCTGAGCAGGTACCCAGCGATCGACTCAATGATTATGAGTTTATTGGAGAATTAGCTCTCACAGGTGATATTCGTCCTGTGGATGCCGTCCTCCCTTCAGCTCAGCAATGCGCTGAATCTAACAACCAACTTATTATTTCAGAGGAAAATGCCCTTGAAGCCTCTTTAGTGGAGTCCCTCAGCGTCCTGCCCGCCAACCATTTGCTCGAAGTTTCCGCACACCTCCATCAACGGGAGCCTTTGCAGCTTTGGCAGAGAGAAGACAGGGTGACGAATCAATCGACCTTACAATTAAATGACATTATCGGACAACAACACGCAAAACGCGCAATGGAGGTAGCCGCTGCGGGGGGCCACCATCTACTTTTTTATGGGCCTCCGGGAACGGGTAAAACAATGCTTGCTAGCCGGCTATCAGGCATTTTGCCCCCACTATCAAACCAAGAAGCCTTAGAGGTTGCATCGATACACTCAGTCGCAGGCAAAGGTTTACGCCAAGATATCTGGGTTCGCCCTTTTAGATCCCCTCACCATACCGCCTCAGCCGCAGCCCTGGTGGGCGGCGGCGGAATCCCAAAGCCTGGGGAAATCTCTTTAGCGCACCATGGAGTATTATTTCTTGATGAGCTACCCGAGTTTTCCCGGAATGTTTTAGAGGTACTAAGAGAGCCTTTAGAATCAGGCCAGATAATGATTTCTAGGGTCAACGCCCAAACGCTCTACCCTGCCAAATTTCAACTCATTGCGGCCATGAACCCATGCCCCTGCGGGTACCTTGGGTCGAGCCGCTGCGTCTGTGGTATCGACCAGATTACCCGCTATCAACATAAGATTTCAGGTCCACTATTAGACCGCATTGATTTACAAGTTCAGGTCTCTGCCATTACAAATGAACAGTTACTCAGCCAAGAGAGTACTGCCAAAGGAGAAACTAACCAAAAAATACAGTCTAGAGTCTGTACCGCACGCCACATACAAATAGAGCGACAGGGTAAAATCAATACCGACTTAAGCAGCCAAGAACTTCAACAAGTATGCCCTTTAAACAAAGAGCAAAAGTCGCTGATGAATCTGGCGATTGATCAATTTTCCCTATCTACTCGAGGATTTTACCGAGTGCTAAAAGTTGCAAGAAGCCTGGCAGACCTTGAGAAATCTAGCTATCCAGAACTGTCTCATTATCAAGAAGCATTGAGCTATCGCCCCACAATGGATAGACGCACTGGCGATTAATTTTCGACCAACCTGTCAGGTAAGGTGACGCCGCACTGATGACAGTAGTCAGCGTCGGGATGATGACCGCTGCGATCACAAACATTACATTGCCGATGGCTAATTTCAGCATGCATCTCGCGAGCGATTTCGGCCGTAAAAATACCCGTGGGAATCGCGATAATGCTATAGCCCGTCAGCATTATCATGGTCGACAAAATCTGTCCTACTGGCGTTTGCGGTGTAATATCGCCATAGCCAACCGTGGTGATAGTCACAATTGTCCAGTAGATACTGCGCGGAATACTGGTAAAACCATTATCAGGGCCTTCCACCAAAAACATTAAACTACCAAAAATCACGCTAAGCACCAAAACTACCATAAAGAAAACCAGCACTTTGCGCCGGGCCGCATACATTGAACGCAGTAATATATTGGCATCCGACAGATAACGAACTAGTTTTAGCACTCTAAATATTCGAAGCACCCTTAATAGACGTATCACTAACCAATAGCTTGCACCAGGCACAATGAGCGCCAAGTATGTCGGCACAATAGACAGCAAGTCCACCAGCCCATAAAAACTAAACATGTAATGTAGTGGTTTTGGTGATGAATAAATACGCACTAAATACTCGGCAGAGAATAGCAGAGTGAAAAACCATTCAAACCGAAACAACCATAGCCCATACTGACTGTTAACGGACTCGATCGAATCGAGGACAATGGCTAGCACACTAAGCAGAATGACATAGATCAAGGCTATGTCGAATTTCTGGCCCGCGGGCGTATCAGTGCCAAAGATGACCCGATAAGTTCTCTCTCTAAAGGATGCTTCAACCATAATGATTGCCTAGGTACGAATAGATACACACATTGTAGGCAGTAATCTCCAATTAAACTAATTCCTTATCGCCACCCCACTCAATTGCAACAACGATTAGGTGCTTATATTAGTGATCGTTTAGCCTACTGGGGAATGTTAGTATTGCATCTACGCCTTGATATCCATTAAAACCAACTACTAATGATTTCGGAAACCCCTCAATGATCAACCAAAGAATGTCTCCCAAAGACTGGTTAATGTTACTGCTATTATCCTTTCTATGGGGAGGCTCATTCTTTTTTATCGCCGTGGCTGTATCTGAACTACCGCCATTAACCATTGTTACAATGAGAGTTGGTATGGCGTCCATTACACTGTGGGCCATTCTCATTATCGCTGGGTATGAGATCCCTAGATCTCTTAAACTATGGCGATCATTTTTTGTTTTGGGGTTACTCAATAACGCCATCCCCTTCTCCCTTATCGTTTGGGGGCAGACCTATATCACATCTGGCTTAGCCTCAATAATTAATGCAACGACACCCTTATTTACAGTGCTAATCGCAGGTGCCTTATTAACTGATGAGCACATGACACCGGCAAAAATTGCTGGTGTCGTGATTGGTTTATTAGGTGTGATAGTGTTAATTGGTCCATCATCACTGACAGATATCGAGCCTAACACGACCGCTCAATTAGCCGTCATTGCAGCCGCGGCATCATATGGCTTTGGCACCGTCTATGGCAGACGATTCAAAACCATGGGCATTAGTCCGTTTATCACTGTTATTGGGCAGGTAACTTGCGCAACCATTATTTTATTGCCGTTGGCGTTATTAATCGAACGACCTGATCAACTGGCAAATCCAAGCTTGAAGGTTTGGCTTGCAGTTGTATCACTGGCTGTTTTTTCAACAGCCTTGGCCTATATTTTATTTTTCCGTATATTAGCCTCTTCAGGTGCTACCAATGTCGTCTTAGTTACATTTCTGGTTCCCATCACCGCCAGTCTACTTGGCTGGTTTGTGCTAAATGAAACACTGCACGCTGAATATTTTATCGGCATGGTGTTCATTGGCCTAGGACTCTCGGCAATTGATGGCCGATTATGGGATAAAACTAAAAAACTCACCGCAGGCCATTAAAATATAATGGTTTGTTTGATCCATCGAGAAGTGACGCCATATGCGGCTAAACTCTCACTTTACCGTTAAGAGGTTATTGATGAGCCTACCCATCAACCAAATCAGCATTGAAATCACACAACCGGGCGGTCCAAACGTTTTGCAGCCGACATCGCGTCCAATGCCCTCGCATAATGGCAATCAAGTGCTGATAAAAGTCGCGGCGGCAGGTGTTAACCGACCCGACGTATTTCAACGCCTAGGCTTTTATCCTGCGCCCCCTGGTGCATCAGATATCCCTGGCCTTGAAGTGTCTGGCACAGTAGTGGCTGCCGGCAATGAAGTTACCCGTTGGAAAATAGGGGACCAAGTATGCGCCTTGCTAGCCGGCGGTGGTTATGCTGAGTACGCCTTGGCAGAAGCTTCTCTGTGCCTTCCAATCCCTGAAGGTCTAGATCTTGAAGATGCCGCGGCACTGCCGGAAACCTGTTTTACCGTTTGGCATAATCTTTTTGAACGAGCAGAATTAAAACCCAACGAATGGCTGTTAGTTCACGGTGGATCCAGTGGTATTGGTACCACAGCTATTCAAATGGCCAGCGCAATGGGCATTAAGGTTATCGCCACTGCCGGGTCTGATGAAAAATGCAGGGTTTGTGAAAAACTAGGTGCGGTCAAAGCTATTAACTACCGTGAACATGATTTTGTCAGCATCTGTGCCGAACTGACCGATGGTGGCGTTAATGTTGTGCTGGACATGGTCGGCGGTGACTATGTTCAGCAAAATTTTGCCGTCTGCGCGCCAAAAGCACGAATTGTCAATATCGCCTTTTTACGCGGTTCCAAAGTAGAAATAGATCTCATGCCTCTAATGCTAAAACAAATCGTATTAACCGGCTCAACCCTTAGAGCTCAACCATTGAAAGACAAGAAACGAATTGCCCAGGGTGTTGAAGCTCAGGTTTGGCCATTAATTGCAGAGGGAAAATTCAAACCCGTTATTAATAACAGATTTCCACTTTCGCATGCTGACCAAGCTCACGAGCTAATGGAATCAAATAAACATATTGGTAAATTACTACTAATAAATGAGAGTAATTAATGGCTAACAAAGACTCACGATTAGTCTATTCCACCGACGTGGGCCGCATTCAGGAAAGCGCACAATCCCAAGTAACTTTAACGGACGGTATTGTGCGCATTAGACGCGAAACCAAAGGTCGTAAAGGGAAAGGGGTCACTACTGTTTCAGGGATTGACTTGCCAGAACCAGATCTGAAGACCTTAGCGAAACAGTTGAAGCAAAAATGCTCCACTGGTGGCACTATTAAATCTGGAGTTATTGAGGTGCAAGGTGATCATCGTGATTTACTCAAAAAAGAGCTGGAAAAACGCGGCCATAATGTCAAGTTAGCAGGAGGCTGATTTTTGGATATTGACAGTTCTCAAGCAACAACGCGCAAGGTGATAAAACCATTTGGCACTTGGCCATCTGATATTAGTGCAGAAATGATCACTCGCGCTGCACCCGGACTCAATCACCTTCATTCCAGTGCGGATAAACTTTTTTGGGTCGAAAGCCGGCCGTGGGAAGCTGGCCGCAATGTCATTATGTGTAAGACTCCCGATGGGGCGATTAAAGACCTTTTGCCAGCTCAGTTCAGTTGTAATAGCAAAGTGCATGAGTACGGTGGTATGGCGTACACAGTGGCCAATCAAAAACTCTATTTTGTGAATGCTCTGGATCAACGTATTTATCAACTCGATTTAGAGTCTTCAAACAACCCCTCACCAGTTAGTCCTGAAGGACCTTTTCGCTTTGCCGATATTATTGTCGACACGAAAAATCAGCGTTTGATCGCAGTCTGTGAACACCATATTGAGGGGCAAGAACCAGACAACTACATTGCCGCTATTGCCTTAGATCAAAAGCACCCTGAGATCCAAACCTTAGTCGCGGGTTCTGACTTCTATGCCTATCCACGCCTTAGCCCTGATAACAACACAATCTGCTGGATTGAATGGCAACACCCCCACATGCCTTGGGATAACACGCAGTTATGGCAAGCATCCGTCAGTGGAAAGCAGCTAACAAATAGATGCCTAGTCGCAGGTGGCAATCAAGACGAGGCTATCTTTCAGCCTCAGTGGTCTCCGGACAATCTTCTGTATTTTGTATCAGACA
>JACNKP010000057.1 GCA_014381985.1 SAR92 clade bacterium
AGATGGCGAGGTAATTATTGATTCTGTCCCTGATATTGGTTATCACCATCGCGGTGCTGAAAAGATGGGCGAACGCCAAACATGGCACACCTACATTCCCTACACAGACCGAATTGATTATCTTGGCGGGGTTATGAATAACTTAGCCTATATTCAATCCGTGGAAATGCTCGGGGGCGTAGTGGTGCCAGAACGCGCCAAGATTATTCGTATTATGCTGTCTGAGCTGTTCAGGATTTCTAGTCACCTAGTGTTTTATGGAACTTTTGTTCAAGACGTCGGCCAAATGTCTCCTGTGTTTTATATGTTCGCTGACCGTGAACGATTGTTCGGAATCATTGAAGCGATTACCGGTGGACGTATGCACCCGGCATGGTTCCGTATTGGTGGTGTTGCTCAGGACCTCCCGCAGGGTTGGGATACGTTGGTTCGCGACTTTATAGATTTTTTACCAGCCCGTCTGGATCATTACGACAAGATGGCCATGCAGAACAAAATGCTTAAAGACCGTACAGTCGGTATTGGTGTTTATACTCAGCAAGAAGCCATTGACTGGGGCATTACTGGTCCTGGATTACGAGCCACAGGTTGTGATTGGGATGTACGTAAAAAACGCCCTTACGGTGGGTATGATCAGTTTGACTTTGATGTCCCGGTTTCACATAACGGCGATTGTTATGACCGTGCTGAGTTGCGTATTGAAGAGATGCGTCAGAGCTTACGTATTATTCGGCAGTGCCTTGATAACATGCCCGGCGGGGCGTATAAGAGCGATCATAGGCTGACCACTCCGCCGCCAAAAGAGAGGACAATGGAAGATATTGAGACTCTTATACATCATTTTCTTAATGTTAGCTGGGGGCCGGTGGTGCCTGCAGGAGAGGCCTCGGTAATGATTGAGGCAACCAAAGGTATAAATAGTTACCACCTAATCAGTGACGGTGGCACTAACTCATATAGAACACGTATACGAACCCCTTCTTTCCCTCATTTACAGCAAATACCTCTGATTAGTAACGGCCTAATGATCCCTGATTTGATAGCCATTATTGCCAGTATCGATTTTGTTATGGCGGATGTTGACCGATGAGTAATGCAAAGATGATTCAAAGTGATGTTAGTTCAGTACTGACGCTGCAAGAAATGGCTGAGATAGATCACGAATTGGAGCATATTCCCTATAAATCAGGGGCTGCCATTGACGCCCTAAAGATCATTCAGGCTGGGCGCGGTTGGGTGTCTGATGAGTGCCTTCAAGCCATCGCCAAATATCTAGGCATGTCCTCTGAAGAACTGGAGGGGGTGGCAACCTTTTATAACTTAATTTATCGCCGCCCGGTGGGTGAGAAAGTCATTCTCTTTTGTGACAGCGTTAGTTGCTGGATAAGTGGTTGTGACAGTGTTAAGCAAACTCTTTCTGATACGTTGGGTGTCGACTATGGTGAAACCACTAAAGACAATCGCTATACGCTGCTTCCAGTTCCCTGTTTGGGGGCCTGTGATAGGGCGCCAGTAATGATGGTGGGCGATGACTTGGTCACACATCTTGATGACAATAAAATCAATGAACTGTTTTCTGCTAGTAAAACGGGAGATCAGTCTTAATGGAGAAAGTACTTACACGCAATATTAAACCCGGCAAGCCGCCAACCGACATGGCTGCCTACGAGGCCAACGGCGGATATCAAGGTTTACGTAAAGCAATGTCTGGCATGTCACCCCAAGATTGCCGGGAGGTGGTCAGCGCATCTAATTTACGGGGACGTGGAGGAGCTGGATTTCCCACTGGTATGAAGTGGAGCTTTGTGCCGATGGGTGACAAATGCACCCCGGGACACAAGTATCTAGTGTGCAATGCCGATGAAATGGAACCAGGTGCATTTAAAGATCGCTTGTTGATGGAGTATGACCCACACCAACTCATCGAAGGGATGATTTTATCGGCTTATTGCATTGGCGCTGATATTTCTTATATCTTTATCCGTGGTGAATACATCGTTGCCATCGAACGTCTGCGCAAGGCGCTGGAAGAATGTTATGCCAAAGGTTATCTTGGCGAAAATATTCTTGGTAGCGGTTGCAAGCTTGAGATGTACGTGCATCCCAGTGCTGGCCGTTATATTTGTGGTGAAGAAACAGCCCTCATTAATGCTCTTGAAGGTAAGCGAGCAAATCCTAGAGCCAAGCCACCATTCCCCCAGGTGAGTGGCCTATGGGGGCGTCCGACGATTGTCAACAATGTCGAAACCCTATGTAACATTCCGCATATTATTGATCGTGGTGCCGAATGGTTTAAGAGCCTTGGGGTGGGCGAGGACGCCGGGACTAAACTGTTTGGCGTTAGCGGGCGAGTTAAAAATCCTGGTTGTTGGGAGCTACCAATGGGCACGCCCATCCGTGAAATTCTTGAAAACCATGCCGGGGGCATGCAAGACGGTTTGCAGCTTAAAGGTTTCTTGCCTGGAGGCGGTTCAACTGACTTTTTAACGAAGGATCATCTTGATTTAGCCATGGACTATAACGTGATTGGTAAAGCGGGCAGCCGTATGGGTACCGGCACCATGATTATTCTCGATGATCAGACTTGCCCGGTGGGCATGGTGTTAAATCTGATTCGTTTTTTTGCCCATGAATCTTGTGGATTTTGCACTCCTTGTCGTGACGGCCTGCCTTGGACAAGGCAGGTGTTAGAAGACATAGAACAGGGTCGTGGCAAAGTTGAAGATCTGGATACGCTTGAATACCAAATTAATTATATAGGCGCCATAGGCAACACTCATTGTGCCCTAGCGCCGGGCGCTATGGAGCCACTGCAAAGTGCACTTAAATATTTCCGTGAGGATTTTGAACGACACATTAGTGGTGGCTGTTGCCCTTACCACTCAGGAAAGGGAGCCTAAACGATGCCAATGATCTATGTTGATGGTCAGGAAATTGAGGTGGTCCAAGGGGAAAATATACTCGAAGCCTGCCTTAATGCTGGCCTGGACCTGCCGTACTTTTGTTGGCATCCGGCCATGGGCTCTATCGGTTCTTGCCGTCAATGTGCAGTGATTCAATATCAGAATGAGGAAGATACCAGCGGCCGCATTGTCATGGGCTGCATGACCCCAGTGAGCGAAGGGGCACGCTTCTCACTTAAGGCAGAGAAAGCCACGGAGTTTCGTGAGGCGGTGGTTGAAAGTCTTATGCTTAATCATCCCCATGACTGTCCTGTCTGTGCGGAAGGTGGAGAATGTCATCTGCAAGACATGACGGTGATGGTCGGACATCGTGACCGGCGATATACCGGCAAAAAGAACACTTATCGCAACCAATATTTGGGCCCTCTGATTCATCATGAGATGAATCGTTGTATAGCCTGTTATCGATGCGAGCGCTACTACCGAGATTATGCGGGGGGTAAAGATCTGGGGGCACAGGCTTCCCATGACCACCTTTATTTCGGTCGTCATGAGGAAGGGGTTTTAGAGAGTGAGTTTTCTGGTAATTTGGTTGAGGTATGCCCCACAGGTGTTTTCACGGATAAGCCGTTCTTAAAGCAATATAGCCGTAAGTGGGACTTACAGTCTGCACCCTCTATATGTCAGGGCTGTGCGGTGGGCTGCAATATTGCCCCAGGTGAGCGTTACGGCAAAGTTAAGCGTGTCCATAACCGCTATAACAATGAGGTTAATGGTTACTTTATCTGTGATCGAGGTCGCTTTGGTAGCGGCTATCTAAATAGTGATCTACGTCTTGATTATGCGGGCATTAAGAATCCCGATGGTAGCTTCTTTGCTGTTCACCAACAGCAAGCATTGGATACAGCAGCTGGCTGGATGGTCGGCAAGAAGGTCGCGGCTATTGGCTCGCCCAGAGCCTCGATTGAGGCGAATTACCTGTTGCGAGAGTTGGTTGGTGCAAAGAACTTTGCAGCAGGGTTTTCAGATCAAGAAGCTGATTTGATGGGTAGTATTGCCAATATTTTGCAGGCTACCAAGGCAATTAACCCATCGATTAAACAGATCGAGTCTGCCGACGCGGTGCTCATTCTTGGCGAAGATGTCACTAATACTGCTCCGCGCGTTGCGCTTGCGTTGCGTCAGTCGGTGCGTAACAAGGCCTTTGAATTAGCAGAGCAGATGGGACTTCCATCGTGGCAAGATGCCGCGGTTCGCAATCTTGCGCAAGACCAACGTTCGCCAATGACCATCGTGTCAGCCATGGATACTCGTCTTGATGATGTTGCCAGCACCTGCGTTTCTTTAGCTCCGGATGATATAGCCGCCTTTGGTTATGCTGTCGCGGCAGCTCTGGCAGGTGAATCGACAGATAACGCCCAAGCAGATGCCACAGCGCAGATGTTAAAAGCGGCGAAAAACCCGTTAATTGTCAGTGGTTCGAGCATGGCTCATCAGGGAGTGATTAACAGTGCTGTTGCAGTGGCCGACGCTCTGGATAAGGCGACAAGCATGTTGAGTTTTTGCATACCTGAGTGCAACAGCCTAGGGCTGGCGCTGATGGTGGCCGATGGTTCTGGCAGTAGTTTGAGTGGCTTAGCTAAGAGAGCATCCAAGCTAGATGCATTAATTATATTAGAAAATGATGTGTATCGCCGTGGCGATAAGTCGCAAATCGATCAGTTATTGGCCAGCGGGACTAAAGTGATTACCTTGGATATGGTTGAGAATAGTACGCTTGATCAATCTGACTTGGTCATGGCTGCGGCATCCTATGCCGAGTCTCAAGGCACCTTGGTTAGCAGTGAGGGACGAGCTCAGCGGTTCTACCCAGTACATTCACCAGCTGCTGAGAGATTACCTAGCTGGCAGTGGTTGTTGCGTTTGGCCAGCGTTACTGGGCACAAAAAGTTATCTAACTTACAGAATTTTGACCAGATAGTTGCTGCCTGTGCCGTGAGCAATCCGCTGTTTGCTGGACTGGTGGATGTTGCGCCACTCAACAGTTTCAGAGATCGTGGTTCGAAGATACCGCGTCAAACGCATCGATACAGTGGTCGTACAGCGATGAATTCGGGTGTTTCAGTACATGAACCTCAGCAGCCCAAAGATCACGAAAGCCCATTGTCCTATAGCATGGAAGGTTTGAATCGAGATCAACCCTCATCATTAATGCCCTTTGTTTGGTCGCCAGGGTGGAATTCTAACCAGTCTCTGCAAAAGTTTCAGTCTGAAGTGGATGGCCCTCTTAAAGGCGGCCCTTCAGGAGTGCGCCTGATTAGTTCGTCTTTACAGGGAGCTGATATTTCTCGGCAGATCGATAAAGTGACCTTGAAGGCTCATCAGTGGCATTTAGTCCCCATGCAACAGATTCACGGAAGTGATGAATTGTCTGCTCATACAGATGAAATTGCTGAACTGGCCGGTCGAGGATTTATCGCCATTGGTCAAAAGGTGGCTGAAAAACTGGCCGTCACCGAGGGCGATGGTTTGTTGGTTAAACAGGGAGAGATTGAATGTTCCCTCGAGGTCAGGATTTTGTCTAGGGTGGCGAAAAACTGTATTGGCTACAGTGTAGGCTACCTAGAAACGCAAGGGCTAACGGCAGGCAGTTTGGTTACCTTGGAGGCGGACAAATCTTGGCAGCGCTCTGGACCTGAGATGATTGCCTCAGACAAGGCAGCGTTTGAACAGGTTATTAGTGATGGAGGTGCGAGTAATGTCTGAGTTGATGCCGGTAATTCTCGCCCTCACTATCTTAATAGGAGGCGTTGCAGGTGCGGCTATCTTGACGTGGTTCGAGAGGCGCTTGCTGGGTGTTTGGCAAGATCGCTACGGGCCTAATCGACTTGGACCGTTCGGTATTGGCCAGGTGGCCGCTGACATGATTAAACTATTATTTAAAGATGACTGGGTTCCCCCCTTTGCTGATCGATTAGTGTTTATCTTTGCTCCCACCGCTATTGTCGTCGCTATGATGATGGGTTTTGCCGTGGTGCCCTTTGCCCCCGGCATGATGATTATCGACGTCAATATTGGTTTGTTATTCTTTCTCGGCATGACGTCTCTAGCGGTTTACAGCGTGCTGCTAGGAGGTCTGGCCTCTAACAATAAATATGCACTTTTGGGTGGCTTGCGGTCGGCGGCGCAAATGGTTAGTTACGAAGTCTTTATGGGCCTTTCATTAATTGGCGTGGTCATGATGTCTGGCAGTTTTAGTTTGGTGGACATCGTTGAAGCTCAGACCGATGTTTGGTTCTGTTTTTCTCAGATACTCGGTTTAATCGTGTTTATTATTGCCGGTATTGCCGAGAGCCATCGTTTACCTTTTGATCTACCCGAAGCAGAGCACGAACTCACAGCAGGCTTCCACACTGAATACGGCGGCATGAAGTTTGCGATGTTTATGCTCGGGGAATATCTCGGGCTAATGCTCATTTCTTGCATGATTGTGACGTTATTCTTTGGCGGTTGGCATGGCCCTATGCTGATCGGAGATTGGTTGCCGCCATTCTTCTGGTTTAGTTCCAAAGTATTTGTGGTTATTTGTTTCTTTGTCTTATTGCGCGCAGCGATACCTCGTCCGCGTTACGACCAATTGATGTCACTTGGCTGGAAAGTAATGTTACCCATCACTCTGGTTAATATTCTGGTCACGGGTGCCGTGCTGTTATGGATGGAGGGAGTCGCCTGATGTTAAGTGAACTGCGAACCATGTGGGAAGTGCTCAAGCACACCTTTACCAAAGCTGAAACTGTTCAGTATCCTGAGGAAATGCCGTATCTGGCGCCACGTTATCGAGGGCGCATTGTGTTGACTCGCGACCCTGATGGCGAAGAGCGTTGCGTGGCTTGTAATCTATGTGCTGCTGTTTGCCCTGTTGACTGTATAGCACTACAGAAAGATACGCGCGAAGATGGCACCTGGTACCCAGAGTTTTTCCGCATTAATTTTTCACGATGCATTATGTGCGGTATGTGTGAAGAGGCCTGCCCGACCTATGCTATCCAATTGACGCCTGACTTTGAAATGTGTGAATACGATCGGCAAAACATGGTCTATGAAAAAGAACATTTACTGATTGATGGCGTGGGTAAATACCCAGACTACAATTTTTATCGGGTGTCGGGCATGAAAACAGCGACTAAAGACAAAGGCGAGGCTCTCAACGAAGCTAGGCCAATTGACACTAAGAGTTTATTGCCATGAGTCTACTTTATACAACAACAGACCAGAGGGCCGCCCATGCTTGAAATTGTATTTTTTTACATAGCGGCAACGGTTGCATTGGTGGCGACAGTGATGGCGATGACCAGAGCTAATGCTATTCACGCCCTAATTTATCTAATTGTTTCGCTGCTGGCTGTTGCCGTTATCTTTTTCTTGATTGGCGCGCCATTTGCCGCCGCCCTAGAGATCGTTATTTATGCTGGAGCAATCATGGTGCTATTTGTTTTTGTAATCATGATGCTCAATTTAGGTGAAAAGGGTGATAAGCAGGAACGACAATGGTTGCAGCCTTCAATATGGGCAGGGCCGGCGGTTTTATCCGCAGTTTTACTCATTGAGCTGGTGATGGTCATTAGTCAAACCAATGGTCCAGTGTCTGTCACTGCGGTCTCGGCAAAAGAAGTGGGTTTGGCTTTATTTGGCCCCTATGTGTTGGCGGTAGAGATTGCCTCAATGTTATTGCTGGCAGGGCTCGTAGGTTCTTTCCATCTTGGTCGACGTTATCTTGAGCGAGACAACTTAGAAAAACAGGGTGGTCAATAATGGATGGCCTGAATATACCTCTTAACCATATTCTTCTGGTCTCATCTCTCCTGTTTGCCATTGGCATGCTCGGCCTAATGATCAGACGTAATATTATTTTCATATTGATGTCACTGGAGGTCATGCTTAATGCAGCGGCCTTGGCGTTTGTCGCCGCCGGGGCTCATTGGGGGCAGCCTGACGGACAGGTAGTATTTATGCTTATCCTCACTGTGGCTGCAGCTGAGGTAGCCGTGGGCTTGGGCTTGGTCCTTCAAGTTCAGAAGCGTTTTAAAACATTGGATATGGATCACGCCAACCGGATGCAGGGTTAAATATGAGTGAGACTATTTGGTTAATACCACTGATACCCTTGCTTAGTTCAGTGACATTAATGCTGTTTGGCAGTCGTCTTAAAGCGTCTCAAATTGGGATACTAGGGGTCGCATCGGTGGGTATAGCAGCTTTGCTGACGTTGCTGCTGGCCGTTGAATTTATGCAAAATCAACAGGTTATACAGCTATCACTGTGGACCTGGATGGAAGTAGCAGGCTTTGCTCCCGGCATTTCGTTCTATTTTGATGGACTGACTCTAGTGATGATGTCGGTGATCACTGGCGTTGGCTTTTTGATTCATCTTTTCTCTACCGAATTTATGGAGAAAGATCCAAGTTATGCCCGATACTTCGCCTACTTGAATATGTTTGTTGCCGCCATGTTGATACTAGTGATGGCCGACAACCTTTTATTACTTTATCTGGGCTGGGAAGGTGTAGGGGTCTGTAGTTACCTGTTAGTGGGTTTCTGGTATCAGCACAACGCTAACGGCCATGCCGCACGTAAAGCCTTTATTGTTACCCGTATCGGTGATACTGCTATGGCATTGGGTTTGCTGCTGTTGTTCACCCAGTTGGGAACCTTAGATATTCAGACCATGGTGGGTGAGGCTAATCAAACTTGGCAGGTGGGCGATACTATCCCTCTAATAGCTTGCCTGCTATTAGTCTGTGGGGCTGTCGGCAAATCAGCTCAACTGCCGTTACATACTTGGTTGCCAGATGCGATGGCAGGTCCAACGCCCGTTAGCGCATTGATTCATGCGGCGACGATGGTCACCGCTGGGGTTTACCTAATAGCGCGTACTCATGGGTTGTTCTTATTAGCACCCACGGCCATGACCGTTGTTGCTGTTATTGGCATAACCACCTCGCTGATGGCGGCTTTTACAGCGTTAATGCAGACCGACATTAAACGTATCTTGGCCTATTCGACCATTAGTCAGATCGGCTATATGTTTCTTGCGTTGGGTGTGGGCGCATGGAGTGCAGGTATTTTCCACCTAATGACCCATGCGTTTTTTAAAGCGCTATTATTCTTGGGGTCAGGTGCCATTATTCACTGCCTGCATCACGAACATAATATTTTCAAAATGGGCGGCCTGAGGACTCGAATGCCTGTCACCTTTTGGAGTTTTATGATCGGCTCAGCGGCATTAGCGGCGCTACCGATGACCTCGGGATTCTTCAGTAAAGATCAGATTTTACTGCAGGCTTACCAACTTCCCGATATAGGGCCTGCATTATGGGTGGCCGGGCTCCTAGGGGCCTTGCTGACCGCAATTTACAGCTTTAGATTAGTCTTTGTGGTGTTTTTTGGTAAGGCCAACACCGAGCCGGATAAAGACACTGGATGGCGCATGGCAGTTCCGCTTTCGGTGTTGTGTTTCTTAGCCATGGTTGGCGGTTGGTTCATGATCCCGGTGACTGAGGTTTTCCCTGCTAGCGATGGCAGTCATCCGGCCCATTGGGTTGAATATGTTTCCATATCTGTGCCTATTGTTGGCGTGCTATTAGCATATTTCATATTCTACAGCGGTCGGTTGAAAATTGATGGACTTGCCAACTCAGCCTTAGGTAAGAGCCTCGGTCAGTTTTGGCTCAGCGGTTGGGGTATCGACTGGCTCTATGACCACCTTTTTGTAAAGCCTTATTATGGATTGGCTAATATGCTTAAAGGAGAACCTGTGGATGCGATATACGGCTTAATCGTCGCCCTAAATCAAACATTTAACCACTGGCTGAGTGTCGCTCAATCGGGGCGCATACGCTGGTATTTAGCCAGCATGGTAGCAGGGCTGATCCTGGTGATTACTCTCGCCGCTAATCTTTCAGGGGGCTCTCTATAATGGTGATGATTAACCTGATAGTGATACTCTTAGTTGGCGGCTTATTGGCTATATTGTCTGAGCGCATTAGTGACACTATGCCTCGGAAAGTGGCCATGGGTGTGGTCCTAGTTGACTTATTGTACCTACTTGTTTGTTTGTCTGGCATGCCTGACATTACGCAATTGCAGGCGCCTGTGGCCAACGATCCTTCGTCGTGGTTAATGCACTTTAAGGCTGACTGGATTCCAGCGTTCGGTATCAGTATTGAATTGGCATTAGACGGCATTAGTTTATTAATGGTATTGCTAACACTGGTTCTTGGTGCCATTGCAATAAGCGCGTCATGGACGGACATTGTGGTGCGCAAAGGCTTCTTTGAGGCTAACTTATTGTGGTCACTGGCAGGCGTGCTAGGGGTATTCATGTCTCTAGATCTAATGCTGTTCTTCTTGTTTTGGGAGGTAATGCTAATCCCCATGTACTTCATGATTGCAATCTGGGGTCATGAGAATCGTGGCTATGCGGCCATGAAATTCTTTATCTTTACCCAAGCCAGTGGCTTGTTGATGTTAGTGTCGATATTGGCGCTAGTAGCGGTTAATCATGGCGCCACAGGGACCTGGACCTTTAGTTACTTTGATTTACTGAACACAGAAATGGCCGAGCAAACAGCGCACTGGATTATGCTAGGTTTCTTCATTGCTTTTGTGGTCAAATTGCCGGGATTTCCTTTCCATACTTGGTTACCCGACGCGCACACTCAAGCACCGACTGCGGGTAGTGTAATTCTGGCCGGTATTCTTCTTAAGACAGGTGCCTACGGACTCATTCGTTTTGCAGTGCCTCTCTTCCCTGAAGCGGCGTTAAATTTTTCATACTCTGCTATGTGGTTAGGAGCGGCTGGGGTGGTCTATGGTGCTGTGCTGGCCTTCGGCCAAACCGATTTTAAACGCCTAATAGCCTATAGCAGCGTCAGCCATATGGGCTTTGTACTCTTGGGGATTTATGCATGGAATGAACTGGCGCTGCAAGGTGCAGTGATGCAAATGGTAGCGCATGGGTTTAGCACCGCAGCTCTGTTTATGATCGCAGGATCGCTACAAGAGCGATTGCACACAAGAGACATGCGAGAGATGAGTGGCCTGTGGCAACAGATGCCGCGTATGGGCGCAGTGGCAATGTTTTTTGTCGTTGCATCGCTGGGCCTTCCAGGTTTAGGTAATTTTGTTGCCGAATTCCTGGTGTTGCTGGGGCTTTTCCAAGTCAATGTTTGGATTACAGTGATTGCTGCTACCGGCTTAATTACCGGCGCGGCCTATTCACTGCTTCTTATGCAGCGTTCATTTCAAGGCGAAGTTAATAAAAAGTGGGCTGACTATGGTCTGGCTGATTTCGGGCCTCGCGAGATGCTGACCATGGGAGTAATGATGATCGCACTAATCCTATTGGGTATTTATCCGCAGCCAGTATTAGATGCAGCACAACCGGTATTGCAAAGTTTGCTTGAGCTCACAGCTACTCCGGCGCTTGCTAGCGCGGAGGCAATGCAATGAACGCGACTATGTTCTCCGCCTTGGCGCCTATTTTAATACTCTCTTTGACTGCTATTGTATTGATGATTCAAGCGTCAATTAAAAGGGATCAGTCGCTGGCTTGGGTAATTACTGCCGTTGGCTTTGTGCTCACGCTATGCGGTGCTTATTACGCGAGAGACTTTACTCAGTCGGTCACGATTTTGTTGCAAGTGGATCATTGGAGTTTGTTTTTCACGAGCCTTATTATGATTGCGTCATTAGTGACTCTGGTGCTTTCGAGAGACATATTTTCTCCTGAGGGGGAACGAAAAGAAGAGTATTACTTGCTCTTAGTGTTATCGGTATTAGGTGCGGTGGTGCTCATTCAGTCCAGCCACATGGTTTCGTTATTGCTGGGTATGGAGCTGATGGGCGTCGCTCTTTACGCCATGATTGCGTTTCCGGAGCGTGGCCAGTTGCCCCTTGAAGCCGCTATTAAATATCTGGTTTTGTCTGCCTGTGCGTCAGCAATGTTACTGTATGGTTTTGCGCTTATTTATGCAGCCACCGGCGAATTAAGTTATGCAGGTATTGGTGCTAAAGGTGCTTTAGCTTACATTGAAAACCCCATGCTGATTATGGCGGGCAGTGCCATGGTGCTAGCGGGCATTGGCTTTAAGCTATCTGTCGCACCTTTCCATATGTGGACGCCGGACGTTTATCAGGGCGCACCTACCCCGGTGACTGGATTTCTTGCCACAGTTTCTAAGGGCGCGGTATTTGTAGCATTGAGTCGGTTTTATATAGATGGGGGCCTAGATCAATACAGCGGTTTAAATACAGCATTAGTGGTTTTGGCTATTGCGTCTATGCTGGTTGGTAATTGGCTGGCCTTGCGTCAAGAAAATATCAAACGCTTGCTAGCTTATTCTTCGATCGCCCATTTTGGTTATCTGTTGGTGGTGTTAATAGCCCTGACTTACGTGGATGCAGGGCTAGTCAGCCAAAGCATTACCTTTTACCTGACAGCCTACATGGTCACGACCTTAGCGGCTTTTACTGTAGTCTCTACGGTAGCTGGAGAAGACACTGCCAAGCAAGATATTAGTGCCTTTGAGGGCCTGTTCTGGCATCGGCCACTAGAGGCATCTGCCCTAACTGTGGCTATGTTGTCACTGGCAGGTATACCCTTAACCGCTGGATTTATGGCCAAGTTCTTTGTAATTACCCTTGGCATTCAATCTGGCCTTTGGGGATTACTGGCAGCCTTAGTGGTGGGTAGTGCCGTTGCTATCTATTACTATTTGAGAGTTATTTACGCCATGAGTAAGTCTACCGAAAGCACCGGCGAAAGCGCAAATCGTCTAGAAAAGCTACTTGCGCTAGTCTTACTGGCTTCTATCTTAGTGCTTGGCTCTTGGCCACAACCTTTTATTGCCTATGCAGGGGGCCTATAAAACCTGCTTTTAAAAACCGTTAATCAAAGTGCGGAGGTGTTTATGTTACATTCGGTTGACCTTAGCGACTACATGGTTCAGGGACCTATAACGATCCTAGCAGAGGCTGATCTTTTTGACGCGATTCATATGATCATCGACAATAGGATATCTGGGATATGCGTGGTCGATGAGCATGATGACCTCGTGGGCTTGTTATCTGAAATAGACTGTCTGCGTGCCATTCTGGCGGTCACGTACAATGAGCACGGTGATGTTGGAAAGGTCGGTGATTATATGACCAAAGAGGTTGATTACTGCGATTTACACGCTGACTTAGTCGACATTGCTGATGATATGGTGAAAAAAGGCCATCGTCGTCGTCCGGTACTAGATCATGGCAAGCTGGTTGGTCAGGTGACGTGTCGACAGCTATTGCGAGTGGTCAGTGAGTTCAATCAAAATGCGGTGGTAGTCTAAGGTCATCGGTTAGTCGTTTGAATTTAATTGATCGTAGCGGGTGATGGCTCGGTTCTCATTCAATTGGTATAAATGATCCATTCCCCCTGGCATGGCAGTTAAACAATGCTCAGTGATACGCTGAAAGTAATCAACAAAGTGTCGAACGTTATTCTCATCCATTATATCTGAAGGCAACGGATCTTTAATGTTGAGCCTTAAACGCTCTGCTAGTTTTTGTTCTTGCTCTAGCCGCCACTGAAAAACGCTATCAAAGGAGGGCGCTCTAAGCATCACGCGGCGATCGGCCATGTTAAATAAAGATTGATAATCTCCTGCCAACGCATCATTAACGTAGCGCCGCCATATGCTGTTGGCATCAGACTTTTTCTCAAGTTCGTTAACCGGTGTCGCTAGTTTTTCTTGTGACTCTGGTGTGGCACCAAAGCACCAGCCTTCAAGGACTATAAGACCAATGGGACCATTCATGATTACAGAGTCTTCAACTTTAGTTCTATCGTCAGTGCTTTTATCAAACCGAGTCAGTAGGGTTCTTTTACCGGCTTTAAGGCTATTTACCGTATCGATGGCCAGTGCAATATCATGAGTGCCGGGCACCCCGCGGACGGCTAGTAGCGGATGCACGTCATGTGCAAGTGTAGTTCGTTCTGCCTTGGTTAGATAAAAATCATCTAACGACAATGACACTGTGGCTGCGCCATATTGTAGTTTCACTTGGGTGCAAAGGTAATCGGCTAGCGTTGACTTGCCTGACCCCTGACAGCCATTAATCCCTATAATTTGAATGCTTTGTTCGCGTCCATAATGCTCCCCAAACTCAGATAGAATCGGAGAAAACCATTTCTCAGCCATCGAGAGATACGATTCGGGCAACCGATGACGACTAATAAAACTTTGTAAGGCTGGGGTAATCATAAAATTATGGCTTTAAGAAAAGGATAAAAGCTAAAATACTAGTATAATTACAGTATAGGTTGAAATGCCTGACTTAATGCAATGCTCGTTGAAAATTACGAGCATAATGGGTAAAAGTTACATTCAGATATCATTTTTAATTGGACTAAATCTTATGAAGTATCCTTCTGGCGAGCGTTTTAAATTAACCTTTTTGGCTGCTCTATTTACGGCGCTATGTTCGATTTCTGTACCGAGTCTGGCAGGTAATGTGATCCTGATCATCGGTGATGGCATGGATGATCATCAAATCACTATAGCTCGCAATTACCTTGTGGGTAGTCGCGGCAAGCTTACGCTTGATCAACTGCCGTTGAGAAGCACTGCTCAGGTATTGACGGTCGATGATGTAAGTTCAGATAGACCTATTTATGTCGCTGATTCAGCAAACAGTGCCACTTCTATAGCTAGTGGTGTTGCCACTAGTATTGGGCGAGTAGGCACGAGCGCCAGTGATGATAAAGACTTAGCCAATATAGTCGAATTAGCCCAGCAGCAGGGAATCAAATCGGGGATAGTTAGTACGGCCAGTATTACCGATGCTACACCGTCCGCCTTTTACGCGCATGTCAACACACGCGACTGTGAGAACCCTAAGATGATGGTGCAAGCAGAAACCTACTATAAAACTATTGCTGATTGCTCTCCAGACCTTAAAAGTAATGGTGGCCTCGGTTCTATTTCAGAGCAGTTAGTTGATTCTGATATTCATGTAGCCCTTGGAGGTGGTATGCAGCACTTTGTTCAAGTGGCAGAAGGTTCAGACCAAACCGTCCTGCAACTGGCAGAAAAGGCAGAATATCAGGTGGTGACACGAGCGACAGAGTTAAATAACAACGGCTCAGGTAGACTGCTCGGACTGTTTTCACCCGGCACTATGCCCGTTAAGTGGCGTGGCGAAGATGGCCGAGTGGCGGAAAAACCCATACCCAGCCTGTTGAACAGATTGCACTGGACACTTGGTTCAGTTACATATCCTGAGCCCATGGATTGTGAAGATAATCCTGAGTATGCCGGCATGCCAAGTCTTGCATTGATGACTGAGACAGCCTTATCGCGATTGACAGGAGGGGACTCTGGCGCTGATAGCTTTTTCTTGATGATCGAATCCGCTTCAATAGATAAGCAATCACACCTGCGTAAGGCCTGTGGCAGTATTGGAGAGTTACAACAACTTGATGAAGCACTTGATTTGGCGTTAGAATTTGCCAAACTTCACCCCGACACACTTGTTCTAGTCACCGCTGATCATGGTCAAGCGGCGCAGCTGGTACCTGAGCGAACTCTTTTTATCGACATTCCAGTACCTGTCTATAGTCCTGGATACCTAGCCCGTATCAATACGGTAGAAGGCGAGATTATGGGTGTCAATTACGCCACTAATAATTTTTTAAGTGAAGAACATACCGGGGTTAACGTGCCCTTGCTCAGTAATGCAGTAGGTCAAGGGCTAGTGCCGGCTATGGTCACTCAACCTGAAATTTTTGATATTATTAAAAGCCATTTATTGAAATAAAAACAATCACGCCCAATAAACAGGATCTAGGCTTATGTTGACAGTACATCATCTTAATAATTCTCGCTCGCAACGTATTGTTTGGTTACTTGAAGAGCTGGGGGTGGATTACCAAATCAAGAGCTATCAGCGCGACCCTGTCACGTCCTTGGCGCCATCAGAACTTGAAGCTGTGCATCCCTTAGGTAAATCACCAGTGCTCACCGATGGAGAGGTTACTGTTATAGAATCGGGCGCTATTATCGACTATCTGTTGCGCCATCATGGTGGCGGCCAGTTATTACCTGAGACGGGAAGTGATGACCATGAGCAATATCTGCAGTGGTTGCATTACGGTGAGAGTGGCGCGGTATTACCGTTGATGCTCAAACTCTACACCTCCAAGCTCCCTGACGGGGGTGAGGCTTTGAAACCGCGTATTAGCGACGAGTTAACACGACACTTGGGTTATATAGAGCAAGCATTAGACGGCGTTAACTGGTTTGTCGGGAATGCCTTTAGCGGTGCAGATATTCAATTGTCCTTTATTGCTGAAATTGCCCCCATGATGTATTCAGTGGATAAACTGCCTAATTTAATGGCTTTTCGTGACCGTTGTCATGAGCGACCTGCCTATCAGCGCGGCATAGCTAAAACTGACTTTTATGCCTATGGACCAAAGTAACAGAGAGACACTATGCACAAGCCATCGGTTAGAATTTACTTAGGTGTTTTTTGCCTAGCCCTTTTAACAGCCTGCAGTGAAGACAAGTTACCCTTGGCGTGTCTGCCTGAGAGTGAGCTCAATCAAACGGTTGATGTTAGTGGCGGTGATTTTAAATTTGGCGATAATCGTTATTACCCGAATGAGGGACCGGTTAAGGTCACCAGGGTAGCAGACTTTAATATTGATAAAACCGAAGTAACCAACGGCCAATTCAAAGCCTTTGTTGATGCTACCGATTATGTCACCGCTGCCGAGCGTGGGTTGTCCGACGTTGATTTCCCGGAAATACCACCGGAGTTTAGAGTGCCAGGCTCTATGGTGTTTGTGGCCCCTGATTTAGACAAACCAAGTTCGCCGGCGACCTGGTGGCAGTTTGTGTCTGGCGCAAATTGGCAAAATCCAAAGGGCCCTGACAGCTCAATTGCGGGCAAAGAAGCCCATCCAGTGGTCCAGGTTACCCATGCTGATGCTATAGCCTACGCCCAGTGGCTGGGTCGAAGACTACCCACTGAGGCAGAGTGGGAATATGCCTCTCGCGGTGGGCTAGAGGGTGCTTCTTTTTCCTGGGGAGAAGAGAGTCCCAATGTCGGTGCATCAAAAGCCAATACTTGGCAAGGACGCTTTCCGTATAACAACATGAACGAAGACGGTTTTGTTGGTAGTTCCCCTGTAGGCTGTTTTGCGGCTAACGGACTAGGGTTGTACGATACTACAGGAAACGTCTGGGAGTGGACTGATACGGCTTACGGACCTGACCGCAAGCGTGATTATGGTGCAGAGGGTTATGATCCTCAGCAACCTGGAGTGACAGTTAAAACACTAAAGGGCGGCTCATTTTTGTGCTCGGACAACTATTGTCAGCGCTTTCGGCCAGCGGCACGACAAGCTCAAGACACGACCCTAGCTTCATCACACATTGGTTTTCGTACGGCGGCTGATATCAATACCTACCTTGACCTATAGCGTCTAGTTTGTGAGGTAATCACACATGCTTTAATCGGAGCATGTGATCGATCGTTTAGTGTGTTTTTTTCTGATAAATGCGCAGGTAAAAATGTATTGGAGTAGTCAGTTGATCCAATGCAGAGAGCTTGCTTTGTTGCTCAGCACTGGCGTGCCAGTAATAGGGGGTCATAGTGAGCAAATCAAAAATATCGGCGCCGTTGACGGTGATAGTTGCCTTTATTTCGATTTGCTCTTGGAGCGCAAAGGCAGGGTGGTCATCCAGCGCCTTAAAATTGCCCGCATGGGGCTGATGTTGGTCATAAATGTGTGCGGTAAGACCGGTGAGGTGCTCCTCTCCGGGGCCCACCATAATCAGGTAGCCATCTGTTTTTAAAACTCGCGCGGTCTCGTCAGGGGATATTGGTGAGAATACCGATAAGACTGTGTCGACACTATGATCAAACAGCGGTATCTTATAGGCGCTGTCTACGACCAATAGAGCATTCAACTTCCGTTTGGCTGCCAGTCGCACCCCGGCCTTGGAAACATCCAAACCGAGTAGCTCTAAATTTGCATTGGAGCGTTCAGCAATATTTCGCAACTGTTGTAGGTAGTATCCCTCGCCACAACCAATATCTAGCAATTTTTGTTCAAAACTAAGCGGACAGTTATTGATAGTATTTGAGATGGCATCGGCTAGGGGTTGGTAATAGCCGCCATTTAAAAATCTTTGGCGACTTTTGATCATGGGCTCGCTGTCACCGGGGCTTTTACTGCGTTTGTGCTGAGCTAGGTGCAGGTTGAGGTATCCCTCGCGGGCAACATCAAAACTATGATTGTTGGTGCAGCGATAGATTTTGGTCTGGCTATCAGCGACGGCCATTAGTTCACCGTCGCAGCTCGGACATTTAAGTACGGAGACTGTGCCCCGAACGGTATCTAGAATAATCCGACTACCTCACCATTTCCGTCAATATCAATATTGTTTGCTGCGGGCACTCTTGGCAAACCAGGCATGGTCATAATATCACCACAGACCACCACAATAAAGCCGGCACCGGCTGACAGGCGTACTTCACGGATCGCCATTACATGATTATTTGGCGCACCTTTGAGGTTGGGGTCGGTGGAGAAACTGTACTGAGTCTTAGCAATGCATACAGGGAAGTGGCCATAGCCAGAATTCTGTAGGCTTTGGATTTGGTCACGAATCTTTTGGTCGGCAATAACATCATCCGCACGATAGAGGCGTGCGGCAATGGTTTTAACCTTGTCCCAAATCGGCATTTCATCCGCATAAAGAGGCGCAAAGTTAGCGTGACCGCCATCGACTAGCGCCACTACTTCATGGGCAAGTTCCTCAGTGCCGGCACCACCATCTGACCAATGGGTACATTCAACGGCTTTGACGCCGTTGGCTTCCGCCACTTTTTTGATCATAGCAATTTCAGCATCAGTGTCAGTAACAAAGCGGTTGATCGCTACCACTACGGGGACACCAAAAGATTTGACGTTTTCAATGTGCCGCACTAGATTGCTACAGCCTTCATGCACAGCCTCAACATTTTCGTCACCAAGAGCATCTTTACCAACATGACCATGCATTTTAAGGGCTCGCACAGTGGCTACGATGACGGCGGCATCTGGATGCAAACCAGCGCTACGACATTTAATGTTAAAGAATTTTTCAGCACCTAAGTCAGCGCCAAAACCGGCTTCGGTGACTACATAGTCGGCCATCTTCAGGCCTGCTTTGGTCGCTATAACTGAGTTGCAGCCGTGAGCAATATTGGCGAAAGGACCACCGTGAATAATTGCTGGGTTGTTTTCCAAAGTCTGTACCAAGTTTGGAGCTAGTGCATCTTTTAACAGTACTGCCATGGCGCCAACGCCTTTAATTTCACTGGCTAAAATGGGCTGATGATCCCGAGTGTACGCGACTACAATTTTATTCAAGCGGGCTTTTAAGTCTTCTAGGTCATTAGACAGACAGAAAATCGCCATAATTTCTGATGCCACAGTGATATCGTAGCCATCTTGACGCGGGAACCCATTACCGGGGCCCCCAAGGCCACAGCTAATATTACGCAGAGCGCGATCATTCATATCGATGACACGCTTCCATTGAACGCGGCGGGCGTCAACTTCTAAGCTATTGCCCCAGTGAATGTGGTTGTCCAACAGCGCTGATAATAAATTGTGCGCGGCGCCAATTGCATGGAAATCACCTGTGAAATGCAGATTAATATCTTCCATTGGTACTACTTGGGCGTAACCACCGCCGGCAGCGCCACCTTTCATGCCGAAACAGGGCCCAAGGCTTGGTTCGCGCAGGCAAACAATTGACTTCTTGCCTATTTTGCTTAGCCCGTCGGTTAAGCCTACAGACGTAGTTGTTTTGCCTTCACCCGCTGGGGTCGGCGTAATCGCCGTGACCAGAATCAATTTGCCATCGGGCCGATCACTGAGAGTGGAAAGATACTCGGGGTCGATTTTGGCTTTGGTCTTGCCATAGGCAATAATTGCTGACTCCGGAATGAGCAGTTTTTCAGCTACTTCACTGATGGGTTTCATTGTCGCTTTACGGGCAATCTCAATATCACTCATTATTGCAGCTCTCTCTTTTAATAGGCTCTAATTTCTAGGTGCTTCATCTTCCGTAAACCCCATGTTAGGGGGATTCCTAAGACCGTCAATGGCTGTCTCAAAAGCGACCTGAAATGGTTGACGTTTTCAGGTATGAAGCAGTCGTAACTGTGCGCTGTCTATGCTGGCTTGCCAGTTACACTTCGCAATAATTAGAGCCTTAAATAACAGTCTAAATTGAGAAGTTTCTATGAAGAAAAGTGCACAGGTGGTAGTTGTTGGTGGGGGTGTTGTGGGCGTTAGCACGCTCTATCATTTGGCCAAAAAAGGTTGGACCGATGTGGTACTGGTGGAACGCAAAGAGTTGACCTCGGGTTCGACCTGGCATGCTGCAGGTCTACTGCCGTTGTTTAATATGAGTTACTCAGTGGGTAAGTTGCATCAATATTCGGTGAAGTTCTATCACGAATTACAAGAAGAAACTGGCCAAAATGTCGGGTTTAGTGTGGTATCCAATATACGTTTAGCCTCCACTGAAGATCGTATGGATGAGTACAAGTATTATTCTGGTGTGGCCCAAACAGTGGGTGTCGAGGTCAATTTCTTAACGCCAGAAGAAGTCAAGGAAGTTTGGCCGCTGTGTAATACAGAGGGTGTTATAGGCGCCATTCAGCACCCCGATGATGGCTATATTCAGCCGGCGGATCTTACTCAGGCCTTAGCTAAGGGCGCCCGCGCTCGTGGTGCAGAGATCTATCGCAATACAACTGTTTTAGATCTTGAGCAGCAATCAGATGATAGCTGGATAGTAAACACTGATAAGGGCGACATCCACTGTCAGCATATTGTTTCCTGCACTGGTAATTTTGCTCGTAAGACTGGCGAGATGGTGGGCCTTGATATTCCAGTCATTCCAGTAGAGCATCAATACATTGTTACTGACCCTCACCCCGATATTCTTGCCCGAAAAGCTGCAGGTTTACCAGAGCAGCCAGTGTTGCGTGAATCTGATGCTGGTTATTATCTTAGAGAAGAGGCTGGTGGCTTTATCTTAGGGCCTTACGAAGAGGGAGCGCCCTGCTGTTATGTCGATGGTCCGAGTGATCAGTCTGAGTATGAGTTATTTAACGGCGACCTTGATCGGCTAATGCCTCATATTGAAGCGTGCATGAGTCGAGTTCCGGCGTTTGCTGAAGTCGGCGTCAAAACCGTTTACAACGGCGCTATTGCCTACACGCCAGATGGCAATCCTATCGTTGGTCCGGCGTGGGGATTAAAGAACTTCTGGCTTAATGAGGGGCATAGTTTCGGTATCACCGCTGCTGGTGGCGCGGGCTGGCAATTAGCTGAATGGATTGTGGACGGCGAACCTACAGTCGACATGATGGGTGTTGATCCTAGGCGTTTTGGACCTTATGCCACTCGTGGCTATCTGCGCTCTAAAAACGAGGAAGCCTATGATCACGTGTTTAAGACCCATTATCCCGACGAAGAGCGGGGTGCAGCACGGCCATTGAAGACATCTCCCTGTTACGATCGGATGAAAAACTTGGGCGCAGTGTTCGGCTCAGTGTATGGGTGGGAGCGACCTAATTGGTTTGCACCTCTAGATTACTCGCTGTCCGACCAAGATTTGAATAAAGGCGACACCCTGTGGAATAAAAACCATTCCAAAGCTTTGGATGATGGCCGTATTGTGGAGAAGAATTCGTTCCGTCGCTCTAATTACTTTGATTTTGTAGGTAACGAGTGTCGCCATGTCAGTGAGAAAGTCGGCGTGCTCGATATGTCCGCTTTCGCTAAAGCAACGGTATCTGGGCATGGTTCTGAAGCGTGGCTGAATAGCATTGTCGCCAACAATGTTCCCAAAGGAATTGGCCGTATTGGACTCTGCCATATGCTGTCTTTAAATGGTGGTGTGCGCGCAGAATTTACTATCTATAAGCGCGCAAAAAATAGCTATTATCTCGTTTTTGCAGGCTCTAACGAGCGTCACGATTGGGATTATTTAACTAAACTTGCGCCTAATGACGGCTCAGTCAAATTACAAAAAATCACCACTCAAATGGGTGTGTTGGTGGTTGCTGGGCCAAAATCTCGTGAAGTGCTACAAAAACTTACCGACACTGATCTGTCCAATGACAATTTTAAGTGGCTGACAGGAAAATCTATTAACATGGGTTATGCCCAAGCTGAGGTGTTGCGAGTTAACTTTGTTGGTGAGTTGGGTTGGGAATTACACCATCCCATTGAGATGCAAAACTATATCTTTGATCAGTTAATGATAGCCGGTGCTGAGTTTGAGATAAAACCTTTTGGTATTCGAGCCATGGACTCTATGCGTCTGGAAAAATCATACCGGCTGATTCCCCGCGAAATGTCGATCGAATATTCAGCGTTTGAATCCGGGCTAGATCGGTTTGTTAAATTAGACAAAGACGGCGACTTTGTTGGCAAACAAGGCCTGCTGGATTGGCAACGCCGTGGATTTGAAAACTGTTTTGCAACGCTTGAAATTCACGATGTTGTGGATGCCGACGCCCGAGGCTCTGAGGGGCTTTATAAAGATGGGCAATTAGTGGGTCGAGCGACATCGGGTGGTTTTGGATTTCGGGTCAACAAGTCTTTAGCTCTGGGCTTAGTTAAGACAGCGTACGGAGCCATTGGCACCGAGTTAGAGATTGAAATTTTAGGTGAACGTTTTCGCGCCACGGTAATTGAAGAATCGCCGTTTGATGGCGACAACGCTGTGCTTAGGGGTTAGGTAAAAAGGCTTTAAAAGACGCCATTTAATAGCGTCGCAGACGGGTACTCCCGTGTCGTATCGCCATATGCGGTCTGACCTAAACAGGAACAGACTGCTGGCGATAATAGATCCATTATATGAGAGCAATATACTCTCCAACGGAAGCATTATTATGACTGAACCAACAGGGCGTAGAAGAGCAGGTAGAGAGGGTGGTGGCCGTGAAGGGCGCCGCGAAGCCCGTGCCAATGCAGTGGTTGCAACCACTCCGTTTATTGAGCGCAAAATCCCGTATTTTGAATATCTGACTGAAGAGAATTTACAGCTGATAGAAGATAACGCTGATATCCTCTTGGAAGAGATCGGTATTGATTTTCTGGATGACCCAGAAGCTCTGGAAATGTGGAAAGAAGCCGGAGCCGATGTTCGGGGGAATCGGGTGCATTTCCCCAAAGGCCTTTGTCGTTCTCTGATTCAAGCGACGGCCCCACGAGAATATGTACAACACGCTAGAAACCCCGAGCGCAACGTTATTATCGGTGGCAAGCGCACAGTGCTAGTGCCCGCGTATGGCTCACCTTTTGTTCATGATATTGACAAAGGCCGGCGCTATGCGACCATTAAGGACTTTGAAAACTTTGTCAAACTGGCCTACATGGCACCAGATATACACCACTCAGGTGGCACTATCTGTGAACCTGTGGATTTGCCGGTGAATAAACGTCATTTTGACATGATATACACCCATTTTAAGCTCAGCGATAAACCATTAATGGGTTCAGTAACCCATCATGAGCGTGCCCAAGATACGGTGGACATGGCTAAGTTAGTATTTGGTGAAGAATTTGTTGATCAAAATTGTGTATTGACCAGTCTTATTAACGTCAATTCGCCAATGACCTATGACGCTACCATGCTTGGTTCATTAAAGGTTTATGCGCGTAATAATCAGGCGACAGTGGTATCACCCTTTATTCTTGCGGGAGCCATGTCACCAGTGACTACGGCAGGTACAGTTACCCAGATTTTAGCCGAAGCATTAGCGGGTATTGCTTTTACGCAGCTTTGTCGGCCTGGGGCACCCGTTGTTTTTGGGACATTTGCTGCCGCGGTATCCATGGCGACAGGTGCACCTACCTTTGGTACACCAGAGCCCAGCCAAGTTATTTATGCTGCGGCATCATTAGCTCGGCGTCTTGGGGTTCCATTCCGCAGTGGTGGGGGCCTTTGTGGCTCTAAATTACCTGATGCTCAGGCGGCTTATGAGGCGGCTAATACTCTGCAAACGTCTGCTCTAGCCGGAGTTAACTTTATGTTACATACCGCGGGTTGGTTAGAAGGCGGCTTGGCGATGGGTTATGAGAAATTCGTTATGGATTGTGATCAGGCCAGCATGATATCTGTCCTCCTTGGAGGTATGGATATGTCTGAAAATGGTCAGGCCCTTGACGCGGTGAGAGAGGTGGGTCCGGGCAAGCATTACCTAGGCTCTGCTCATACCCTGAAAAACTTCGAAACTGCCTTCTATTGCTCAACGGTGGCTGATAACAACAGCTATGAGCAATGGACCTTAGATGGCGCTTTGGATACGGCCCAACGCGCCAATATCCTATGGAAGAAAATGCTTAATGAATATCAGGCGCCGGCGATAGATCCAGCGATTGATGAAGCACTGTTGGACTTTATGGCGCGGCGCAAAGGCTCGTTTGCCGATCGTGATTATTAAAAAAACCTATTTGAGGGTTACAGCACATGTCTGATGAAGACGATATCGTATTAGCAGAACTATCCGACAAAGATTTGGTTTTACAGATGCATGATGATCTGTATGACGGACTAAAAGAAGAAATTATAGAGGGAACTGAAATCCTTCTGGCTCGGGGCTGGTCTGCTGAAAAGGTCTTGGGAGAGGCCTTGGTTGATGGCATGACTATTGTTGGTATTGATTTCCGTGATGGTATTTTGTTCGTCCCGGAAGTTTTGCTGTCTGCCAACGCGATGAAAGGCGGGATGTCGATTTTAAAGCCATTGTTGGCTGAGACAGGCGCCAAGCCCGTGGGCACAATGGTTATCGGTACGGTTAAGGGTGATATTCATGATATCGGTAAGAACTTAGTAGCGATGATGATGGAGGGGGCTGGTTTTGATGTTTACGATATAGGCATCAACAACTCTGTCGAAGATTATCTTGCGGCGCTGGAACGGCACAAACCGGATATTCTGGGGATGTCGGCACTTTTAACCACGACCATGCCTTACATGAAAGTGGTTGTCGATGCGCTGAAAGACCAGAATATGCGTGACAAGTACATCGTTATGGTCGGCGGTGCGCCACTTAATGAAGAGTTTGGTCTCGCGGTGGGCGCCGATGCTTACTGTCGCGATGCGGCGGATGCGTCGACCACAGCAATTCGGTTGGTGTCTGAGCGTCGAGCATTAGAGACGGCTTAATGAAAAGGGTCAGTGAGCAGTCAAAGGCAAAGCTTCTAGTGATTGCCTGCGGCGCACTGGCTCATGAAATAGTGTGGCTACAGAGACTGAACAATTGGAATCAAATTGAGTTGCAATGTTTGGACGCAGAGTTACACAATCGACCAAAATTGATCCCTCAGAAGCTACGCGACAAGATTCAAGAGAACCTCGGTCAGTACCAAAGCATTTTTGTTGCCTACGCTGACTGCGGCACCGGCGGTGAGATTGATCGAGTTTTAGAGGAAGAGAATATAGAGCGCCTGCCAGGTGCGCACTGTTATTCGTTTTATGCCACTGAAGAGCGATTTTCTGAATTGGCCGAACAGGAATTGGGAACCTTTTATCTGACGGACTTTTTGGTTGAGCATTTTGACCGCATTATGATTAAAGGGCTAAAGCTCGACAGGCACCCAGAGTTGCGTGATCAATACTTTGCTAATTACACCCGTGTGATTTACCTGTCCCAGCGCCAAGATGCCGAGTTAGTGAACAAGGCAAAAGTAGCGGCTGAGTTTTTAGGCCTTGGGTTTCGTCATTTGCATACGGGTTATGGTGATTTAGACAGCAGCCTGCAACAGCAGATTTTAAAATTTAGTTGATAGCCGCTTACATAGAGAGTGAAGGTATGCAGAAAATTGAAGTATTTTGGCGTGATATCCCAGCTCAGATATTAGTTAAAAGTGGTCGTGTGCGGGGCAAATCAATGCTTAGTCATCGATTTCAGGCCGCTATTGACCGTGCGGCAATGAAAGCAGGAAAGGGTGGCAGCGCAGAGTATTTGGATGACTGGCGTCGAGTGACCAGCGCACTTGAGGCGCAGGGGAGTCCTCAGGAATTGGCACAGCAGTTTGCCGATGTCATTGAGGCAAAATACTCTAATGCTGATATAGCCGCTTTAGTGGCTAACAAAGGCCTTAAGGTCGAGTCTGCATGAAGCGGGTTCGCTATTGGTCGGTTAAAAATGCCCGTGGGTTGCACTGGGCCTATCAGGGCCTGGAGGCCTGCCTTGCAGTTTTGCATCCCATTTTTATGCGGCTGGGTTATCGTCGTTTGGACCGAGGGTTTGCCGCGGTAGAAAAGTTACTTAAGGGCTTTCTGTTTGATTCTCAATCATGCGGACAATGCACGCTAAGTGAAACCGGGATGGCCTGTCCCATGAATTGTCCCAAAAGTTTACGTAACGGCCCTTGCGGGGGTGTGCGAGCTAATGGTAATTGCGAAATTGAACCAGATATGGTTTGTGTTTGGGTTACTTCTTGGCAAGGTAGTCAGCGAATCGGCAGTCCGGTGTCGGCTATCCAGGTGATTCAGACTCCCGTCGATGTTCGTTTAAAAGGCTCTAGCGCTTGGTTACGTGCGGTAAGAAAAAGGATGGGGGCCAGTGAAATATGATCTTTGATGATGAGCCCATAGCCGGAGAGAACTTACCCATACTGCCAGGTCATTGTTCCCCTGGTCGATTTGAGAGAGTACTGCGTGCGGGACACTTTGCGGTTACGGCTGAAATAGCGCCACCAGATTCTGCCGACCCTCATGATGTATACGAGCGGGCAGCTTTATTTGATGGTTATGTTGATGCTATTAACGCGACCGATGGTTCGGGCGCTAATTGCCATATGTCTAGTGTTGGTATGTGTGCCTTACTGACGCGGCTTGGCTACTCGATGATCATGCAAATCTCTTGTCGTGACCGGAATCGTATCGCCATTCAGGGTGATGTGTTGGGCGCGTCGGCCATGGGTGTGTCCAATATTCTCTGCCTCACCGGTGACGGAGTGCAGTCAGGCGATCACCCTCAGGCTAAGCCTGTGTTTGATATGGACTGCATGACTAGCTTGCAAATGATTAGCGGTATGCGGGATAAAGGCGAGTTTTTGAGTGGTCGTAAAATCAGCTCGCGACCTCAGGTGTTTTTAGGCGCTGCCGCAAATCCGTTTGCGCCTCCGCTGGATTATAGGCCGCTGCGATTGGCTAAAAAGGTAGCTGCCGGCGCCCAGTTTATTCAGACTCAGTATTGTTTTGATATTGACAGATTAAAGACGTACATGTCTGAGATAAGAGATATGGGCTTAGATAAAAAAGTGTTTATTTTGGCGGGTGTAGGCCCGCTAGCTTCAGCCAAATCGGCCGAGTGGATTCGTAATAATGTGGCTGGTGTGCATATCCCCGATAATATTATTAAACGGCTTGCTGGTGCTAATGATCAACGTCAGGAAGGTGTCAACATCTGTATTGATATGGTCAATCAAGTTAAAGAAATAGAGGGAGTGAGTGGCGCGCATATTATGGCTTATCGCCAAGAAGAGCGGATCGCTGAGATCGTAGAAAAAACTAAAGTGTTGGGCGATAGAGCGCCCTGGCACCCGAATCGTTAATTTTAGGAGAAAAATATGACTGTAACCACCATCAGTTCAGCCACTAAAGAAGTCAAAATAGGCTTTAACCAACCCTTTGTTATCATTGGAGAGCGCATTAACCCTACAGGCCGCAAAATTTTGGCCGAAGAGATGAAGGTGGGTGATTATAGTCGTGTTGAATCTGATGCACTGGCGCAGGTTGTGGCAGGTGCCCATATGCTGGATGTAAATGCGGGTATTCCCTTGGCTGATGAGCCGCGTATCCTGGCCGAGGCTATTCAATTGGTGCAATCAATAACCGATGTACCGTTAAGTATCGATTCTTCTATTATTGCTGCATTGGAGGCAGGGCTGTCAGTTTATCAAGGCAAGGCGCTGGTTAATTCCGTTACCGGTGAAGATGAAGTATTAGAAAGAGTGCTTCCTTTGGTAAAGAAATATGGTGCTGCTGTTGTCGCAATCTCCAATGATGAAACTGGTATTTCTGAAGACCCCAACGAACGTTTCGCAGTTGCTAAGAAAATTGTTGAGCGTGCGGCTGATTACGGTATTCATTACAGTGATGTTATTGTTGACCCTTTGGTTATGCCGATTGGCGCAATCAACACTGCTGGTTTGCAGGTGATGCATGTGGTGCGACGTTTACGCGAAGAATTGAAAGTTAACACTACCTGCGGAGCTTCCAACGTGAGCTTTGGGTTACCTAATCGAAATGGTATCAATAGTGCATTTTTGACTATGGCAATGGGAGCCGGTATGACATCAGCAATCACAAGCCCACTGCATCCAGAAGTGATGCAAGCTGTGAGGGGTGGCGATGTGATGATGGGTAATGATCCTAACTGTACCAATTGGATTAAGGCTTACCGCGAGCCTCAGGCCGCAGGAACTGAACGCGTGCGCGGTGGTCGCCGACGGAGAGCATAAATACTCTATAGTGTTTAAATGAAATGTAGTAATTGTAGGTAGACTGATCTAATGGCAGATAAGCAAGTCAAAGTTGTGTTCACTCCTTCTGGCCGGCGTGGTAGCTTTCCGGTTAATACCCCGTTGCTTCATGCGGCAAGGGTCTTGGGGGTGGATATCGACTCGGTTTGTGGTGGTCGAGGCCTTTGCGGTCGTTGCCAAATCACCTGTGCTGAAGGTGCCTTTCCCAAGCATCAAATTAACTCCGATAGCAGCCATCTCTCTGCTGTCTGTGCCACAGAAATTAAATATGGTGAGCGTAAAACACCACTAGCCCTGGGGCGACGTTTGAGTTGCCATACCTTGCTGCTAGATGACGTCGTCATTGACGTGCCGCCTGAAAGTCAGGTGCACCGACAAATTGTGCGCAAAGATGCAGAGCACCGCGATATTATCCTCGACCCTTCAACCAGGCTTTACTATATTCAAGTAGAAGAGCCCGATATGCATGTACCTAAAGGAGATTTACAGCGACTAATAGAGGCTTTAGAGCAAGAATGGCAACTCTCGGGTCTCAATTGTGACAACCGTCTACTGAAATCTTTACAACCAGTATTAGCGGCGGGTAAGAGATCAATCACCGTTGCTGTGCACAAAAACCAACAGATTATTGCTCTCTGGCCTGGGTTTCACGAGAAGGCTTACGGTGTGGCGGTGGATGTTGGCTCGACTACTATAGCTGCTCATCTGTGTGATCTAGCAAGTGGTGAAGTGCTGGCGAGTGCCAGCACTATGAATCCGCAAATACGCTTTGGCGAAGATCTAATGAGCCGTGTTTCCTATGTGATGATGCACCCTGAAGGCGCCGATGAGATGACTGTTGTCATCCGGCAGGCCCTCAACCGACTATTTCTCGAGGCGGTCGAAGAGATAGGTGCCGAAATCGAGGATATTTTGGAAGTCTCCTTAGTCGCTAACCCGATCATGCATCATATTTTGCTCGGGATTAGTCCTGTGGAGTTGGGGGGAGCGCCTTTTGCCTTGACCACAGACGCTGCTGTGGAAATGCCCACCGCCGAGTTAGATTTAAAGATTAATGGTGGTGGCCGTATCTATATATTGCCTTGTATTGCGGGACATGTGGGCGCTGATACGGCCGGTATGATCCTGTCTGAAGAACCTCAACTGCAAGATAAGATGACACTATTGGTGGATGTGGGTACCAATGCTGAAATAGTGTTGGGCAATAGTCAGCGCTTATTGGCGTGCTCCAGTCCCACTGGGCCCGCTTTTGAGGGAGCCCAAATTAGTTGTGGCCAACGCGCGGCCACAGGTGCCATCGAGCGAGTGAGGATTAATTCTGAAACTCTGGAGCCGCGTTTTAAGGTTATTGGTTCAGAGCTTTGGTCTGATGAAGAAGGTTTTACTGATGCTATTGCAAACCACGGTGTCACAGGTATCTGCGGTTCTGGAATTATTGAAGTAGTCGCTGAGATGTACTTGGCAGGGATAGTTACGGTGGATGGGATTGTCGATGGCGATTTTATTGGTAGAACCTCGAGAATTATAAAAAATGACCGTACTTGGTCATATGTACTACATACCCCAGACTCCGATGAAACTCAGATTGTGGTGACACAAAATGATATTCGTCAAATTCAGTTGGCCAAGGCAGCACTTTATGCCGGGGTAAAATTACTCATGGACCATATAGGCACTGACCATATTGAGCGCATTCGTTTGGCCGGCGCCTTTGGTAGTCATATCAACGTGCAACACGCGATGGTTCTAGGTTTGATCCCTGATTGTGTCTTAGAGCAGGTATCCTCTGCGGGCAATGCGGCCGGTACGGGTGCTCGTATCGCTCTTCTAAATGCTGAGTCTCGTAATGTGATTGAGACCCTGGTCAAAAATATCGAGAAAATAGAGACGGCTTTGGAGCCTAAATTTCAGGATTATTTTGTTGATGCCATGGCATTTCCCAATAAAAAAGATCCGTTCCCCAACCTCTTTTCGGTGGTTGATAAACCCCAGGAAAAAGTCGGGCAAGATTCGGCTGGTGGAAGAAAACGCCGACGGCGATAAAAAGTCTTTAATAAAAACCCTTTCTTAGCCTATACTCCGCGAAAGAGCCTTGTTTAAAGGGCCGTTTGAGCATGGCCCTCTGTAGGGTCATAGGTCGAAAGGTGAGGTATAAAAAATGTCTGAAAATGTCGATGCTATTGCAGTTGAAGCCGTAACTCTGCATGTCGGATTCATATTGCTTCCCGAATATACCCTAAGTACGTTCTCTAATGCAGTTGGCATATTACGCATGGCTAACCGGCTTTCGGGGCAACAATTATACCGTTGGTCGTTACACAGTCTTGATGGTCAACCATTGCTATCCAGTGCCGGATTGGAGCTTGCTCTAGACGGTAGTCTTGATGATGCTAGTGAAGCTAATATAATGCTGGTTTGTGGAGGTTACTCCGTTAAGCGCTATTGCGACAAAGCTCTACTGGAAGGGCTGCGCAAGGTGGCAAAACGTAAGATTCCTATGGGCGCCATCTGCACCGGTAGCTATGCTCTTGCGGCGGCAGGCCTATTAGATGGTTATCGCTGTACAATTCATTGGGAAAATTTAGCCAGCCTGCGAGAAGAATTCCCTAAGCTTGATATATCTTCTAGCTTGTTTGTCATTGATCGTGACCGATACACCTGTGCCGGCGGGATTAGCTCGATTGACCTAATGCTTAATCTGGTGGCTAGTATTCATGGGCATCAATTAGTGCAGCAGATTTCTGAACAATTTACCTGCGATCGAGTCCGCACTGAAAAAGACGCTCAACGGGCCCCGTTAAAGTACCTCATTGGCGCTAGTCAACCACGCCTAGTTGAGGCTGTCACACTAATGGAAACCAATATTGAAGAGCCTCTAACTCTGGATGAGATAGCGGCTTATGTTGGCATTTCTCGTCGTCAGTTAGAACGCCTGTTTAACCGTTACCTTCACTGCGCACCCTCGCGCTATTACCTTGAATTGCGGCTTTCTCGAGCACGATTACTGCTTTTACAGACATCGATTCCCGTCATTGACGTTGCGATTAGCTGTGGCTTCTCTACCGCACCTCATTTTAGTAAGTGTTACAGCGACCTTTATGGCAAGCCACCGAGCAGTGAAAGAAGGGCGCTGGTTTAGACGGTCTACTAGGCTCGGTAATCCGTTGGTTTTTTATCGAAGATAACGCGGAAGGCCCTTGAGAAGTGGGCCGTGTCGGAAAAGCCGCACTCCTGTGCAATATCAGTAATTAACCGTTCAGTATTTTGCAAAAGCCAAAGCCCATAGCGCAACCGCATCTTACGGTAGAACTTCTGTAGGCTCTCATTGGTCTCGTTGGTAAACAGCCGTTCTAGTTGTCGCTTGGATATATCCACTCGAGCGGCTATCTCGTCGGTTGACAGAGGCCGGCTCAAGTTTTGCTCCATTAATAACAGCGCTCGACCTACTAAGCGGTTATTGACCTGATAGTCACCGCCAGGCTGCGGTTGAGGTGCATTGGCAGGACGTGGACTATCCATAACCAGTATGCGCATGCTTTTGCGCGCCCAATTTTGGCCTAAATGGCGCTCAATAATATAAGCAGCCAAATCCGCCGCCACCGCGCCCCCAGCACAGGTAATACGGTCACCATCATCAACAAAAAGCTGATCAGCAATGGGGGTGACGTTGGTATAGCGGTCGGTCAGATCCTTGTAGTGAAACCAGCTGACGCAACAACGTCGTTGATCCATTAACCCTGCGCGAATCATCGCAAAGGAGCCGGTGCAGAGTCCGATAATCGGAACATGGGCAGCATCTACCTGCTGTAGATAATCGATCACATGTTGGCTACCTTGCAGGCTATTGTCTAAAAGCCCACCGACTACCACCACGTAATCAAAATCTGCTGGATCACGATAGGTCTCCCAGGGCTGAACTGTCACACCAGAGCTTGATGTGATGGCCTCCAGCGTGTGGCTCATCAGCGTCCACTGACAGTTGATTTGTCGGCTCTGGTCTCCCTCGTCAGCGGCCAGGCGGAGTGCATCGACAAAGGCCGAAAAGGGTAGAAGGGTAAAGCTTGGCATGAGCACAAAGCCAACCGATAAGTGAGTTGAACTACTGGCTGTTAAGGTTAGTCCTAGAGTGGCTTTTTTCATTCAAAATCGCCTAATATGGGTCGTTTAAATACAGGTAAATCTTGCTTTTTTACATAACGATAACGACATTTTAGCGCTAAAACCGGCATTATTGTGTTTAATTGCCGTCATTGTCGTTTTTTCGCTCTCGATTGACGTTTTTGTTCTAGCAACGACAGGGTAAAAACTGGTCAAATGCAATCTGTCTAGGCTATTAAAAGCGCAGTGGTCACCATGAAACGATATTCTGGTTTTAGCTTGTTAAAAAACGCCCTTAGCTACCATGAAAACTGGCAGAAAGTGTGGCGTAATCCAACACCGAAAAAAGACTACGATGTGATTATTGTGGGCGGTGGTGGGCATGGGCTTGCAACGGCTTATTATTTAGCAAAGGTTCATGGTATTACCAATGTGGCGGTGGTCGAAAAAGGGTATTTAGGTGGCGGTAATACGGCCAGAAATACCACTATCATTCGCTCCAACTATCTTTGGGACGAAGCAGCTCAACTTTATGAACTATCACTCAAACTATGGGAAGGGCTTAGCCAAGAACTTAACTACAATGTCATGTTTAGTCAGCGTGGCGTGCTTAATTTGGGTCATAACTTACAGGACATGCGCGATATTGAACGTAGAGTTAATGCCAACAGGTTAAATGGTATTGACGGCGAGGTTGTTACCCCGCAGCGTATCAAAGAGATTGCGCCACTGATTAATATTTCACCTGACAGTCGTTACCCGATCTTAGGGGCGTCCTGGCAACCTAGAGGTGGCACGGCGCGTCATGATGCCGTTGCATGGGGTTACGCTAGAGGCGCAGACGCGTTAGGCGTAGATATGATCCAGCAAACAGAAGTAATTGGTATTCGGCGCAAAGGGGGTGCTGTGGTTGGTGTTGAAACCACCAATGGCTTTATCGGTGCGCGCAAAGTTGCCTGTGTGGCAGCGGGTAGTTCCGGCGTGGTCGCTGCTATGGCGGGGTTGAGGTTGCCAGTGGAATCTCGGCCACTACAAGCTTTAGTGTCAGAGCCAATCAAACCCTGCTTAGATACAGTAGTTATGTCTAATGCGGTGCATGGCTATATTAGCCAGTCAGACAAAGGAGATCTAGTTATTGGCGCTGGGGTAGATAGCTATAACGGCTATGGTCAGCGAGGTTCTTTGCATGTCATAGAGCATACCGTGCAGGCAATCTGCGAGTTATTTCCGGCCTTTAGTCGAGTTCGTATGAATCGTCAATGGGGCGGTATCGTTGATACCTGTCCGGATGCCTGTCCGATTATTAGTAAAACGTCAGTTGAGGGCCTTTACTTCAACTGTGGTTGGGGAACCGGTGGTTTTAAAGCGACGCCGGGTTCTGGCTATGTGTTTGCCGACACAGTGGCTAATGACCGTCCTCACCCTTTGGCAAAAGCGTTTAACCTAGATCGGTTCAACACCGGAGCTTTGATCGATGAACACGGTGCAGCAGGTGTAGCACACTAGCGTGTGTTGAAATAATAAGTCGAGAGAATAAAGATGTTATTAATATATTGCCCACATTGCCTAGAGCATCGTGAAGAAGAAGAGTTTAGTTATGGCGGGGAGGCTCATATTGCAAGGCCATTGAACCCCGAGGCGCTATCTGACGAGCAGTGGGCGGATTATCTGTTCTTCCGTAAAAATCCACGCGGTATTCACCATGAAATGTGGTACCACGCGATCGGTTGCCGGCGTTACTTTAACGCAACACGCAACACCGTAACCTATGAGATCCTAGAAACCTATAAGGTCGGCACGCAGCCACAGATCACTGGAGCTGACGTATGAGACAATTAAACCGCCTGCCTACAGCGGGCCGCACAGACCAAAATAAAGTGCTTAACTTCACCTTTAATGGCAAGGGCTATCAAGGTGTTGCTGGAGACACATTGGCATCAGCACTCCTCGCTAATGGGGTTGACGTGGTCGGTCGTAGTTTTAAATATGCTCGCCCTCGGGGTATTTTTGGGCATGGGCCTGAGGAGCCTAACGCCATTATTCAGTTAGGTTCCGGTGCAGCCACTATCCCTAATCTAAAAGCCACTCAGGTTGAGTTGTACGAGGGTCTTGAGGCCGCCAGTGTAAACGGCTGGCCCAGCGTCAATTTTGACCTCATGGGCCTAATAGGAGCCTTTGGGCGACTAATGCCACCGGGGTTTTATTATAAAACCTTTATGTATCCAAAGAAGCTATGGATGACCTATGAACATTTTATCCGCAAGGCCGCAGGTTTGGGCTCATCTCCGACTGAGAGAGACCCTAATAGTTATGAAAAACTGAACCAACACTGCGATGTTTTAGTTGTTGGTGCTGGGCCAGCGGGCTTAGTCGCTGCTCGGGAAGCGGCACGAACCGGTGCTCGCGTTATTATTGCCGACGAACAGAGTGAGTTTGGTGGTAGCCTGTTGGCGTCCACTCAGTTGATCGATGGCGTACCTGCCACGCAGTGGGTAGCTGAAATAACCAACGAGCTTGGTGAGTTTAAAAATGTACAACGTCTGCCTCGGAGTACGGTTTTTGGCTACTACGACCACAATTTCTTGGCTATTTTAGAGAGAGTTACTGATCATTTGGGTATTAGTTCGGCATCGGGCCCGCGTCAGTGTATGCATCGTGTCCGCGCCGCTCAGGTTGTTTTGGCGACGGGCGCATTTGAGCGCCCATTAGTATTCGCCCATAACGATATTCCGGGTGTCATGCTGGCATCCTCAGTATCGACTTATGTTAATCGTTTTGGTGTTGCCCCAGGGTCCAGGCTGGTTGTAGCGACGACCAATGACAATGCTTATCAAACAGCGATCGATTGGCATCATGCAGGACGATCGGTGGTCTCTGTCGTGGATTCACGCACTGGACCCAGCGGCGACTTGGTTGAACAGGTTAGGGCATTGGGTATTCAGATTCTAGAGGGGCACGGTCTTATTGAAGCCGTGGGCGGCAAACGCGTACGTAAGGCTCTGGTGGCACCGATCAATCCAGAAGGGTCAAAAGTCACTGGTCCTGTAAAGAGTTTAGCCTGTGATCTGATTGCCAGTTCTGGTGGTTGGAGCGCCGCTATTCATCTTAGCTCTCATACTGGGGCTAAACCGGTTTGGGATGAGACGATTGTTAGCTTTAGGCCTGGTGAGTCCAAACAGAAGGAGCGCTCAGCGGGTGCGTGCAGGGGCACATTTGGTAGCTTAGAAGGTTTGCGTGAGGGTGCTAGCGCGGGCGCTGAGGCCGCTAAACTAGCAGGTTTTGGCTCGGGTGAGGTGCAATTTCCGACGCCTGTGATTGATCAGATCATCGAGCAACCACAACAGGCACTATTCTTAGTACCTCATAATAAAGCCACTAGTCGCGCCCCGAGCCAGTTTGTTGATTTTCAATTGGATGTCAGCGCTGCAGGGATTGAGTTGGCGGTTCGTGAGGGATTTGAATCCGTTGAACACGTAAAACGTTACACCGCTTTAGGTTTTGGTACTGATCAAGGTAAATTAGGCAATATCAACGGCATGGCCATTTTGGCAAATGCCTTGGGTCAAGGCATCGCCGAGACGGGCACCACTATTTTTCGTCCGTCATATACTCCAACTACATTTGGTGCTATCGCCGGGCGCGATATCAATGAACTCTTTGATCCTGAGCGCTATACGGCTATGCACCGTTGGCACGTTGAAAATGGCGCTGAATTCGAGAACGTCGGACAGTGGAAGCGCCCTTGGTATTTTCCTGAGTCTAATGAAACAATGCAGCAAGCCGTGGATCGTGAGGGATTAGCGATCCGTAACGGCGTTGGTATTCTCGACGCCACTACACTGGGGAAAATCGACATACAGGGGCCAGATGCGGCTGAATTTATTACCCGCATGTACACCAACTCTTATCTAAAGCTAGCCCCAGGGAAATGCCGTTATGGCGTGATGCTTAAAGAAGACGGGATGATATTTGACGATGGGGTTTGTGCTTGTTTATCTGAAAATCATTATCTGATGTTCACGACGACCGGCGGTGCGGCAGGTGTTTTATCTTGGCTGGAACTTTGGCAACAAACTGAATGGCCTGAACTGAAGGTGTACTTTACCTCTGTGACGGATCATTGGGCTACAGCCACCGTGACTGGGCCAAATGCCCGGAAGGTGATAGCTAAGGTGTGTCAGGACATTGATCTGGCATCTGAATCATTTGGTTTTATGGACTGGCGTGACGGCACAGTGGCCGGGGTTACAGCCCGCGTGTTCCGTATTAGCTTTACCGGAGAGCTGTCTTACGAAGTTAACGTGCCTGCTCATTACGGACGACATGTGTGGGAGCAGCTGATAGAGGCTGGTGCAGAGTTTAATATTACCCCTTATGGCACCGAAACTATGCACGTTTTGCGGGCAGAGAAGGGTTTTATTATTGTAGGTCAAGATACTGATGGATCTATGACCCCCGCGGATATGAACATGAATTGGGTGGTTGGTAAAAACAAAGCCTTTAGTTTTATTGGCAAGCGTTCTTTGGAGCGCAGTGATTCGATACGCGAAAACCGCAAGCAACTCGTTGGCTTGAAAACCCTCGAACCAAGTGCGGTATTGCCTGAGGGAGCTCAAATTGTTGATGACCCTAACCAGCCAATACCTATGGCTATGCAAGGGCATGTAACATCCAGTTATTACAGTGCATCCTTAGATCATTCGATTGCTTTGGCAGTGGTTAAAGGCGGTCTGAATCGTATGGGGGACATCGTATACTGTCCAGCAGCCGATGGTAGTTCCATCGCGGCCGAAATCGTTAGTTCTGTTTTTTATGACCCGGCAGGGGAGCGCCAACATGTCTAAATTAAATACTGAAACTGTGTCCTCAGAATCACCCCTACATTATTTTAGTAAAATTTCTAGCCACCCGGTGAGTTCAAGCCAGCTGTTTAATGGTGATTTGGAGTTTGGCGTTGTGGCTAAAGAGATTAGTCTTGGTTGCCAGCTCAATCTTCGCGGTGATGTTAGTGACGAGCAGTTTGTGACTGGCGCTGCAGCTGTGCTGGGGGTTGCGCTGCCAACAGTGCCTGGCACTTATCAATACAATAGCGATACTGTGGTTTATTGGCTTGGGCCCGATGAATGGCTGGTTACTAGTGCAACAGACGCCATAGACTTAGAGTCATCGCTGCGCTTAAAAATCAGGGGTCATATAGCAGTTGTTGATGTTAGTGGTGGCCAAACATTGGTTAATCTACGTGGCCATGGCGTTCCAGTCTTGCTCAAAAAAGCTAGCGGTTATGATTTTTCTAGTTGGAGCGGAGCGCTTCCCGGTGCAGGCCGTTGTGTGCAAACGACGTTCGCTAAGGCAACAGCGATTGTCGCTAATCGCGCGGACGGTAGCTTTGATCTGATTATTCGGCGCAGTTTTAGTGATTATATTGCTCAATGGTTGCTGGATGCAGGTCAAGAGGTTGGTTGTCGTATCGAATCCTGTTAATCATTAGCTTTTACGACTATAACCAGCATCATGATTTCGTATTACCAATGTAGAATATCCTCCTAATTAATTATTAATAAACGCTATTTCTGCTAATATGGTAAACATACTTAGGCGTATGTTTGATGCGCTGTGGGAGACCGCAAAGTAATCTAATTTGATCAGCAGATTAAGGAATAGCAATGAAGACTCGTATTGAACGCGATAGCATGGGTGAACTAGAGGTGCCTGAAACAGCTTTATATGGTGCGCAAACGCAGCGCGCTATTGATAATTTTCCAGTAAGTGGTAAGACCATGCCTGAGACATTTATTCGTGCCTTATTGACAGCTAAGTCTGCTGCTGCTCAAGCGAATGCCAAGCTAGAATTACTTCCTCTTAATGTAGCCAATGCCATTAGTGAGGTGGTGGCAGAATTGTTGGCAAGTCCTGACCTCATGAGTCATTTCCCCGTAGATGTTTACCAAACAGGTTCAGGTACTAGTTCAAATATGAACGCCAATGAGGTTTTAGCGACATTAGCCTCCGCTAAAGTGGGTGAGGTTGTCAGTGCTAATGACCACATTAATTATGTATAGAGCAGTAACGATATTATCCCCACTACTCTTCATATTAGCTCAACTTTTGAGGTCACTGAACAATTATTACCCGATGTAGATTATTTGCCTGAAGCCATCCTTTCAACGGCTAAGACTGTTTATCATCACATTAAAACCGCACGTACACCACTT
>JACNKP010000067.1 GCA_014381985.1 SAR92 clade bacterium
TGACCCGCCCACGGACGCCGTGTGTCGGGGGCCTTCGACCGCACCCGCCTCATGGGTGTCCGGCGGGGCGTAACGCTGCCCGGGGCGGGCGCCAGGGTCCCGCCTGGTGGTAAAGCCCGCCATGAGTGTTTTATGCGCATAATGTACGCTGGCCATGGCAACATCAGATCCAGACATACGCAGCGCTTCTCTATCGTTATTTGGTCCTAGCTCGCTCTGCAGATGAACGTGCATATCCATCAGACCTGGCATAACAAAACTTGAGGACAAATCGATTAACCTAGCATCACCACCAATCTCGTCAATTCCAACAAAACCGTCCTTAACCGCGACAATTTTGCCGTGCTCAATCACTATGGTTTGCTGGGAAAGGGCTTCCTCTCCGGGTACCGCGAGAAGCGTACCAGCGTGAATAACTTGGACGCCCGCAGATACTGACATTGAAAAAATTGTGCCCAATATCCATAAACTGCGGACAATCAATCTACATTTTGACTTTAAGCTAGTATTTTCATAACCATTAAGTGCTTTACTCATCACCGTCATCCTTATATCACTAACAAAAAAGAGTGCCACTTAAATAAGCTCACTCAAAATGAAAACCTCTATAACATCATTTTACCCCATTAACTAAGTCTGCTCTTGGCGAATGTCTATGAACACCGTCCTGTGGTATCAGTCTGGCGTCACGCAGTAATGCGGGTGATCTTTTTTCGCTCTTTATCATCGCGGAAGAACTGCCTTGTATGGATACACTATCAGACCACGTTTTAGAGTCATCCAACACCAGTGGCGCGGCCAAAGCTTGAGCTAACGTCGCAGCATCGGTGAATTCTGGGAGTACCCTAGTGGCGACAAACGATACTCTTGGCTTAATCCATGACTCCCCAATTCTGTCTCGTTGCCCCCAAACAATATCGCTGTACTGCTGGTCACTAACCGCTACATCTCTGCTAACACCATATCGCGTAACCATCATGAAGCCATCAAACAAAATCGCCAAGTCTTCTCTAGTAGAGCTATAACTATAAAACTGCGGCGCACCTTCAGTTGCAAACATCTCCGCCACATCCATCATAGTGTAAGATTTTTGCAGTTCAGTAATAAGGTCTGGATTTCTAAATCGCACCTGAGCCAATTTAGTTAATTCGTTTTCCCCTCCAGAGGCATACAGTGGATCGAGAGGGTAATTGACCTGAAGATAATCCGACTCAATCTCACCTGCCTGATACACTTCTACCACAGCATTATAAACCGTCCGTGAATTTGAATAGGTCAACCACCTTGTGCTTGGAAAATAGTCATTTGCATGAGCCAATTCATGATATAAGAGACTAGCGAACGAGTACTCTGCGTCCGCAAGTGAGCGCGAAAGACGAAGGCGTATAGGATAATAAAAATACGCGTAGTCATTATTTTTGACATATCGCCACGGCATCTCAAACTGCAGTTCTGCGCCAAAACCCGCTCTATAATCTGGTGCTTGATTAATCGTATCTCTTTGTTCAGGCGTTTCCCACAAATCACTAGGATCAAGATAAATGGCTGCTGAAGTTGGGTTATAAAACGACGGGCGAATGTCGTATGAAATGACGATTGCAGTCGTCGCACGAAGTAAGTTTTTAAAATCGTCATTAAAGTCATAATTTTCAAGAAACTTCTTGAACTGGTCACCCATCCACTGATGAGAAACAATCACCCTATCCATTATGTCATCGACAGAAGGCGTTGTAGTCACTTGAGCAATCAAAGGTGACTGGGCAAAGGTACAGACGTCGTATCGACTATTGTTCGAATAAACACAATCTATTAACTGTTGCCCTGCCGTCGAGTTCGGATTGTATAAGAATACATCAGCAATTCGACTCGTAAATGGAGCATTGTCCGCAGGTACCGCTATGCTGCTGTTTTCAACCAAAATACCAATTTCATCGCTATAATTTTGACCATCAATGGCCCCCGTTAAGGAAAACTTGAGTATGGTATCTTGGGTCACATCCGGTGCATCAAAGAAAATAGCGACTTCACCATCGGTTGATGTTTCACTAAACGTAACTGTTGGTCCCTCTGTTTGACTCCATACCCATGAGTCTTTGTTAATCGCCGTTGACCCAAAATCATTTGTCACATAGCTAACCAACGATACTGCGCTGCCCTCAAGCGCGGCATGCCCCAGACGAATTGTTAGCTCAGCCAGATCTTCAGTTACAGTAAAAGTGTGAGTCAATGTGTTATCAGTAGAATTATCAATCTTATAGTCAACTTCGAAGCTATAGTTTCCAACCTCGGGAGGGCTAAACCCAACAACCTTACTATCTTTGGCATAAAAGCTAAGTTCAGCCCCTGCAGTTTGCCGCCAACTGATACTAGATATCTCATTGCCCGGCACAAACAAAATAAGCTCAGTTGACTGCCCAATAGAAACTGACGTCTCTAATTGGATAATTTCCCCAGGTGCTGGTGCTGGTGGTGCAGGTGGTGGTGGATCGCCTATAGTATCGGATCCTGACGAACCTCCACCGCAACCCGCTAGCAGTAAAGATATAAATATTAAAAACAGGACTTTACTCTTCACAAAATAAAAAAACATACTAGGCGTCTCCAGTTAACTCATTGATAATTCATTCCGTTGAATCCATTTTTTTATAGGGTTCCAAAAGACACCTGGCTTAATCGATCTTTGACTAAGCCGACCCAAAATATACTACTAGATTCTTACAACAGATTTTATAGTGACCCTCTAATTAAACAAAGGATCTTTTTCAGTCACAGCAAGCGAAGTTTCACCCTTAAATTCATTACTCTCCTAAAAGCCGCCATTAAGATAATCGATCGTCATGTGCGTTAAGGCTTTAACACCCACCGGCAAAGCACCATCGTCGATAATGAACAGTGGGGAATGATTGCCGGCGGTGCTTGAGAGGTCGGCTCCAATTTTATTGACCCCTAAGTAAAAATAAAAGCCCGGAACCTGCTGAGCAAAGAAACTAAAGTCTTCAGCACCCATGCTACGGCCTGACCTATATACCATGTCTTTGCCAACGATATCCCTCAACGTGGGCAATACCCTCTGCGTTAGATCAGGGTCATTAACGGTTACCGGGTAGTTATCGCCATTAGGGAGCAACACCTCAACCGTGGCGCCTGCCATCGCGGCGGTAGTTTCAGCTATTTTTCGCAGCTCAATGAATATTTGTTCCCTAATAGCAGGATCAAAGGTTCTTATGGTTCCCTCCATCTCAACAACGTCGGGGATAATATTGCTTCTAACACCACCATGAATACTGCCCACTGAAATGACCGCAGGAGATTCAGTTAGGTTCAGCTTTCTCGATATAATAGTTTGTATATTATTGCCAATCTGAAAGGCAACCATAATTGGATCTATGGACTCCCATGGGGTAGAACCATGCGCTTGACGCCCTTTAATAGTAAATTTCCAAGCGTCAGACGCAGCCATAAATGGACCCTCTCGATAGCCAATAATACCGTGGGGCGCATTGGTCACGTGCAATCCGAAGATAACGTCAGGTTTATTGGTCTTCCAGATTCCTTCCTTTAGCATTAATTTGGCGCCACCCTCCTCGCCGACTGGCGCACCCTCTTCGGCGGGTTGGAATATAAACATCACACTGCCTGCAAGCTCATCTCGCACCGACGTCAAAAACTCTGCCACACCCATTAAAATAGCAACATGCGCATCGTGGCCACAGGCATGCATCACACCAACCTCTTGACCGTTGTAGGTATCTGTTTGCGCCGACGCAAATGATAAACCTGTCATTTCCGTGACGGGCAGGCCGTCCATGTCAGCTCGTAAAGCCACCAAAGGTCCGGGTTTGCCACCTTTAAGAATTGCAACGACGCCGGTATGAGCGATCCCTGTTGTAACCTCAAGCCCTAAACTTCGAAGATGATTCTCAACCTTCTTTGACGTCTTAAACTCTCTGTTAGATAACTCGGGAAATTGATGCAAATCATGTCGCCATTCAACGACCTTTTTCATGAGTGGCTCTAGATCATTGTCCAGTTGAGCTTGTAATTGCTCAGTGCTGGCAGCACTAAAAGGAACATAAGAAAGGCAAAGCATTAAGCCTAGAATTTTTGTTTTTATCTGCATCATTTAGCCCCTGATCTTAAGTTTAACGAAGTACATAACTCCCAACGTTTATTCTACGTTATGATAAATACTCTGCACATCATCTAGATCATTCAGCATTGCGGTAAATGTTTCAAATGTTTCGACGTCATCACCCACCAGTGGGGCTGTGTTTTGTGCAATAAACTGAATTTCATCAACCTCATACTCTATCTCGCCAAAAGCGTCGTTCAACGACTTCTTAGCTTTAAATGATTCTGTGTGCGGCGCAAAGACGGTTAGCATGCCCTCCTCGTTTTCAATATCTACGACATCAACATCAGCCATTAATAAAGCATCTAACACCGCCTCTTCGTCCTGTCCGGAAAACATTAAAATCGTTAGATGATCAAACATATGGCTAACAGAACCTTGGGTGCCTATCTTGGTTTTAGTCTTGCTGAAGCACAGTCGCACATCATTAAATGTGCGACTTGGGTTGTCCGTTAAACATTCAATAATGACCATACAGTTACCTGGGCCATACCCTTCGTAACGAGCTAGTTCAAAATTCTCTCCGGCTCCACCTTTAGCTTTCTCAATGGCTTTTTCGATAACATGCGAGGGTACCTGATCTTTCTTAGCGCGCTCAATAATACTGCGCAGACTTAAATTGCCAGTAGGATCTAATCCGCCAGCCTTAGCAATCACATAAATCTCGCGACCATATTTGCTATAAACTTTTGCTTTGGCGTCTGATGTTTTCGCCATAGAGTCTTTGCGGTTTTGATAGGCTCTGCCCATGATAAAATCCCATTCTAGAAACAAAAACGTATTCTATAACAGGCTATCAGCTGGAGCACTGATTTTGGCTATTAAATGGCACGACTAAAAATATAATTGCTTAAAAGCTATTATGTTTTCTCCACAAGAAGAGCGACAAATAAACGAGTAAGACCGGCTCAATTAGCACCAAGAGACCAACCAAGCCGTTATCCGACATAGTCCCCAAAAAAGCTGATAACTGTTCAAACTCATCGCCAGCGAAAACTAAGGGCAAAATGATCGCTGCCATCGCTATTACCTTAAACCCTGTGTGGAGTAAGCAAACAACGAATAAACCACCAACTAGTAATTTTGCCATAGAACTATAATCCTGCCTATGAACCTATTCACGCTCGTTATCTTTATAGATGCCAATTCACACCTCAACTTTTCGCTCCAACTCGCCCTCATATAAACCTGTCACTTTTAAATTAGTATAGACGCTTATTTGAAAGTTGATTCAGTTAAGGGTATGTATTGGCAACAATGCAAGGAAATTATTCTGTGTTACTATTTAATATCAAATAATCGAAAAACCACACTAGAGGGTAACTCATGAAAAAGATAATATTTTTATTAGCAGCATTATGTTCAGCATTTTCATACGCGCAAGAGTCATACAAACACGAGCCTGTAGCCAATAAAGCTGAATATTACGCGGGTAAATATAATGAAAGAAAAGATATGGGTGACCTATTAGCATGGGCCGGTAAATTCGAAGACTGGCAAAATGAATCTGGGCTCTATGCGAGTATGTCTACCTCAATTATGGTGCCCTACTTTATTCAAAACACCGCTGCTTCGGATATAGTCTGGCTGAATATATGGCCAACATCAACAGCACAATATAAAGGGCTAGAAAACTGGCTGGTAAACGGCGGCGAGTTGATGAGCAAATTGCCGGTCACTAACTCACAGGTAATCGATACAGCGCAGTGGCCCATCTCTGCACCTGAAGGAGAAGGCACCATTGGGATGGTTAGATACTCTGACTGCAAGCTAAAGGAAGGCGTGTCTGGCAGGCAAGCATTTGATGCTTATAAAGAGTTTGCCATAGCTGCAAAGGAAAAAGGCGACAACTTAGGCCGAAAAATGATCTTCCCAGCCGCTGGCGGCACCCAAGGTGATTATGATTATGTTTATTCCTTGTATGCAAATAAAGTATCGGAACTTGGCGAAGCCTCAGACCTGTACTGGGCAGAAATCAATGGGTCAGATGAAGACGTGGCGCTAAATGAAGTAGTAGAGTCTTGCACAAACTCTAGAATGTATTCGTCCAAGAACATCAAAGCTTCTAATAACTAGACTTACAATAAGCTTAAAGATATATGAAAGCTCTAAAACCCTCCTAGGTTTTAGAGCCTTTTATTATGTTTCATGGAAGATTGCTTTACTAACGCTCTACTGTCACAACTCTTATTTGTAATTGAAGTCACCATAATCAACTGTTTTGTCGTAAATCATTGTCGCCAGAACGATATCTGGCATTTTTGAATAACATCTACAGCCGACAGCCGAATACTATTTAGAGTCTAGGTGATGGCTCAGATGCTGGTGAAAATTAACGATGGCCTTTTCAAAATAACCAAACGTAAAATGGCTATTGGCGCCACTTCCCGCAGACTCTTGGATAGCGCAGGCCGCGTCACGGTCTTCATCTTGACCTGACTCATTAACAAAAAGCGCATCGCGCATGGCTTCGTCCACCGTAATTGTATGGCATTCGCTATCTTTGTTAATCATCCGGTAAACGACCCATTTGGATCGGGTTGGGCTTAGGGGCTCAAGAATAACCAGACTGGTGTGCTTTGATAGTACGGCGACACTAACATTGGGGAAGAGCAGATAAACAGAGGTTACCAAGCCATCAACACAACGTTTCTCGGGGGCTATTTGCCGTAACTTTTCGATTCGCCGAAAGGGAAATATCACTCTTGAATTAGGTCCAAAATTTTCCACTAACGTGACATTATCAAGACCATAAGGATAAAAAGTCTCTTTGTGCAGGGACTTAATATGGTATCCCTCCATCAATGTCTCAGTGAGCAACTTCCAATTAGCCTCGTCCGTTAGATCACCTTGTTCAAATAACGCCTGCTCTGGAGTAAAATAATCAAGCTTATCGTCTAGCATCTCTTCGGTGATACGACCTTCTTGCATCACATATACAATACCGCCCTTTTCCCTCGCACTGACTTCCACTAAGCCGTGCTCATCTGGATTAACACCAGGAAACCCCTCCTGTCCTGGGATGCTTTTAAGGTTGCCTTCCAGGTTATAGGTCCAGGCATGATACGGGCAGACAAAAGATCGAGAACAACCACTGCCTTTGGCGACCTGCATGCCACGATGCCGACATGCATTGATAAAAGCCCGCACAATGCCATCAAGGCCACGTACGACAACCAGTGGCGTTCCGGCCGCTTTACGGGCAATGTAACTGCCCCTATCTGGTAATGCTACTGACGGGCAATACGGCACCGCAAGACGTTTTAATAAGGCAATTTCAGCATCAAATCTTTCTTGGGACTGATAATTTTCAACAGGCTCTCGCCAAACCGTTTCACCTAAATCTGTAGTGTTATTGTCAATATGACTAAAAATACGCTCTATAACCTCTTGATCATTAAGCAGTACGGTCTTGTCGAGAGTTTCCTTCATTACACATCCATTTTCGTTTGTTGTTGTTTTTTCTGCTATTGAGCCATGTAATGAATAGGCGAAGACCAGGCGCGCTCCTGGATTGTGGTAGCCAAGTCAGATCTGGGTGCAACACCAGCACGAATGGCATCCCAGGTCGACCAACGACAGGTTGGATTTTCTAACGCGCGTGCATAATAAAAAGCGCGCTGATCAGCCCTAAAGTCTGGATCATGCCATAGGGTCGATAGTTGCGCCGCACCAGTTTCTAAATTGATCGAACAGTCGGTAATATCCACTCTGGCACCATTGTCAGGACAACGGTTTGTTTTGGGGTTCACCTCTGCATTACCGGCGCATGCCACATCGATAACATCTTCATGAGTATTGCCATCGGTATCAATCCAGCCCTTAACTATCTGTATCCGCTGCAGGGGGGCATTTTCTGGGTCGGCTGAGGCCATAATTAAAAAGCTCGGTGAGCTAGGAGCAGTTGATGCACTTTCTTTAGCCAAGAGAGTGCCTCCCATACTGACGCCACTAGCGTACGCCTGCTCCACACCATCAGCACTTGTTAGCATGGTGTTATCAAACCCATAACCTGCAAAGAAACGGAGCCTTATGCGTGGGCCTGACGTGGCGAATACTTCCTTTCGACGAAAAGCACTATACAGCGACTCTCGGGTGTTTTTCTCAGCCCATGCAGCAGCCAAGCCTGAGGCTCCAAAAGTTGGTGTGGCGCCGCCGGTATAGACACTACCGTCGATCTTAACGTACATGTGTTTACCCAGTGGGGTTGGGTTTAGCGTGGTCGCTATTTTCGACGCATAGTAGGTAAACTCTCCGCCAAGTCCTTCTCGCGGTATCGAGCCTCGCTGTTCGGCAGTAGACGATAATATCCCTAATTTTGATACAAAAGCTGACTCATCATTTTGGCTTGCCGCTGAATGGGTATCACTTGAGCCAATAAATCCAAACTTATACGGATTTTTGACCCCTTCTTGCTCAAGGGTCAAACCAGTCAGTAGAGCCTCACGCACATAGGATCCTTGCGGTTTACTTATTGCCCCTGTTGCAACCCGATAAGGCATGATTTCAAAACCAGCCCATTCATCTCGAGTTGATAAATTAGGGTGGGTTTCTGAAGTACCTTTTATCTGCGTTATTTCAACCAGCGGTTCATTTCTGCTACGCTTTTCTGCATAAGCATCATCAAAAGACCTGCTCGCCCAATCTACCCGCTTAAACATCTGACCGTTGGAGGCATTAGAATTATGCGGTATAGCCAGACTTTCAACGCCTTTTACCCTCAGCGCATCCATCCATTCCCAAAGATCCTCTGGGTTATCTGAATGAAAGCGAGAAAAGGGCTCACGAGGCAAGCGGTCGCTTCCAGAAAATATAACATTTCTATGCAAGTTACCCATGTCGCTAGTGCTGGTGGTGTATTCGTAGGCGGCGAACGTGGTGAACTTACCCGGATCATTAAATTGGTCTGCAGCGTTAATAGTATCGCTCCATGCACTCCTTACGACATCGAGCACTTCTTTACGGTCTAAATCTCCTTCTAATACGGCAGTAACTGCGTCAGGTAAGAAACCCGAGAATGCCAGTAAACGCTTCATTGAACTAATGAAACCAGTGCCGAAGTTGTCAGGCGCATTTAGGTCATTATAAGGCTCTGAGAATTCATTTTTTGAGAAGGCTGTGCTAGTGTCTGCAGCCGCTTTAACCAAACCTAAAAACATCGCGTGGTCGGTAACAGCATAAAAATCCATCGGCCGTGATAGTTGCATATTGTAGCCGCCGGGATTTTTGATCGCCTCGCCTCTGGCAAAGCGATAGGCATCATAAGGGGTTGCTAACGTGCCAAACGCATAACCATCAAAGGAGTATGCTGTGTGCACATGCAAGTCACCAAAATATGCACTACGTTCCATTTGGCTTTCATCTTCGATAGTATCAACGGTAACCGAAGCCTCTTCTCGCACTAATAATTCAGTTTCTGTTTCAAAGACGTTTTTTAGCGGAAAGATTGCTGTCCTGGGGTCATCCTTAAGGAGTCGATCGATTTCAGCAGTTTGCGCCAGAGCACGCTCATCAGAAAGAATGTCGGCGGCAGAACTGAAACCCTCACTGGACGCCTCCATTGTTTGGTCTGAACAGGATGTTAGTACCAGTCCCATCATCAGTATCCAGAAACAGTGTCGGTATTTACAGTGCCTATTTACCATTTTCATATTCTCTTATTATAAGGTCAGTGAGCCGCTTTAAAGAGTTTAGCTTATTGTTGTCTAGCTGTATGCCAAATGGGTGAGCCCCAAGCCATTTCAGTAGCCGTTGCCGGAACACCACAGCCCTAGAGTCGACAATAATCTGTATAGGAAAGGGCCGAAATGCTCCTTAAAACCACCTCGATCTATTCGCAGCCTTCATCGTTAAGCTCTCCCGAAGGCATTTGGGTGCGGCAGAACGTCGCGCCGTAAAGATCAGCACCAGAAAGAATAGCACCAGTGAGATCAGCGTCAGAAAGATTAGCGCCATTAAGGTCCGCTGCAGTAAGGTTAGCAAGAGAAAGGTTAGCACCGCTAAGGTTAGCCTCAAAAAGGCTAGCAGTGGTAAGGTCAGCTCCCGCAAGATTAGCAAAAGAAAGGTTGGCGCCAGCAAAATAAGCACCAGTAAGCTTAGCTCCAGAAAGCTCAACTCCAGTAAGATCAGCGCCCTCAAAGTCAACATAACTTAAAGAGCAATTCTGACATCGCTTAAGTTGTTCAACCCTCAAAAAATCTGCTTCTTCGTATGCCCATGCACTCGTCATCATAAGCAGAGCAGCAACACAGAGTCTCTTCGCAAGGTAATTCGGTAACCTAGAATAATCCATAACAACAATTCCGAGTACTTTAACCAAGAGTAGGTAAAATATGTCGATTTATCTATAAATTGTTATAAAACAATTATTACGGCAACGATCTCTTTCTGTAAAACCATAACAGACCGTATTTTTATAATCCGCCGGCGTTGTGAATTCACCTCAAGGCTGGGCGGCGTTATTGGAGCCCTAAAAATTATCTTCAGTTAAAATCTTCTGCTGAAATATCACTATGGTGAGTGTCGAGTATCACAAATAAATATTCATTACCCGCTCTTAGCAAAGTATGGCCTGTGTAATCGTAATAATGAATGTATCCGCCAGCATAAAATGAGCCTTGAGTGCCTTGTGTTATAGAAAGATTAGAGAAATTCAAACCACCGTCTAAGCGAATCTTATCAACCCCATCTTCAAAATCATGAATAGCGCTTGTAGTTATAAAGCCATCTGAACCATCCCCTGGACGAGCGATAAAAATATCGTGGCCACTGCCGCCGTAAAGCTGATCTTTCCCGTCGCCACCATCAAGAATATCGTCGCCATTCCCGCCATATAACTCGTCGAAACTGTCAGAACCATATAAAGTATCGTTGTCATCGCCACCATAAAGCTTATCTTGGCCACTTCCGCCGTCGATAATGTCATTTCCCGCTTCTCCATATAGAAGATCTCTTCCGCCAAGGCCGTATAAAATATCATTCCCTGGGCCAGCATATAAGGTGTCTGAATTGTCCGTGCCATAGATTATTTGGTCGTCGGGAAAAGCGGGCATCAGCGTCTTTAAATGAGCTTCAATCTCGGCTGCCGTATCACGTATTGCATCCCCTGTTATAACACCGTTAACCAGCGGATCGCCTTCCAAGCCAAATAGGTATCGCAAGGTAAGCAAACCATCAGTTAATGCATCAATCTGTCCGTCACCATCAATATCAGCAAGGTCACCTAGCTTCTCAATTCTAGATTCAATATCTACCGCTGACTTATAGTCGGCATTGGATGCAATCGCTCCCGTAATGAGAGGCTCTCCGTCTAGACCAAACATACCTCTAAGCAGCAGTAATCCATCAGTTAACGCGTCATATTGACCATTGCCATCAATATCTAAGGTTAATGTCGATGGATTAGATTCTTCCTGTGAAAAACTTGTCATCGAAAAGAGAAATAGAATAATGGGCCAAGACATTTTGGCTAGATAGTAGTCGCTATGCAGTCTAGAACAATTCATGGCTAGAGCTCAACTTGTGTTTACTAAGCATAGCTAAAGAAGGTCGACTTATCTATACGGCTATGCCCGTCCATAAAAGGAATAATGGCGGGGTCTGTGGGCCACTTATTGCCTCCCCAGTGATAAAAAAACCAATGCCTTAGGGGTTGTATTTGTTGCTGGTACTCGATGTTCTTCGTTCTTAATATCGTGTCTATTAAAAGAGACCATAAGGAGTCTTTAAACAGACAGCAACGATAAGTCATTCTTCGGAATGAATAATTATGTCGAGATAGGAACAAAAGATAAATCATAAAGCTCAACTGACATAGAGCTCACTTATTAAAGATTTTTGGGTTAAGACGCAAAAATTGGGACTTGAAAGGGGAAACAACATGTCGCAAGAGAGTAAAACTGCAGCCATTCCATTTGGAGCCCGAGTAAGAAAATCACCCTTCTTTGACTCTACTAGAAAAGATGGCGCAAAGGCGTTTTCAGTGTACAACCACATGTACTTTCCAACGTCATATGCCGGAACAGAGAGTGAATATGATAGTCTTATTAATGATGTGACTATGTGGGATGTGGCGGTTGAACGACAGATTGAAATCAACGGCCCCGATGCCTATGAGTTTATTCGTCGGCTAACGCCAAGGAACCTGGAGAAATGTGAAATTGGCCGTTGTCTCTACGTGATCCTAACAGGCCACAATGGTGGCGCGATTAATGATGCCGTGCTTCTTAGATTAAAACCCGATCAATTCTGGTTGTCTCCAGGTGATGGCGACGTACTACTTTGGATCCAAGGCGTGGCTATTAATTCGGGCTTTGACGTCAATGTTTTTGAACCTGACGTGTCGCCTCTGGGCATATGTGGGCCTAAAGCACCCGCCCTCATCAACAAACTGTTTGATGGCGAGCACGATGATTTACGCTTTTATCAAGCACGTGAAACCTCGCTCGCCGGCATTCCAATGGTGATTGCTCGAACAGGATGGAGCGGCGAAATAAGCTACGAGCTCTATCTTCGTGATGGAAAGCGTGGCGATGCATTATGGGCAGTCGTCAAAGACGCCGGCCAAGAGTTCAACATAGCACCGGCAGCCCCAAATACTATACGCAGTATTGAGGGCGGCTTGCTCTCTTATGTCTCAGACATCACTAGAAATGACTGCCCCTATACCATCGGGTTAGACCGTCTGGTTGATGTTGACCAAGACATTGACTTTATTGGCAAGGAGGCCTTAAAGAAGATCAAAGAAAACGGTCCTGCAAGAAAACTAGTGGGCATAGAGATTGCCGGTGATCCCATCACGTCTGCACCTGAGCATCCATGGCCTGTTTTCAGCGGTGATGAAAATGTTGGCTATGTTTCACGTTGTATATTCTCGCCGCGTCTTGGGAAGAATATTGGCTTTGCCAACGTTCCAACCGAACTCTCCGCGTTAGATACACAGTTAACTATAAAATGTTTTCTGGGTGATTTAACTGCGACTGTTAGTGCGTTTCCGTGGGTACCCGCAGAACGCATCGCTCGACATATTGCGCCTCCACTGGCTAAAACGAACCCGTTTGGCAGTCTACGTATGAGGGCCAGCCCCCTGTAATAGAGATAAACAAATGTCCAACAACAAGTTTGATGCCTTCGCTATAACCGCAGCGAATTATGAAGCCTTAACCCCGCTTTCATTTTTGCCAAGAACAGCACTGATGTTTCCAAATCGTCGTGCAGTTGTTTATGGCGAGCGCAGCTATTCTTGGCAAGAGTTTTATAAGCGCTGTACCAAACTTGCTTCAGCACTGAACAAGATTGGTATTGGCAGAGGCGATACCGTCGCTGTTTTGGCCGCAAATACCCCCGAAATGGTAGAAGCTCACTTTGGCATACCGATGTCTGGTGCCGTATTAAACACGGTTAATACTCGCTTGGATGATGAAACCATCGGCTATATTTTGCGCCATGGAGAAGCCAAAGTATTTATCGTTGATTACGAGCTTGCTCCCCAAGTCAAAAACGCACTTGAAATCCATGGAGACAGCGATTTACTAGTCATTGATATCTTAGACCTGCAAAACACTGTTAACCCAGCGGCAATAGGCACTACTGACTATGAAGCATTTTTAGCAACCGGCACAGATAAGTTTCATTGGGATATGCCAACCAATGAATGGGATACCATTGGCCTTAGCTACACCTCGGGCACATCAGGTCGGCCCAAGGGCGTGGTGTACCATCACCGTGGCTCATATCTAATGTCGATGGGAACTATCACCGACTGGGATTTACCTCGTCACCCTAATTATTTGTACACTGTACCCATGTTTCATTGCAACGGATGGGGCCATGCGTGGACAATGACCGCGTTGGCGGGAACCATGTTTTGTACACGAGCCATTGTTCCAGAGGCAATTTTTTCGGCGATTTTAGAGCATAATATTTCTCACTTTGGCGGCGCGCCGATTGTATTAAGTATGCTACTTAATTCTCCTGCAGCTAAAGATTTCTCTTGTCCGCATAGAGTTGAATTAATGACCGCAGGCGCCCCTCCGCCAGCCTCGGTAGTGCAAGGCATAGAAAACTTAGGCTTCAATGTCACACAGGTCTATGGGTTGACTGAAACCTACGGCCACACTGTTATGTGTACCTGGAATTCCGATTGGGATAACCTCGATGAGGAAGCAAGAGCTAAATTAAAGGCTAGGCAAGGTGCCGCAATGGTTCAGACGGCAGGCATGCGCATTGTGGACATGGAATCTCGGGAAGATGTTCCCGCCGACGGGCAAACGATCGGTGAAATACTAATCCGTGGTAATACGGTGATGAAAGGCTACTTAAAAGATGCCGATAATACCGCAGCATCCTTTAAAAATGGTTGGTTCCATACTGGCGATTTAGCGGTCATGCATCCACAGGGTTATGCCGAAATTAAAGACCGTTTAAAAGATATTATTATTTCCGGTGGTGAAAATATTTCTTCCGTAGAGATTGAGAGTGTATTGCATAGGCATGAGGCCGTAGCACTCGCCGCGGTGGTCGCTCTGCCGGATGAAAAGTGGGGCGAAGTGCCCCTTGCTTTTATAGAGCTCCTTAATGGAGCCCAGGTTACAGAGAAGGAACTTGAAGTGTTTTGCAGAGCTCACCTTGCTAGCTTCAAACGTCCGAAAAAAGTTATATTTGGCGAATTACCTAAAACAGCGACGGGTAAGATTCAAAAATATGAGCTGCGGGCTCTGGCGCGCAGCGGCCAACTAAACTGAACCACATGATGGCACTAGACTGGGCTGGTCAATTAACGATACTCTCGCTTTCTTAGACCTTACTAATAATGCAATCTAACACTAGAAAACATAAAGTATTTTAGGAGAAATTATTTTGGAAAAACTCGATAACTTTGATCTCGAAAATCTCACTCTCATCGGTGACGAAGACGGTATTGTGCAGGTTGTCCTGTCGCGGCCAGCAAAGCGTAATGCCCTAAATGCTCAAACTATTGAGGAATTGATCGAGGTTTTCTCTAAGCTCCCTAGGATGGGTGCCCGAGCCGTAGTGCTTCGAGCTGAAGGAGACCATTTCTGTGCTGGTTTAGACCTCGTCGAACACCACAATGAGCAGCGTCGCCCTGAAGAATTTATGCATATTTGCCTGCGTTGGCATGAAGCCTTTAATAAAATGGAATATGGTGGCGTGCCAATCATAGCTGCACTTAAAGGAGCCGTAGTTGGCGGTGGCCTGGAGCTTGCCTCTGCCGCTCACGTTCGCGTGGCTGATCAAAGCACCTATTTTGCATTGCCTGAAGGACAGCGTGGCCTATTTACCGGCGGTGGCGCAACTATTCGTGTTGCCGACCTTGTTGGTAAAGCACGCATGATCGATATGATGTTAACCGGCAGAGTCTATAAGCAAGAAGAAGCCTTCCAAGTGGGCTTGTGTCAGTATCTTATCGACGGTTCAAGTGACGATAAAGCCATGGCGATTGCCCGTACAGCGGCGGAAAATCCAGCCTTATCTAATTTTGCTATTTGCTCTGCAATTAGTCACATGCAAAATATGTCGGCGATGGATGCAGCCTACGCAGAATCTGTTATGGCGGGCATTGTTAATACTCAGCCGGCTTCTAATGAAAGATTAGAGGCATTTGCCAATAAGAGCGCACCAAGAGTTCGTCCAGACTAACCACTCGGACTCCATCAATAAGGCCATAAATAAGACGTTAAATTAGCGTATCTAAAACCAAAAATCCTCAGCACATCTATGCTAAGGATTAGTATTTTTGGTGGAGGCTAGCGGGATCGAACCGCTGACCTCAACACTGCCAGAGTTGAGTGATTAAAAAATAAGTCGTGTATAAAGACTACATCATTGATTTATTGGAAAATTTGCCTTTTATTCGACTGCGTATGCTACGCAGCTACACTTTTAAATGAGCATCTCGATCTAGTGCGAGTATTCATTTTCATAGCGATTAGGGCTTAGAATAAATATTAGGTTAGTCCACTTTGTCTAAGGCAAATGGCAGTATACGCTCTACGAACTTAGTGTACGCAAGCCCCGATGGATGTAATCCGTCAAGTGCGACTAAGTTTGGGTTATTTAATCCTTCCCGAGTTATGTCAGTAATATAAACATAAGTAAGGCTATTTTCTTCAGCATAATCTTCTGCAAAACTATTATACATATCTATATCTGCGCTAATGGCTTGAGGATTGCCGTTTTGCCCGTAAGGCGTATAAGCATAATCAGGAATGGAAATGATAATTAATTTAGCCGCATCACCACCCACAAAAGAAATGGCGTAGTTTACCAGCTCAATGAATTCACTTTCGTACACACTAAACGCTTTACTTTGGTACTGATTATTTACCCCAATCAACAAAGTCACTAGGTCGAAATCGTTCGGCGGGTCTTCAGATATAATCGCATTTTTTAAATTAGTGGTCGTCCAACCAGTCTTTGCTATCACCTCTAGAGAAATCACATCCTGCTCAGAGTATTCCACTTCCAAACTAGTTTTTAACTGCTCAGGAAAACTGCAGGTATTACAGACACTCGCGCCAACTGTATAACTATCTCCAAGCGATAAAACTTTAACATTACGCGCCGGTAAGTCGACATCAGTGGAGATAAAGAACCTCCAAATTGCTCCATACAAATCGACACTTTCACCAAAGTCTGCACTATGTCCTGCTCCCTCGGCCAGTAAATACCTCACCTTTTGGTTATTTATACATGACCCGAATGTATATTGCTTAACGGCTTGACTTCCCCAAGTTATATTCTGAATTGTGGGGGTCATATTACAATTGAAATTTAACGCCCAATTTTCTGCACTGGCTTGCGCAGACATGAATATGCTGCCGGCAGCGCCACTTCCCCCATTCACTGGAATCAAATTATCTTCGGTGCCATTGACTTGAAAAACTGATGCAGCCCGAAAGGGAACAATTTCACCAATAGTGACGGTCTGCTGGCTAATTATCGGGGCAATTGCCTTAAAATGAGTGGTCTCTTTAGCGATTCTATTAACCAGTCCTGCACCGTTAGAGACGCCAACGCCGTAGATTTTATTAACATCAAATAATCCCGTACCGTCCAAATCATTAATAATCAAGCTGACGAATTCGACATCATCCGCATTAGTTTCGTTGCTTACATTCCAGTGCTTATCGAAACCATCAGGGAAAATACCAATGAATTTTCCATCATCAATTAATATGGAAACATCAACATTATTGCTCAGCCAATCCTCACCAGTACCGCCCGCACCATGAAAAAAGAACACCACAGGATAATTGTCTTCCGAGGGACTTTCGGGGTAACGAATGAGATAGGGCCGGTCTACTAGCTGACCATCGATGCTCTGGGTGATTGTCTTTTTTTCTATAATTGAGACGTCCGGCACAACTGGCGAAGAGTCCACCACCGCAGCTTGTGAAATTGGCGGCGATGAACCGCCTCCACCGCAGGCTGTGAGAAAAAATACACTGATCCAAAGAACTGCTTTCTTCATCGGGTTACCAACGTCATAAAATTTCGATGTTGCATATATACTGGTAAAACTACTTTATGGATGTGTGGACACCACAATTAGGCTCTTTTGGGAAGGGGGTACCTCGATCTAGTTTATCAGGGAAGATAGAATTGATTTCCAAGATCAACATGCTCTCTGAGGAACACTCTTGCTACCTAGCCCCTGGTGACGGAGCGCGCTCATCCTTGGGCTAGATTACATGAACCCAAAGGTATCTCAAGGGCCTGGCGGTAATGAAATCGATCTGAGATTACCGACACCGAATCACCGATTTTCACTCTGCATCTGCGACCGGGCTGCTGAGCGTGATTACCAGCTGCGTATTGGGCGTCGTATACGCGTTAACAACCCTTACTGGCCAGCTGATTTCCGCAAGGCGCACGCCTGTCGCGAGTTCAAGGGTGAGCGTACCAAGCGCCGGTAAAGTCACGGGCCCGGGGTTGTTCTGATCGCCAAAATTCGAAAGATTCTGCAACTGAAACGGCACGCTCGAGCGGTTTTCAAGACGCACCTGAACAAGTGTGGTTTCTGGAAGATAGTGCGCCGACGTTACAACAATGCTCGCCTTCACCAACGGGGCTAGCTCCCGCTCCCGTCCCAGTAGAGTGTCCTGGAACCAAACCGCAGTTCGCTTTGCAAACAGCGCAGCACGCACGGCAGTCATCTGTGCAGATGTAGCGAAAACAAGCGTTACCGGACGATGACCGCCCAGCTCCGGGAGGTAATCCCAGTCAATGAGATCATGCACATCCGAGGTACCAATCAGCGCGAGATCATTGTCAATCGCAAGCTGAAAGGATTCCGGCGAGTACGAGACGCCGTTGACCACCTCGATGCCGTGCAACAGCTTCTCCGAAAACCAGCGCTGGTGCTGCGGTGATACCGGCGGCTTGCCATCGGGGGCCTGTTCCGACCAGGATGGGTGATTCCAGAACAAAAACGCACCCTGGCCGTTAGCAGCGCTGACGGCGGCATCGGCCGCCCACAGACCCGTCCTGACGTAGTATTCATTAACTTCACGCTCTGACCCCCAATCAGGCAAAGCATCCAGACGCGCCGCCATGCCCGCTTCATCGTCGGCGCCCGCATCTAGCTGAACCAAGGGGTTTGCGTCCTCGACGAAAATCGCGTTGATATGTCCTGTCGGCAACTCGCGAGTTATTTCAACACCCGGAACGACCAGGATAGGCTCATCGGTCGCCGCCTCTTGAGCGATAGCATAGGCCCTGTTCCGGTCCGGGTTCGGCAGATCTGCGCGATGCGGTTGCCATTCGAGGTGCTCCGTTATCGCGAGAATATCCAGCCCGTCACGCAGGCCTTCCTCAACGCGCACATTGGGCCACACGTGTCCGTCGGAAAAAACGGTGTGTGTGTGCAGGTCGGCCGTGAGTACCAGATAGTCCGCGGTGTTGGGAAACACCATATCCCGTTGCAGGCTTGCGGGCGTCGGCACCAGCGGTTCGGCCTTACCATGGGCGTACGCCTGAGACAGGGCGAGACACAAGTTCAGGATAAGGGTAAGCGTCAGCACGATGCTCCCGCGAGCGAGTTGGTAATGCATACACGATCTCCTGTCGGATAACTAACCACCCCGACATTATTAAAAAAGGCAGGTAACACAAAAGAGTAGATTCAAGATATTATGGCACACCAATCAATCACTACAACACTAGATTACAGGAACCCAGATGATCTACCCTTTGAAAGCGTAGCTGTACGAATCTAAATTTTTGTGCAGTTAGTAAGTACGCTTATGGAATGTAACCTTTTAAGTATGAAGGGTTGCATGAAAAAATTTATATAGCGGAATACCCAGCAAAAACAACCCTACTCCTAAAAGCAGAACATACAAACCAGAACCTGCGGCAGCTATCAAAGTATATGTGACTGACAACAAAGCCACTCCGGCCCAGCCCTTTGCGCTAAGCCAAGAACGCTTAAATTCTGCCACAGCAGATAACCCATAGGGCGCCAGAATTGAAAGGGTCGACATAGAAATTAGAAAAGAGAACGCGCCGACTAGCCCATCGGTAAAGTTAAGCACCAGTAAAGCCGTTGAAAATACACTGGATACCATAAGTGCTCCGGCTGGAGCTCCGCCCCTGTTTTTCTTTGCAATTATCGCAGGGGCTAAACCATCTGCAGCTACTGCCATGGGCATCTGCCCCATCACAAATATATTGCCATTCAAAGCACCTGCTGTGGAGATTAAGGCGCCTACACCAATCAATAGCGCACCTCCCTTGCCCATGTGCGCGGCCGCATCAACAAAGGGCGATTCTGATACCGCCAATATGTCGGAAGGCACCAAGAACATAATAGCGATTGACGCGCCCACATAGAGTAATGACACACTAAGCGCTGCAGACACTACCGCAATAGGAATCGTTTTCTTGGGGTTCTCCACATCAGCGGTTGGAATGACCGCGGCCTCTATGCCTATAAATGCCCACATCGTTAATAACGCGGTAGTCGCCAATGCCTGAGAGATAGGTAACCCCTGCGGATTAAATGAAGGAAAGTTATCAATGTCACCGTAGGTAATCCCCAAACCTATAATCACAACTAATGGAATAATTTTAAGTATGGTCAAAACCAACTGAACCGAAGCGGCCTCGGATACTCCTTTAACATTTACCCAAGTTAGCACTCCAATGCCACCGGCTGCCACCAATGCCTGAGTGAGGCTGTTGGCCGTAAATATAGGAAATACTGATCCCATGTAACCTACGAAACCTATTGCTATAGCGGTGACTCCAAACACGACGCCAACCCAGTAACCCCACCCTATCAAAAAGCCGGCTAGATCGCCGAAAGATTCCTTCACATAGGCATAAGGACCGCCTGCATTATCGGTAGTGCCCGCCAATCTCGCCAACACGAGGGCCAATACAATTGTTCCAGCAGAGGTCAACAACCAACCCAGCAAACTGATCCAGCCGTAAGGTGCCAGCACCGCAGGTAGTAGAAAGATACCCGAGCCGATCATTACGCCTACTGACATTCCCCAACACTGCCAGAACCCCATTTTTTTGGTTGTTGCACTCATCGGTGCTCCTAGAAACCCCTTGGTTCTTTCATAGTTTAGTCGCTATTAAAGAATCTAATACTGGGCCTTTTGCTTATTAGACGCTCGCAGAATAGGTCTCGTCATACAAGTTGGCCCACCTTCACAGGGTATACAAAGTGACTCTCCACTAAAGGTATCGATTTTACAGCCAGCATTGCGCATCAGTGACAACGTTTTATCGCATCCATCAATTGCCACAACATGACGCGGAGCAAGAGTAAGTACATTTAGGTTTAATCCACCAGAGGCCTCAAACTCATCCGCTGGCGCCTCAAGCAATTCATAGCCTCTTGAGCTTAAGAGCTGGGCTAATGCAACAGGCAATAGCGCCTTATGCACCAACGCTAAGTCCTCTGCCAACAGGCTGATCAATGACATTAGGTGCAAGCATGCCTGCTCGCCCTGATAACAGGGCAAGTCAAAGGCTAAAACGGTTATCCCTTGATTGCCGAGCATGTTTTGCATCTGAATAATGCCGGCCTCATTAGTTCTGTATCCACGCCCGATAAGTAATGTCTGATCATCTAACCAAAGCGTATCACCGGCCTCGCAGGTAGCTTCACCCATCACTTGCCCAATAACTGGAATGTTCATGGACTGGTAGAAAAGTCGATGTGATTCTGACTCACTAGCCCTAAGCACTTTTCCCGGGTTCATTAGAATGGCACCCTGAGGAGTCATTAAAGAAGCATCGTAAGTAAAAACTGCATCGGCTGATTCCATGTTTTCTGGCATCCACAACACTTCGACACCAGCTTGTTCGATATGCGAAACAAATTTTTGGTAATCTTTACCTAACTCTTTTGGATCAAAGCTATCGCCATAATGCCACTGATGAGCATCTGCGTTTCGCAACGTCTTTCCTGGGGCATGCAAAGCAACCCTTTGCAAGGGTGCGACCATTGAAGATACGCCGTAAGTCTTTACTGACATGGTTGTGATTTAAACATTTAATGAATTGTTGATTTTGCTGTTTATCAACTGGACTTTCATTCGTTACCCTGTCGGCGATCGGCGTCCACTAAATCCCCTGCAACAAGACTCAATGCTTGATTCATATCAAGGGCAGTGCAGAACTCGCCATGCAGATTGGCCACCGTCATTGAATGCACCAAATCCGGATCATAATCTGTGCCATCAGGTCCTACCCGATTTGTTGTTGCACAACAGTCTGGTACAAGGTAAGTATCAAACCCCATATTTCCGGACATTCTAATGGTAGTTTCAACACAACAATTGGTAAAAAAGCCAACCACCACCAATCTTTGAACACCCGCTCTGCGCAGTAGAATCTCTAGCGATGTCCCAACAAAACCGCTATTTACATCTTTCTCAACGACTATATCGCTGGCGGCAATTTCAAAGCCTGGTTTCAACTCACCTCCGGGCTCGGAAAGCTTTAATGGGGAGGCTGCTTCGCGAGAATCATGCAAAGTCCAGGCAACTGGCAACCCACGTTGTCGCCACTCAGATAACAGCGCGAGCATATTATTTTCAGCCTCAAGGTTGTTTCTGCGGCCAGTTTTACCGCCCCAATGAGCCAAAACATCAACACCCTTTTGCACATCGATTAGGAGTAGACAGCTATCCTTGGAAAATTGATTAATCAAATCAGTCTTCTTCCTATTTTATTTAATTTATGAAAATTGAATATAAAGCAGAATAATAACTATGCCAAACATTGTCCAGAACAAAAAATCCCCCGCACTTAAGTACGAGGGATTAATTTTTGATAGCACTGTCTAATTACGAACCAACACAGAAGATACTCTTGATTCGGGTTCAAGGCAGAAACACGGCATTGATGTCACTAAACCCTTCTCCCAGATAAAGACAGAATTCAATATATTTAGGTTGACTAATAACCACCCCCTAGTTACCATTCTACAATACATATGACCCATATTGTGGGTTATTTTAAAAATAGCAACTTTGAAGTATTGGAAAGGAGAAAAGCATGACTGGCTGGGAAAATGGCGATTGGCGCGATGAGAGCTTATGCATATTTGATCAATCGAACCTACTAAACAAGATGGGCCTCGAATTTTATGATCTCAGTCATCCGTGGGGGTTAGGGCAGCCATGCTGGCCGTATTTTGAAGACGTCAAAATCGAACGCCTACATGGCATGTCTAAATCGGGGGTTCTGACCCAAAAGATCACAACAGTCATGCACTCAGGAACCCATGTCGACGCCCCAGCACATGTGGTTCCAGGTACACCATTTATGGATGAAGTTCCTTTACCGTATTTTTTTGGTAGCGGCGTGATCGTATCTATTCCTAAGAATAAGTGGGAAGTCATCACAGCCGAAGATTTGGAAAATGCTCGACCAAAAATTCGTGAAGACGACATTGTTATCGTGAACACAGGTTGGCACAAATATTACGGCGATAATCAGCACTATTACGGATATTCTCCCGGCTTTTATAAAGAAGCTGGCGATTGGTTTGTTAAGAAAAAAGTGAAGATGGTTGGAAACGATACACAGGCTCTCGACCATCCTCTCGGCACAGCGATTGGCCCGCATGGACCGGGTGCCCCCCATGGTCTTCTGCCCAATGTTGTTGAGGAATATGAGCGTGAAACTGGCCGCAAAGTTCTTGATGATTTTCCTGAATGGGAGCCGTGTCACAATGCCATTCTGTCCGCCGGAATCTGCGGCTTTGAAAATATCGGCGGCGACATCGACAAAGTGACCGGTAAAAGGGTGACTTTTGCTGCTTTCCCATGGCGCTGGAAAAAGGGTGACGGCTGCATTGTCCGCCTGGTCGCAATCGTAGACCCATCAGGCACGTTCCGTATTGAAACCGGTAAGTCTGAATAATGAAGGTTACACGTATAGAAAAGGCTGAGCCTTACCAAGCACCGAACCACTTTGATTGCACAGCGTTGCGTTTACAGGGGTTTGATGCAAGCTCAGCCGAAAATTTCTGGGTTGGGCTTTCGCACATCTTGCCTAACGGCGGCACCACGATGGAAGGAACAAACCTTGAGAAAGTTTACATCGTTGTCTCTGGCGAAGTTACGGTGGTAACGTCCGAGGGCCGTGCTACGCTTGGCGTTCATGACAGTTGTCACATCCCCGCAAACGAGAGGCGTCAAGTGATTAACGAAACCAATGAAACTGCATCCATGATTGTCGTTATGCCATATCCGGAGGGAAAACGATAACACTTCCCGAAATCAATACGAAGACCCTATTTGATGTACGCGGCAAATCAGCAATTGTCGTCGGCGCGACTGGTGCCTTCGGGAAAGTTGTTTGCGCAACACTTGGTAACGCTGGTGCCAAACTGACAATTACTGCCGGCAATGCTCAAGAACTCGAGTCCCTGAGACAAGAGCTTAAAGCCGCTGATGTTGATGTTGCCGCGGTAAATAAACGACCTAATACGGAAGAAGACTGTCAAGAGATGGTAGACACCGCCTTGTCAGCATATGGTGCCATTGATATTCTTGTGGTGGCATCGGGCACAAATGAAGTTGCTCCTATCGTCGATATGGAGCCAACTCAGTTTAGGAAAGTCATGCTCGCCAATGTTGACGGCGCCTGGCTGATTTCACGTGCTGTCGGTAAAGTCATGATCGAACAGGGTCGCGGAGGGAAAGTCGTATTTACGTCCTCTGCACGCGGCAAGTTGGGTCACCCTGCAGGGTATTCAGCCTACTGCACATCAAAAGCGGCCACTGACGGCCTTACGAAAGCCCTTGGATGTGAGTGGGGAAAATACGGGGTAACAGTAAATGCCATAGCACCAACAGTTTTTCGATCACCACTTACAGCTTGGATGTTCGAAGACGACGATCACGCGAAGAGTGTGAGGGCCGGTTTTCTATCACGCGTGCCGGTCGGTCGGCTCGGTGAGCCCGAGGACCTAGCTGGACCGCTCCTATTTTTGTGCTCTGCTGCGTCAGATTTCCATACAGGCCACATTGTGTATGCTGATGGCGGGTATACGGCGGGATAATACCAAATGATTGATAACAATAAGATAGCAATAATCGGCGCTGGGCTCATGGGAGCTGGAATTGCGCAAGTATTCGCTTCAAAAGGTTTTTCGGTTTCTGTTTGCGATCCCATTGAGGATGTGCGGCTCTCTTTAAAGACGCGCATTCAAGACGGTCTAAAGTCAGTTGCGTCCGACCCGTCTATTGCCGATCACGTCAATGTGACCCGTGATATGAGTGAAGCTCTGTCCGGCGCTTTCGCAGTCTTTGAAGCTGCCCCGGAAAAATTGGAAATAAAACAATCAATCTTCAAGGAATTGGATAAAATCGCCGCTCCAGAGACTATTCTAGCGAGCAATACATCTGTTATTTCCATATCAAATATCGCAAAATCTGTCATACGCCGCGAACGCATGTTGGGAACCCATTGGTGGAACCCACCCTACCTCGTACCGCTTGTCGAAGTTGTTCCAATCGCTGAAACCAAGGACAAAGTGACCACTCAAATGATAGACCTTCTTAGCAATGTTGGTAAGAAGCCGGTCCTCGTCAAAAGAGATGTTCCAGGCTTTGTGGGAAATCGGCTTCAGCACGCCCTATGGCGAGAAGCGCATGCTTTGATTGAGGAAGGCGTCTGTGATGCAGAGACGATCGATATTGTTGTGAAGAACAGTTTTGGTATGCGCTTACCGGTATTGGGTCCGATCGAGAATGCCGACCTTGTTGGGCTCGACCTTACACTTGATATCCATAGAACGATTTTGCCGGAACTTTCCAAGAGGTCTGATCCAAGCCCCGCACTGGTTAAGAACATTGAGGCAGGGCGGCTTGGATTTAAGACTGGCAAAGGTTTTCGTGACTGGACTGATGAGCAAATTCAAGAAACCCGAACAACCCTGTCGCAGCACTTATTGAAGACTCTACGCGAGTAAGACTTAGAGCTGAGGAGCAAACACATTATGGATGTATCTCTTTTGATTGGTGTTCTCGCTTATGAACTGATTATTATTGTTGGCCTTGGAGTATGGCTTCAGAGGCGTCATAAAGTTAGTTCAAAGGACGAATTCGCCCTCGCGGGGCGGGACTTGCCGGTTCCAGTTGTGGCTGTGACATTAGCGCTGACAGTTCTGGGTACTGCACATATTCTAGGCGTTTTCGAAATGACCTGGATGATGGGCGCTGTCGCTGTCTGGTTTTCGATCGCACACGTCATCCTGTTAACCTTCGTTTGTCTCGGCACGGGACTCTGGGTTCGTCGATTAGGGGTGACAACCGTTCCAGAATTGATAGACCGTGTTTCTGGGCTGGAAACCCGTCTTCTCGTCTCTTGTGTTATGGCCGGCGTGTTGTTCGGAATTTTGACCATTGAGGCTCAAGGCATTGGGATTATCTTTGCGACGCTCACAGACTGGAATATTCAAACCGGCGCTATAGTCGGAGGCATTCTGGGTATTCTTTATGTGATTTTTGCCGGAATGCGCGAAATCGGCTGGGTCAACCTTGTTAACGCTGTGGTGATGTATGCAGGCCTGATTCTTGCGACAATTTTCGTGGCATTCAGTCTTCCCGAAGGTGGATTTGATAGCGTCGGTGAATTTTACAAAACGACGGGACAAGAATCCGCCATCTCGATCTGGGGTACAGCGGATCTCATGGTCAACTTTGCCATCGTCAATATTGTCGCCGTGGTATTTAGTCAAAGCGTCAACCAGATGTTGCTACAGCCTGCAATGTCCGCGAAAGACGAAGCAACAATAAAGAAGGCGCTGTGGATTGCAGCCCCTGTCAACGGTCTGTTCGGCGTTTTTGCTGTCGTTCTTGCGTTGGCAGCACGTGCGCAACCTGAATTTTCCGAGCTCGCCAATGCGCCGAAAATTGGCGTTACAACCATGCTTATAACCACGCTTCCTCCCTGGCTCGGCGCCGTACTTCTCGCATCCTTTCTTGCTGCAATCCTATCGACATTTGCCATCATCGCACTATCGATCGCGACAATTTTTACCAAAGATATCTTTCAGGCACTGTACGCACCGAATGCCAGCGAAAAATCGATGACTATGGTTATACGTTTAGTCATCATCGTTGTTGCAGGCATTGCAATTGCTGTGGCTTCACTGCTGCCTCCAATATTGGCCGCCATGATCTGGCTCTTTGCCTGGTTAGTTCCCGTGTTCTGGATTTTGATGTCTGGTATTCTGTGGAAGCGCCATCAGGGCGTCTCTATTGCAACATTAATTGTGGCTTGGGCTGCAAATGCAGCCTGGTCTTTCTCCAGCCTACCGCAGGTAATGGGATTTGAGGCAGCCGGGAACCTCAACGCCTATGTAACTGCAATAGTATCAATTGTCATTCTCGTCATAGGAAACAGTTTGGTCGTTGGCGCGCCAGGGCTTTTTCGTGAAAATGCGACGACCACCGGCAATACCCAGACAACGACAGGAGATCAATAATGTTTTGGTCAATATTTCTGCAGAGCTTCATACTCATTATAGCAATCGTAATTGCTGGTCGTGTCATTGCAGCATTTACAGACAAACGAGCTAAAACCAAAAGCGATAGGAGCGCCTAAAATCATGGACGTAACACAAGCCTGGATGGTGGGTGTGGTCGCTGCCATGTCTGTCTTTGGCGGCTTTGCACTTGTTGGATATTTCTTACGACGCGTGCGTGAGCTCAGAACAAACATTGAGATTGAGAAGGATCGCAGCTAATGGCAAAGAAAAAAGTAATTATAACCTGCGCTATAACAGGCGCAATACATACGCCTACCATGTCGGACGCCCTACCCTACCGTACGGAGGATATAGCACGTCAGGCTCTCGATGCTGCCGAAGCTGGTGCCGCAATCTTGCATCTACACGCGCGCAATCCTGAAGATGGATCTGTATCACTTGATCCCGATCACTTCATGGGTTTTCTGCCAACGATTAAGCAAGCAACCAATGCGGTTGTAAATATATCAACGGGCGGCAGCTTGGTCACCACCATTGATGATCGCATGAAGCCTGCCAAACGGGCATCCCCCGAAATGTGCTCAATAAATATGGGTTCTATGAATTTCTCCTTCCACCCCTTGGCCGATCGCTACGACGATTGGAAATTCGACTGGGAAGAAGAGTATGTAAAAAATTCGGATAGTTTTATTTTCCGCAATACCTTCGCCGATATAGCGAAGGTTGCAAATGAACTAGGCGGCGATTACGGCATTAAATTCGAACATGAATGCTATGATGTCGGACATCTGTATAACCTTGATTTTTGCATGAAACAGGGGTTGTTCAAAGCTCCGATCTTCATTCAATTTATTTTTGGCATTCTTGGCGGCATTGGGCCCGAAATCGATAATCTCATCTTCATGAAGAGAACCGCGGATCGCTTATTTGGTGATCAGTATCAGTGGTCCGTTCTGGGTGCTGGTGGAGCGCAAATGCCCCTAGCCGCAGCAGCAGCGACAATGGGGGGCAACGTTCGCGTGGGACTTGAGGATTCTCTTTTCATTGAACGCGGCAAACTTGCCACGTCAAACGCTGAGCAGGTAGCCAAAGTTCGCGGCATCGTTGAGGGGCTTGGATATGAAGTGGCAACACCTGACGATGCACGGGAAATGTTAGCCCTTAAAGGTGGCGACAAGGTTACTTTCTGATCTGATTTTATCTCGCTGTGTGGAGTATACCGTCCTGGGGGCATGGCGTTGTTCAATTATGAGATGTAATTCCATTCCAAAGATTTTTAACCAAGTGGAGAATATTATGAAGAGCCCTACTGTCTTAGTATCAGTTTTAGCGACGATTGTATCAATCTCGGTTTCCCAAGCACAGGAAAGTCCACGTGGTGCGGAATGCAAATCTGACTTCCAGGCTTTGAGCGCTGCGAACGGAATGACCGTCACTGAGGAAGAAGTTGGAACGTTTTGCGAATGCATGGGACCCCAAGTAAAAGCAAACCCGGCTTTAGCAACCGAGATTGAAACCAATAGTGGGCTTCCGCCAAAAGAGAGTGCAAGCCCAGAGATGTTAGAAGCTGTTGAAAGCTGTCTTCCTGCAAAAGGTTAGACGTTGGCCGTCAATTTACTGATCTGTCAAAGCGAGGTTTCCAAAAATGCCTTCAAAAGTTTTTCAAAGTGCCGCTGATGCACTCTCCGATCTTACCTTTAACGGTATGACGCTCATGAGCGGAGGGTTTGGTCTTTGCGGTATTCCTGAGAATTTAATCGCAGCTGTGCATGAGGCAGGTATGCAAGACATCTCTATTGTATCGAACAATTGCGGCGTAGATGGCTTTGGTCTCGGGATCTTACTTGATGCCAAGCAGATTAAGAAGATGATCTCTTCTTATGTCGGAGAGAATAAAGAGTTCGAGCGTCAGTATTTAGAAGGGGAACTTGAGCTTGAATTTAATCCCCAGGGAACTCTGGCAGAGCGTATCCGTGCTGGTGGTGCGGGCATCCCAGGCTTTTATACCAAAACAGGCGTAGGAACGCTGATTGCCGAAGGTAAGGAGCACAAAGACTTCAATGGAGAGACGTACATGTTAGAAACGGGCCTGACCGCCGATGTCTCTCTGGTAAAGGCCTGGAAGGCAGATAAAGAGGGTAATCTCGTATACCGAAAAACAGCCAGGAATTTTAACCCAATGATGGCAACAGCCGGTAAGGTCACTGTCGTTGAGGTAGAGACGATTGTTGAGAGCGGTGAGCTTGATCCCGACGAAATTCATACGCCGGGAATTTATGTACAGCGGGTCATCAAAGGCACTTTTGAAAAACGCATTGAGCAATGCACGACCCGTTCTCGAGGAGATGTATAATGTCGGGCGCCGGACAAAAAGGTTGGAATCGAAATCAGATGGCTGCTCGTGCGGCCCTCGAACTCAAAGACGGTTTTTATTGTAATCTGGGTATAGGAATTCCGACACTCGTTGCGAATTATATTCCCGAAGGGATGCATATCACTCTTCAATCGGAAAATGGTATGCTCGGCATGGGGCCGTTCCCGTATGACGGAGAAGAAGACGCTGATCTGATCAATGCCGGAAAGCAAACCATAACGGAACTTGATATGAGCTCTTACTTCTCATCGTCTGATAGCTTTGCCATGGTCAGAGGCGGTCATATTAATCTCTCAATCTTAGGTGCTATGGAAGTTTCCGAAAAAGGAGATCTCGCCAATTGGATGATACCTGGAAAAATGGTCAAGGGAATGGGTGGCGCCATGGATCTGGTAGCCGGCGTTAAGCGCGTTGTTGTCGTGATGGACCATACGTCAAAATCTGGTGATCCAAAGCTTCTGCATGAATGCTCGTTACCCCTAACTGGTCAACAAGTTGTCGATATGGTTATCACCAATTTTGGCGTTTTCGAGATTGATCGCGGGAAAGGTATGCGGCTTACTGAACTTTCTCAAGATATGACTGTGGAAGATATCAAGCAATCAACAGAAGCCCACTTTGATATTGCACTATAATGAGTCAGGCCTAAAGAACCACGCCCAGAATGGGGTTCTTTAGGCCTGACTCATTATAGGAGTTTCTGCATTGAAGCTGGTGTGAGAATTCAGGCAGTTCGTCATATTGAACTTGACACGTTTATTGCAACCTCATACTATACCACTATGCACTACATGATAACCGTATTGTGGTACATTTATCATGTAGTGCGAAAGGCTTCTTTGGTCGGAATTGCCTGCCCCAGGGTAGGGCAAGAAATACAGGGGAATGATATGTTTCAAAAAAACAAATTTGTTATGGCGCTACTCTTAAGTAGCTCAGTTATATCGATACAGACTGCACAAGCACAAATCGAAGAGATCATTGTAACCGCAACAAAACGCAACGAGGGATTGCAGGATATTCCCATTTCTGTAACCGCATTCTCCCAGGATGACCTCGATAGGCTCGGTTATAGCAATCTCCAAGGCGTTCAGGAATCAACGCCAAACCTAAACTTCGCGATTCATGGTTTTGACTCAAACGTCGCCCGCGTCACACTGCGCGGCATTGGTACTGAAACGCTTGTTGGTGGCGGCGACCCGGGCGTCGCGCTGCATATAGATGGCGTTTACGTGGGGCGAAATTCTGCGTCTGCAAGCGATATTTTTGATATCGAACGCGTCGAAGTTCTTCGCGGTCCACAAGGAACGCTCTATGGCCGGAACGCAACAGGCGGTTCGGTTAATCTTGTTACCAAACGCCCAACAGATGAGCTCGAAGGTCGCGCCGATATCACTTACGGTAATTATAACGCCTTAAGGGTGCGCGGCGTTGTAAATGTTCCTTTAACAGACAAAGTCAGTTCTCGTCTCGCACTCTATTCCGATACCCATGACGGCTATATGGAGAACCTCTACGACGCTGGTCGCGATTCCAACGACAGAGACAACCAGGGTGCACGGCTTCAATTTTTGTGGCAATCGGATTCGGGCAATGAAGTCCTCCTCCGTGGATACTATTCGAGCTTTGGAGGTGTCGGACCAGGCGGACGATATCTTGGCAAGGATATTCCTACAGCTAATGGTTATCCCGCGAGATATCAGATTGGGGTTTCGGCGGGCCCTTTACCGCCGCGCGGTGCCCCAATTACTGCCGATCTTTATAACAATGCCACCACTGTGGCGGGGGATTCAGTCTTGCCGCGTCCAACCGATCCGCATCAGGTTCGAAAAGACGCCCCGGAATTTCTAGATCAAACAATCAAAGGCATTGACTTAGAGGCGACCTTTAACTTGACCCAAGGCGTTTTGCTCAAATCGATCAGTTCATATCAGGAAAACGACAACGAAATTCTTGTTGATTCGGACAACTCTGAACTACCAATTGCAACACGCCAAAGAAACAATATGGCGTCACAGTTCAGTCAGGAGTTCAATCTGATCTCGCAAACAGATTCGCCATTCCAGTGGTTGCTTGGTGCTTATTTATACCATGAAGAGTTGACGGAAACATTCCGGACTAGGTTAACTGCCGGACTACTGCCGAAAACGCTTCCACTGCCCCCCGGTGCGACTCCTGGCGGTGGCGGCTTTGGACAATACCGGGTCGCCGATTACAAAGTAGATTCTTACGGGCTGTTTGCGCAGCTTTCCTACGACCTTACTGACCGACTCTCGGTAACTGGCGGCGTACGACATACTTGGGACAACAAACACCAAGCGCGCACGACTGGTGGACTTGTCGGTACATCCAACAATGTTCGATTTATGAGCGGCGCTAACGGCCCGTTGCCGCCTGATGCCGGCGACGTTTCTTTCTCCGAATTCACGTATCGGTTCAGCGCAGATTACGCACTCTCAGATGACAATTTAATTTTTGCCAGCTATTCTCATGGATACAAATCCGGCGGGTTTGACTTCAATGGCGGGCAAGTTGTCGGCGGGGGGGAGCAACTTCCATACAATCCCGAATTTGTAAATGCCTACGAGGTCGGATCAAAAAACAGGTTCTATGATGATCGAGTATTGCTGAACCTGACCGGCTTTTACTACGATTATCAAGACCTTCAAGTCTTCCGACTGACGGAATTTGGTCCGCTTACTGATAATGCCGCTCAATCGACCATTAGGGGAGTTGAAGCAGAAGTGGAACTAGCGCCTACCGATGGTCTCCGATTTGACGGCGCCGTCGGATATCTTGACGCAACATACGATACGTACACGATTGATATTCCACCATCGAACTTCTCCGGGAATCGATTGAACTACGCACCAAAGTGGACGGCTCATGCCGGCGCTGAATATGCTACGCCCATTGGTCCAAATGAACTTGTTTTCCGTGTCGACTGGTCGTATCGGTCTGACACGTTTTTTGATCGCGCCAACACTGCATTTGACACACAAGAATCCTATAGCTTGGTAAATGCCAGGATTCGCTATAATGCAGAAGAATGGTACATTGACGTGTTCGGTAATAATCTCGCCGATAAAGATTATGTAACCGGCCAGTTAATTAATCCGCCGTTTGTCTGCGGATGTCGAGTAGTGAATGTCGGCGCTCCGCGTACTTATGGCGCATCATTCGGGGTTCGATTCTAGGTTAGCGTTTGTTCGTCGTTAACGTCGCCGCAAGTTTATAAGAATTTGCGGCGACTACACGAAAAGCAGACGACAATAAAGCCTTAGTTTTTCTATGTACTTGATATTGGGGGTTGGACGTCAGATGAGATACAATATCAGGAAAATTAGAATGGGGTTTGGGGCGTTTTGCCTCATATTGTCTTGCAGTTGCGATATTGCACCTTCAGAGGTCGTATTAGATGGCAAGGAAGAAGAACCCACCAACAGTGACGGGGCTCATCATCGCCCGTCGGCTCGGCAGGGTTCCCAAACAGCCATATTGGAAGCGGCCGAAGCACCAAATAAACGACCGAATATTGTCCTGATTGTTGCAGATGACCTTGGGTATTTCGACATCGGCGCCTTTGGCGGTGAAATTCGAACGCCAAACCTCGATGCGTTGGCGCAGAAAGGCGTACGCTTTCGCCAATTGCGCGCGGCGCCGGTCTGCGCGCCATCAAGAGCGATGTTGATGACAGGCGCGGACAATCATATTGTTGGTATCGGCTCACAGTTTCCAACCGGCGCTCAAATTGGCGCGCCCGGTTATGAGGGATTTCTTTCATCTGACGCGGTCACCGTTCCAGAAGTACTACGCGACGCAGGCTACAACACCTTCATGGTGGGCAAGTGGCATCTTGGGTTGAAGGAAGAACACAGCCCCGCTGCCCGCGGTTTTCAATCTTCCTTTGCACTGCTTTTGGGCGCCGGCGGTCACTTTGATATGACAGGCCCAGGACCACCGGAAGCGGTGAAAGCGATCTATCGCGAAGATGGAAAGCTTGTCGACGAACTGCCATCGGACTTTTATTCAACGGATTTCTATACAGATCGGATCATAAACGACATTGAAGAAAACCGGCCTGATGGCAAACCGTTTTTCGCCTACGTCGCCTACACATCCCCGCATTGGCCGCTGCAAGCACCTGAAGAATACTTGAACAAGTATAAGGGCGCTTATAACAGTGGCTACGAAGAAAAATGTCTATCGCGTTTTGAAAATGCGAAATCAATGAATGTCATCCCCTCCAATACTGAATTCAACGGTTGCAGATCTGTTGCGCGACCTTGGGCATCCCTATCTGAAGAAGAAAGGCGCCGCGAGGCGCGCCTGATGGAGATTTATGCCGCAATGGTAGACAACCTTGATTTCAACATAGGCCGGATCATCGATCACCTGGAATCAATTGGAGAGCTCGAAAACACCTTCATTTTTTTCATGTCCGACAATGGCGCTGACGAAGGACGCCACAGTCAGATGCCGCAGGTGAGCAAATGGATTGAGACAAACTTTGACAATAGTCTTGAAAATCTTGGCCACACGGGATCTTACGCCGCCTATGGCCAAGGGTGGGCGACGGTCGGAATGTCACCATTAAAAGATTTCAAAGGAAAAGTGAGCGACGGCGGCATTCGCGTGCCGGCCATCGTCTACTATCCCCCATTCGTCAAGACTGGCGCATGGTTCGAAAGCGCAATTACAAACCGCGATATCGCCCCTACCCTGTTTGAACTTGCTGGGGCGAAATATCCTACCGATTCAAAAATACACTTGGAAGGAAAGTCGTTTATTGGTGAGCTTCGCGATCCATCTCAACGAACACACTCTGGGCAGGAGGTCTTTTCCTGGGAGCAAGAAGGGTCGAAGGCCGTTATTCAAGGTGAATGGAAGCTTGTGAGGAATGTCCGGCCTATTGATAATGGCTGGCGGCTTTTCAATTTACGTGAAGATTTATTTGAAGAGAATGACTTGTCAGCGCAGGTGCCGGAAAAAGTTCAAGAGATGATAGTACTTTACGAGCAATACGCCCAGAAAGTCGGCGTCGTGGACGGAATGTCAGCAACGGAATAGAGTAAGCTGAAATTGGAGCATGACACATGCTTTATTGAGACGGTTAGAGTACTGATACGAGCAACCGAGAACTTCAAACTCGATATATAAGAGCTTTCTAATAGTCAGGTGAATTTAAAATGAGCGAAGACGATAGCAATACAAAAAATTCAAGCGGCGGCGTAACCCGTCGTGACATTTTAAAGCTTGGCGCTATAACCGCAGCCACGCTAGCAGTTCCGACCGTGCTGAAAAATCTTGGCGCTACCTCCATGAGCGGGACGCAAAGGGAGCGATATGATACTGATATTCTGATTATCGGCACCGGATTTGCGGGTATATTTGCCGCTGTTGAAGCGCGCAAGAATGGTCAAAGCGTTGTAATGCTCGACAAGGGCTCTGTGGGCTGGTCCGGCCTTTCCCCCTGGGCGTCGGATAGCCGTCCCTTTGATCCATCAATCTACAGCCGCGAGGAGTGGCATCACAACATTGCAACTAATACTGAATGGGTGAATGATCGCAAGTGGCTCGATATTTTCATGGACGAGTCCCTGGGAATTTTCGACATTCTTGAAGATTGGGGCATTCATGATTGTAAGCCGTTTGAACGCTCAAAAGTTTTTCGTCAACTGTTATTGGATGACGATGTGACTCTCGTTGAACGTACGATGGTCACAAGCTTCATTAAGGACGAAGACGGAAAAGTCGCTGGAGCCGTTGGATTTACATACGATGACTCGCAAGACTCATCAAAAGCTGTCGTTGTTACGGCCAAGGCCGTGATAATGTGCACGGGCGCTGGCGCATATAAGAGCCCGGGTTTTCCCAACTGGGGACAAACATTCGATGGCGATGCCATGGCCTATGAAGCCGGCGCCTTCATAACCGGCAAAGAATATCATGACACACACCCAACACTTTCGGATGCGCCTGCAGCATCCTATGAAGGCTGGGTTTGGGCGCAGTCTGTTGTCGGCGCTTACATTATGGTGGGTGCGCCGGACCCGGTCTATGGCGGGTTAAATTTGGACATGGCGTTAGGCGTGGCGCAGGGAAAAATTAATCGCGATCCAGGCGTCGGGCCGGGCGGCGAAGAAGCGCCCACGGCGGGAGCCGGACCCCATCCTGAAGTTGTGCGAAATCAAAAATACCGTGGCAAAGGTTTCCTCGTCACGCCGGGCCTAGAACTCGATTTTGGCGGCTTCCCCGAAGCAGCAGCTAAACAGGAATTCGGTTTCCGCGTCGGCGGCGCTACGGCGGGAATGGGTGTTCACAAAAGTGAAGGCGTCTTCAATTCGGATTACACATGTAAGGCAGATGGTGTCGACGGACTTTACGCTGCCGGAGATGCATTAGGGTCGATGATGTGTGGTTCATCTTATCCCGCACGCGGTTTTTCATCTTACGGTTCTGCAATTCAGGGACGCCTCGCTGCAAAATATGCTTCGGAATATGCAGCTTCAATTTCGTCTCTCCACATCAACCCGTCGGAAATTGACTCGAAAATTTCCGCAATGTGGGCGCCACGCGAAAATAAAGAGGGGTTCAGCCCAGACTGGTTGACAAAAACACTTCAAAACACAATGACGCCATTTCACATTTTATACATCAAGGAAGAACGTCGTCTAGAGGGCGCTCTTTCATCAATTGAATATCTGCGGCGCAACCTTGTACCAAATATGATTGCACGCGACGGCCACGAACTACGGCTCGCGCATGAGGCTGCAAACATGCTCCTCAATGCCGAAATGAAACTTCGCGCCGGCTTGTTTAGAACAGAAAGCCGCGGCACGCATTTTCGTGAAGAGTATCCCGCACGCAATGACAAAGACTGGCTTTGCTGGGTTTTGATGCAAAAAGGCGCTGACGGCGCGATGCAACTATCAAAACACATGCTGCCTGAAGAGTGGTGGCCCGACCAGAGTGTCCCCTATCGGCAGCGCTATCCCCGTCAGTATCCTGGTGAAGATGAGTATCTGGCTTCGCGAAGTTAGAATTTTAGGAGGTAAGGCAGTATGCCAATTGAAAAAATTCACGGCTGTATTGGATGTGAGAATTGCGTCAATGCATGTCCAACCGATGTTATCCGGATGGATCCAGGATCTGGACAAGCTTACATCGCCTACCAGGATGAATGCCAAATTTGCCATCTGTGTAGATTAAGCTGTCCTGTTGATGCAATTACGTTGACTCCAGATAAGTTTGTTAAACCAACCGTATCTTGGGGTTAGTGAAAAAAATTCTTGATCATTAAATCCGTATGGTTCTGAAATCGTACCAAGCATGTGCAATTAGCATGAGGTACGCGAGCACAAATACCAAATGATTGACCCTCACTCAATGAGTGGCCGTATTAGAGACACTATCATCACCGGAGTTAACACGAATGTCGACCTCATCAGCACTTCTTCCACCATCAAGAAAGCCACCATTAACATTCCGTCGCCTTCTGGTGGCCTACGTTCTGATTGCTCTCGTACCGTATGTCTGGTCGACAACACAACAGCTTGAAGTTCGAGGGGTCTACCAATCGATCCTAACTGCGCTGAATATTTCGATGCTTGCTGCATTGCTTGCTCAGTACCCGCTCTCTGGGCGCATTAATGCCGTCACCCGCTACACAGGCGTGGACAATGGTATGTTGTTGCACCGCAAAGCGGGTGAGATAATTGCCCTCTTTTTTCTCCTCCATCCATTTCTAATCATCATCCCACGCTTTTTCATAGCGCCACAGCACGCACTTGGTGATATTTGGTCATCACTCACAACCGGCGAATCGTCAACGGGCGTTTTTGCCTGGGTCATCATGATTGTCTGGGTGCTAATGTCTATGTATCGAGACAAATTGCGAATTAGCTATGAGTCGTGGCGGATCAGCCATGGCATTGGCTTGGTTGCCGTTGCAATACTTGGGACGCATCATGCAATTTCAGTTGGCCGGCATGGTCGATATGAGCCTTGGTTTGACGTCATGTGGATTGTTTTATGCTCAATCGCCGTTGGCATTGTCGCGTACACTTACTTTATTCGCCCCATACAGCAGAAAAAACAGCCCTTCAAAGTCGTTGAAGTAGAAAAAGCAGGTTCGAACGATTGGGCCTTAACAATTGAAAAAGACGGTGACTTTCCGTTTCATTTTGATGCCGGTCAGTTTCTCTGGATCAACACAAGTGGCAATCCCTATAATCGAGTGGAACACCCTTTCTCGATAGCATCTAGTCCGTCATCCTTACCCAGAGTTTCTTTCATCATCCGTGAACTCGGTGATTACACATCCAATTTGGAAGCACTCAAGCCAGGTCAACGGGTGTTTGTTGACGGGCCACACGGGGTTTTCACTTTGAACGGTCGCAGCTCCAGTGGAATTGCACTCATAGCTGGCGGTGCCGGCATTGGCCCTATCTTGGGAATATTGCGGCAACTTCGAGATCTTGGCGAAACAAAACCCATTCGCCTTATATATGGTAATCGCCAATTCGATCAGATGGTCTTTCAGGAGGAAATACACTCGATAGAAAAAGCTCTGTCGGACTTTGACCAAACACTTGTGCTTGAGCAACCTGAAGATGGTGTCGATGCGCAGGCGGGTTTCATTTCTCAAAACCTCCTGGAGGGGGCGTTTTCAACAGATCAAAAAGAGTCGTGGGTATTTTATGTATGTGGTCCACCGGTAATGGTGGAGGCCGTATCGGACCATTTGAGAACGATCGGTGTTCCTGAGAAACAAATCCTATTTGAACAATTAGCTTTCGCATAGACGTTGTTTGAATAATATCACTTATCAGTGTTGAATGATTGGAGCGGCCCATGACCGATGAACTTCGGTTGAAGATTTCCCTTTTAGCCATGCGTATTGGCGTAACGCTGGTGTTTTTGGTGTGGACACTCGATAAGATTTTCAATTACGAACACAATAACATAGTGATTGGGCACTATTATCACGTGGAGTTAAGCCAGCCCATTCTTTTCTTTTTAGGATGCAGCGAGCTGGCCGTTGTTTTTTTGTTTTTTTGTGGATTATTCAAAACATTCAGCTATGGAATAATATTGTTCGCACATAGTGTGACGACAATAGTGTCATCTTGGCGCTTG
>JACNKP010000068.1 GCA_014381985.1 SAR92 clade bacterium
TAATCACACTGCACATTGTTTATAGTTGGTTGGTTTGTGTTTCTTGTTATTGTCTATAAATATAATGTTGGGTTGAGATGGGTTATTACTCTATTGAATTAGGATTTGTTTTATTAATGCTGTCATTGAGTTGTTTATTGTTTGTTGCTGTGTTGTTGTGTCTTTGTATACCGGCATCAATATCTTAAATACCTCTGAGCGCAATATTTCGACCGCTGAAGACCCTATTGAAATAAACCTCCCGGGCATTAACCAAACGCAAATTAATACGCGAGTAGGTCTTGATTTTCCTACCGCTATGCGCGCGTTTTTGCGCCAAGATCCAGACGTGTTAATGGTCGGTGAAATACGAGACCTCGACACAGCTGAAATTGCGGTTAAAGCGGCGCAAACGGGCCATTTGGTGCTGTCGACATTGCACACTAACAGCGCAGCGGAAACGCTTAATCGGTTACTCAACATGGGCTTGTCAACGTTTAACCTAGCCACCTCGGTGAGTTTAGTGATTGCGCAGCGACTGGCACGAAAATTGTGCAACCACTGCAAACAGCCTTATGAAGACCTGCCGCAAGAGGTTCTTGACGATGAAGGATTTGATGCCATAGGCATTGCACGTAACGATTTTAAAATATTTAAGGCTGTAGGCTGTAAAAAATGTACCAAAGGGTACTCTGGAAGAATCGGCATCTATGAAGTCCTAGTCATTACACCCAAACTCTCGTCGATTATTTTGCACGGGGGCAGTTCCGTTGATATTTTGACCGGCGCCATTGATGAAGGATTTAGGCCAATGCGCATATCTGCCTTGCGCAAGGTTGCCAATGGCCTGATCAGTATCAAAGAAGCCAACAGAGTCACCACAGACTAAGTTAATTCAACGGCATGCAAAATCACCCGGCAACCTATAGAGCAAACAGTAATGGCCAATGATAAGCAATTAAAAGTCTATCTCTACAGGGGCAAAAACCGAAGTGGTAAGAAAGTTACTGGCAGTGTCAACGCAACGAACTTAGACGCTGCGAAAGGACTGATTCGTCAGTTAGGCGTGGCGACGAACAATGTCAAAAAGAAAAGTACCACACTGACTTTCTCGCCGACAGAAAAGAATATAAAGCCCGCAGAGATAGCCGTTTTATCACGACAGCTTGCCACCATGATTCGTGCTGGGCTTCCCCTGATAAAAGCCTTTGAAGTGGCGGCTGAAAGCACAACTAAAGCGCCTATCAAGGAATTAGTCATGTCGCTTCATGTGGACGTGTCCTCGGGAGGCACTTTTAGCGAAGCCCTTGCTAAACACCCGACCCTGTTTGACGAGCTTTATTGTAACCTGATCGCTGCGGGAGAACTCTCCGGTACACTGGACATCATGCTAGAACGGGTGTCAACCTTTCAAGAAAAGGCGCTATTGCTCAAGGCAAAAATTAAAAAAGCACTGACCTACCCTATCTCGGTACTGGTTATCGCTGGCGTGGTAACCGCCGTTATGCTGATCAAGGTAGTGCCCTCATTTCAGCAATCTTTTGCTAGTTTTGGCGCTGAATTACCCGCTTTCACCCTAGCTGTTATTGCTCTCTCTGAGATTGTTCAAGACAGCTGGCTGTGGATGCTCGGTCTAATTATTGTCACTGTCATTGCCTTTAAACAGGCTACCGCTCGATCAGAGGCTTTTGTGTACTTACTCAACCGGTATTCTTTAAAGGTACCTGTGGTGGGTAATATTATATTTCTTGGTGCAATAGCCCGCTTCGCGCGAACCCTGTCGACCACCTTCGCCTCGGGAATTCCAATGATCAACGCGCTTGAGGCATCAGCTGGTGCGACGGGCAACCTTTATATTGCAGATGCTGTGACCGATCTAACCTTGGCGGTGACCCAAGGGACTCAATTAAATGTCGCAATGGCTAAAAACAGCCTGTTTCCGCCGTTACTCACCCAGTTGACTAAGGTTGGCGAAGAGGCGGGTGATCTTGAGAGCATGATTGATAAAGCGGCTGAAACCTATGAAAACGAGGTGAACGATGCCGTGGACAACATGACCACGCTTATTGAGCCTATTATTATGTCTTTTTTGGCGGTAGTGGTCGGCGGGCTCATGATTGCGATGTATCTGCCTATTTTTGCTATCGGCAGCGCCATCTAAAACCGTTGGGCAGATGTTGTTATACTGGCGCGATTAACAGGCTAGTTAAACTGTAAGAGAACCTTTATTTATGTCTACATTTCTGTCCGCCGAATTATATTCTGGAGCGCTCGCCGCTGTTGGTTTTTGTTTTGGCCTATTGATCGGCAGTTTTTTGAATGTCGTGATTTTAAGATTTCCGCAACAACTTTACCGTCGCTGGACACTTGAATCCCAGGATATCTTAGGCATCGAAAATAAGGCGACTGATGAGCCCGATGTTACCTTGATATGGCCTGCCTCTAGGTGCCCAAAATGCGGGGCTGGAGTGCGCCCCTGGCATAATATTCCGGTGTTAAGCTATTTGCTCTTGAAGGGCCGTTGCGCTTCTTGTTCTGCTTCTATTTCTGCTCAATATCCGCTTGTGGAACTGTTTACCGCAACGATTATTGCTCTCTTAATGTATTTTTATGGTGCCACAATAACCACGTTTTATAGTGTTATTTTAGCCTGTTGTTTAATTGCACTTGCTGGCATTGATCTGCAGGAAAGGCTTCTGCCTGACCAAATCACCCTCCCTCTTTTATGGCTAGGGCTGTTTGCTAATATTAACGGGGTCTTTGCACCTTTACCCGAGGCCGTTCTAGGGGCTATTGCCGGTTACCTGTCTCTGTGGGGTGTCTATTGGTTATTTAAACTCATCACCGGGAAGGAGGGTATGGGTTATGGCGACTTTAAGTTGTTGGCGGCACTTGGCGCTTGGCTAGGTTGGGAGCTTCTGCCGCTAGTAATAGTACTATCGAGTGCCGTCGGCGCTCTCGTTGGGCTGCTAATGGTCAGCATCGGTGGTAAAGATCGTAACTTACAAATTCCGTTTGGCCCTTTTCTTGCCACTGCAGGTTGGATTGCTCTAATCTGGGGTGATAACATGATCACTTGGTATCTGTCAGCGTTTACTTTCTAGAACACGCCGACTGAACATGACTCAGTTATTTAGGCGCATGCTTTGAAAAAGAATCCTTATATAGTCGGACTCACCGGTGGCATTGGCTGCGGCAAAAGCACTCTGGCCGCAGCATTTGGATCGCTGGGTATTCAGTCGGTCGATGCAGATTATGCCTCTAGGGCTGTTGTTCAGCCGGGAATGCCTGCCCTGACAGATATTAGCGCACAATTTGGGAAAGACATTATTTTGTCCGACGGGCAATTAGATAGGGCTAAGCTACGGCAAATTATTTTTACAGACGTTAAGCAAAAAATCTGGTTAGAGACACTATTACACCCACTCATACGCAACTGGATTGTTGAGCAACTGCATCTAGCGACTAGCCCCTATGTGCTTTTGGAGTCACCTCTACTTTTTGAAGCTAACCAAGATCAGCTGGTCGATACGGTGTTGCTGGTAGATTTACCTGAGGCATTACAGTTGCAACGGGCGGCGCTTAGAGATGATAATGATCCGGCGCAAATTCAACGTATTGTCGACAGCCAAATGTCTCGAGAGGATAAATTAGCCCGAGCAGATTGGGTATTTGATAACACTCTTAACCCAGACACAATGGCTGATAGAGTTGACCTTTTACACTCAACATTTTTAACATTAGCCAAGCCATCAAAAGAGATTTAACCGCCGTGACTGAACCTACCATTGTGAAATGCCCCACCTGTAAAGTAGACGTTGCATGGACCAAAGCACAAAAATATCGCCCGTTTTGTTCTCATCGCTGTCAACAGATTGATTTTGGTGACTGGGCGACCGAGAGTTACAGTATTCCTGTTGATCCAACATTTGAAGATGGCCAGCTTGGTGAGGATGATTGAGACGCTTAATAGATTATTAAGTCAGCCTAATCTTGAGGGCAAAGCTGTGCCAATATTGCCTGATTGGCCTCTGGGAATTTAAAATTAGGCAGATCGTTTAAACTCACCCAACGGATTTCTTGCCCTTCAACACCCAAAGGTAGGCCATTAAATTCTGTCACTGTCCAAATATCTAGAGATACTTTTTTATCGGGATAATCATGGGTTATTTGCATCATTGCCGACGCTTTTGTCACGACTATATTGAGCTCTTCTTTAAGCTCGCGGCGCAGAGCCTCATAAGGCGTTTCATCGCCGTCGATTTTACCACCGGGAAATTCCCATAGACCTCCTTGATGCAGATGGTCTGCGCGCCGAGAAATAAGGATATGTTGGGGAGAACCGTGGTGCTCTCCAACAATAACGGCTGCAACAACCTGTACACGCGTCATGCTAATAGGGGATCCTTAGGTTCGGTACTCGGCATTAATACGCACATATTCCTGAGTAAGGTCGCTAGTCCAGACCGTCTCATTGTATTCGCCACGGTTCAGGCTAACGCGTATTTCAATGTCTTCAGGCTGCATGGCCTCTTGCCCCGCCTCTTCGCTGTAGGTGTCAGCGCGACTGCCATGCTCGGCGATTAAGACATTATTGAGGAAAATTTGTACGAGGTTAACATCTAGGTCGACAATGTTAGACCGACCAACGGCGGCTAGAATGCGACCCCAGTTGGGATCAGAAGCAGACAACGCAGTTTTAACCAAGGGAGATTCGGCAATGGTATAAGCTGTATTAAGGGCTTCAGCTTTATTTAATGCCCCCTCAACTATCACTGTGACAAATTTGCTGGCACCTTCGCCATCACGAATAATAGCCTGAGCCAGATCAGTGCATACTTGGCTCAGTTGATCCACAAAGGTATCAAAAGAGACCTCGTCAATAACGACATTGCTAGCACCCGTGGCCACTAGAACCACTGAATCATTAGTCGATGTGTCACTATCAACGGTGATTCGATTAAATGATACTTCAGTTGCTATGGTTAGGGCACGGTGTAATAACTCATTATCGACCAAGGCATCGGTCGCCACATAGGCTAGCATTGTCGCCATATTGGGCTTAATCATGCCAGAGCCTTTAGAGATACCGGTGATGGTCACCTGATGATCATCACCATATTGTCGACTGCTGCCTTTAGGGCGCGTATCGGTGGTTAAAATACCCTGTGCTGCCTCTTCCCAACCTTGTTCAGAGAGATTTTCAACCGCTTTGGGTAATCCTGCCATGAGCTTGTCCATCGGCAAAAATTCACCAATCACGCCGGTGGAGAACGGCAAGATGGCGTTGATATCCACCCCGCGCGATGTAGCCAGCGCGCTACAGCTATGGGTAGCATCTAATAATCCTTGCTCTCCGGTGCCGGCATTGGCATTGCCGGTGTTAATTAACAGATAGCGAGGCGCGCACCGAACCAAATGTTCTTTGCAAACAATCACTGGCGCGGCACAAAATGCATTTTTAGTGAAAAGAGCGGCGACAGAACTACCTTCGGCGATTTCCATAACCACTAAGTCGCTTCGGCCCGGTGTTTTTATCCCGGCACTGGTGGTGCCTAATTTGAATCCAGTAACTGGATACATAATCGGAAATACTGCGTCGCCAGTGGCCATAGAAATACCCTTTTTTTGCTCTGCCTATATTTTACCATGACATTGCTTGTACTTTTTTCCTGAACCACAATGGCAAGGATCATTACGACCAACCTTGGGCCTCTCGCGCATGATCGGCTGTCGTGCTTCTGCCGCCTCAGCATCGCCTGCTTGTTCTGTTAATCCTGACGTCTGGGCATGCTGATACTCACGGTTCTGCTGCTCTTTACGTCTTTGCTGTTCAAGACGATCCATATCGTCCTGCGAGGCCACCTCGATATGACAGAGATAACGGATGGTGTCATATTTTATACTCTCAAGTAATCTACCAAACAGGTCAAACGACTCTCGTTTATATTCCTGCTTTGGGTTCTTTTGAGCGTAAGCTCTTAGGCCAATGCCTTGACGCAGCTGATCCATACTGGCTAGGTGTTCTTTCCAAAGATTGTCCAAAACTTGCAACATGATCTGCCGTTCAACTTCGCGCATCTGATCACCAACGTGCGCATAACGTGCCACATAAGCCTCTTGGAGTTGACTCAAGATCTTGCTGCGTAACTCTACTTCGTCAAGTCGACTATCCTCATCGAGCCATTGCTGAATCGGTAACTGGATACCAAACTCAGTGGCCAGTACTTTCTCAAGACCTGGGACATCCCACTGTTCTTCAAGGCTCATAGGTGGCACATAATTACTAATACACTGGTCCGTGACATCGACGCGAACGTTAGTAATGATGTCTGAGATGTCATCGTCTTCGAGCAGATCATTACGTTGCTGATAAATAACCTGGCGTTGATCATTGGCAACATCGTCAAACTCAAGCAAATGCTTACGAATGTCGAAGTTTCGTCCCTCAACTTTGCGCTGCGCTTTGATAATAGCGTTGGTTACCATGCGATGCTCAATTGCCTCTCCGCGCTCCATGCCCATACGACGCATCATGTTTCTAACTGTATCAGATGCAAATAATCGCATTAAAGGGTCTTCAAGCGACAGATAAAAACGTGACACGCCCGGATCTCCTTGTCGACCCGAACGGCCTCGCAATTGATTATCGATGCGACGGGACTCATGACGCTCAGTAGCAACAATGTGCAAACCCCCCGCTTCAATGACCGTGGCATGACGCTCCGTCCAGTCGGCCTTGGTGGCAGCAATTTTATCCTCGTTGCATCCTTTGGTTTCACGAAGTTGCTTTAATTCAGCATCAAGATTACCGCCTAGGACAATATCTGTTCCGCGGCCAGCCATATTCGTAGCAATAGTGACTGCACCAGGGCGGCCAGCATTAATAATAATATTAGCTTCTAATTCATGTTGCTTTGCATTAAGTACGCTGTGCTTGATCTTGGCTTTTTTGAGGAAGCCAGACAATAGCTCAGAGGCCTCTACCGAGGCTGTTCCAACCAGTACTGGAGCACCTTTGGCTACAATTTCTTTCACATCCTCAATGACTGCTTCATATTTTTCTTCTTGACTAAGGAACACAAGATCATTGAGATCATCTCGCTTCACCTCTACATTGGTTGGAATAACCATGACGCGCAGTCCGTAGATTTGATCAAATTCATAAGCTTCGGTATCTGCTGTACCGGTCATACCCGATAACTTTTGGTATAGCCTAAAATAGTTTTGGAAGGTCGTAGAGGCAAGGGTTTGACTCTCTTGCTGGATGGCTAGGTTCTCTTTAGCCTCGATCGCTTGGTGTAGTCCCTCTGACAAACGTCTACCGGGCATGGTACGGCCCGTGTGCTCGTCAATTAACACCGCTTGGCCATCCTGAATAATATATTCTACGTCTCGGCTAAATAAGTGCTTGGCACGCAACGCTGAATTCACATGGTGCAACAAGCCAAGATTGGTGGCTTGATATAGGCTTTGATCTTGTTCTAACAGACCTTCTTTAATTAAAATTTCTTCAATCTTCTGATGCCCATCTTCGGTAAGTTCAATACCTCGGGTCTTTTCATCAATGATAAAGTCTCCGATAACCTCGGCATCTTCATCAACAGGCACTGGCTCTGCCATTACATCGTCTTCTGCTACCGCGGTAAGCTGAGCGGTCAGTGAGTTCATGGTCTTGTATAGCTCTGAACTATCTTGAGCAGCGCCAGATATCACTAGAGGTGTTCGTGCTTCATCAATAAGAATTGAGTCGACTTCATCGATAATGGCAAAGGAAAGTCCGCGCTGAGATTTATCATCCAGCCTTAACGCCATATTGTCACGCAGGTAGTCAAAGCCGAACTCGTTGTTAGTACCGTAGGTGATGTCAGCTGCATAGGACTGCCTCCGCTCACTAGGCTGAAGCTCTCCGTCATCATCATCTTCGCCAAGATAAAAAGAATTAGCTGCATCAGGGCCCTGATATGATTGAATGACACCAAGCGACATTCCCAATCCTTGATAAAGCGGTGCCATCCATTGAGCATCGCGACGGGCGAGGTAATCGTTGACGGTAATCACGTGGACACCGTTGCCTGACAAGGCATTAAGATAAGCCACCAAGGTCGCCACGAGGGTCTTACCCTCACCGGTGCGCATCTCAGCAATCTTGCCTTCATGAAGGGTGATGCCTCCGATCATTTGGACATCAAAGTGGCGCATGCCCATAACACGAGTGGCTGTCTCTCGGACCACTGCAAACGCATCAGGCAATAGCTCGTCGAGAGTTTCACCACCGGCAAGTCTGTCTCTTAGTACCGTTGTCTGAGCCCTTAAATCGGCGTCATTTAGGGTTTTCAGATGATCTTCTAAAGCGTTAATTTTCGATACGACTTTACGCATTTGGCGTAAATCTCTATCGTTACTGGTACCAAATAATTTTTTTATTAGCTTACCGAACATACCGTTTATTCCATTAATTAATAGCGTAAAAACACAAAGATTAAGTTATCTTCATCGTAATGAGGGACGTATAGAGGGATTAGCGGTAGGTGCGGTGAATATAGGATGCAGGGTCGACAGTGCGTCCATTTTTGAACACTTCAAAATGGACGTGGGGGCCAGTTGACCTGCCAGAACTACCCATTTGGGCAATCACATCACCCTTTTGAACAATGGCACCTAACTTAGCAACATTTTCCTGATTATGGGCATATCGCGTGATGTAGCCATCACTATGGCTAATTTCTACCATTTGGCCATAGCCATTGCGATCACCCGACCAGGTAACGATCCCGGAAGCGACGGCAATGACGTCATCACCATCTCTGCCAGCGAAGTCGATGCCGGCATGCCACTGCTGCTTTCCATGAAACGGATCAATTCGCATACCATATTCAGAGGACAGCCAGCCTTTCTTAATCGGCCGCCCAGCAACCATTCGTTCACTTTTTAGTTTCTTATCTGACAACATCGACTGCAATATTTGTAACTGTGATTCTCTGCTACTGATTGAGTCATCAAGTTTGGCAAACATCGTTGATACTTTTTCTTGAATTTCGGCTTGATTAGCGATCTCGATAAGAGGAGCTTGGATTGGGCCACCCAGACCAGGTGTAGAAGAAAAATCAAATTCACCATCTTCAAGGCTAGCAATTTGGGTTAACTGTTCGCCCAGAGCGTCAAGTCGGACCAAACGTGAACGCATTTTAGCTAATTTGAGTGTCATTCCTGAGAGCGAGTTATCTAACTGTTGCCGACCCGCATCCACATCTTCTCGTTGTAATACGATCTCGTTTTGCATCTGCGCGATACTGTTGTCAAACAACAATTCCCAACGCCCATCAGCGATTTTAATACCCAGCATAGTGCCGGCAGTCACAGGAATCCCAAGCAACAGAACAGATAAAGCACATTTAGCCCAACGATTGAGGCTAAGCGTCCTGACCTTATCGATTTTGTTACTTATTAAGATAATCTTCATTGAAGAATGATACCTGTACCTTTAAATGTTTGAATTAAACCATACTTAATTGGGTTGACTGTATGAAATGGGAACATCTTCGGGATTATTAATAAACGTTACCACTTCCCACGCATCTTTATCAGCCATCAATGCTCTCAAGGAGACATTGTTTAAGCGGTGCCCAGACTTATGCGCATCATACTCACCAATAAGGCTTTTTCCTAGAACATAGAGGTCGCCAATGGCATCAAGAATCTTATGTTTCACAAATTCATCTTTATAACGAAGGCCGCCATTATTTACAATGTCATCGTCGTCCACCAATATCGCGTTATCTAAACTTCCTCCGCGCGCTAGTCCTATTGATCGAAGATATTCAACCTCATGCATAAATCCAAACGTACGTGCTCTGCTAACTTCCTTAACAAAGCTCGTACTTGAAAAATCTATACTCGCGGCCAAGGTTTGCTCTTTCAAGACAGGGTGATCGAAATCGATAGAAAAGCTTATTTTAAAACCGTTGAAAGGTTTAAGTGTGGCGGTCTTATCGTCTAACTGCACCGTGATCGGTTTTTTGATAAGAATAAATTGTTTTGCTGCGTCTTGTTCAATAATACCCGCAGACTGCACTAAAAACACAAAGGGACTGGCACTGCCATCCATAATAGGAATCTCTGGAGCAGAAACATCCACCAACAAATTATCTATACCCAATCCAGCCAGAGCTGACATTAAATGTTCAATGGTCGATACACGGACATCACCACTAACCAGCGTTGTCGATAACGCTGTATCACCTACATTTTCAGGGCTTGCAGCTATGCTGACCATTGGATCGAGATCAGTGCGCCGAAAAACGATGCCTGAGTCTGGTTCCGCTGGGTGTAAGGTTAAATATACCTTTTCACCAGTATGGAGCCCCACACCGGTAGCGCTGATGGTATTTTTAATTGAGCGTTGCTTGATCATGTCTGTTCCAAATAGCCGATCGGCAATGGTACCAGACAAGCCCCTCATCACCAAGATTTTTGAAATCTGAGGCGTGGTGCTAAGGGGCCCTTGGGTAGGCTAGTCTGCTTGCTTTCGCAAGAAAGCAGGCACATCAAGATAATCTAATTCTGGATCATCTTGAGCCTGTACTTTACGAGCGGTTGCTCCCCCTCCTAAGGATGAACCTCGACGCAAGCTAGTTGGCTGATCGAGTCGTCCATAGTCGATATCTCCACCCATTTTACGGGGTGGTTGATTATCAATGACCACTCCACGAGGACCTGTTTTGGCACTAGGGGTACGCAATCCCGTAGCGACAACGGTAACTCGCAACTGATCATTTAACTCTGGATCAAACACACTACCAACAATGATCGTAGCGTCTTCATCTGCAAACTCACGGACCGTATTACCCACATCTTCAAACTCGCCCAAGGTAAGGTCAAAACCACTAGTGATGTTCACCAAGATACCTTTAGCACCCTGAAGGTTGATATCCTCCAATAGTGGACAACGAATAGCACTCTCCGCAGCAATAATCGCACGATCAGTACCACTGGCTTCACCAGTACCCATCATCGCCATACCCATTTCAGACATAACAGTGCGAACATCGGCAAAGTCGACGTTAATCAAGCCATCAAGGAGAATTAGATCAGTAATACCCTGAACCGCTCCAAAAAGCACGTCATTGGCTTGCTTGAAGGCGCTGAGTACGGTCATATCTTTACCCAATACCTGCAACAGTTTTTCATTGGGCACAATAATCAAAGAGTCAACGCGCTCTTTCATCTGAGCAATACCCTCATCAGCGATAGCCATGCGCTTACGACCTTCGAAACCAAAGGGTCTAGTAACGACACCAACGGTTAAGATGCCCATTTGCTTGGCAATTTCAGCAATGACAGGTGCGCCACCAGTACCTGTGCCTCCGCCCATACCTGCGGTGATAAAGACCATATCAGCGCCCTCTAAGACCTGCGCAATACGCTCTTTGTCTTCCATGGCTGCTTGACGGCCTATTTCTGGATTGGCACCGGCGCCTAAGCCTTTGGTCAAAGCTCCACCCAACTGCAGAACAGTTGCATTGTCTAGACTGTGCATTGACTGTGCGTCAGTATTAGCACAGATAAAATGCACCCCATCGATATTACTATCGATCATATGACGGACAGCGTTACAACCACCGCCACCTACGCCTACCACTTTAATTTCTGCATTCTTTGGAATGCTGTCTACTAATTCAAACATAGTGTTCCCCTTATTTGCGCCTCACAATTATCAAACATTCGCCACTAAACTTAGCGACCCTTAAACCCCACCTTGAAACCAACTTTTAAGCTTTTCAAACATACTTCCACTTTCGGCATTAGCACGATCACTACTTCCTAATTTGCGTTGCTCTTTAACGCCAAAATGAAGCAATCCAACCCCTGTTGAGTAAATGGGGTTATTAACGATGTCAGAAAGTCCTCTTACATTAGTCGGCGCCCCTATCCTTACTGGCATATGGAAAATCTCTTCCGCCAATTCAGTGACACCTTCCATTTTTGATGTGCCTCCGGTAAGTACTATTCCAGCAGCAATAAGCTCTTCAAAACCACTTCGCCGTATCTCCGCCTGCACTAATGTAAATAGTTCGTCATATCGCGGCTCGACGACTTCGGCAAGTAATTGCCGAGACATATCACGAGACTCACGATCACCTACGCTTGGCACCTTTACCGTCTCTTCAGGACGAGCCAACTTGGCCAAAGCACAGGCATATTTAACTTTAAGATCTTCTGCATGGGCTGTTGGAGTTCGCAATGCCATAGCAATGTCATTGGTCACCTGATCACCAGCAATAGGTATAACACCCGTGTGCCTGATAGATCCCTCAGTAAAAATAGCGATATCCGAGGTTCCGCCACCAATATCAACCAAGGCAACACCTAATTGCTTCTCATCTTCGGTCAACACCGCATAGCTTGACGCCAATTGCTCAAGCGCAAGATCATCCACCTCAAGACCACATCGACGAATACACTTTTTGATGTTTTGAGCCGCGTTAGCCGCGCAGGTGACCAAATGAACTTTGGCCTCTAAACGCACGCCAGACATACCAATAGGCTCGCGGACCCCTTCTTGATCGTCGATAATAAATTCTTGTGGTAGCACATGAAGTATTTCTTGGTCAGCTGGAATTGCTACGGCTCGAGCAGCATCAATAACTCTTTCTAGGTCCAAGGGCTGAACTTCGCGATCTCGGATCGCAACAATACCGTGGGAATTTAGACTACGAATATGACTGCCGGCTATTCCGGCGTAAACAGAATGGATTGAGCATCCCGCCATCAACTCAGCTTCCTCAATCGCGCGCTGAATAGAGTTAACTGTCGCCTCAATATTGACCACCACACCTTTTTTTAGCCCGGACGATGCATGCATTCCGGTGCCAACGATTTCTAACTCGCCTCCTGGCCCTACAGAACCCACAATTGCAACCACCTTAGACGTACCTATATCTAAAGCGACCACCATGTTTTCTTCATTTGAACTGCTCATAATTTTTCCCTTTTTAGCCTGTCATCAAGCTGAGTTAGAGACTTTGTTTAATAAAACTTGGTCTTTGCTATCGGCTAGTGCGCTTTCTTTCCAAGACACTGCTAATCCATTTGGATAGCGTAAATCAATGGTTTTTATGTTGTCTGACTGCAAACTCAAGCCCGACTGCCAGACGATAACGAGTCTTCGTATTTTCTCAGCGATTTCATCACGACCCAATATCAACCTAATGCCCGGGTCGGTAGCCGCTTGCCAAGCGCCAACACTATCTCGCTGTAACTCGGTCAATTTAAGACTGGTAGGGATAAGTAACTCGGCCAACAATTGATACTGTTGAATCATGTCTTGTGTGCTACCAAATTCAGCACGCAGGACAGGTAAAGACCCTAGATTGCTATTGTCAGCAATCTCAAGCTGATCCCCTAAACGATTAAGAAAACCCTGTTTACCCAAACGAGCAATAGGCACCTCTTCAACTACCTCGACTTTTAAGGTAGAGGGCCATTCACGTCTAATACTGACTTCGTGAACCCATGGGTGGCCCTGTAGTTGCTCGCGTAATTGATTTAAATTCATGCTTAAAAATCCCCCGTCTATCTGACCATTGATAAAGTTAGCTAACTCTTGTTTTTGGAGATGCTTAAACTCTCCTCCCACGACAATTCGGCTTAACGGCGTATCAATTTGTTTATAAATATGGTCCCCACCCACAATAACGGCAGCAAAAACAAGGACCATGACTAGCCGTAAAAATTTCTCACTAAAGCCATCAGAAAACCTTTGCTTTGATGAATTTTTAAAATTAGCCCCTTGAGCCGCTTTTTTATTCATACTATTGATTCCTCTAATATAGATAGAACCAACTGGTCAAAGCTGAGACCTGCCGCGCTTGCCGCCATTGGTACCAAGCTATGGCTGGTCATTCCAGGCACCGTATTGACTTCAAGTAGCTGAAAGCTTCCCTTGCTGTCGACCATCACATCGACGCGACCCCACCCTTCACAATCAAGGCTTTTGAATGCGGCAATCGACAAATCTCGCAGTTCAACTTCTCGTGCATCAGATAGTCCACTAGGACAAAAATAAGCGGTCTCATCTGAAAAATACTTGGCTTGATAGTCGTAGAACACTTCTTTAGCCTGGATGCGAATAGACGGCAAGGCCTGATCCCCAAGAATAGCAACCGTGTACTCTTCACCCTCTAACAAGGGCTCGGCGATAACCACGCTATTAAACTCTGCCGCATGCCGCCACGCAGTTTTAAGTTGTTGGGCATTTTCGACTCGACTCATACCGATACTGGAACCTTCACAGGCAGGTTTAACCATGACCTTGCCGCCCAGTGCATCCAGTACTGCGCCCCAGTCAGATGTCTCTTCTAGTAGAGAAAAACCTGTGGTGGGCAATCCAATCCTCTGCCACATTTGCTTGCAACGGAGTTTATCCATTGCCAAGGCAGACGCTGAGACTCCACTGCCAGTGTAGGGTATACCCAGAGACTCAAGCGCATCTTGTAATGTGCCATCCTCACCACCAGGACCGTGCAATGCGATAAAAATACGATCTAACTCGTAGCTAGGGAGCACCTGTAAAATATCTTCTTGGACGTCAATCGCTATAACGTCTACATTCAGATTTTGCAGCGCCACTAGAACAGCCTCACCGGTCATTAGAGATATTTCACGCTCTGATGACAGGCCACCATATAAGAGGCCAACACGGCCAAATTTACTCCGATTTAGTGCTGAGCTGTCTACGGCTTTTTGGCTCATAAGGGCACCTGTCCTAACTGACTATCGGCCAGCATAGAAACCAACTTACTGACGCTGCCAGCGCCCTGTGTCATCACTAAATCGCCATCCTTCACTAACTCCGCGAGAAGTTCCGGAACGTCTTCAAGGTTAGCGACATAAATAGGATCTATGTGGCCACGCTGACGAATGCTTCCGCACAAGGTTTTACTGGTCGCACCTCCAATGACCTCCTCACCTGCCGAATAAACGTCTAACACTAACAACACATCAACCGTAGACAAGACGCCAACGAATTCTTCGTAAAGGTCTCTAGTTCGCGTATAACGGTGGGGCTGAAAGATCATTACCAGGCGCTGATCGGCCCATCCATCTCGGACAGCTTGTATCGTGGCTTGGACTTCGGTGGGGTGATGTCCATAATCATCATAGAGAGTGGCCGTGCCATCTTTTACGGGGTAATCTCCAATTTTCTCAAAACGACGTCCAACACCACCGAACTCTCGCAATGCTGTAACAATAGCTTGATCAGATAAACCTTCGTCACTCGCTACGGCGATCGCGGCGGCAGCATTTAACGCATTATGTCGCCCAGGAATACTAAGGTTGATAGATAAAGAGGGCAGATCATCTGGTCGATCAATGGTAAAGAAGCATTGGCGTTGATCACTTTTTACGTCACGGATGCGATAAGCTGCGTCTTCGCTAAAGCCGTAGGTTAGCGTAGGTCTTCCCACACTAACCAACATATTTCGAATCACATCATCATCAATACACAGCACTGCCAAACCATAAAATGGCAAGTTGTGTAGAAACTCAATATAGGTTTTCTTCATGACCTCAAAGTCAAAGCCATAAGTCTCCATATGATCAGCTTCGATATTAGTGACCACAGATACCATGGGCTGCAAGTGTAGGAATGAGGCATCGCTTTCGTCAGCTTCGGCAACTAGATAACGGCTGCCACCAAGTTTAGCGTTGGTGCCTATGCTATTTACTCGCCCTCCGACTATAAAAGTAGGATCACATCCTGCTTCAGCGAAAATAGCCGTAATTAAACTGGTTGTCGTGGTTTTACCATGCGTGCCGGCCACCGCAATACCATGCCGATAGCGCATCAGCTCTGCAAGCATTTCAGCACGCCTTACCACCGGAATCCCATTAGCGATAGCCGTAGCGATTTCAATATTTTCAAGGGTCACTGCTGAAGATTTAACCACCACATCAGCACCATCGATATGAGATTTTTTGTGCCCTTTGAATACTTGAGCCCCCGCCTTAATAAGGCGCTTGGCGCTAGCGTTAATGGTAAGATCTGATCCTGATATGTCATAACCTTGATTCAGTAGTACTTCAGCAATACCGCACATACCACTTCCGCCAATACCCACGAAATGAATACGTCCGATGCGACGCATTTCTGGGACTTGGAAGGTTGCTATATTATCCACAACTAACCTCCATACAGATTCGCGCAACATCTCGAGCAGCGGAATTCTTAGCCAACTCCCGAGCGCGCAGTGCCATGTCTAAACGCTTTTCAGCGTCGCCACAAATTCCAACGAGTTTTTCCGCTAACTGTTCCGCGCTTAACTCAGATTGCTGAACCATAACGGCGGCACCCTGACTTACTAATAGTTGGCCATTTGCTGTTTGATGGTCATCAATAGCAAAGGGGAACGGTATGAGTAAGGAACCTAATCCTGCCGAAGTGAGCTCTGCAATCGTGAGGGCACCCGCTCTGCATATAACAAAGTCAGCCCATTCATAAGCTGAGGCCATAGACTCAATAAAATCAACGACCTTAATCTGTTCGCTTTGAGTGTTTAAACCCTGGGCATGATATAGCTCTACAGTGTCTTGCCAATGGATCTTGCCTGTCTGATGGAGAACCTCAGGACGAATTGCTTCATCCATCTGCTTAAGCGCCACAGGAAGAATCTGATTAATCGCGAGCGCTCCTCTGCTACCGCCAACAATCAGCACACGAGCCTTACCCGTCCGCCCAGCAAATCGCACTTGCGGCGATGCTAAATTCGCTATATCAAAACGCACTGGGTTGCCACACCATTCACCTCGTTTTAACGTATTTGGAAATCCTTGCATTACCTTTGTGGCAAACAACGCACTGACACGGTTAGTGGTACCTGCAATAGAGTTTTGCTCATGAATAACGATGGGAACACGCTTTAGCCAAGCTGCAATAGCACCAGGGCCCGATGCAAAGCCTCCCATGCCCAGAACAACTTGTGGTTTAAATTGGGAGATCACACGCAATGACTGAACGATAGACCGCAACAATAGTAGTGGCGCTTTTAACAAAGCACCGAGCCCGCGACCACGAATACCCTCTATATCTAGATAATGCAGGTCAATATGTTGCTCTGGCACTAACTCAGCTTCGATACCTCGACGAGTACCAAGCCAAGCCAATGCTACATTTTCTTTGCGCAACTCATCAACTACGGCGAGCGCAGGGAATACATGCCCCCCGGTTCCACCGGCCATAATCATTACGCGGTACTGTCTGTCAGCCAGCATAGCGAGACCCCCGATGATCTAGTTGAGGCTCGTGCAAATCATGACCAAAACGCAACATCATTCCAATCATGGCACAACACACTATCAGGCTACTTCCGCCATAGCTGACAAAGGGTAAAGTTAGCCCTTTGGTAGGTAACAATCCGGCATTAACACCAAGATTAATAAAAGTTTGCCCACTAATAAGTAGGCCGAAACCGATAAGAACGAAAGCTGCGTACCAACTTTGTACAGCGATTGCTTTGCGACTTAAACTGAATATCCGGCTCACCATTAAGCAATACAAGCCAACCAGACATAACACACCTAAAAATCCAAATTCTTCTGCAAAAATGGCAAACACAAAGTCGGTATGAGCCTCTGGTAGGTAGAGCATTTTTTGAACTGACTGACCTAACCCAACCCCGAACCACTCACCTCGCCCAAAAGCAATGAGTGACTGAGTCAACTGATAACCAGAATTAAATTGATCGGACCAAGGATCAAGGTAAGCCGTTAATCTAGCGACCCTATAGGGAGCTGAATCTTTCAGTATCCACAGTACAGCCATCGCCACACTAATGATCAACAAATATTGTCGTAGCTTCGCTCCGCCCAAGAAGACTAGGATCATGAAAGTACTACCGAGTACGACCACAGAGCCAAAATCTGGCTCTTGTATAAGAAGTATCGACAGCACCCCAATAACGCCCATCAGCTTGCCAAAATCAGACCAATTGTGGCCTAGGGTCTCTCGATGCTGCTCAAGATAGGTGGCCAAAAAGACCACTGTAGCGACTTTTACTAACTCAGAGACCTGCAGGGTGAATCCACCAAAACTCAACCAACGCCGACTCCCGTTGAGTTCTCGACCGACACCTGGAATCAGCACCAACACGAGGAGTACAACAGCAATCACCATCCATAATCGCGCATAGGTTGACCAAAATGCAGGCCGCACAAAGTAACCGGTCATCATCGCCGCGGCACCAATAATCAAGTAAGCCATATGCCGTTTAACAAAGAACAGCTCATCGCCTAATCGATGATCAGCAAAACTAAACGAAGCCGACCCAATCATGACAAATCCAATCGAGATTAACGCCAATACAGGAAGCAGTAAAGGCATGTCGATATGCCATCGTCTAGCTTTAGATCTGTTAAAATTTAGGGGCAAGGTAACTATCATGAGGTCATACCTTCGCGACTATCAAGCTTCACTGTCGACAACACAGCCTGACTAAAACATTGACCCCGCTCTTCAAAACCGGTAAATGAATCGAAACTTGCGCATGCCGGTGACAGCAGAACAATATCGCCGGGTCGTGCGGCGCTTTTAGCGCCTGCCACGGCCTCAATGAGTGAGTCCGCTCGATAAACCTCAGTGACAGAATCTAATGCATCCTCTAACTGCTGCGCATCCTCACCATAAACAAAACCGCATTTCACAAATCGATCAGCAGCCTCTTTCAGGCCTCCGAAATCTTGCCCCTTACCTTGGCCTCCCGCAATTAACAAAAGGTTTTTATAACTATTAGAACCAAAGCCTTCAATAGCCGCTAGTGTTGCACCAACATTGGTTCCCTTCGAATCATTGATATAGCTAACATTGTCGATAGTGGCTATGGTCTCGCACCGATGAGGTAAGCCTTTAAATATTTTTAATGTTTCTAACATCGACTCTATCGGCAGTCCAGCCGCATGACCCAACGCTAGCGCGGCGAGAGCATTGCCGGTGTTATGCCTGCCTTTCATGGCCACCTCGTCAACCGACAATAAAACTTGGTTGCCAAAAAACAATGATTCTTGATGATCGTGGACAGCTACGCCAAAATTTCCTTGGCCTGGACTATCAAGACCAAATGTTAATGTTTGGGACACTCCCTGCTCCCTTTGCGCAGTCAAACTATCCTGTCTGTTGCTAACAGCGGTCTTGGCTCCACGGAAAATATGATGCTTTGCAGCAACATACTGCTCGAGGTCTTTATACCTATCCATATGATCTGGAGTAATATTAAGCAGACCGACCGTAGCACCGCGGCTACTGGTCAGTAACTCTAATTGAAAGCTCGAGAGCTCTAGTACATATAGGTGGTTCTTATTAGAAATTAAGTCAAGCATCGGCAAACCTAGATTACCGCCAACACCAACCTGTAGGCCGCTATTTTTAGCCATCTCTCCGAGCAGTGTCGTCACTGTACTCTTACCGTTAGAGCCGGTAATAGCCACCACTGGCGCTTCCGCCTGATCTAAAAACAAGTCAAGGTCACCGATAAAGGTCACCCCTTTCTGTCGAGCCTTTATAAGGGCCGGCTGGTCTAAGGCGATGCCTGGGCTGATTATGGCAAGATCAATATCAGTAAATAGGGCTTCATTAAACTCACCTAACCGCCTGAGAGCCTGTGGAAAGCAATCTTTAACCTCATTCAAATTAGGCGGCTGTTCACGGCTATCAGCAAACACAAATGGTGTTCCAAGTGACGATAAAAATCTGGCCACAGATAGACCCGTGGCACCCATGCCAAGGATAGCTATCTTGCTGTTAGTCAGATCTATCTCAGTCACTATTTTTCCCGTTTTTATCTTATCTTTAACGTTGCTAGGCCAATAAGGACTAGAACCACTGTAATGATCCAAAAGCGCACGATAACGCGCGGTTCAGGCCACCCTTTTAATTCATAATGATGATGTAAGGGTGCCATCCGGAAAATACGTTTGCCGGTTAGTTTGAATGAAGCTACCTGCAAAATGACGGATACCGTCTCAATAACAAAGACCCCGCCCATAATCGCCAACACTATTTCTTGTCGAACGATCACCGCCATGACACCAAGTGCGGCACCCAAGGCCAATGCACCGATATCGCCCATAAAAACCATCGCGGGATAGGTGTTAAACCATAGAAAGCCAAGGCCCGCGCCGCAAAGCGCCGCAGCAACAATGAGCAGTTCTCCTGCTCCGCCGATATAAGGAATATGCAAATAGTTAGCAAACTGATAATTACCGGTTAGGTACGCAATAACGCCCAGAGCACCGCCGACCATGACAGCTGGCAAAATAGCCAAGCCATCGAGACCATCCGTTAAATTTACCGCGTTACTCGTGCCAACAATCACTAAGTAGGTAAACAAGATATAAAAAGGGCCCATTGTGAGTGCAATATCTTTGAAAAAGGGTACGATTAATTCTGTTTCAGCGGGAGTCTGGGCTCCATAGTAAAGGGTGATTGCCGCGGCCAGCCCAAATACAGACTGCCAGAAATACTTCCACCTAGCCGGTAGTCCGCGAGGATCTTTTTCAACGACCTTCCGGTAATCATCAACCCAGCCAACCAAACCAAAGAAGAAAGTGGTGCCCAGTACTATCCAAACATAGCGATTTCCCAAGTCAGCCCATAGCAAAGTACTCACAAATATCGATAGTAAAATGAGTGCGCCACCCATGGTAGGTGTTCCGGCCTTGCTTAAATGTGTCTGCGGTCCATCACTACGTATGACCTGACCCATCTGCAGTTGATTAAGTCGCCGAATTACCGCCGGACCAAAGACCCAGCTGATAATCAATGAGGTAATAACCGCCAAAATTCCCCTAAGCGTTAGGTACTGAAACACTGCGAAAGGGCTATAGAACTGACTTAGATAATCTGCAAACCACACTAACATGCGTTTTTTTCTCCGCTGACTAACCGTTCAACAATTTTTTCCATACGGGCGCTTCGCGACCCTTTTACTAAAATGGTCACCTCTTCCTTGCCTGCTTTAATGGCTGCAATTTTCTGTTGCAGAGTGTCGATTAACACATTTTTGTCCTTAAAATGGCAGCCGCCAAAGGCAACAGCGGCCGACTCGCTGAGTGTTCCCAGGGTATATATCTCATCTAGCTTTGCCTGCTTGGCATACTCACCTACCTGTTGATGCAAGAGCCTTTCATCATCACCAAGTTCACCCATATCACCCATGACCAAACAGCGGTAACCTGACATGTGGGCTAAAACATCAATCGCGGCTTTAAATGAATCAGGATTTGCATTGTAGGTATCGTCGATAACTAAAACGTCATCGCCCATTGTTTTTGCCTCAAGACGCCCTGATACAGGCTTGACCTTAGTTAACCCATTCGTTATTTGAGTAACGGTAGCGCCTGCAGCTAATGCACAGGCTGTTGCTGCTAAGGCATTACTGACGCTATGAATTCCAGGATTAGAGAGTTCGATTAACTGATCAACCGCTGCAGTTTCGCCGGTCTCTCCAACACAGAGAATGAAGCTGTAGCATCCATTTCCTAATTCTTTTATATCCTTGGCGAAAACATCCGCCCTAGAATCTTTGACTGAAAAACTAAGGCATTGGCGCTCAGCGATTAGTGCCAACCAGTCTTTAGAGTAGGATTCATCCAGATTTAATATGGCCACACCGTTAGCGTTAAGACCGCTATAGATTTCACTCTTCGCCTCAGCTATCGCCTCAATATTGCCAAACCCAGCAATATGCGCTCTCTGAATATTATTGATCAGAGCGATATCAGGTTGTGCGATGGAACAAAGATAGCTGATTTCTCCAGCAGCGCTAGCGCCCATCTCAATAACGGCGAGGTCACACTGATCGTCCATATCAAGGAGAGTTAGGGGGACACCAATGTGATTATTTAAGTTACCCCTGGTCGCATGAACATTAACGCTCTCTCTCAGTATGGCCGCGATCATTTCTTTCACCGACGTTTTACCAGAGCTGCCCGTAACCGCTATAACTTGACCGGTAAAGCGATCTCTTCTTAACCGTGCAAGATCACCAAGAGCTTGAGTTGTATCCTTCACCACCCACTGTGGGATACCCAAACTGCTATCTAACGTGGAGACAATCGCACCTGAAATCTTGTTGGCGATCGAGGGAATAAACTTATGAGCATCGAATTTATCGCCCGAGACGGCAACAAATAGATCTCCCTCATTAGTCGTGCGGCTATCAATAGAGACCATTGAGAAAACACAATCTGGATTAACTAGTGTCCCACCGAATCGCACAGCTGCATCAGTGAGACGCATATTTGGCATCATGAATCACCCCCTAGTTTACGTAGAGGTAATCGCTTATCTAGAGCTAAACGCGCTTCGGTTTGATCGCTAAACGCTAGCCGGTCTGCTCCTAAAATCTGATAATTCTCATGGCCTTTACCGGCAATCAAAACGACATCACCAGGCTTTGCATTTAGAACGGCATGATTAATGGCCGCCCGCCGGTCTGATTCGATGGAGCATTGGCCTTTAATATTCTGGATAATCTGGTCAATAATTTGGTGAGGCGATTCAGTACGAGGATTATCAGAGGTAACAATCACTTGGTCTGCGTATTTGACCGCTATTGCACCCATCGCCGGACGTTTTCCAGTATCACGGTCGCCACCGCAACCAAACACCACCCACAGTTTCCCCTCACAATGCAGCCGCAGAGCTTGCAAAGCCTTTTCGAGGGCGTCAGGGGTATGGGCGTAATCTACAATGACAGCTAAATCAGTACTATTACTTACTAATTCCATACGGCCTATCACCGCTTTCAACTTAGGCACTAAGGTTAATATTCTCTGGAAATTCTGATACCCCAAGTCACCTTCATGAAGAGCTACCGCACCAATTACAGCAAGTAAATTAGAAAGATTAAATTTGCCCAGCAGGGACGACTTCACTTCCCCCGAACCCCACGGCGTCTGGATGACAGCATGCACACCATCGGGACGAAGATGTATAGATTGGCAGTAGATATCGGCCGTGATGTTTTCCAAACTAAAACTGATACCACGCATGCTAGGATCAAGGTCTGCAAGGATCGCCTTACCAACATTATCATCAATATTAATCACTGCATTCTTTAACCCCGGCAACTTGAAGAGCGATGCTTTTGCCGCCGCATAAGAATCAAAATCACCATGATAATCAAGATGGTCTCGACTGAGGTTAGTGAAAATCGCCGTGTCTATTTTTACGGCGGCGATACGATGTTGAACCAAACTATGAGATGAAACTTCGATGGCAACATCACTACACCCACCTTTTTCAAGCTCATCGAGAAGTTTTTGCATTGTGATCGCATCTGGTGTCGTCAATGGAGCCTTACCAAGGACGCTACCTTTTTCTAACCCATCATGATTCGCATCTACATTGCCACTGACACCGTGGCCTAGAGTGCCAATATAGCCGCAAGCATTGGGCGCAGAGGGGTTTGAAGAGCTAGCATTTAATCCTGTTAGAAGATCTGCATATAACTGGCAACAGGTTGTTTTACCATTAGTTCCGGTTACTCCTGTAATCCCTAATCGTCGAGAGGGATTTCCATAGAAACGGCTCGCGATGGTAGACACGTGTTGTGATAAATTCTCAACACCTATGATAGGAATCGTGGATTTAATCTTTTTAACGGTAGTACCGAGATCGGACATGTCTGTTTCTAAAAGCACCGCGACTGCACCCTGTTTTTTAGCTTCAGGCACGAACTTCGCTCCGTCTAGCTCAGATCCTTTTAGGGCAATAAACAAGTCGCCTGCTATTAGCCCCCGGCTGTCCAGAGAGATGCCCTTTATGGCCGTGGAAGGACATTTTCTAGAGAGACTTAGGCCCTCAACTAACTGAGATAACTTTGGACCCGAATGACTAAACAAGTTAATCATGAGTCTCCCCGCTTACCAGTTACCACTGGGATTACTGCTAGCGAATGATTTACAGCCATTTGATCAGGCGTAACCTGCAATAATCGCAAAGCATTACCCGTCACCTCAGAAAACACAGGCGCAGCAACAAGACCGCCAAAATAGTCCCCATCACGAGGCTCATCAATGACAACAACCGTGACTAATCGTGGGTTTTCAATAGGCGACAAGCCAGCAAAGGCTGACATGTAGCGACTTTGATCGTAACCACCTCCAGATTTAACCTTATGCAGGGTCCCCGTTTTTCCGCCGACGGAGTAGCCATCGATCATCGCCCTTTTACCAGTGCCTTTTACGCCACTTGCGGCTCTCAGCATATGACGCACTTTCTGAGATATGCCTGAAGCAATAACGCGAATGCTTTCAGGTTCAGAGTCTAAAGCCACCAAAGATATCTCTCGACGAATCCCATCACTTGCCAACACCGCGTAAGCTCTTGCTAACTGCAACGAAGACACGCTCAACCCATAGCCAAAAGCAAAGGTAGCCTGAGTGACGGGATCCCATTTTCGGTATGCTGGCAAACTCCCAAGTGTCTCTCCAGGAAACCCGCTGCCTACTACCTCCCCAAAACCAACTCTTTGAAAAAGCTCTCGCGTTGAATCTGGATCCAAAGCCAATGCCACTTTAGTGGTTCCTACCTGGCTTGACTTGGATAAAACATCTTCTAATTTCAACTCGCCATAATTAGATGGATCTACAAAAGTTTTGTAATCGACCTTTAAATATCCAGGACTGGTGCTAATAATACTGTCAGAGGAAAACTTACCGCTTTCTAACGCTGCCAAAATGGTGAAAGGCTTGACGGTGGATCCTGGCTCCATAATATCCGTCATAGCGCGATTACGTGTCGCACCTATCGTTACATGAGATCGGTCATTGGGATTAAAAGATGGCTGATTAGCCATTGCTAAGACTTCACCGGTAGTAACATCAAGAACCACAACTGAGCCTGACTTAGCATTATGCTTTTTCACCGCCGCTTTAAGTGCACGGTAAGCTGCATACTGAACTCTTAGGTCAATACTTAACCGCAAGTTCTCTCCTGATCGAGCAGACTTGATCAATGAGATATCATTGATAGTTCGACCGGCCCGATCTTTGACCACCTTTTTGGCTCCGGACTCGCCCGTCAGCCAGGCATCATAGGCAAGCTCCATACCTTCTTGGCCGCTATCATTAATATCGGTGAAACCAACTAACTGAGCGGTAACCTCTCCGGCAGGATAGAATCGTTTATATTCCCTCCTCCCTGAAATACCCGTAATACCTAGGTCTAAAATTCTCTCGGCCTGCTCAGTGGGTAGTTGACGCGCTAAATACATAAATGACTTATTGCGGTAACGCTTTAAGCGAGCCCGGAGCTGAGCCGCTGGCGTATTCATAGCTACCGAGAGCCTGTCAATGTCCTGCTCACGGATCTGCTGGGGGTTTACGGATATGGCAGTGACTGGAGTACTAATAGCAAGAGGTTCGCCATTTCTATCAGTGATAAGGCCACGATATGCCGGGACGACCACCCTGCGGATTGAACGATTGTCGCCTTGGGTTTGTAGGAAATCGACGCCACGCGTTTCATTTGGAATAATCTGTAGCTGCGCGACTTTAGCCAAAAGTATCAGAGGCAGAGAGACCAGAGAAAGCATTACTAAATAGTAACGCCATCGCGGTATAACTGCATTCACCGATTTTTTGGCCACTTTTTTACTTTACCTTTCTATTAAAAAACCACTTAACATTGATCTAAACACACCTATTAAGGTGTACGCACAATCACAATCTCTTCGGGCTTAGGACTACGCATGTTAAGCTCAGCAATAGCGGATACCTCAATACGCTGCAGCGAGCCCCAAGCACTTTGCTCGAGTAAATACTTGCCATAATCCACTTGCATCTGATTCGCATCTCTCTCCATTACCATAAGCTGCCCATACTTTTCACGGCACAGGTGGCTCACATAGGCTACAGATAATCCACTTATAACAACCATCACCCAAAGTACGGCTATCTTTAGCGAGTGCGGGAATGACGACATCGCCGCATCAGCATTCATATCAGGCTACTCGCTCAGCAATTCGCATTACCGCGCTGCGCGACCTAATATTCTCATCAACCTCAGAGAGCTGAGGCTTAATGGCCTTGCCCACTTTTTTAAGTCTCACCCCACGCTCAACATCTCTTACCGGCAGATTTTTCGGCAATTTGATCCCACGTTCTTGATCGCGGATAAATCGCTTAACGCGCCGATCTTCTAAAGAGTGGAAGCTAATAACAACCAACCGACCACCCACCTTTAGTGCATCAATGATTTGGCTGAGCAGCGACTCTAAATCTTCCAGTTCTCTATTAATAAAAATCCTAATAGCCTGAAACGCTTTGGTTGCTGGATGCCTTCCTCTCTCCCAAGCCGGGTGAGCTGCAGCTAATATTCCAGCCAACTGGACAGTACGGGTGATTGGCGTCTTCTCACGCTCACGAACCACTGCACTTGCCATCCGGCGAGCAAACCGCTCCTCGCCATACTCTTTAATCACCTGCGCAATATCTTTCTCGTCCGCAGTCGCAATCCAATCAGCCGCCGACAAACCCCGACTGGTATCCATTCGCATATCCAAGGGGCCGTCTCGCATAAAACTAAACCCTCGCTCTGCCTCATCTAATTGAGGGGATGACACGCCAAGATCAAGAAGCACGCCCGATAATTCGCCAACCTTACCTTCAGCACTTAAGACAGTTGTTAAATCAGCGAAACTGCCATGAACAAACTTTAACCGCTCATCTTTCTGAAACTGCACCTGCCCCTCAGCAATTGCCTGAGGATCTTTATCAATTGCCCAAACGACCGCCTTTTCGGATAAACAGGAAAGTAATTCTGCAGTATGGCCACCACGCCCAAATGTGCCGTCAATATAAAAACCATTAACGTCAACCATCAACGCCTCAACAGCTTCTTTTAATAAAACAGTCCTGTGCTCAGTCGCCATGGACGTCTTCCTTACCAAGATAGGTTTCTAAGGGCATCAGACATATTGTCTCTATCAAGCAACATGCCTCGATAGTTTTCCTGAGACCTCTCGCGCTCAGTATTCCAATTGTCTTCAGACCATATTTCCAGTCGCTGCGTACGACCCACTAAAATAATTTTTTTCTCAAGTTCGGCATATTCACGCAGCTCTGACGGAATCAAGATCCGTCCACTTCCATCTAGCTGCAAATCTTTGGCCTGGCCAACAACAAAACGACTCAGCATCTCACCAAGATCATCAAGCGCAGGCAAAGCCGCCACTTTCTCTTCGAATTTTTTCCACTCAGGTAAGGGTGATAGGGTTAAACAGGTGGACTTCATGTCTATGGTGATAACGAGGTCCCCAGAACACATATCTGTGAGCACGCCACGGTAACGAGTCGGAATTGCCATCCGACCCTTTGTATCCATATTGATTGGATCACTACCTCTAAACACTTTTACCCGTCCCTCGCCACTAAATGACTTATATTACCCACTTTTCACCACTTTTAGCCATATGTGAACATTATGCATAGCGAGCGATGATGTCAAGGAGTGTTTCAGGGTAAAAACTTAGTAAAATCAGTAGGTTCCATCTATATTAGACAATTTCAATATAGCCTAGGCTGAGGTGGAAATAATTAGCGCTATAAAACAGGATGGTAAGGCTACAACTTAAAGTAACTTCTAGATATGCTATTTTTTAAGAACAATTTACATTAATAGATTAAATCTTTTATATTAAAAAAGAATAAAAAAACAAGACTGAGGCCGGAAAATTTATATTTACAGCAATAACAGAAAGGCCGACAAAAAATTGCCGGCCTTTCTGCGTCTAAGCATATTAAATAAGTGAGTCGACCGATAAGCCGGGTTCTGTCGTGGACAGTCATTCATCTGGGACAAACGTCGCCGCTTGCCTCAAGCAACCTACCCGTTCCCAACGCGGGTCGCGCCATATGGAAACCTATTTGGTCTTGCTCCGAGTGGGGTTTACCCTGCCACCACTGTTACCAGCAGCGCGGTGCGCTCTTACCACACCCTTTCACCCTTACCTGTGTTCGCGAACGAACCATCGGCGGTCTGCTCTCTGCGGCACTTTCCGTAGGCTTTCGCCCCCCAGGTGTTACCTGGCACTCTACCCTTTGGAGCCCGGACTTTCCTCTGCGATGCTCCCTGATAAACGCAAGCGAATATCGGAGAATTCAACACAGCGACTGCCTAGTCAACTCAGGACGGAGAATAGCACAATCTGAGCCTTTCCAAGTGATTTAAATGACATTGAAAGCTCTAAGATCAAGCAACTTCTTTAGCCTCGGCTATTTCAGCAAGGGATGGTTAGGAGGCAGTTGGCGAGATATCCACAAGGCTAGTTTGTGACGCATATTAGGGTCATTAATCTGATCTTTGGCAAGAGGCTGGATTAACTTATCCTCAGTAAGAACGCGATAAATAAACTCTACCTTTAGCTTGATCGAGTCTTGACTCTCAATCTCGCCGTAAGCTCTTTTTTTGGCATAAACGGCCCCTATTTGAAGAGCCTTTTTAACCAATTCAGTTTCGTTTTGAAGTTTGTTCATATCCTGATATCCCTATATCGGCATCTGGTTATCAACTATCTTACACTACAATTTTAATCGACAAATGTGCGCGCATTTCTAAAGAGACGCATCCAGCCACTATCTTCGCCCCATTCTGGCGGATGCCATGAATTAAGGACCGTTCTGAATACTCTTTCAGGGTGAGGCATTAATAGGGTCACTCGACCATCCACTGAAGTAACCCCTGTAATGCCATCGGGTGATCCATTAGGGTTTGCCGGATATCGAGCAGCCACCTCTAAATTATTTTCCAGAAACCGCATAGCGATTTGATCGCTACCTTGCAAGTCCATACGGGCATTGCTCGAAGCAAATTCAGCGCGCCCTTCACCATGGGATACAGCAATTGGCAACACTGACCCGGCCATGTCACGCAGTAATATCGACGGTGATTTCTCAACTCGCACCAGGGATAAGCGGGCTTCAAATTGCTCTGATTGGTTACGCACAAACCGAGGCCAGCGTTCTGCCCCGGGAACCAAAGACTTTAAATTACTTAGCATTTGACAACCATTACAGACACCCAGACTAAAAGTATTAGGACGATGGAAAAATCCCTCAAATTGATCGCGAAGTTGACTATTAAACAATACTGTTTTAGCCCAACCTTCTCCTGCCCCGAGTACATCACCATAGGAGAATCCTCCACAGGCAACTAGACCGGAGAACTCATCAAGTGACTTACGCCCCGCTAATAAATCACTCATATGGACATCTACCGCCGTAAAACCTGCACGATCAAACGCCGCTGCCATTTCCATTTGACTATTAACTCCCTGCTCTCGCACGATAGCAATGGATGGCCTTACTCCTTTAAGGATATAAGGCGCTGCGACATCGTCATTGGGATCAAAGCTTAGGTCGGCCGAAAGACCCGGATCAGGAGCAGAAACTCTTGCGAACTCTTGGTCTGCGCACTCCGCATTGTCGCGTAAAACCGCAACCTTGTGCGACGTCTCACTCCAAGCAGCCTGCAACACAGTGCGCTCATCACTAAACAGAGTTTCGCCGTTATGATTAAATTCGATAGTGTCTGTGCTATTCAAACAACCCACTTTATGCACAGTCACACCGACTACAGAAAACCGCTCAACAATCTCATCACTTAAATCAGACTTAACTTGAATGACTGCACCTAACTCTTCACTGAACAAGGCCGCATTAAGGTTAGCATTTACCCCAAGTAAGTCATCACTGATATCGACCGTTATACCTACATGACCCGCAAAGCTCATTTCAACCAATGTTGCCACCAGACCACCGTCAGATCGGTCGTGATAGGCCAGTATGTCGCCCTGCTCCATTGAAGCCTGCATGACATTAAAGAAGCCTAACAGTGCATCAGGATCATGTACATCAGGTACCGAGTTGCCAAATTCAGAATATACCTGCGCCAGTATCGAACCACCTAACCGGTTAGCCCCCTGACCCAGATCAATCAATAACAACTGTGTATCACCAACGTCAGTAGCCAATTGAGGCGTTAATGTCTTTCGCACATCTAACACCGGAGAAAATCCAGTGATGATTAACGACATTGGCGAGGTGACAGATTTATCTTCACCATCATCTTGCCATGCCGTGCGCATAGACATCGAGTCTTTACCCACTGGAATTGTAATACCTAGTTTGGGACAGAGATCCATCCCAACCGCTTCAACGGTTCGGAATAACTTTTCATCTTCTCCAGGAGACCCTGCAGCACACATCCAATTTGCCGACAGTCTAATGTCTTTTATATCACCAATACGGGCAGAGCATATGTTCGTCAAGGCCTCACCAATTGCCATCCGCCCAGATGCAGGGCCACTAACTAATGCTAGCGGCGTTCGCTCGCCCATAGCCATAGCTTCTCCGGCATTACTATCATAGGTCAAAGTGGTTACGGCACAGTCAGCAACAGGCACCTGCCAAGGACCCACCATTTGATCTCTTGCCACCATGCCACTAACCGTTCTATCACCAATGGTGATTAAAAAGCTTTTACTTGCAACAGTTGGGTGGCGTAAGACACGGAATACGGCCTCACCAATATCAATTCCCTCTGCGGTAAAATCGGGACCAAATTGATCCAGCTTTACGGCGCTACGATGCATTTTAGGGGTCTTACCAAATAAGATAGACATCGGTAAATCGACAGGCTTGTCGCCAAAATGCTCATCAACTACGGTGATGCTTTTATCTTCTGTGGCCTCACCGACCACCGCGAACGGACACCTCTCACGCTCACAAATGGCGATAAACCGAGTCAAGTCATCTGGCATTACCGCCAAGACATAACGCTCCTGGGCTTCGTTACACCATATTTCAACCGGCGACATGCCCGGCTCATCATTGGGTACGGCTCTTAGATTAAAGCGACCGCCAGTGCCGCCATCTTTCACTAATTCGGGCAGCGCATTGGATAAACCACCAGCGCCGACATCGTGAATAAAGGCTATGGGATTGATATCTCCCAACTGCCAACAGGCGTCAATGACTTCTTGACAACGTCGCTCAATTTCCGGATTTTGACGCTGCACCGAAGCAAAATCTAAATCGGCAGAACTGCTGCCTGTGGTCATGGAAGACGCCGCACCACCACCCAGACCGATCAACATAGCAGGACCACCTAATACGACTAATTGCGCGCCAGGCTTAAATTCTGGCTTATCAACATGGCCCTCTCGAATATTGCCATAACCGCCTGCAATCATTATTGGCTTATGGTACCCACGGCGCTCACCCGCAAAGTCAATTTCAAAGGTTCTAAAATAGCCGCATATATTCGGACGTCCAAATTCATTATTAAACGCCGCTCCGCCAATAGGGCCTTCCGTCATAATATCTAAGGCAGACACAATTCTATTCGGCTTCCCGTAGTCAGTCTCCCACGGCTGAATGTAGTCTGGAATTTGGAGGTTGGATACACTAAACCCAACTAACCCAACCTTTGGCTTAGAACCCCTGCCCACTGCGCCTTCATCACGAATTTCGCCGCCTGAGCCTGTTCCGGCGCCAGAATAAGGGGATATTGCCGTAGGATGATTGTGCGTTTCTACTTTCATCAAAAGGTGGACAGGCTCTTGGCTGTAACCATACTGTTTAGTCACTGGATCAGGATAGAAACGCCCGCCCTGACTACCAGCAACCACGGCCGCATTGTCAGAATAGGCCGATAAAACGTTATCGCCATTAACAGCATTAGTATTGCGAATCATACCGAACAACGAATGCTGCTGATCAACGCCGTCAATTGTCCAACTCGCATTGAAAATCTTGTGTCTACAATGCTCAGAATTCGCCTGAGCAAACATCATTAATTCGGCATCAGAAGGATTGCGCCCCAAGTCGCGAAAACTTGCCACCAAGTAATCCACTTCATCATCAGCCAACGCCAAGCCTAAGCTAACATTAGCTAAACGTAGCGTTTCGGCACCCCCATCTAACACGTCAACCACGCTAACCGGAGCCGGCTGTTCATGCGAAAACAAAGATTCAGCTTGAGCAAAATCAGTTAGGACAGCTTCCACCATGCGATCGCTGAGTAATTCACCCAATATCATTAACTGGTTATCCGAGAGAGACGTATCAGCCTGGAGGTAATAGGCAATTCCTCGCTCCACCCTCAGCACATTTTTTAAACCACAGTTATGAACAATATCGGTCGCTTTACTAGACCATGGCGATATGGTTCCCGGGCGTGGAACCACCAATAACAGCACCCCAGCTTTATCAACGTCTTGCTCTTTAGGCCCATACTGAAGAAGGGCTTCAAGGGTTTTAGACTCATCCGAGGTCAACGGCTCATTCAGGTCAGCAATGTGAATGTATTCAGCGCTTACCGAAGTCACTAAGGGTACTGCAGATTGCAGTTTATATAGTAATTTTTGTCGCCGAAACGCAGAGAGAGAAGATGCGCCAGAGAGAATCATCATTAATTTGGATCTCGAAATCATCACGGTTGGGAAGTTCGCATTCTAACGGAAAAATGAACCTTTTGGCAGATTGAATTTAGCAAATAATGTACAATTATTGTCTATCGTTTGTTATTTCTATCCCGACATCAGGTAATTCTTGGGGACACAGACAGAAAAGTGATGCGTCAACGATCAAAAAAAGTCAGGAGAATACGCAACCGCTCAGTTTTGGTTGTGCTTGCGCTTGCTATCATCTTTTATTTTTCCAGCAGTCAACAAATAACAGATTTAAAGAGAGTACAAAAAAATGGTGAGCTGGTTATGCTCACCATTCCCGGACCTACCACTTATTTTGAAGACGGAAGGGGCCGAAATGGCTTTGACTATTTAATCGCTAAAGCCTTTGCCGATAGCCTAGGTGTTAACTTGCGAGTTCAACCAAAGCAGAGCCTTCGCAATTTACTTGTCGCCGTGGGCGGACCTCAAGGTGACTTTGCGGCTGCAAATTTAGTCCCCACCGCAAAACGCAGCCGATCCCTTATGTTTTCAGACCCCTATTTAGAGGTTACTCAGCAACTGCTGTATCGACGAGGAACTCCGAAACCAAAATCATTGTCAGATATAGACGGTGAACTAGTGGTTGTCACTAGCTCATCCCACAGCGAGCAACTTAAAAGATTAAGCATAGATATCCCTCAACTCAGGTGGCAAGAGCAAGATGAAATTGAAATGAGCGACCTGATTCGAATGGTCCATACTGGGGAGATCAACTATACCGCCGTGGATTCAATCGCCTATTTGGTTAACCGCCATATCTACCCCAACGCTGGACTTGCTCTAGATATTTCAAAACCACAGATGGTAGCTTGGGCATTTCCCTCACATGAGGATGGGTCGTTACTTAATGCTGCCAACAAATTTCTGGCTGACTACATATCGACGGGTAAAATGGAATCATTAAAGCAGCAGCTCTTATCTCAAAGTAATAACTTTTCTGTCGCGGACTCAAAACGCCTTGGCAAATTAGTCGCTAAGCGCCTGCCAACCTATGAACCTTTGTTCCGAGAAAATGCCGAAAAGAACAATCTTGACTGGCACTTGCTCGCAGCAGTGGCTTATCAGGAATCCCACTGGGACCCCAGAGCAAAGTCACCCACCGGTGTTCGAGGCTTAATGATGCTTACATTGGATACCGCTAAAGAAATGGGGGTATCTAATCGACTTGACGGTGAGCAGAGCATTAAAGGTGGGGCTGCTTATCTCGCAAAGTTACGAGGTCGACTGCCCGTTAGAATCACCGAACCCGATCGCACCTTACTTGCCTTAGCCGCCTATAATGTGGGTTTTGGGCATCTAGAAGATGCACGTATTTTGACTCAGCGAGGAGGTAAAAATCCAGATTTATGGAGTGATGTCAGGCAATCTTTGCCGTTGCTCAGCAAAAAGAAATTCTATTCAACCCTAAAGTATGGTTATGCCAGGGGAGCTGAGCCAGTGCTCTACGTCGACAACATCCAATACTATAGGAATTACCTAGCCCTTTATTCTCTGCATGTAAAAGATCTTCCTTCAGAGAAAATAAACGACGTCTTAAGTCAGCCTGAATGGGAACCCAGCAACCTTCCGTCGATTTAATATTACGTCCGTTGATTTACTTTCTTTTCTCGCGGAAAAAATCCCGCATAACCGCACCGCAGTGATCAGATAGAACACCCCCATGCCAGTCGATAATATGATTGTAATAATCACCATCCATTAACTGCAATTGGCTTTGCAAAGCCCCCGCCCGAGGTTCAGCGGCACCAAAAACAATTCGTTTGATACGCGCATGGACCATAGCGCCCACACACATAGTGCACGGTTCTATAGTGACATAGAGGTCACAATCTGTGAGTCTATAGTTGTTCAAAAAAATGGCCGCATTACGCATGGCAATGATTTCAGCGTGAGCTGTGGGATCAGTGCCAGAAATAGGCTGGTTGAAACCCTCTCCGACGACCTCTCCATCTTTCACAACCACCGCACCCACTGGGACCTCCCCAGCCTCGGCAGCCTGCTGCGCTAGTTCAAGCGCTCTAGCCATATAACTATTATCTATGTTCAATCTAGCACTCACTTTCTGCGTACCGTTTAAGTTTAAAATATAATGACCGCTCAGCACTATCATGCCAGTATCAATGACAAAAATCCCTATCCATAATCCATAATCCATAATCCATAATCCATAATCCATAATCCATAATCCATAATCCATAATCCATAATCCATAATCCATAATCCAGTGTGGATGGTGGGCATAGCATCTAATCTCCAAAGCATCTGATAGTTAGTTTTCGATCACAGTAGATCAGCAAAAAGGATATCTTTTCAAGTTTAAAGGCCATGAAAATATGTAGGTCATTAGGCATTTTTTATGCTATTCTGCGCGCCGCCCACGGTTGTAGTGGTGGGGAGATGTAACTTAAAAACCAACAAAACTTTGTTATCACTTTCTCTAGGGGAGAATTATGAAAACTGTTAATATTTGGAAAATAAACACGATTGCAGCAGCAATCATTGCTGGTGGCATTGCGCTACCAACAGTGGCAACTGCCGCCGACGCGACGCTAGAAGAGGTCGTTGTAATAGGATCTCGCGGAGCACCCCGCTCTGTAGGCGATTCACCAGTACCTGTTGACGTAATCAACGCTGAAGAACTAGGTAAAGCAGGCAGTAATGACCTTCTTATGCAACTTCAAAGCGCTGTTCCTTCATTAAACGTTCACTTACAGCCTATCAGTGATGCAGCCAGTATGATTCGTCCTGCTAACTTGCGTGGCCTATCTTCAGACAGCACATTGGTCATGGTTAACGGCAAGCGTCGTCACCGTGCATCAGTTATTGCCTTTCAGGGCGGTGGTGTTAATGATGGTTCACAGGGTCCAGATATCTCTGTAATTCCAAGTATCGCTCTTAAGCGTGTTGAGATTCTGCGTGATGGTGCTGCGGCACAGTATGGTTCTGATGCCGTTGCTGGCGTAATCAACTTTATCTTAGATGATTCATCTGAAGGTGGAAGCTTGACTATTAAGCAAGGCGAGTACAGCAAGGGTGATGGCGCAAGCACAGTTGTAGCTGGCAAAATTGGTATGCCATTGACTGACGCTGGTTTTATCAACCTTAGCTTCCAAATGAAAGAGAATGATGCAACTTCACGCAGTGTTCAGCGTCCAGACGCACAGGCTCTTATCGACGCAGGTAATACGTCTGTAACTCTTCCTGCTCAAATCTGGGGTGCACCGATCATCGATGATGATGTGACTTTCTTCTTTAACTCTGGTTTAGACCTTGGCAACGGCGCAAAAGCGTACGCCTTCGGTAACTATTCTGAGCGCGACATCGATGGTGGCTTTTACTACCGTAATCCTGATGGTCGTGGTGGCGTATTCACTAAAGGTGATGGCTCTCGTCTGATTGCTGACGTTACAGGCGATATGTCTGGCAACTGTCCAACAGCGCTTGCGCCTTCTGATTATGCGGGTCGTGATGCAGTAATCGCAGATCCCAATTGCTACATTCTTAACCAAGCAGCACCTGGTGGCTATACACCTCGCTTCACTGGCAACATCACTGACTCATCTTTCACTATGGGAAGAAGCGGTGAGATTGCCTCAGGACCAATGGCTGGTACTGGCTATGACGTTAGTGGTTCGGTTGGTCGTAACGAAGCTACATTTGGTTTGAACAACACCTTTAACCCATCTATGGGTCCCGACTCTCCACGTGACTTTTCTACGGGTAGCTACATTCAGCTAGCCAAGACCTTCAATTTAGATATGTCGAAGGAATACGGTTCTATGAGCGTTGGTTATGGTGCTGAATGGCGCGAAACTACTTTCTCTGTAATCTCAGGCGAAGAAGCTTCTTGGAAAGCAGGAAAATATGCAGCCCAAGGTTTCAACGTAGGTTCTCATGGTTTTGCAGGTTTCTCACCTGATTCAGCCGGTGCGTTCTCTCGTCGTAACTATGCAATGTATGTTGATGTTTCAAACCAAGTCTCTGACAATCTATTAGTTCAGGGTGCGGTTCGTTACGAAGACTACACAACTTTCGGTGACACCACGAACTATAAGTTAGCCTTTAACCTTCAGTTAACTGATAACGTTGCACTGCGTGGATCTCACAGTACTGGTTTCCGAGCTCCAACTCAGGGCCAGGCTAACGTAGTTAACACTCAGACTACTCTAGTAGACGGTCAATTGACTCAAGCGCAAACGCTACCAAGCTTCAAGCTGGGCGCAGGTAATCTGCAGCCAGAAGAATCTACAAGCTTTGCATTTGGTGTTGTCGCTACTCTAGGTGAAGTTGAGTTAACGGCTGACTGGTTCAACATTGAAGTAGACGATCGTATTGCTCTGACTAGTAATGCTGCACCTACTGATGCTCAACGAGCTGCTATGGGCGCTGCTGGCGTTCCTAACCCAGAGTTGATCGGTGAAGTAAACTACTTCACTAATGATTTCAACACTGAAACTTCAGGATTAGACGTTGTAGCAACTTACAGCACTAACCTTATGGGCGGTTCAACTGACTTTAGCGCAGCGTATAACTACACTGATACTGAAGTTTCTGATCAAGGTTCTGTCACTAGCGATAGCAAAGTGAAGCGTTTAGAGGAAGGTCTGCCGAATCATCGTGCAACTTTCACTATGAACCAGAACTGGGAAGATCTGAGCGCATTTGTTCGTGCTAACTACTTCGGTGAGTACTATGCAGTGCACGCTGACTGGTTTGGTACTGACGCTGATTCAGCTATGACAGTTGACGTAGAAGTGACTTACAACCTCACTGATAACTTCAACGTGTCTGTTGGTGCTCAGAACCTCTTTGATCAAAAAGCAGAGCGCATTGAAGGCTCAGCTGGCGCGGTAGCAGAAGGCGTACCAGGTAACGTACTTGGCGCAATCTACTACGAGACTTCGCCAATGGGTATCGAAGGTGCTTACTGGTACATGAAGGCTGGATACAACTTCTAATTAATTCGTAATGAATGTTTAGAAGTTTAGGTCAGGTCTTACGGCCTGACCTAAAGTCCACTAAAAAGGGTGCCAATTGGCACCCTTTTTTTTGTCCGTAATACTTCACCAAAAAAGGGTTGACAAAAAAACTCAAACGTATACCCTAGGGGGGTATGAGAGTCCTAATTATTATTCTATGCGTACTATTGTCTTCAGCCTGCTTTTCAAGGCCCATTTCCTATGTCGGCGGGCATACTCTAATGGCCAACTCCGGCTCTCTGACAGACAATATCTACTGGCACTACACACCAAATATTAACTACTCTGTAGGTCTGGACTATCAGAGAGACAAAGTCAGCAACGAATACTTTCCCTCAGCCAGATTTACCTACCTGATAAACCGTAAAAACACCGCAAAATCTCAGCGCAACCTATACCTTAAGACAGGCGTTGGTCTAAATGACAGCAACAACCATTTTTATTCGCTGGCCGGTGATTGGGAGACAAGACGACTCTTTACTAGCTTCTCAGTTAAGCAGTCTTCGGGGGCCGGCTATGTTATGTTCGAACAGTCAGTCAAAGTTGGTGTTGCGCCTTATCTGGGCGACTATGGCGACCTTCATACATGGCTTATGGTTGAAACAAAGAAAAATGATTTAGGCAACAAACGAATCACCTACCCAGTACTAAGGCTGTTTAAAGGCGGTGCGCTGATTGAAATGAGCTATCACAAAAAAACTGATTGGGACGTACATCTAATGTACCGGTTCTAATCATTAACCAAGAGAAGAGAAAATTATGAAAAATTTATTATTATTGAGCCTACTTATATCGTCTACAGCTATTTATGCTGGGCACCATGAGCAGCACGATATGGACAGCATGCATTCACATGAAGGTCATATTCACAATGAAATGGTCAATGGCAAAAATATCGATGTTGATGCACAACGATTTGATACGTTTATGATCGGTATAGACAATAACGCCGTTGCCGTTGTCAGTGTTCAAGGGATGGTGTGTGACTTTTGTGCTCGAGGCATTGAAAAAACCTTTGGTAAAGACAAGCGTGTTAGTAAAATAGATGTCGATTTGGCTTCCGGTAAAGTGTTGTTAGCTTTCCCTGTGGCTGATGATATTGATAGCGCAGATATTAGAAAGAAGATCCTTAA
>JACNKP010000072.1 GCA_014381985.1 SAR92 clade bacterium
TAACAAAGATGTAAGACATAGAAGTAACCATGGCCGATTGTTGCTCAACCTTGGTCTTGGTTTTTCTATGGTGCATTGTGTTGAATTTCTTGTTTTAGGCAAAATATTCATTCATATCTTCTGCTCTTCAGCGCGATCAAGTATTTAATTGAGGGTATACCTTAAAGGACTGTAGGCTCGAAGTCATCATTGCTGAAAATTCAAATTTTCGATCCTTGCACCTTAATTTCCCTAAGCTTTAATTACAGGGCGAGCGTTTAAAGTTATTAGTTTGGTCTCAGTGTTTTGGCTACCATTAAAAATAGGATCTTTCCAAATTTGCGCCCTATAATACCGGTTAGTTTTTTGATTAAACAGGGTGTAACCTGCCAATCTGATTTACTCATTTGAGATTTCAGGTGGGGATCGAATACTTAATTGAGTATCGTTGATTAAAATTAATATACCAAACATACTAAATATTAAGTGTTATATACAATGGTGATACTGAATAAACCGCTAGGACGAACATATAATGAGTGAAGAGCGATTTCAGGAGCTTGAGGAAAAACTGGCATTTTTTGAGATGACCAATGCCGAATTAGGTGATGAGATTTTCCGTCAGAAAAAAGAGATTGATACATTAACCAAGGCTCATCGTAAATTATTGCAGCGCATTGAATCTCTGCAAGATACGGTCGACCAGGGCGATCAAGAAGAGGGCGAGAGACCACCGCACTATTAACCAGAGACATGTGCCGTCATTCGAATTAAATTAGAGAATAGAGGTTTAAAATGTCAGATTTAAATGAGCAAGTTAAGCAAAATATTGATAATGCTTTTGCGCGCCAACAGAGCTATGCCATAGAGCTGCGAAAATCAGATTACAAAAAAAGAGTTGCGGTACTCGATCGATTTGAACAAGCCTTTCGCGATTCAGAAGAAAAAATATATAAGTCTGCCGCCGATGATTTTGGAAAACCTCAAGCTGAGGTGGACATGTCAGAAATCATGGCAGTACTGGCGGAGCTTAAACATGTTCGTAAAAACCTAAAAAAATGGATGAAGCCAGTGCCAGTTAAAGCAACCATGGCGCTATTTGGTACTTCATCGAAAATTGTTAAGGAACCAAAGGGAGTTACCTTGGTGGTTTCACCTTGGAACTATCCCTTTAATCTGACTTTTGGCCCTATGATTTGGTCTATTGCGGCAGGTAATACAGTCATCATTAAGCCTTCGGAAATGACACCTAACATGTCGGCTGTGATCAGTGAAATTGTCGAAAAAGCGTTTACCCCTGAGGAAGTTTGCTTGTTTCAAGGAGAAGCAGATGTGGCTAGTTATTTGACTAGCTTACCTTTCGATCATATTTTCTTTACAGGTAGCCCTGCGGTTGGTAAACATGTGATGGCGGCGGCCGCGAGAAATCTAACGTCGGTGACTTTAGAATTGGGTGGTAAAAGCCCGGTAATCGTCGACAAATCAGTGGATATTAAAAAGGCTGTGCAGTCGATTGCTTGGGGCAAGTTTAGTAATAACGGGCAAACCTGTATCGCACCGGATTACCTCTATGTTCACGAGTCTATTAAAGACGAATTTTTTAAAGAAATGGTGGCCTGTGTTGATAAGCAGTATGGGCTAGGCACTGACGCTAAGGATAACGGTGATTATTGTCAGGTCGTCAATGATGGCCACTATCAGCGTATTAGCCGTCTACTGGTCGATGCGCAGGCGCAGGGTGGTAAGCTGATTACGGGTGGCCAAACGGACGATGCGGGACGATTTATAGCGCCAACATTGATTGAAGGAATGTCGAGGGATTCAGCGATCATGAATGAGGAGATATTTGGTCCTTTATTGCCGGTTATTACCTTTACTGATCTTGATGAAGTGATCTCATATGTAAACAGTAAACCTAAACCCTTAGCCCTCTACATTTATGGCAAAGATAGTCGCAATATTGAAAAAATACTTACTGAAACCAGTGCTGGTGATACCTGCGTCAATCAAACGATGATGCATTTCTTACACCCTAACCTGCCGTTTGGTGGGGTTAACAACAGTGGCATTGGTAAGTCAGGTGGTGTGTGGGGCTTTAACGCCTTTACCCATGAGCGAAGTGTGCTAACTGATAAATTTAGTTCTGCATCAATGATGCATCCGCCGTATACGCCCAAGGTCAGGAAGTTGATCAAAATGGCGATTAAGATGACATCATAATCAACCTTAAATGCTGTTTGTCTTACTTAAAGGCTACCAGCGAGCAAAAGTTGAAGCATTGAAACCAAGGGCTTGCGGAGTGAAATCCACAAGCCCTTAATCGCTGTATATGCGCATCTAAGCTTTCAGGCACTAATACGTTCTCGATGGAGTCTCGTTTTTGGCTGATTTCTAAATCACTATAACCCTGTGCTCTTTTAAACTGGTGATGTAGGTCACTTAGTAGTGAATTTAGTGACTCTGGTTCAAAACATAATTTCTCAGAAATAATCAGGCAACCGCCAGGATTTAATCCTTGATAAATCTTTTCTAGCAATGCTAAACGCTTATCTAAGGGCACAAATTGTAGGGTGAAGTTCATGACCACTAATGACGCATTACTAATGTCAACATCACAGATGTCTGCATTGATGAGTTGCGTCTTAACCTGTGATGATGTGGTTTCAAGGATAGTCTTACAGCGACTTAGCATGGCGGCTGAATTATCAACGGCAACAATGGTTGCATCACGCCCTTCAATATGGGGACGCATTGCGAGTGTCGAGGCGCCAAGAGAGCAACCTAGATCATAACAATGGGTTTGTGGTTGCACATAGCGCGCGGCCAATTCTCCGCAGTGGGACAGAATTGTTTGATAACCTGGAACCGATCGGCTAATCATGTCTGGGAATACGTCAGCCACGGCTTGATCGAAGACAAAGCCGGGCACATCCCCTAACGGATTAGCAAATAAATTATCGTGCTTTGGGTCTGGCATACTGATTAAACCGCCATTATCTCAAGCCCAGTCTTAGCGGCTAAGTCGACATTGGTTATGACTGCGGTTTGCGCTAAATCTTGGCGCAAGTACTGCTCAGCAACGCGTTTTAAGTCGTGAGAAGTAACGGCCAAAATACGTTGACGGAATGCCATCGCTGAGGCTTTATTGCGCCCGTTTAGTTCTGAGTGAAAGGCTTGTATTGCCTCACCAAAAGGAGAGCCTGGCTTATCGAGGCTACCCACTACACCAAGGATAGACTCTTCAACTTTGTCGAAACTTATAGGTTCTTTGAGCAACCACTCAATAGATTGATCGAAATCGGCCAGAGTACCAGCGATACGGGGGTCGCGATAAGAGTAAAAGCGAAAAGTACCCGACTGATTATCTTGAGATGCACCGCCACCATAGGCACCGCCTTGCTCTCGAACGACTCGGTGTAAAAAACCGTTACGCAAAACACCACCAAGAATCGTCAGAGCAGCAGCATCTGGATGTGCAGCGGGTACTGTAGGATATGCCTTGGCGCAAAAACTCACTTGAGTGTTGGCTGTCCAGCAATGGTTAACGGAAGATAGTTTGGGTTGATAGCTGATTAAATTATCGTCGGAAGCGCCTATGGGTGAGCCCGCGAAACTTGTTTCCATTTGCTCACTAAAAGTATTTAAACGTTCTTTTTCTGCCACTAGTAGGTATTGCCGCGGTTGTTTGAGGACTAACTGATGAATCGTTTCAAGCTGAGTTGCTAAAATTGAAAGGCCTTCATCAGAATCTAAGCCATTATCTAGCGTCTTAAGTAATGAAAGACCTGTTAGCCCCCCCCAGCGCTGGCTTAGGTTGGCATTGGCCGATAGCCCACTAGCTGCGGCCGTCATTGCCATAATATGGCCGTTACTAACGACAGATGATTCACGGTGACTGCGAATTTGGGCAATCAGTTCACGTAATCGAGGCAATTCATCAAAGCGAGCCTGTTGCAAAGATTCTTGCATAAGGTCTGTCATTGCGGATTGATTGGATGATAATCCTTTAGCTGAAAAGCTTATATTGCCATACAATTTGTCCAAACTTGCTTTGTCCGAGCGCACGCTCACCGATGCAGAATAAGCACCGACAACACTAGAATGCCAAAGTTGTGTGTCTAGATAATTACGCTTTCCCACACCCATCTCAGTAACACAGGTACTGTATAACGGTAGCAGATCCATTTGCTGGTCGGTCATCGAGGGCATTGGCATAATAATTTGTTGATACACCAAGCCATTGGTGCCGGCACTGTAGCTGGTCAACGGGAGGGGGGTTTTCTTAACCTGATGTTTTTCGGGATAGATAATGTCAGAGGGAACGTCCTCTATACCTACCTTGGGTAATATCTCGAGGTCCTCTTCCATCTCTTGACGCTTTTTAAGAGCGAGTGCCGAGTCAACAATGTGCTGCTTTTCGGCCTCGCTTAAGCTAGCTTGAATACTTACCAACCGATCTTTTTCTTGTTGCTCTTTCGCGTGACTCAGTTCGGTGTCAGGTTTCATTACCAAACGTACCCGATGTTGGTTGTCCAGTAGCAGCTCTCGAGCCAATGATTTGATGAAATCAGGATCTTTGATTTGGTGCTGTAATTTTTCCAATACTGGGTCTAGGTTGAGTAGATCAAGTGGATTGCCTCGATGAGTGGCACTGGTGAGTGAGGTTAAGATCAGCTGTAGACCATAAGGATAGACACCTCCGGATAATTCACGCTGTGATAACTCAATCTGGTGAAGGCTTGCGGCTACCTGATCTTCTGGTAATCCATTTTTAGCAACACTTTCCAAAACGTCTAAAATGAGCGCTTCCACAGCATCAGCATGTTCTGGATTAGACCCTTCGATACCACAAGCAAAACAAAGTTCTTTTTGCGAATCTTCAAGACCACACATAGGTGAAGGGGAGGTTCCTAGATCGGTTGTTTCAAGCGCCTGCTGCAATGGCGAACCGCTGTTGTCTAATAACACGCTTGAAAGTAGTCGAGCTTGCATCGTGGCTTCTAAGTCGGTGGACTCGCCAAGGAGCCAAGACACAATAATGTGGGTCTGATTGTCAGTTGAACCCTCTTCGTTAAAGGCATAATCCTCCTCGACATACTGTGGGCTGCTATAGCGTTGCTCATTTTCTACCGCGATGTGACAATCCAACTTCTCAAATCGACTCAGTGCTGAGTCTTCAAACTGTGTCTGATGCTCAATGGCCGGTATATCGCCAAAGGTAAGAAAAATAGCATTGCTAGGGTGATAGTGAACCTTATAAAAATCTTTGAATTGTTGATAGGTTAAGTCTGGAATATCAGCCGGTTCACCACCACTGTTGTAGTGATAAGTATTGGTCGGATAAAGGTGCTTGGACATGGTTTGCCACAGGGTCGAATTGATCGAACTCATGGCGCCTTTCATTTCGTTGTAGACCACACCTTTAAAAGTTAATTCGGACGTGGTATCAGTTGCGTCTGAATACTCAAGCCGATGACCCTCTTGAGCGAAGTCAAGGGGATCAAGACGGGCAAAGAAAACCGAATCTAAATAGACACTTAGAAGATTATTAAAGTCCTTTTTATTCTGGCTAGCAAAAGGATAAGCCGTCCAATCAGAGCTGGTAAAAGCATTCATGAATGTATTGAGTGAGCGTCTAATCATCATGAAAAACGGATCGCGCACAGGGTATTTTTCACTGCCACACAAAGCCGTATGTTCAAGAATATGGGCCACGCCGGTAGAGTCGTCAGGTACGGTTCTCAGAGCCACTAAAAACACATTTTCTTTATTGTCCGCGGCTAGGTGAATATGCTGAGCGCCGGTCACGCGGTGCCGATACTCCTGATAATGTAATTTCAGAGAGGGAATAGATTGTTCACGTAAAAGCTCAAAGGCAGGGTGTGTATTTGTAGTCATACTGGTTTTTGCTCCAAAGCGAAGTCCTATACTGACTTCTATTCCCATTTAGCGGCCGCTCATTCTACTTGAATATTAATGTATTAGAAGCCCAATGCTTAGCATCAGGTCTTATGATGTTTTATTTTGCTGTTTTCGGCGATATTCAATGGGTGTTATACCCTCCCATCGTTTAAATGCCCGATAAAACGTACTTGGCTCACAAAATCCTGTGAGGTAGATAATTTCACTGATGCCCTCATTGGTTTCTGACAATAGTCTCAATGAAAGTCGGTGTCTGAGATCGTTTAATATCTTCTGGAAACTAGTGTTGGCGATAGTTAATTGATGGCGCAGACCCCGAGAGCTGATTCCCATATTAGCTGATACTCTTTCCAACGTGACATCTTGAGCCTCCAAAAGGGCAGCCATTTGACCACGAACTTTATCAATAAAATCACGCTGTTCAAGCATCGCTATATGCTGGTCTGCGGCCTTGACGTTAAGTGTTAGCAGTTGTGGCTCTGCATACAGAGATCTATAATTTAAGACTGACTCAGAAAAGAACAACTGAAATGATTCAGCGTTAAATTCGACCGGACATTTAAATATGCGTTCATATTCAGCAATATTGGTATTCGGGGAGTGATTGAAGACCACTTTCTCTGCCTTGAACGTACCGTCGGTGACTGACTGAAAGACTTTAATTAGACCCAAAACCATGGCCTCGGCGAGATGTGATGTGGCGTATTGATGGCTGGAGAAATAACTGGTCAAACAAGGTTGAGGCGATTCGCTCAACTGTCCATGCAGAGCGTCACTGATTAACCGTTGATAGTTAATGACTCGCTTTAGTCCATCGCCAAACGTTTGACTACTTAATAATAGATATTCGAGAATTTGACCCTTATAGACAGGCATTTTCTCGCCTAGGTGCAGGCCAATACAAGAGTCCCCCGAGAGGGTTACGGCGGCTCGCCAAAAATGAGGTTGTGCGGAAAACTGAGTACGTAGATTTTCTTGGTACAGCTTTTCCGGGTCAAAGCCTGATCGACGTAAGACTTCGTCTGCATCGACGCCCAGCGACCGTAATCCCTGATAGGCAAGTCGAACTAAGGTTCCAGAATCGGTTAAGCCTGTCATAAAAAATCCTAAGATGAGGTAGCATCATACACAATTGACCCAAATGACAAAACTGTGATTTTTATAGCTAGTGACTTACGCTGACGAGATGTTTAATGTTAGTACATGAATAAACTAAAGAACGCATCTACGCCCGACTCTGACGATTATTTGTTAACCGCTCAGCTAGAGCGATTACCCAGTATGGCTGGCTTGTTCTGTAAGGCGGCACTTAAAGGCGATAGGTATAAGTTGGGTCAGACAATACCTCTGCTAAGCAATTCTGTTGATAATGTTTATATTGATCAAAAACATCTACGAGCCTACCAAGTTTTGTGTGGCTTTCCTGTGGGCGAAAAGTTACCAGCGACCTATCTCAATATGCTGACTTTCCCCATGGTGCTTAACATTATGACGCATTCAAATTTTCCCATGAAAGCAATGGGGCAAGTCCATTTGGCGAACAAAATAACTGTACATAAAAGTTTTGATGTCAGGCAACCGATGAGTTTGTGCTCGATGATAGGTGAAAGCCAAGTTACCTCCAGAGGACTTGAGTGGACAGTTGAGGGGTCAGTGAAAGTTGATGAAGAAATAGTCTGGTCGAGTGTTTCTACCATGTTACATCGATGTGAAACTAATATAGACCGAGAACTAAAACTCACAGTAATGAAGGAGGGTGCCCCACAGGATTGGCAGGTAAAGAGCAATATGGGGAGGCGCTATGCCAAAGTTTCTGGCGATTACAATCCTATTCATCTAGCCAATGTTACGGCCAAACTATTTGGTTTCAAAAAAGCGATAGTCCACGGCATGTGGAGCAAAGCTCGTTGCCTCGCTATGCTCGCTGAGTATTTACCGGATGATGGATACACGGTTGATGTCAATTTTCATCGCCCATTATTTTTGCCTTCAAAGGTCTTGTTTTATACTAAACAAAATCAGGGGCAGACCCAGTTTTCACTTTTTAACCAAACGGGTGAGCATGCTCACTTAGAAGGTTCTATTTTACAGGATTTAACCAATGCCTAACTACAAAGTTCCCATGAAAGACGTATTGTTTTTGTTTAACGATGTCTTTGATATGCAAACCCTGTATCAGCAAGTAGAGGGTGGCGATCAGGCAACCCCCGATATGATCGAAGCAATTTTTGCCGAAGGAGCAAAGTTCAGTGAGAATGAACTAGCACCGCTCTACCAATCTGGAGATGAAGGTTGTGTCTGGGATGACGGTGTAGTGACCACACCTGCAGGATTCAAAGAAGCTTATAAGACGTACATAGAAGCAGGTTGGACATCTCTAACAGGCACTGAAAATGCGGGTGGGCAGCATCTTCCATCATCTGTTGGGCTAGCGGTCACTGAGATGATAACGACGGCCAACTGGGCTTGGGCAATGTATCCGGGCCTTAGTGAGGGTGCTATTGCGACCTTGGAAGATCATGGTACAGAGCAGCAGAAGAGCGATTACCTGACCAAATTAATTAGTGGCGTGTGGAGTGGCACTATGTGCTTGACTGAGCCGCACTGCGGAACTGATCTGGGGCAGATGAAGACCAAAGCTGTGCCTAATGAAGATGGAAGTTACAGCGTCGATGGAACTAAGATTTTTATCAGTGCTGGCGAGCATGATCTCACCGAAAATATTGTCCATATCGTATTAGCCAAGTTACCCGATGCGCCCAAAGGGACAAAAGGGCTGTCCTTATTTATTATCCCTAAATTTCTGCCTGCTGCAGATGGCTCCGTGGGAGAAAGAAATGGGGTCAGATGTGGCTCTATTGAACACAAAATGGGTATTCATGGTAACGGTACAGCGGTGCTGAATTTTGACGGTGCGAAGAGCTTTCTAATCGGAGAGCCCCACGATGGATTGAATGCCATGTTCACCTACATGAATGTGGCGCGTATAGGCACTGCTAGTCAGGGGGTCTCTGCAGCTGAGCGATCTTATCAAGGCGCATCAGCTTATGCCCGGGATCGGTTGGCGATGCGTTCTATTTCAGGTGTTAAAAATCCTGATGGCCCAGCAGATGCAATTATCGAACATCCCGATGTGCGGCGTATGCTGCTAACTCAGCGTGCTATCGCGGAAGGCGGTCGTGCCATGGTGACCTATGCTTCCCAATTCGCCGACGTTTATCGTGCCGGTAAAACAGAGGATGCAAAAAAGGTAGCGGAAACTCGATTAGGATTCTGTACTCCAATACTAAAAGGTTTTATTACTGAGCTAGGTGTTGAGGCGGCGAATCACGGTGTTCAGGTGTTTGGTGGCCATGGTTATATCAAAGAATGGGGCATGGAACAGATACTCCGAGATAGTCGTATTGCCACTTTATATGAGGGCACTACGGGTATTCAGGCTCTTGATTTGGTGGGTCGCAAGGTACTTATGGATAAATTCAAGCAGCTTAATGCGTTCACTGGGGAAATGTTGTCGTTTGCTAAGGGCTTTATGCCGTGGACTGCAGCGGGTAAGAACAAGGCTGTTCGCAAGCAAGCGTGGCAAGTTGCCAAACTGGCTATTCGTTGGCGAATGCTGGCGTATAAGTTGGGTGCTGGAGCTAAGAAAAACCCAGACTCTGTTGGCGCTGGCTCGGTAGATTTTTTGATGTTTTCAGGTTATGCCTATATGGCCTATATGTTTGTTCGAATGAGTGCGGTCGCGACCGCCCAATTAGCCGCAGGAGAAGGAGACGCCGTATTTCTACAAGAAAAGCTTCATACCGCGAATTTTTTCTTTGAACGCATCCTGCCACGTGCCGATATGCATGCTAAAACCATGAAGGCTAGTGCCGATAGTGTTATGGCTATGCCGACAGAGTATTTTGATGCTACTTAACGACTAATCTAAACAGGTTTACCCCGAAAAAGGGCGTTATGAGAATGATCATAGCGCTCTTTTTTTAGTTCAGTACTTGGTACAACCCCGCACCCGAGGCACAGAGCAATATTGATCCCAGTATTTGATAGAATTTTTTACTATCCTGGCGCAGTAGCTTTTCATGGGCACCCAAGCCAATAAAGTGACCTATAGCTGCGAAGGGCAGCAGATATAAAGCAGGAACGAGATTAAGGCTGACACCGACCCAGGCAAAGGCTGCTAATTTAATACTCACCAGAACAGTCCAAATAACAAACAAAGTGTCACGAAACTCATAAGGCTTAATGTGACGAAGAGCAACGGCAATAACCATTGGCCCTCCCACCAGTGATGTTCCGCTGATATAGGCACCAATTATCAAAAATACAATATCCAGTGTTTGACTGCTACTTTGTAGCGGGCGACCCAAGATGTAGGTCATGGAGTAACCAGCGATCAGCAAGAAAATAATACTATTCATAAGATCAGTAGGTAACACGATGAGACCGATGACACCGGCCAATTTTGGTATAAACATAATCGTCAGCGCAAAGCGCACAAAGCGCCAGTTAATACGATGGATATCTGTAACAGGGTTGCCTTCAGCATCAGCTGCTTTTTGTTTACTAAGTAAGATAGTTAAAGGGGCAAACAATAATAAATGGATAGAGATGATAGGTAGAAAAAATACCGGATCATCGTGAATCAGTAGCAAAAAAGGGATGGTAAATAGTGCCCCGCCAAACCCTAGCCCAGAGCGCACAAAGCCACTCCAGGTAAAGACCAATGCAATCAGGGCGTATTGGTACCAGTACAGCTCCATTAGTGGTTGCAACCTTGGTCGCCGTGAACATGGCCGTGGTCGGTTTCTTCTTTGGTTGCTTTTCTAATATCTACAATCTCGACCTCAAAGGTAAGGTTTTTTCCTGCGAGGGGATGATTCATGTCGACATCGACATTGAAGCGTCCGACTTTAATGACCGTACCTGGCTTAACGCCATTGTCAGTATTGACATGTATGGCTTTACCTATCGACAATTTCCCTTCGTGTTTAAGGTATTTAATGGGAATACGTTGTGTATTATTAACATTTCGTAAGCCATAACCCTCATTTGGGGCTACAGTAAAATTCCTTTTTTCACCGATTCCAGCCTTCGCGACTGCCTGCTCAAAGCCAATAATCATCTGCCCTCGACCATGAAGGTAAACCATTGGCTTGTTATCATCGTAAGTTGAGTCAATCAATGCATTATCATCATCGGTGAGGGTATAGTGAACGCTAATAACGTGGTGGGCGGAAACGTACATGGTTGGCTCCTTTAAGGGGCGGGTATAATACATCAACGATGAGTCTCTCAGCGACTACCCAAGTTTTAATTTCAGTTGGTCAAGACTAGGATAAGCAATATGTCATCGACAGATGGTTGGGAAAAATCAGAATTAGACAAGCTAAGTGATAAGCAATTTGTTGATATGGTGGGAGATGACATCCAGCCTTTGAGCGGCAAGGGTTCTGCGCATATTGCCAAGCCGATTCAGGTTACGCCAGGCGTTTTGGAGAGACGTAAAGCTGCACAGGAAGAGGTGGTTGCTGAGTCCAATATTCTTGATCCAGCGAGTATCATTGAGCAGGTAGATCCCCTTGCGTATTTAGAGTTTGTGAGACCAGGGGTTCAACATGGTGTCTACAAAAACTTACGCTTAGGGAAATATGAGATTCAATCGCGGCTTGATTTACATCGGCATACCGTCGAGCAGGCCCGCAATGCGTTGTGGCACTTCGTCGACGATTGTCATAAACATGGGGTAAGGTGCGCTTTAGTGACGCACGGTAAAGGCGAAGGTAGAGAGCAACCTGCTCGTCTGAAAAGTTGCGTTAATCATTGGTTGCGACAATTTGATCAGGTCCTGGCTTTCCATAGTGCTCAAAAAACGCACGGGGGAGTCGGTGCTACTTACATTTTGGTTAAAAAAGATAGCTCCGCTCGCAGAGAGACTGGAGATAAAATTAATCAAGCTAAGCGCATGAAACGTTGATTCGATGTCCAGATCGGTCATTCAATAGTTAGAGCAAAGGGAATTACTATGTATCGGCTACTGTTTTTATTACTATTAATACCGACAGGCATTTGTAGAGCTGATAGCGAGATTATTAGATTTAAAGTGTTTCTAAATGATCAAGAGGTGGGGCAACACAGCTTTACCCTGACTGAGGATGGGAGCGACCTTCGCGTTACTTCACAGGCCTCAATGGACTTTAAGGTACTGTTGGTTAAAAAAATCAAATATAGACACGTGGCCAAAGAAGTCTATCAGGATGGCTGTTTACAGAGTGTAAAAAGCTCCACCCAACGTAACAATAAAAGCACCACGATCAGCTCCAAAATAATAGCCGGCAAATTTGTAGTGACTAATGCAGGCGTTGACGTGAGTCTTAATGGTTGTATAAAAAGTTTTGCCTATTGGCGACCCGAATGGCTCGACAATGAATTCTTACTCAATGTAGAAACGGGTCAATACACGCCGATTACGTTTCAGTCGCAACAGGACTCGAGTACGGGAATGACGCATAAAACACTTGGACTACCAAAGACCGATATCCGTCTGCAATATAGTGAATCAGGCGCGTGGCAATCATTGGAGTCTGACGTGAAAGTTGCCGGGAAGCTAAGATACAAACGGGTCGATGAATCGGAGGGAGAATAAAATGCGAGTATTTAGAGTTACCTTACTCATCACAATGATACTAACGGGTGTTGCCTGCAGTACGCCAGCGCCGATGCCTGTAGTGGATTCTGTGGACTTGGATCGTTTCATGGGTGACTGGTATGTGATTGCTAACATTCCTACTTTTCTTGAAAAGGACGCATACAATCCGATGGAATCATATAAAAGGGATGCTGACGGCACTATTGCAACCACCTTTACCTTTAACGATGGTAGCCTTGATGGAGAACAGAAGATCTATCGTCCGCGGGGCTTTGTCTCTGAGAATAGCAATGCGATTTGGGGAATGCAATTTATCTGGCCTATCAAGGCTGACTACAGAATTGTGTATTTGGATGACAATTACCAGCAAACAATTATTGGGCGTACCAGTCGTGACTATGTTTGGATTATGGCGCGAACAGCCCAAATTTCTGATGAAGACTATGGCGCGTTAGTATCCCAGGTGAGGTCGTTGGGCTATGACACTGCACTGTTACATAAGGCAGCTCATAACACTGTAAAACAGCCTGTCCCCTTGAAGGTGACAAACTTTGAACAGATTGAATACTCGGCGATTTCTCGAGGAAAATCGGAACTAATCGTTGTGCAGAAGGGTAGGTATAGCTACTTTTTAAATGATAAAAAAGTACTCCAAACTCTTTTAACTAAGACCAATCTCAATGTCTTGGCAACGATTTTAGCGGGCTTAGATGTGGCTGCTATCGAGGATCTCCAAGCGCCTTCTAAACGCCATCAGTTTGATGGAGCCATGGTCACCTCATTAGCTATAAAGTCAGAGGGTAAAACACATAGGAGTGTGACATTTGATGATGACAATCCACCCGAAGAGCTTAAAGAATTGGTTAATTATCTTTTGGGGATGAGATTGTAAGGTAGTCTTTTTAGTTGTCGATAAAAACTACTTATTACGTAAATGACGCGTCACCATTTGCTGATGAGAGCATCCAGCCTCTATACTGCGCGCACCAAGATAAGTGGGCTATAAAATGTCGCTACAGAAAAATCAATTAGAGTCGAACAAACTGCAAAAACGTTTGCGGCGTAATGTCGGTAAAGCCGTAGCAGATTACCGTATGATTGAGGAAGGCGATCGAATTATGGTATGCCTCTCTGGGGGCAAAGATTCCTACGCGATGCTGGACATCCTTATGAATCTGCAGAAAAATGCGCCGATTCAATTTGAGCTCATAGCGGTTAACTTGGATCAAAAGCAGCCTGGATTCCCCGAGCATGTATTACCTGCTTATCTTGATAAGCTTGATATTGAATATCATATTTTGGAAAAAGATACTTACAGTATTGTCACCAGTAAAATTCCCGAGGGTAAGACCTACTGTAGCCTCTGTTCTAGATTACGGCGCGGTACCTTGTATGGTTTCGCAGAGCAAATTGGGGCAACCAAAGTTGCTTTAGGTCATCACCGTGATGATATTGTTGAAACATTGTTCTTGAACATGTTTTATCAGGGTAAACTTAAGGCGATGCCGCCTAAGTTGTTGTCAGATGACAAGAAAAATGTACTGATTCGACCACTTGCTTACTGCCGAGAATCCGATCTAATTGCACTGGCTGAACTTAAGCAATTCCCGATCATTCCGTGTAACCTTTGTGGTTCTCAAACGGGCCTGCAGCGCAATGCGGTAAAGGATATGCTGAGGCAGTGGGAGCGACAGTTTCCCGGGCGTATCGACGCAATCTTTGGGGCGATCAAAAATGTAGCGCCTTCACAGCTCGCGGATACAGAGCTGTTTGATTTTGCCGGCTTGACACAGGGAGAGCTAGTCATAGACGAGAGCAAGCATATTGAAATTGAATCCTTGATTCAGGCGATTAATGTTTAGATTTGCGGTTGATACCCATTGCCAGCACAAAGACCTAAAAAATCTAACCGATTGTTATTAAGTACTGCAATCTGAGGCTCATTGGTAGCATATAGCGATGATGATAAGGCATAATTCAGCGCTGATTTGGCAAGCATAGGTCGGAGAAGCCTTAAAATAAAAACAACAGGAGTTGGTTATGAAATCTGCATTAATAAATATTGCTCGAGTATTGCTGGCGCTGTATTTTCTGTTGCCGGGAATTAATAAGTTCGCCGCTTGGGACATGCATGTAACGCTTATGGAAACCCATGGCATGATAATGGTTCCGGCGCTCCTGGCTATTGCGGGAATCACTCAAATTGGTGCGAGCATTTGCCTTTTGTTTAACAAGCAGGTTGTTATCTGTGCCCTTGGTTTAGCGGCGATGGTTTTACTCATTAACCTAAATCTACATGATTTTTGGAATGTTTATGAGGGTGTTGACGCCAAACATGAAATCCAAAATTTTGTTAAAAACATGGGTATTTTTGCAGGCCTGTTGCTCTTATCCGCAATCAGTATGGGAAGTGATAGTGAGGAATAAGCATGTCTGAGTTGTCTGTCTCTACCGTCGTGGCCTTTGTTGCTTATGTGGCAATCGTACTCAGTATCGGTTTTTACGCCTATTTGAAAACTAAGAATGCCACAGATTATTTTCTGGGTGGCCGCGAGTTATCCCCTGCTGTATCAGCTATCAGCGCCGGCGCATCGGACATGAGTGGTTGGGTACTATTAGGTTTGCCTGGGTATGCCTACTTGGCTGGGTTAGAGGCGGCTTGGATATCCATTGGACTCGTCATTGGGGTTGCCGCAAATTGGATGCTTGTGGCCAAAAGATTACGTATCTACAGCGCGCTACTGGACGATGCCGTTACCTTGCCTACTTTTTTGCAGCGACGTTTTGCTGATAAAACGCCATGGCTTAAGGTAATTGCCAGCATCAGTATTTTATTGTTTTTCCTATTTTATGTGGGGTCTGGTTTGATCGCTGGCGGAAAACTATTTAATGAAGTGTTTGGATTCGACTACCATATAGCGGTATTTGTTAGCGTCACCTTGATTCTGGTCTATACCCTATTTGGCGGGTTTTTAGCCGTCTCTTGGACCGATGTTTTCCAGGGGCTGCTAATGTTGTTAGCGCTGGCCTGCGTTCCAGTTATGGTCATATCGCAGGCGGGTGGCGTCGGCGAATTTGCCTCTGGAATTAACCAAACAAACCCTGAGTTACTCAATATGTTTACTGATGCTAATGGAGATGCTCTAGGCCTGATGGTTATTATTAGTACGATGGGTTGGGGGCTAGGTTATTTTGGGCAACCGCACATATTAGCTCGATTTATGGCGCTGAGGTCCGCCTCAGAGACCAGTAAAGCAGCCAGTATAGGCGTCTTTTGGGCAGCAGTATGTTATCTGCTTGCGATCATGGTGGGGCTTAGCGGTGTTGCTTATTTACCAGATCTATTGCCTGATTCTGAGAAAGTATTTATTGCCCTAACAGGCTTAATTTTCCACCCCTTCATTGCGGGTATATTGTTGGCAGCTATTCTTGCGGCCATTATGAGTACGGTGGACTCTCAACTGTTAGTCTGTTCATCGTCTCTGGCTGAGGATCTATATCCATTGATGGTTAAAAAGCAACTGAGTACTGAGAATAGGTTGCAGGTAGGGCGCATAGCCGTGGTTGTGTTAGCCCTCTGTGCAACGCTGCTAGCGATGCAACCAGACAGTAAGGTCCTTGATGTCGTCTCTTATGCTTGGGCAGGCTTGGGAGCTTCGGTGGGGCCGGCTATATTAGTCAGTTTGTACTGGAAGAAAATGACCTCATCAGGAGCTTTGGCTGGAATAGTGGTGGGTGGCCTGACAGTAATTGGTTGGTCTCAGTTAGAGGGTGGGATCTTTGATCTTTATGCTCTAGTGCCAGGATTTTTATTGTCTCTAATCGCTATCGGGCTAGTTTCAACGCTCGATAAAAAGCCTGAGAGTGAGATAGTGGCTAGTCAGTTTGATCTTATGGAAGAACAGGTGAGAAACGCGTCGATTAAGTAACAGTCGCGCTAGAGTGGTGATTATGGTCGACAATTAGCCATTTACATTTTTTCCATAACGTCGATGCCCAAAAGGTCTAGTCCACAGGCCAATGTTTCTGAGCTTAAAGCACAAAGTTTCAGGCGGCTTTGTTGAACTTCTTTGGCAACACTGTCCTTTAATACAGGGCAGTGTTCATAGAATGTCATGAAGGCACTGGCTAGCTCGTACAGGTATGTGCAGAGTGTGTGTGGGTAGCAATCTAGAGCGACCTGATCAATTACTTCCTCAAATTGGATTAACTTTAGCGCTAAGGCTTTCTCTTGGCTCTCAATGATATTGATCGATGCTGAAAGTGTTTTAGGGTTTATTTCCGCTTTGCGAAAAATGCTTGAAATTCGGGTGTAGGCATACTGCAAGTAAGGTGCCGTATTGCCTTCAAACGATAACATTGATTCCCAGTCGAAAATGTAATCGTTGGTGCGTGTGATACTTAGGTCCGCGTATTTTACCGCACCAATACCTACCTTGTTAGCAACATCTTTAATTTGCTCTTCACTAAGGGTGCTGTTTTTTTCACGGACTAGTTTTTCAGCTCGCTGAACAGCCTCTAAAAGCAAGTCGGCTAATTTTACGGTGCCACCACTCCTAGTTTTAAACGGTCGTCCATCACTTCCCATCATGGTGCCAAAAGAGTGATGCTCAAGGCTCACGGTCTGTGGGACATACTTGGCTTTACGCCCAGTAATAAATACCTGTTTCATGTGTAAGGACTGACGTGCGTCTATAAAATATAGGATGCGATTGGCCTGCAGTTCATTAATTCGATAGAGAAGGGCGGCCAAATCACTTGTCGCGTAGAGGAATCCGCCACCAGATTTTTGCACTATCATTGGAGAGGGGTTACCTTTTTTGTCCGCCAATTCAGGCAGAAATACAACCTTTGCTCCATCAGAGTCCACCGCTAAGCCTTGATTGCTAAGATCGTCGACCACTGCTTCAAGCGAATCGTTATAGGCGCTTTCAGGTTGGATATGAGCTTCAAGCAGTCCCACGTTAAGTTGTTGATAAATTTCTAAGCTGTGGGCGACTGACACCTTTATGAACTTCTGCCACAGTCTGCGGCAGTGTTTATCGCCGGACTGCAGCTTTACCACGTACCCACGAGCCTTGTCGGCAAAATCTGGATCTTCATCAAAGTGTTTTTTAGACTGTTGATAAAACAGTTCTAGGTCGTTTAACGCGAGCTCTGCTTGCTCTCCCTCGCCCAAGTGTTCTTCTAACTCGGCAATTAACATACCAAACTGAGTGCCCCAGTCACCCATATGATTTTGTCGTTTAACGCTGTGTCCTTGATATTCAAGAACACGTGCTAGGGCATCTCCGATTATGGTAGATCGCAAATGCCCTACATGCATTTCCTTGGCAAGGTTCGGCGAGGAGTAGTCAATGACGACCGTTTGTTGATCTTCCGACGCCAGTAGGTCGAGTTTCGTATGATTAAGACTTGTAGCTAAAAAGGACTTATTTAGATGGATGTTGATAAATCCCGGGCCTGCAATTTCCAGCTTTTCAGCGATACCTTCGAGATCTAGGTGCTGAAGGATATTGGCAGCCAGATCTCTGGGGTTAGCTTTCATTCTTTTAGCGGCACCCATGGCGCCGTTAGCTTGATAATCACCAAATTGAGGTTTCCCGCTTAAGGCAAGCATGGGAGAGCAATCATCGGGAATGCCCGCGGAACGCATCGCCGCGGTGAACCGCTGGGTGAGGAGCGCTTTTAATCGCATTTTTGATGATTCCTTTGTTCTGTAGTGCAGCTGAACACGGATTGTAGGTTTCCTGTCGCAGAAAGCAAAGGGCAACTTGCAAAAACTCTACTTGTTGCTATAGTTTTTGTCGTTTGGTTACCCAAAAGAGCGTCCTAGCTGTAACAAAATTAGACATAGGATATAATCGCTGGCGCGAAGTTGGTTTTAAAGGGCAAAGGCTGCAAGATTAATTTGCCCACGACAAAATTACTCCTTTAAGGCAGAACAATGGAAGCAACTTTAATTGATCAGGGTCTTGATCTCATGCTGTTCGGGATGGGGACCGTATTTACGTTTCTTACTCTACTGGTGGGTGTCACCCACCTGATGTCGATGATTGTTAATAAACTAGCCCCTGCAGAGCCAGATGTGTTGGCTGGAGCCTTGACCCTTGATACCTCTGGGGCCGTCGTCGATCCGCGCATCGCAAAAGTAATTCAGGTGACAATTGATAAGCACCGAGCTCGTTAGGCGGAAACTGTTAAATACTCGAACGCTAAACTCAGAAAGATAAATTTTTTAATTAGTTGGACATATTTATGCCCTCGAAAAAGACTGCACTAGGGATAACCGAAGTTGTATTGCGTGATGCCCATCAATCGTTGTTTGCCACGCGTATGCGAATCGATGACATGTTACCCATCGCTGGAAAGCTTGATCAAATTGGTTATTGGTCAATGGAATCTTGGGGTGGAGCAACTTTTGACTCTTGCATCCGATTTTTAGGTGAGGATCCTTGGGATCGTATTCGAGAAATTAAAAAGGCCATGCCCAATACTCCTCAGCAGATGTTATTCCGGGGTCAGAATATTCTGGGTTACAGACATTATGCAGACGATGTCGTGATGAAATTTGTTGAGCGTGCAGCTGTTAATGGGATTGACGTGTTTCGGGTGTTTGATGCAATGAACGATATGCGCAATTTAGAAACAGCCTTACGCGCGGTAAAACAGGTTGGCAAGCACGCTCAGGGGACAATTTCCTACACGGTAAGCCCTGTGCATACCCTTGAGTTATGGATTGATCAGGCTCGACAGATAGAGGATGCAGGAGCCGATTCAATTTGTATTAAAGATATGGCCGGATTGCTAACGCCTTATGTTGGCTTTGATTTGGTCACTCGCTTAAAGAAAGCGGTAGCCATTCCGATACAACTTCATGCTCATGCCACCACGGGCTTATCAACGAGTACCATTCTGAAATGTGTCGAGGCTGGCATTGATAATATTGATAGCGCTATTTCGTCAATGTCGATGACCTACGGCCACTCTGCTACTGAGTCTGTAGTGTCGATTTTTAAAGACACTGATCGAGATACAGGTCTTAATATTGAAAAGCTGGAGGAGATAGCCGCATACTTTAGGCCAGTGCGTAAAAAGTACGCAGAGTTTGAAGGCTCTCTAAGAGGCGTTGATTCGCGCATTCTTGTCGCCCAGGTTCCTGGAGGAATGTTAACCAACATGGAGGGGCAGTTGCGAGAGCAAGGCGCCGAGGACAAGTTGGATGAAGTGCTTGCCGAAATACCTAAGGTACGTGAAGATTTAGGTTTTATACCGCTCGTTACTCCTACGTCCCAAATAGTAGGCACTCAGGCGGTGCTTAACGTGCTAACTGGTGAGAGGTATAAGACGATCACTAAAGAGACTGCGGGGGTTTTGCGTGGCGAATATGGTGCTGCGCCCGCGCCGGTGAATGCTGAGCTACAATTACGAGTTCTTGATGAGGGGGAGCAGGCGATTACCTGCCGCCCTGCCGACAATATTGAGCCCGAGTTAGATAGCTTAAGAGCCGAAGTGACAGGCCTTGCTCAACAGAATGACTTTATGCTGACCTCGGGTGAGGGTGAAATCGATGACGTGCTGACTTATGCACTTTTTCCCCAAGTAGGGTTAAAGTTTTTACAGCATAGAAATGATCCGAGCATGTTTGAGCCCATACCTACAGGAAGACCGGCCGCTAAAGTGAACGAGAAAGGTGAAGAGGCGTATACCGTTGAGGTGGAGGGGAAATCCTACCATGTTACTGTTGCCTCCGGTGGCGATGTCTCGTCGATCAAACAGTTGGGTGCCCAGTCATCCGCAGTCGTGCAGGCAGAGTCTGCTAGTAATGCTGCTCCAGTTAATGCTCCATTAGCGGGCACAGTTGTCAAGGTGCTAGTGCAGCCAGGCCAAGCTGTCGTCGAAGGTGAGTCGATTATTATCTTGGAAGCCATGAAAATGGAAACCTCTATCAGTGCGCCTAATGCAGGCACTATTGTCGCTGTAAAAGTGCAAAGTGGTGATAGCTGCGCTGTGGGTGACCTCCTCGTGACACTGGCTTAAAGGGGCGCGCTATGGAAAACATGTATAGCTTGTGGGCGAGTTCAGGCCTTGCGCAGATTCAACTGGGCCAATTAGTAATGATGGCTGTTGGCTTATCATTATTGTTTCTAGCCATTCGGAAGGGCTTTGAACCGCTTCTTTTGGTTCCCATTGGATTTGGTACTATTTTAGCTAATATCCCAGGGGCTGGGTTCGATGCCGCTCCAGTCTATGATGCTCTTGGTCATATGCAGAGCCCAGGTGGACTACTTTATTATATTTATCATGCGGGTATTGAAACAGGCCTATTCCCTCTGGTTATTTTTATGGGGGTGGGTGCCATGACCGACTTTGGGCCTTTGCTGGCTAACCCCAAAACCTTATTGCTTGGCGCGGCTGCTCAGGTAGGTATTTTTACGACTGTGCTTGGGGCTGTTGGCTTGAGTCATTTTGGTATTTTAGACTTTAGCATTCGCGATGCTGCCTCAATCGGCATAATAGGTGGCGCAGATGGGCCGACGGCTATTTTCGTCACCAGTAAGCTATCACCAGATTTATTGGGTGCCATCGCTGTGGCGGCTTATTCTTATATGGCCTTGGTGCCGATTATTCAGCCGCCAATAATGCGGGCTCTAACGACACCAGCGGAACGTAAAATCGAAATGGTGCAGTTAAGGCCGGTCAGCAAGTCTGAGCGAATCGTATTTCCCTTAACATTGCTGGTGCTCGTGGCCTTGTTGTTGCCAGATGCTGCACCGCTGTTGGGTATGTTTTGTTTTGGCAATCTCATGCGTGAATGTGGTGTGGTTAACCGTCTTAGTGATACCACTCAAAACGCCTTAATAAACATCGTAACAATATTTTTAGGTTTAGGTGTCGGCTCAAAAATGAGTGCTGAAAAATTCCTTAATGCCGAAACCATGGGTATTTTAGCCTTGGGTGCCGTTGCGTTTTGCATTGGTACAGCGTCAGGAGTGTTGATGGCTAAGCTCATGAACGTCGTATCCACCCACAAGGTTAATCCACTGATAGGTGCTGCAGGCGTATCAGCCGTGCCGATGGCAGCGCGGGTGGCAAATAAGGTGGGTCTTGAGTCCAATCCGCAGAACTTCCTATTAATGCATGCCATGGGTCCCAATGTTGCGGGTGTTATTGGTTCGGCGGTAGCCGCCGGTGTAATGATAAACTTAGTTGGAAACATGTAGTCTGATGAAACCTGTCGAGCAAGCCATAGTGACTAAACTCTCTAGAGACCTAGATCCCAGCACTCTAGAGGTCACTAACGAGAGTTTTATGCACTCGGTCCCAGAAGGGTCTGAAAGTCATTTCAAACTTGTAGTGGTCAGTGAAAAGTTTGAAAGTAAAAGATTGGTTCAACGTCACCAAATAGTTTATGCCTTACTGGCCGACGAGTTGGCAGGCCCGGTCCATGCTCTAGCAATTCATACATACACGTCTAAAGAGTGGCAGAGAAAAGAAGGAAGAGCGCCTGATTCTCCAAAATGTCATGGTGGGTAATTCGTCAATTTAAGCCACACACAAAAGGTGACTATTGCCTCATACCAAGCCATCTTTTCACTAAACTTTACGGTTTACTGATTCTGCCGGCAGTTCATCGCATATAAATACCTGTTCATCGAATTGCTCTGGAGGTTGCCGGCGCGGGGGCAGAGAATCGGACGGTCAATACCTTTCAGCGCGTGCTGGAAGAATAATTAAAATCTTAGTCAGGGGGAGTTATGCACTCGCAATCAATAGTTACCAATCAGGGTTGGTTCCAAGCTTTTTTCCAAGCCAAACATTTTAGTGCAATTCTTGCACTCTCATTTTCATTGATCTTGTCGGCCTGCGGTGGTGGTGGCAACAGTGTTACAGAAAATGACTTGGTTGATCCAGGTTCCGATGGCGTTACACCGACGCTGACAAGCGTATCTATCCTTCAGCAGCAAGAAAAGAATTCGAGCCCAGATGGTGTGGCCAAACTAGGACAGTCTATTAAGGTTGATTTCACCGCATCTGAAGCATTAATGACCCCAGAGGTTACTATTAATGGCGTAGCAGCTAGCCTTGAAGGAAAAATTGGGGACTGGTCCGCTTCTAGGGCAATGACTGCCGACGATGTTGATGGTTATGTCACATTTAATATCTCATTCGAAGACACTAGTGGTGAAGTCGGCGTTGATGTTTCTGAAACGACTGACGGTAGCCGTGTGCAGTATTGTGCAGAGGGTTGTGTTGCCCCAGTCGAAGATCCACTGGTTGGTGATTGGATGCTTGACGGAGCCGGTGCGGCAGGTGTTGGGCCAACCCCCGGAAGCATGGAGTGGTGGTCAGCCGATGCAGCAGCTGTTGAAGCTCGCGCATGCTGGTTTGATGACGTATTCTCCTTCACTAAAGCGGGATCTTTCTCTAATGTCTTGGGTGAAGAAACTTGGCTGGAGACGTGGCAGGGTGCTGAAGCTGAAGGCTGTGGAGCGCCGGTAGCGCCACATGATGGTAGCGCAGATGCAACCTGGGCATGGGACGAAGCAGCAGGCACACTAACGATCAACGGTAAGGGCGCTCACCTAGGACTTGCTAAGGCCGTCAACGGCCAGGAATTATCTGATCCAGGTGCCGCTCCAGACTCTATTACTTATCAAATTTTAACGCTCACTGCAGACGGCATGAACTTAACCGTCACTGTTGAGACAGGTGCAGGTGTTTGGTGGACATTTAACTTGGCTAAAAAGCCAGTGTCACCTTTTGTGGGTGCCTGGAAGCTTGACGGTGCAGGAGCTGCCGGTGTTGGTCCAGTAGCTGGCAGTATGGAATGGTGGTCTGCTGATGAAGCGGCTGTTACTGCGCGCGCATGTTGGTTTGATGATAGCTTTGTATTCGGCACTGACGGTTCTTTCTCTAACCAATTGGGTTCTGAAACTTGGTTGGAAACATGGCAGGGTGCTGATGCTGAAGGTTGCGGAGTTCCAGTCGCACCCCATGATGGCAGTGCTGTAGCTACTTTTAGTCATGATGAGGCGGCAGGAACACTAACAATTAACGGTAAGGGCGCTCATTTAGGTCTTGCTAAGGCGGTCAATGGTCAAGAGTTATCTGATCCAGGTGCTACGCCAGACTCTATTACTTACCAAATTTTAACACTCACTGCAGATGGCATGAACTTAACAGTCACTGTTGAGACAGGTGCTGGTGTTTGGTGGACATTTAACTTGGCAAAAGTACCTCCGTCGCCATTGGCAGGTAATTGGCGATTAGACGGTGCTGGTTCAGCAGGCGTTGGCCCAGTCGCTGGTAGCATGGAATGGTGGTCTGCTGATGACGCGGCTGTTGCGGCTCGTGCTTGTTGGTTCGATGATCGGTTTACTTTTGGTGACGACGGATCCTTTACTAATGTAATGGGTTCTGAGACATGGCTTGAAACATGGCAGGGTGCTGAAGCTGAAAGCTGTGGAACACCAGTAGCACCGCATAACGGTAGTGCTGCAGCGACATTTAGTCACGATCAGGCTGCTGGGACCCTAACGATTAACGGTAAGGGTGCTCATTTAGGTCTAGCTAAAGCGGTCAATGGTCAGGAATTATCTGATCCAGGCGCGGCACCAGATTCTATTACTTATCAAATTTTGACTCTCACTGCCGACGGCATGAACTTAACAGTCACTGTTGAGACAGGCGCAGGTGTTTGGTGGACGTTCAATCTAGTTAAAGTTCCTGTTTCAGCGCTTGCTGGAAGCTGGTCTTTAGATGGAGCCGGCTCAGCGGGTGTTGGTCCGACTGAGGGTAGCATGGAGTGGTGGTCAGCCGATGCGGCAGCTGTTGAAGCACGCGCGTGTTGGTTTGATGATAGCTTTGTATTTGGTGATGACGGGTCATTCTCTAATGTAATGGGTTCTGAGACGTGGCTAGAAACGTGGCAGGGTGCTGAAGCGGAGAGCTGTGGTACACCAGTTGCGCCTCATGATGGAAGCGCAGTTGCTACCTATAGCTATGATGAAGCAGCGGGTACTATTACAATCAACGGGAAAGGCGCTCACTTAGGTCTACCTAAGGCTGTTAATGGTCAGGAATTATCTGATCCAGGTGCTGCTCCAGATTCAATTACTTATAAAGTCCTTACCGCTACTTCTGATGGTAAATACGTCACAGTCACGCTTGAAACGGGTGCTGGGGTATGGTGGACTTTTAATCTTGCTAAAAACGATTCTGCCGCTCCAGTAGATCCAGTAGATCCAGTTGATCCAGTAGATCCAGTTGATCCAGTAGATCCAGTAGATCCAGTAGATCCAGTGACGGTAGAACTCGTTACAAATGGTGGATTCCAGGATGGCTCAACCGGTTGGACTGGTGCTGATACTGCGATTGCATCCTACTATGCCGTAGACGTAGCAACTGCAGGTGACCCGTGGGCAGTGAATTTATCTCAGGTCATGACTTTAGTCGCTGGTACTGACTACGAAGTATCCTTTAAAGCACGAGCCTCTGTGGCTCGTACAATGATCGCAGGTCTTGGATTAAATGCCGGCCCATGGTCAGCTGCCACAGAAACAGTCGATCTAACTACTGATTGGCAAACGTTTACTTATACCATTAATACCACTGACGTTAGCAATGGTGCATTTGGCGATGATAACAGCCGTGTGCTATTTGATATGGGAGCCAATGTCGGCGCCGTTCATATCGATGATGTTAGTGTTAAGTTAACCGGTGGTGATGGAGCTGAGCTTCTCACTAATGGTGACTTCCAGGCGGGTTCAGCTAGTTGGGCTAATGCTGATACAGCAATAGCTTCTTATTATGACGTAAATGTAGAAACGGCTGGTGATGCGTACGCAGTAAACTTAAGCCAGACGATGACGTTGGTGCCAGATACAGCTTATACAGTATCATTTAAAGCGAAGGCTTCAGTCGCACGTACAATGCTTGCAGGCCTTGGTTTGTACCACGATCCTTGGACTAATGTCGCAGAATCTGTATCTCTGACCACAGAATGGCAAACATTTACGCTGAACCAAACCACGACAGGTTTTGGGGATGACAACAGCCGAGTCTTGTTTGATATGGGTGCTGAAGTTGGTGCCGTATCGATTGATGATGTAAGTGTGACGACTGAGTCGGTAGATCCAGTAGATCCAGTAGATCCAGTAGATCCAGAAGCCGGTGATTTAGGTACTGGTGATAATAATGTTCTTAACGCTGGTGAGGTGATTAACTTTAACTCAACTACCGTTGGTATTTATGCGCTGGACGACTTTGGTAACAATGTGAGCACATTGGTTGCTGATCCTACAGATGCAACTAATACGGTTTTGTCAATTATCAAAGGAAATGAAACCTGGGCGGGTACTACGATTGCACGAGGTAGCGTGATTTATCCTCTTACAGCAACCGAAACCATCATTACGGCACGTGTCTGGTCTCCAGAAGCAGGTATCACGGTCAGATTGAAGCTTGAAGAATCAGGTGACAATACTCACACGGTTGAAACGGACGCGGTGACAACTAAAGCGCAGGAGTGGGAAACCTTAACCTTTGACTTCAGTAACCCAGCAACTAATGATGGGAACCCTACCAATCCGCTTAATGTCGAGTATGTGTTCGATACTCTGTCGGTCTTTATGAACTTTGGTTCAGCTGGGTCCTCTGAAACCTACTACTTCGATGATGTAACATTTGTTGGCGCGGCGCCAGTTGTGGCTCCTACAGTGACGGCAGCAGATTTGGTCGGGGACTGGAAGCTTGCTCCTGTTGCTGGAGCACTTGCTGTGGGTGAATCTGCGGATAACCTAGGCTGGTGGTCTAGTGATGAAGCAACTGCGACGACACGGGCATGTTTGTTCGATGATGTCTACACTTTTGGTTCAGATGGTTCGTTCTCTCAGGCTATGGGCACTGAAACTTGGGTCGAGGCTTGGCAGGGAACTGATCCTGAAGGCTGTGCTGCACCGGTTGCTCCTCATGATGGTAGCTACACAGACGGTACCTATAGCGTTGCTGATTCCAAAGTCACCGTTAATGGTTTAGGTGCTCACCTTGGTTTACCTAAGGTAACGGGTAGTGGTGAAATTTCAGATACTGCTAATGCTGTGTCGACTATTACCTATAATGTTACTGAGTTATCAGCTGATGGTAACAACATGACTGTTCAGATTCAGTATAACGGCGCTAACACTTGGCAGTTTAAGTTCGCTAAGTCAGCGCCGCCTGCTCCTGCACCGATTGCAACTGCAGCAGATTTGGTCGGGGACTGGAAGCTTGCTCCTGTTGCTGGAGCACTTGCTGTGGGTGAATCTGCGGATAACCTAGGCTGGTGGTCTAGTGATGAAGCAACTGCGACGACACGGGCATGTTTGTTCGATGATGTCTACACTTTTGGTTCAGATGGTTCGTTCTCTCAGGCTATGGGCACTGAAACTTGGGTCGAGGCTTGGCAGGGAACTGATCCTGAAGGCTGTGCTGCACCGGTTGCTCCTCATGATGGTAGCTACACAGACGGTACCTATAGCGTTGCTGATTCCAAAGTCACCGTTAATGGTTTAGGTGCTCACCTTGGTTTACCTAAGGTAACGGGTAGTGGTGAAATTTCAGATACTGCTAATGCTGTGTCGACTATTACCTATAATGTTACTGAGTTATCAGCTGATGGTAACAACATGACTGTTCAGATTCAGTATAACGGCGCTAACACTTGGCAGTTTAAGTTCGTTAAAGCCTAATACGGTGATTTAGGGGAGGAGCTTATTGGGTTGTGCCTTGCTTTAGGTGTAGCAGGAGTGAGGATATAATTTAGTAAGTTTAGACAATAAAAAAGCCAAGCATAGCTTGGCTTTTTTATTGATTGTTTATCGATAGAATGAACTTTTCGGTCTTCCAAGGTTGGTAAATTCGTCTTGTCACTATCTCTGCACCTAAAGATTGGGTGCAGTATTCAGAGAGCTCCCAGAAAGGTGGTCTTCCTGGGTCTGCAATAGTGATTTTCTTAACACCACTTTCTGTCGCTAAGTGAATAAAATCAATAAGTGGTCGCACCATTTCATCCCAAAAACAGATGTCGGCCGCGATGATAGAATCGTAAGTCGACAAGTCGGCTTGGGTGAGAGTTTCAAAACTTCGAGCTTGAAAGGCAATATCACATTTATTGACACTGGCCTGCAGTTGTAAAAAGGGCTCAACACTGGGATCAATATCTATCGCGGTGACACGGGCACTATATTTTTTGGCAAGGAATATACCGGTCAAACCCCAGCCGCACCCTACATCGAGTATTTTGCTTGAGGTTGTCGGTGGGTATGTTGTCAGGTAGTCCATCAGTACAAAGCTTGAACGCCAGACCTTGTTGCCGTGAGCACTATGGCCCTGTTGCTGTCGTTTAAGTTTGCGTATTTTAGGGTGACGTGAACGAAGCGCCTTTATATCTAGATAGTCAATAGAGTGTGAAGTGTTTGTGCTTGTAGATTGTTTTTGATCTGGATTCTGCATCGTTAACGCACCATAATATAGAGGGAGTTTATCAGTATATTCATACCACGGATAATTAAACGTCTAATATAGATACGTCGACCACAATTGGTCTATGATACCTTTACAGGCTAAAAACCCACCGGCTTAAAAGAGTGTCCATTATAATGGAAGAGAGTAATTTTCATCCCTTAGCAGCAAAATTTTATCAAGACTCTAACGCCCAGTTTTTGTTTTTACAATTAATAGGATGGTTTGGTCTGTCGTTGGTGAGTTTCTTTAGTTTGACTCTCTGGTATGACCAGCAGGCCCAGCTCACCTATGTTGGCCATACTTTAGTGCAATCAGCGTTGGGCATGGCCGTGTCTTGGCCGTTAAGGTCTTTAGCGCATTATTTGTGGGATATGAAACTCTGGCTAAGGTTTGTTTTGACTTCAGTTGGTGTATTTGTTTGTTCTGGGATGTGGGCGGTATTACGACTCTCAACATTTATGTATATGACGGGAGAGCAAGGGTTATGGCCTGATTTTGGTGGTTGGATGTTTGGCTCGATCTTTATTTTTGTCTCGTGGGCAGCTTTATACCACGGTATTAAATATTATCAATTACTGCAGTCTGAGCATGCAAGCCTGCTTCGTTTTGCAGCGGATAATAAGGAAGAGCAGTTGAAGCGCTCTAGAGCAGAGATTTTTGCTCACGAGGCGCAACTTAAAATGCTGCGATATCAGCTTAACCCACATTTTTTATTCAATACTTTAAATGCTATTTCTTCACTGGTGCGAGACAAGGAATCGGTCAAAGCTAATGCTATGATCGTTCAGTTAAGTAGCTTTTTAAGGTACTCTTTGGACAATGACCCCATTCGGAGGGTTACCTTAATGGACGAGATGGAGGCGCTTAAGCTTTATCTAGACATTGAGAAAACACGTTTTGGCGACCGACTCAAAGTATGTTTTGACGTTGACCCGAAAGCCGAGGCGATCAGAATCCCAAGTCTTATTTTGCAACCACTGGCTGAGAATGCAATTAAATATGCCGTTGCCCCTATGGAAGATGGCGGGACTATAACGATCAAAGCAAGGCGCAGTGGAGACTATGTGGTTATCGAATTGGATGATACTGGCCCTGGAATGCCAGCCTTTAAGTATGATAGTTCCAGCCCTGGTATAGGATTGCGTAATACTATTGATCGATTACATGGGTTTTATGGTGACAGTTATAGTTTTAAGATTAAAGATAAGTCTTCTAATGGAATCAGTGTGTGCATGAAATTACCTCTTGAAAAGAAAGAGGTAATCTTGGAAGGCACGACTCCTAATAGTTAAATAATATGAAAAGGTGTACATAAAATGTCTAAGCTGAAGACCATTATTGTTGATGACGAGCCTTTGGCCCTTAACTTCTTGCGTTCTCTGTTGGCGGAGTTCCCTGATGTCGATGTGGTTGCAGAATGCCGTAATGGTCGCGAGGCTGTTTTAGCGGCCTCTCAAATGAGTCCGGAACTGATGTTTTTAGATATTCAGATGCCTGGGATGAATGGATTTGAAGTCATTAAAGCGTTGCAGTCAGACGTTATGCCGATGGTTATTTTTGTTACTGCCTTTGATCAGTATGCTCTAGACGCTTTTGACCTGCACGCAGTTGATTATATTCTAAAGCCGCTAGACCCTGATAGGGTTAGCCGAGCGGTAAATCGGGCTATCGATCGATTGCGTGACAATGGGGCGGGGAGCTATAAAGCGCCACTGATTGGTGCTATTGGAGCCATAGCAGAGAGGGTTTCGGCGGCCACGTCAGTCGAGTCAGAGGTCCATGAGCCTGCATCAGATAGTATTAAAGGGAAGCTTCTCGTGCGTGATTCAGGTGTCGTAAAGGTTATACCGTTTGACGATATTGACTGGGTAGATGCTGCTGGTGATTACATGTGTGTTCACGCCTCAGGTGAGACCCATGTCATAAGAATTACGCTGGGCGAGCTAATGGAAAAGTTGGACGACAAACTATTTATTCGAATACATAGATCCACCATCGTTAATGTTCAGCGGGTAGTCAGTATTACGCCACTGCCCAAGGGTGGTAGCTTGCTCGAATTATCGGCAGGTGAGACGCTTAAAGTGAGCCGTAACTATAGAGAATCGATTCGAAATCTATTTAGATGAATGCTTTAAAAGTCGAGCCTTAGTGCTAGATAAATCTATCCATCAAGCCTCAATAAGCCCCCTTTATCGCACTATAGAGGCATGCTGTCGCATGGGGTCTTCCGCTGGGCTTTGCGTCATGAAATTATCCAATCAAAACTAACTAATAGTTTAAGCTTCCGCCAAACAGCCTAGTTGGCGATATTGTGATCTAAACGTATATGGTTAGGTTATGTGCCATAATCGCTACCGACCAAATTAATTGGGGATATAGCCCAATAATGGTTAGTTAATGTAATTTATACGAAGACCGGGGGCTGATGTCTTTCTGATCCTTATAATAAAGTTATAGTTACAGCAAAAAGGAACGACGTTAATGCCCGACCAGAGCCGCTTTTTGAGTATCCCTCTCCCTAATATATCAACCAAAAGATGTTTAGCTATCGTGCTAGTGCTTTTAGCTTGCTGTATTTCACAAATGGCGTGGGCAAAATCAGCAGTTAATGAGGATGTTGAGATTCGGGTGGCGAGCATTTTGAAAGACATGACGTTAGAGCAGAAAGTTGGTCAGATGGTGCAGGGTGAAATTAAGGAAGTTACGCCTGACGATGTCGCTAGATATTATTTGGGCTCTATTCTTAATGGCGGCGGTTCTTTCCCTAACGGACAGAAAAACTCCACGGTTAGTGATTGGTTGGACCTTTCTGATCGATATTACTTGGCGTCGTTGGACAAATCACAGGGTGGAGCAGCTATTCCGGTAGTGTGGGGAACTGATGCTGTTCATGGGCACAACAATGTTATCGGCGCGACACTGTTCCCCCATAATATTGGTCTGGGAGCGGCTAATGATCCTAATTTAATGAGAAAGATTGGTGAGATTACCGCCCGGGAGGTAGCTGTCACTGGAATTGATTGGGTTTTTGCCCCGACTGTCGCAGTGGTTAAAGACAGCCGTTGGGGGAGAGCCTATGAGGGATACAGTAGTGAGGCACCAATCATCAAAGCCTATGCGGGAGAAATTGTCACTGGACTTCAGGGAGAGCCAGGGGACTTACGAACAAATGAGCAGCGAGTGATTGCGACGGCCAAACATTTTATTGGAGATGGCGGAACCTATAGAGGTATTGATCAAGGAGATACCAGAGTCGATTTAGAACAATTACTGAATGATCATGGGCAGGGTTATCTTACCGCCTTGGATGCTGGCGTACAGACTGTCATGGCATCATTTAATAGTTGGAATGGAATAAAAATTCATGGGCACAAATTTCTTTTAACCGACATCTTAAAAGATAAATTGGAGTTTGATGGATTTGTTATTAGTGATTGGAATGGCATTGGTCAGGTAGATGGTTGTGTCAATGAGAGTTGTGCTCTGGCTATTAATGCCGGGGTTGATATGGTCATGGTGCCCAAAAAATGGAAGGCCTTTCTGCAAAATACCTTAGCGCAGGTGAAAGCAGGCGAGATTTCTATAGATCGCATTGATGATGCGGTTACTCGAATATTAAGAGTAAAGATACGTGCAGGTCTTTTTGAAAAAGGTCTACCATCATCCCGAGAAATTGCTGGACAAGAGTCCCTAATTGGAGCGGCAGAACATCGCGCAGTTGCCCGTGAGGCCGTGCGAAAGTCATTGGTATTACTTAAAAATAAGAACCAAGTTTTACCCCTGAAAGCGAAACAGCACGTGGTTGTTACCGGTGACGGTGCGGATGATATTGGAAAGCAAAATGGAGGCTGGACGATAACCTGGCAAGGTACTGAGAACAAAAACAGTGATTTTCCTGGTGCAACTAGCATATACGCCGGTTTACGTGATGCGGTGGGTGATATTGGCGGTTCTACTGAGCTAAGCGTCGATGGAACTTGGGTTAAAAAACCCGATGTTGCTGTGGTAGTGTTTGGTGAAGAGCCCTATGCGGAAGGTCAGGGCGACGTACATTCCTTGATTTACCGTGACGGACTAACAGCTGACCTTGAACTATTGCGAAAATTTCAGGCTAAAAACATTCCTGTCGTGGCGGTATTTTTAACGGGCCGTCCGCTTTGGATGAATGCTGAAATTAATAGCGCTGACGCCTTTGTTATTGCTTGGTTACCTGGATCAGAGGGCGGAGGGGTAGCAGACGTATTAGTGGGGGATCGCCAGAATAAGCCTCGTTACGATTTCACCGGACGCCTGTCTTTTAATTGGCCTAATCGAGAGATTAATCCAGCTGATGTGTCACTGGCGGTCGTTGACAATTTAGTATCCTTAGGGCATGGCATGAGCTATGGATCCATAGCGTTGATAAGCGGCAGTCTTAACGAAAAGCCTTCATCTGAGGGTTCGGTGAAAGAAAATATTATTTTTAGCGGTAGTAGCCGTGATCCGTGGAAGACTTATGTGGGCGACGTTAACGATTGGCGGAAGCAAGTGACAGGCATGCAAACGTCAACGGCTGGTGGTGCCTTAACCGTCATGACGGTTGATGGAGCCGTGCAAGAAGATTCTAGAGCGCTTACTTGGACTGGCGGGGAAGAAAGTCAGTTTTACTGGCAGAGCGAAGTGCCCGCAGATCTGACGTTACTGGCCGACAGTGAGGGTGCCCTTATGATGGAGTTTAAAATTGATAAACATCCACTTGGGCGGGTGGAGCAAAGAATGGATTGCGGATATCCCTGTTCTGGGTCGCTGGATATGACTGCATTTTTTAGGTCTTTGCCCAAAGGTCAGTGGACCCGAAGAGGCATCAGTCTTAGCTGCTTTCGTAAACTTGGGGTAAACCTTGCAAAGGTAACAACACCGCTCGTCCTGATTAGTACCGAGCCCTTTGCGGTAACCTTTAGAGACGCAAGAGTCATAGCAAATGCGTCTGATGATTCGTTGATCAGCTGTAGTTAGAGAACTACTCTTGGCTTGCTCTATTTTTTTGTATAAGTTTACACGGTGAGATGGAACCCTCCATCGAGCAGTATGGTTTCTCCAGTAACGACGGTCGACAGCGCCATTAGGTTGTATATAGATTCGGCAACCTGATCGGCAGTCACGGCAAGACCTAAGGGCGTTGTTTTTTCGATGTTAGCCAAAGCCGCATCATAATTATCACTACCTAACCCTTTGCGCAGCCATTCGCCTTGAATAAAGCCTGGGCACACCGCATTAACCCTAATGGGGCCTAAGTTTCTAGCCATGGATTTTGTCATCGTATTAAGAGCTCCTTTTGATGACGCATAGGCCAAACAGCTACCAATACCTTTAATGCCTGCAATAGATGACACGTTGACCACATTGGGGTTGTCGCTGTGTATCAAATATTGGCGGCAAGCTTTTACCATTTGAAAGGGCCCAACAACATTAACGTTATAAATATGTAAAAAATCACGGCCATCCAGCGCGTCTAAATCACCGTGGTTAAACGCAAACTTGGTGGTGCCGGCATTATTAACCAAGCAATCTAGGCGGCCCCATTTTTGTATGGTTTGTTCAACGGTATTGAGGCATGCCTGGTTGTCAGAAACATCGGCCTGTAAAGCTTGGGCTTCGACGCCAAGATCTTGGCACAAGGCAACGACCTTTTCAGCCTGGCTCATTGAACTAGTACAGGTGACGGTAATATTCCAGCCCTTTGATGCCAGCAAAATCGCGGTTGCTTGGCCAACGCCTCGGCTGCCGCCCGTAATTATCGCTACAGGGTTGGTTGATTTAGACATTCAATACTCCTTGTTTGGTCAAAGCTGGGTTGGTCGTTTTATTAAGAGGTTATTAAATAACTGACCGATGGTCATTGCAAGTTAAATTACTAAATTCTAGTCCTTGTTGCTAATATGTCATAAAGCTTGGTATAACAAGCTGCCTAAAATTAATAAGAGACCTCGGAGCAGTCCAAATGAACGCTACCTTTACCAAAATGTCGAAGAGTACAGCTGAAGACTGGGCCATCATCGTGCCAGAGCAAATGAAGTTTTTCAAAAAGCTCCCAGATCGCATTCTTAGCCATATGGAGCTGTTAACTGGGGATTATGGCGGATTTGCCGTGGATCGCCTTCAGCACTCACTGCAGACGGCACACAGGGCGGCAGAAGCGGGAGAGGACGATGAGTATATTGTCTGCGCCCTTCTGCACGATATTGGCGATACTCTAGGCAGTGCAAACCATGCTGATGTGGCCGCGGCTATTTTGCAACCCTATGTATCAGAGGAAAATCATTGGATGGTCAAGCATCATGCTATTTTCCAAGGCTACAATTTCTTTCATTTTCTGGGTGCTGATCGCAATATGCGTGATCAATTTCGTGAAACTGATCACTTTAAGCGGACTGCTCGGTTTATCGCTAAATACGACGACCCCTCTTTTGACCCGGACATGCCAAAATTGTCTCTCTCCACATTTGAGCCGATACTTAGACGGGTTTTTAGTCAGCCTAAAAATAGCATTTATAAAGTTCTAACCGACGATTAAAGGAAACTTTGGCGATGTCTAGTAAAACGATAACAGGAATCTATACCGCTCCGGCAATGGGGGGTTTTATGATGGGCCACGCAAAAGTTGCCTTGAAGGCGGGCAAAGGCATTGTTGGCGATCGCTATTATTCTGAGACCGGGAAAAGCAGGTCAACCTATAAAGGCCAGCCTGATTTTGAGCTTACTTTGATTGAATCTGAGGTGATTGAAAGCTTCAACAAGGAAAGCGGTAATAGTTTTCATGAGAGTGACTTCCGTCGCAATCTAATTACTAAAGGTGTGCGTTTAAATGACCTAGAGGGCCAGTATTTCACAATCAATGGGATAAGTCTCTACGGTGTTAGGCTATGCGAACCATGCGCTAGTCTGCAGCGGCGGTTAGGGGTCAGTATTTTGCCAGAGTTGGTTGGCAAGGGAGGTCTCCGCGCGCAGGTAAGAGGTAGCGGCATCTTGTCTGTAGGGGATAGTTTTAGCCTTGACCTAGTAGGTAGGCGCTAGCTTAACCCAAAGAAATCTAAGGCGGTGGCAGTGGTCATTTGACTAATAATATCTTCAGGTTCTTCTCTGTTGTCACAAATACATTTGACGATGTGCTTTAAAAAAGCGGGTTCGTTCCGTCGATTTTTTGGCAATGGGTTCATATTTCTTGGCAGTAAATAGGGGGCATCGGTTTCTACCATCAATCGGTCTAATGGAATGTTCTTTACTAATTTTTGAAGCTCTTGACCGCGGCGTTCGTCGCAGATCCAGCCAGTAATGCCAATATACAAGTCTAAATCTAAATAATTAAAAAGAGTCTTTTTGTCACCTGTAAAGCAGTGAATGACAGCCTTGGGTATAGACTCACGATGGTAGGTTAAGATCTCAAGTTGGCGCTTGGCGGCATCACGCTCGTGCAAAAATAATGGCATTTTTAACTCTGTGGCGAGCTCAAGTTGCGCCTCAAAGGCCATTTCTTGGTCTTTTTGCAGCGATAAATTACGATTGAAATCCAGCCCAGCCTCTCCAATAGCGACTACTGAGGAGTGGCTTGCTAGTTCTTTAAGACAGCTGCGAGAATCTGTATCCCAGGCTTTAGCCTCGTGGGGATGAATACCAGCTGTGGCATAGAGCATGTTAGGGAATTGAGATTGGTATTTATCACAAAGAGCAACCACAGCTTGGCTCTCGCTGACAGAAGTACCGGTTAGAATAATCTTTTCAACGCCAGCTGATAAAGCTCGCTCCAAAACATCGGGAATGCGATTCTTAAATTGTTGGTTAGAAAGGTTAACACCAATATCAATTAACATCGGATACAGCTCGTATTTAGGAGGACTGTATTGTAAATACTTAAATAGCAATGTCACTGATGACGAGGGCCTATTTAGAAAATAACCTCTTAGTGTGAAATGTTTTAATTCTCAAACGCCCGTCTAATTTTTGATTCGTACCGCTAGTACATCACATTGGGCGCCATGAAGTACTGAATTGCTGGTCGATCCAAAAATTAACGATAAGCCATGTCTGCCATGGCTGCCCACAACAATTAATTCAATATCTTCAGTGTTAGCCATGCTATGCATCTCTTGGGCAGGATGACCCAAAATGACATGCTGATCTGCCGGGTCAACATCTAGTTCGGCACCTAGTATTGAGAGGCGCAGATTGGCCTGATCTGTCAGTTGAGTCTGCACGTCCGATAGATCTACGGGTATGTCTCCACCGTATGTGAAGGCTAAGGGTTCAAGAATATGGCAAATTGATATTTTTGTTTCGGTGTTGGAAAAGAGAAATTTGACTCGGTCTATCACTTGCTGAGATTCTGGCGATAGGTCTAATCCGACCAATATATGCTTGTAGGACGACATAGTGGTGTACCCTTTAGGTTGTTTGCTTGTAGTATTAAATACTATGGCTTTTAAAAGCAATAATTTTTATCAGTCTTACTATAAGAGTAGTAGTTAATGGCGTGGTTGTTAATCATATTTATTATTGCCGTCGTCGTCTCACCCTTGATGTGGTTTAAACAATCGCCCTACCAAAAGAGATTGGCAGAGTTGCGCAGTGGTGCGGCAGCAGTAAATATTCGGGTTAGCCTACATCGAAGGCCTGATGCTAGGGAATCGGAAACTGCTTTAGAGACTGTTTGTTATAAAATGCGGTGGGAAGGTTCAGATGGCCAGCGAAATTGGGTGATCCATCGGTTTAGTGGGCGAGGGTGGGAATCACCTTGGACTGGTTGGCAGTGGGTACAAAGTGAGGCCGATTTAAGTTGGCATGAAATATTATTAGAAATATTGCCTGAACTGCCGTTAAACGTGACAGCAATTATTGCAACAGAGGCTGATGTGGGCGCTATTTGGAGCGAGCGTGGGGATCATCAGGACTTGCTAAAAATTGCCGAGAGTTTAGGTAAATTAAAACGCCACATTGAAAATATTTCGCATTGAAGCTTGACCAAAGGGCAATAGAACAAGTATATATGCGAACCTTGGACGCGTGTTAAACGTGTTGCGTAATCAAAACGAGCTCATTTACTAGTATAAAGTGATGCCGTAATAAGGGAACTTTCGCCAAATGGGCAAATCTTTAGTCATTGTAGAGTCACCAGCCAAAGCCAAAACAATTAATCGCTATTTGGGCGATGATTTTATTGTTAAATCGAGTGTCGGCCATATTAGAGACTTGCCTACGGGCGCAAATAGAGTGCCTAGTGATCCCAAAGATCGTGCAAAGCAGGCGGCTTTGACCCGTAAAATGTCTCCTGAAGATAAAATTGTACATCGCGAGAAAAAAGCAAAATCTCAACTCATAAAAAGTATGGGTATTGATCCAGACAATAACTGGAAGGCAGATTATGCGACGCTCCCGGGTAAAGAAAAAGTTGTAGCTGAGCTTAAAAAGCTGGCTAAAAACGCCGACACTGTCTATCTGGCGACGGATATGGATAGAGAGGGCGAGGCTATAGCATGGCATCTAACCGAGGTGATTGGAGGCGACGAAAGTCGCTATAAACGAGTTGTATTTAACGAAATAACCAAGAAAGCTATACGAAAAGCGTTCGAGGCTCCGGGTGAGCTTAATAAAGACCGCGTTGATGCCCAGCAAGCAAGGCGTTTTTTAGATCGTGTTGTCGGCTTTATGGTTTCTCCATTACTGTGGGAAAAAGTAGGGCGCGGTTTGTCCGCGGGCCGAGTGCAGTCTGTCGCGCTAAAATTAGTCGTTGAGCGTGAGCGTGATATTCGTGCTTTTGTTCCTGAAGAATACTGGACCGTTCAAGCTGACTTGGAGGGCAGTGCCAGTTCAGACGTTGACCAGGACGATGTTAAAATTCGTTTCGATGTAAAGCGGCATCAAGGTAAGGCTTTTCGGCCAACCGGTAAGGTCGAGGCCGACACCTCTTTGAGTGCGTTAAGAGAAGCCGATTATGCCGTAAGTAAAAGAGAAGATAAGCCAACAAAATCTAAACCTTCAGCTCCATTTATTACGTCGACATTACAGCAAGCGGCCAGTACTAGGTTAGGTTTTGGCGTTAAGAAAACCATGATGATGGCCCAGCGTTTGTACGAAGGCGGCTACATTACTTATATGCGTACAGATTCGGCCAATTTGAGTGAAGATGCGGTTATTGCTTGTCGTGACTATATTGAATTACGTCATGGCGCTAAGTACCTGCCTGACGTGGCGATCACCTATAGCAGTAAATCTGGCGCTCAAGATGCACACGAAGCGATTCGCCCTTCGAACGTAGATATAGCGCCGGGTAGCCTTAGCGAGATGGACGTTGATGCGCACAGACTTTATCAGTTGATATCGCAGCAATTCGTTGCATGCCAGCTGACTAATGCAGAGTTCACCTC
>JACNKP010000024.1 GCA_014381985.1 SAR92 clade bacterium
AATTGCAGAGCAACCCGAAATACTCCATGGACACTGGGGTGGTTCGGACCCAGATTGAGGAACATATATTCACTATCTTCAGTCGCCTTTTCCATACCCCATTCTTCAGGGCGAAAACGCAGCGCCTCCTGCTCTTTAGCAACCCGTTCAGGACCCATCTCAAAAGGAGCCATCTCGGTGGCTCGCGCTGGGTGATCTTTGCGTAAGGCATGACCCTCCCATGTCGGCGGCAGAAGAATTCGATAAAGGGTGGGGTGACCATCAAAGATGACACCAAACATATCCCAGGCCTCTCGCTCATACCAATTGGCATTAGGCCAAATGCTAATAATCGTTGGGAGGTGAAGATCGGACTCATTCAACGCCACTTTAATGCGAATATCAGCATTACGCTCCATAGAGAGCAGTTGATAAACAACAGTGAAATCTGAAGCAGGTTGGCCAGACCGATGTTGCCGGGTGCGCTCATCAATCGCGAACAGATCATAGAGCATTGAAAATTGGGGCTTTAGGAACTGCAAAACGTCAGACAATAGCGCCCTAGGCACCCAGAGTGTCAGAATGGAGTCGGCCGTAGCTTGAACAGTAAACTGTTGCTGTCCAAACTGGCGATACAAGGTTTCTTCTACTTGGCTATGAACCATGGATTCAGCCGTCTGCATTTAACCCTCTCAGATTGTTATTGGGACCCTATGTTTTTGTCGGTTCCCTTAATTCTGTTGCCTGAATGCGTTGCGCGGTGAGTTCATCACGCTTGCTGATTTTGGCTGGCTTGACGATCGTTTGATCCCCAGCGGCCCAGGTAATGGGGCGTCGCTCCTTGCCAATCGATTCTTGAAGCATTATCAAACCCTGCATGAGAGCTTCTGGGCGTGGCGGACAACCGGGGACATATACATCTACCGGAATAAATTTATCTACACCTTGTACCACAGAATAAATATCATACATACCGCCCGAATTAGCACATGACCCCATCGAAATAATCCATCGAGGCTCTAATAACTGTTCATAAAGACGCTGAATCACCGGCGCCATTTTCAAAAAACAGGTCCCTGAAATAACCATTAGATCGGCTTGGCGTGGTGTGGCGCGAATAACCTCAGAGCCAAAACGCGCAATATCATGTCGACTAGTAAATGACGTCGCCATCTCAACATAACAGCACGAGAGGCCAAAATTGAAAGGCCATAATGAATGAGCGCGTCCCCAAGCGATTAAATCCTCAAGTTTGGCAAAAGCTACATTACGCTTAACCTGCTCTTCAATAAAATCATCACTCTGCCCAACCAAATTACCCTGTTCAGGTCTTGTTAAACTCCAATCCATTATTTCACCTCAGCCGATTTCAGCGCATCTTTTAATCCAGTGCGCGTTTTGTTACCCCAGTCCAATGCACCGGACCTCCACTCATATACTAGCGCCAAACCAAGTATGGCAATAAACACCACCATAGATAAATAGCCCTGCCAGCCAAGCTCAAAGAAGGCGATAGCCCAGGCAAAAATAAAGACGGTTTCCAGATCAAAGATAACAAAGAAAATGGCGACCAGATAGAATTCGACTGAAATACGAATTTGCGAGCCACCTACTGAAACAATACCGGACTCAAAAGGGTCGTTGGTCGCTGCTTCTCGACGTCTTTGTCCGAGCAACCAAGAAAGTACCAACATAGTGATTACTAAGAGAATCACCATGACAAAATAAACGGCCAACGGCCAAATTTCATTAGCGTAGGAATTAACCACTAAAACTCCCTGCCAATGACATATTGAGATCGAGTAACACTTACAAGGGGGATGATTTTTGAATCGAAAGGAATGTCGACCGTCTGCGATAGACGATAAAGCGGGCTGTAAAAAGAACAATCCTTGTACAGTTTTCGTGGCATAAAATACCCCAAACGTAATGGGTTTCTTTCGCCTAGCAATAATACCTAGGGAAGAACCCTTTTTTATTATTAGATCTTGCGCTTTAAGGTACATAACTTGTCTGATTTTCGCAAGCATCCTGTACGGAAATAAACTATATTTTTTGTTTATATCTAAGGTTTAGGTAAGAGGCGCTACCTGCGTTATAAAAACAGATCAATTAAGGACCATAAAATCGTTTATCTAAGCGAACATTTATAAGTGTCTCAAAAACAAAAAAGCCCCTATTAAAGGGGCTTTTTTGTTTATCACTAATAACTTTGGCTATTATTTAACTCGTCATTATGGAGCAGGCGTCAAGGCCTCTAAGTGCGCCTCAATCTCGCTTGCCGATGTCCTTGTAGCACCATTTCCTATAACGCCGTTAACGAGCGCTTCGCCCTCAAGGCCAAACAAGTATCTAAGAGTTAGCAATCCATCTGTAAGGGCGTCTATTTCACCGTTACCGTCGATATCAGAGAGATCACCTAACATTGCAATGCGGGCCTCAACATCCTCTGAAGAGGTATAGGTGGCATTATCTCCTATCGTTCCTGAAACCAATGCGCTACCGTCTAACCCAAACATACCCCTAAGAAGCAATAATCCATCCGTTAAAGCGTCGTAGACTTCGTTACCATCGATATCTAGAGAGCCTGCAGGGATAGTTCCCGCTAGGAACTCTTGGAGAGCTGTTACGCCATCATTGTCTTGGTCACTAGTGGCATCAGATGCATCATTGGGATTAAGGCCGTAACGGGTTTCCCAAGCATCAGGCATGCCATCACCGTCCGAATCAAGAGTGTACTCAGCTTGATTCGGGAACGGATCATCACCATTAAGCACATCATCCCCATCAATATCCGCATCTGAATTATCACCAGTGCCGTCACCATCAGTATCTAACGTCTCTGTCGCATCCGAAGGAAAAGCATCAGCATTGTCACCAACGCCATCACCATCGGAATCAACAGATTCAGAGCTATCATTCGGCGCCCAATCAGAATTATCTCCAACGCCATCGCCATCGGAATCAACTGTCTCTGAACTATCCAAAGGGAATGCATCGCTACTATCAATAACACCGTCGTTGTCATCATCGTCATCACAAACATTTCCGGTTAAATCACCGTCAGTATCGAGCTGGTTTGAGTTAGCCGCCACAGGGCAATTGTCAGCGCTATCATCAATAGTATCGCCATCATCATCGGTATCGGTGTTGTTACCAACCCCATCACCATCCGTATCAACCGACTCAGTATTGTCTAGAGGTAATGCATCTGAGGCATCAGGAACGCCATCATCGTCATCGTCATCATCACAGGCATCGCCAGCTAAGTCACCATCAGTATCAACCTGATCTTGGTTGGGCACTGCTGGGCAGTTATCATCGTTATCTTCAATGCCATCGTTGTCTCTGTCATCCTTGAACTTCAAGACTACAGTGGAGATATTACTGTCATCTAACCCGTCATTGACCTTAAAGGAGAAAGAGTCACTGGCTGAACTTTGTCCAGAATGGGTGTAAGTAAGATTTGGCTCGATTCTACTGCCCGCTGACCTTTCACTATAAGAGACGTCAACGACTTTAAAGCCGGTATAACCATCAGCTAGGAATGCTAGCTTATTGTCAGAAGACATATCAATGCGCCAGGTATCTCTGGATGCGGCGGTAGATCGAACCTGGACAGGATTAGAGCCGTCAGCCACATCAATCGTTCTTAACAGGCCTGAATCGTCCGTTGTGTAGATATGCTTTCCGTCGCCAGACATCGTCAAAGCAAACATAAAACTTTCGTCAGAAGCAATAGAACCCATCATCAGCGGCTGCGACGAATCATTAACATCCACAATCTGCATGCCGCTAGATCCATTTGCAAGGTAGGCAGTCGAATCGTCAACAGACAACCTGATGCTCCGGGCAGTTCCTTCCGTTGGAAAGCTGGTCATAGAAACCGGCGACGCCGAGTCAGTAACATCAAAGACCTGCATATAAAAACCACTGGCTAGGTAAACGGTTTTATCATCGCTAGATAACGCAACACCCCAAGCGTAGTCGTCAGTACCAACCGAATTTTTAAGCACCGGATTAGCAGGATCACTTACATCTACGGTTAGAAAGAACTCGTACGCAGCAACAAACAGGGTATTGCCGTCGCTAGACATCACTATATCTAATGGATAAGCAGTCCCCTCACGCGCTAACGTGCTCAACAGAACCGGCTTTGCTGGATCACTGACATCAAAGATCATCACCCCGTTTCCGACCGAGGCAACAAAGACAGTTTGATCATCAGCTGATAGTGCAATGTTATATAGCTGTCCAGCACTAATGGGATAAGTACCTGCAATAGTTGGCTTTTCGGGATTACTAATGTCGAGGACTTTTAGTCCGTCGGTATAGTCCGCCAAGAATACATATTTATCATCACTGGACACAGCAACACCGCGCACGCCGCCACCGCCACCCAAGAACAAGTCGCCAATGATGCCCGTATCACCCGCATAAGCCATGACAGAGCCATACTCGGGAGCAGTTTCAAGAATATAAGTCAGAGGGTCATCATCTGCATCAGTCGCAGAGAGCACAAAATCAAACACCTGAGCTTGCTCTAAATTTTCACTCGGCATTTCATCGGCAACCGGCGCCTGATTAGGATAGTTACCGACATTCACCGCGACAGATCCAGATGTACCGCTATTTAATGTGTGAGTAAAGAGAACTTTAGTATTGGCTGCTATCACAAAATCAGAGAAGTCCCACCCGTTATTCGTTCCGGCTGCATTGGTATCAGACATTTGTAGCGTATAGCGTCCATCAGCAATACATACGAGGCTATTATATGGCGCCCCACCAGACAAGTGCTGCTCGCCCGAAGAATCTTTCAATTCCCAGCTCACCTCACTTCCATTTTCTCCCTGACTGACATCGATGATGTAAACATTCAGAGCGCAATCAAGTACGGCCTTATTGGCATTATCGATCAACGCCTGAAAATCGACAATTCGAACCTCTCCAAAAGTCAGATTCAAGGATAATTGGATCATGCCTTGGTACAGATCGATATTGCTCGGATCAATATTTTCAAGGCCAAGCACTTGACTTAAGTCTTCTGCAGTAATGGATGTCGCATCTCCATTTTGCACAGCCGCCACAACCTCAGCAAGTGAGGCATTATTTTTGTTCACTGAATCACAGCCAACCACTGGAGTAACTAAGTTAGTACCGGTAGAAATGGGACCACCTGGCCAACCCAATTTATCAGCACAATAACTAATATAATCTAACGCCCTGTTAGTCAAAAACGAGTCTTCAGCTAGGGTCGGTTTGTCACCCAAAAAGCTCAGAGCTACAAGTTGATTATAAGCAAATGCACTAGCACCTATGGAGCTAACGCTAGACCCTATAGTTGCCTTAGCAATATTACTCCTAACGAAAGCATAGTCGCCGATGCTTGTTACTGTATTCGGCACATTCAGCAGAGTGGCCTCACTTTCGGCAAATGCTGCACTGCTGATTGCTGTTACTGGAGACCCGTTAATAACCGACGGAATATCTAAGCTAGCTGGGCATACTGACAAGCAACCGGTGATAGATACATTGCCGTCATTACCTTTGATGTATGTCCAAACACCGTCATTTTTAGGCTCTGTTGCAAACAGAACATCTACAAATGCTGTGTTACTCAACAAATCTCCATCCGACACTCTGAAGGTGAAACTATCGGAGTAACCCTCTGGAACAAAGGCCTCTTCCGTACTCTGGAAAATCACGTCTTGAGGTAAGGTATCACCAGATCGATATTTTGCTATTGCAAGTCCAACGACGTTAATACCTCCACTTCCTGAGGCCACAAATACCGAATTTCCATCAGCGCCTGAGGCGACACCATAGGATACCCCGTCCAAGATGATATCAGCCAAAAGTTCAACTGAAGCTGGGGTACGAACGTCCAGAACTTTTAGTCCAGTGCTATCGGCAACATATATTTTTTCACCATCGTTGGACACATCAATTTTATAACTTGAACCACTAGTGTCGAAGGATCCTACTTTAATGGGTGCATCAGGATTAGTTAGATCAAAAATCTGTACGCCTGAGTTAAAATCAGCAAGATAGGCTTTTTGTCCATTATTTGATAATTTTACGCCCGATGCAAAACCGTCAGTAGCAAGCGTTGCTCGGGAAATTGGATTACTAATATCCTCGACGCTGACAACCCCCAACCCAAGAACCTGGTCGGCTATGTACACAAAATTTCCATCGGCTGACACATCAATATCGTAGGCGCTGGTATATGCTCCTAATGACGAGATCAAACTTGGATTGGTCGTGTTACTAACATCGATGATTTGTAATCCACCTGCATTGTCAGCAACAAATGCCGTATTACCATCAGGCGAAATAATGACGTCTTGAGCCGTGCCAGGAGTGTTGTAAACACCTAACAAAGCAGGAGAAGATAGATCACTGACATCCACCAATTGAAGTCCAGTTTGAGCATTAGCTAAGTAGACCGTCTTATTGTCAGAAGAAACGGCTATGCCACGAGCGGTGCCGGCAGCCGTATCAACTACCCCTAACTGGACGGCATTGATTGGATCAGTAACATCAATAATGCGCAACCCAGCGTTGTAGTCTGCAACAAATAGCGTATTGCCATCATTAGATAAAGCAACATCCCTAGCCTGCCCACTGCTAGTGACTGTTTCTAATATAGTACCCACTAAATTAGCGCCAATGATATCGCCATCAGAGGGGACATCGACTAATTCATAAGTTAAAGGCAGTCGCTCTGGATCTAGCCCCTCTAGTTTCAGCGCTATGAATTGCGTACTGGTTGTCGCAGACTGTGGGAACGCAATGGGTGCTGTGTTTGACCACTCTCCATCGGACGTAATCTCCAACGCCAGGTAATCAATGCTACCCCCATCAAGGTCATAGCCATCAAGTACCGTAAGAGTCCAATCCCCTTGGCTCGATTGCTCATTGAAGATTGAAAGTGCACCAGATTGTGGCCGGATAACGCCAGAGACACTAGGTGGATTCACTGAGCATTCTAGCTCTGAACCCTCATCATCAAAGACAACGTCAATATCATCGGTGCCACCGCAGGCATTTACTAAAAGATCGATCGTGATTCCTGCAGGAGAGGTTAAAGTAACCGTAAGATCACCAGGCCAAGTGTGAGAAAGGCCCAAGTACACATTGACATCAATGATCCGCAAGTTTTGGGCGACAGTTAGCGTTGAGGTTACCGTAGTATCGGCCACATCAGCGATTGGCTTAGGTAAATCGGTGGCGCCTACCTGGTCAGGCGTAGTAAAGCTGTAGGCCGTACCAGCAGTACCACTGCCACAGAAATTATTTGGTGCAACTCGCCAGAAGTAGAGGGTATTACCTGTAAGCCCTTTTATCACAGTAGAATTTGTCGATACTGTTCTGGTTAAGAGTACATTGTTGAAATCCTGATCGCTTGCGATTTCAAGAACATAATTATCGGCATTTGATTGTGCTTCCCAGTGCAACGTTGCATTTAAACGACCAATAGTAGCCCCATTTACTGGAGCAGATAGATTAAGGATCTCAAAGTCTGGAGAAAAGTTCTTAATGTTATAGGTAACCCTTTGGGTTCTCTCCGGCGAGGTTGCCACAACATCCACAGGATAGGTGCCAGCGGCTAAGTCACCGGCCGCTGTAAAAGTGACATCAACAGATGTATCAGTCGTCGTGGCGCTAGTTGGATTAAACGCCACTGATATTCCACTAGGGCCATTTTCTGCAGAGAACACAGCGATATCTGTATACTTGGTCGCGGTCTCATAAATGATGGACGAAGTAACGCTGTCGTTTTGACATACGCTAAAGTCAAGCTGATTAACCGTGAGAACAATGTCATCACGAGTGACGCTAAAGTCTTGCGTATTTATTGAGTAAAAAATATTGCCAATCGAAGCAACGCGAATTCGAGCAGTACTGGTTACAACATCAGGCATAATAATCTCATGACTGCCATCATTAGCTGTATTTTCTGCTAGAGAATAGGGGTAAGTTAGGCCGCCATCGGTGGACATTGTAATATTTACACTGGAAACTGATATTGGAGCCTGATCAGTGCCAGCAACATTCCAAGTGACCATGCG
>JACNKP010000061.1 GCA_014381985.1 SAR92 clade bacterium
ACTGAAATGCTGGGTATCGAACACCCGATCATTCAAGGTGGCATGCATCATGTCGGTCTTGCTGAGTTAGCCGCAGCCGTATCAAATGCCGGTGGTCTGGGTATCATTACGGGTCTGACTCAGGGAACACCTGAAAAACTAGCCAACGAAATTGCCAGATGCCGTGAAATGACTGACAAACCCTTCGGCGTCAACCTTACCTTTCTGCCATCTCCCACCCCTCCCGACTACCCTGGATTGATTCAGTCTATTATCGACGGTGGTGTTAAGCTGGTTGAAACAGCCGGCAACAACCCATCGCAGTGGCTACCGATACTCAAAGAAAACGGCATTAAAGTCATCCATAAATGCACCTCTGTTCGCCACGCACTAAAAGCAGAGTCTATTGGCTGCGACGCGGTGTCAGTAGATGGTTTTGAGTGCGGCGGGCACCCGGGTGAAGATGATGTCCCTAACTTTATCCTACTGCCAAGAGCCGCTGATGAATTAACCATTCCTTTTGTCTCGTCCGGTGGTATGGCCGATGGCCGCAGCTTGGTCGCATCACTCGCGATGGGCGCTGAAGGAATGAATATGGGCACTCGATTTATTGTCACCGAAGAAGCCCCTGTGCATGAAAATGTTAAGCAGGCCATTATTAACGCATCTGAGTTAGATACCCGATTAGTGATGCGCTCTCTTCGCAATACTGAGCGAGTACTTAACAATCCGGCTGTGGAACGTTTATTACAAAAAGAAGCCGCATTAGGCGCTGACTTAAAATTTGAAGACATTGTTGAGGAAGTCGCTGGCGTCTACCCGAAAATCATGAAAACTGGCGATATGGATGCCGGCGCTTGGTCCTGCGGTATGGTTGCAGGTCTAATTCACGACAAACCTACGGTAAAACAACTGATCGAAAACATCATGGCTGAAGCCGATACAATTATTAACCAGCGCTTAACAAGCCTATAAACCCAACTCGGAGTAACCACAACAATGGCCACAAATTTATTTGATCTGACCGGAAAAATTGCATTAGTGACTGGCGCCAGCCGCGGAATTGGTGAGTCCATCGCTAAACTACTCGGCGAACAAGGTGCTCACGTCATTGTGTCCAGCCGTAAACTAGATGATTGCCAGATCGTCGCTAACACCATTATTGCTGCAGGTGGAAGTGCGGAAGCCTTGGCCTGCCACGTTGGAAATATGGACGACATTAGCAGCTGTTTTGAGCATATCAAGCAGGCTCATGGCAAGCTCGACATCCTTATCAATAATGCCGCAACCAATCCATACTTTGGTGACATTCTTGATACAGACCTTGGTGCGTACACCAAGACCGTCGACGTCAACATTCGCGGATACTTCTTTATGTGTGTTGAAGGCGGCAAATTAATGCGTGACAACGGCGGTGGTAGCATTGTGAACACGGCATCCATCAATGCCTTGAAGCCCGGCCCCATGCAAGGAATCTACTCAATATCTAAGGCCGCTGTCGTCAACATGACTCAAGCCTTTGCCAAAGAGTGTGGCCCCCACGGAATACGGGTAAATGCCCTACTTCCAGGGCTCACTAAGACTAAATTTGCTGGCGCTCTATTTGCCAATGAAAAAATATTAGAGGCGGCGATAAAAAACATTCCTCTGCATCGGCATGCCGAGCCGGATGAAATGGCGGGAACCGGACTTTTCTTAGTGTCAGATGCATTAAGCTACACTACCGGTGAATGCATCGTCGTAGATGGCGGCTTTACCCTTTAATTCTATTTGGGGGCAAGTTCCATAAAAAAAGGCTCCTAATGGGGCCTTTTTTGTTCACCTCTTTTACACTTCACCCGCACGCCCGGTATAGAGAGAATGCGGAAGCCCATACAAAATATATTCGGCAGTCATTTGGATTGAGGCACCAACTTAGCCTCGACATCTAACAAAGGGGACACTAAGGCGTGAGACTGCACCCTCTGCGCAAACCGCTTGAAATTTGGCCAACGGTCTTCATCGACAAAATAGCCGCCATATCCTGCGTTTACAAACGGGCTCACTAAGCTAATATCTGCAAGACCAAAATCACCAAACAAAAACCCCGCCTGCGGTGCTTGGGTTTCTAGATAATCAAGAATGGGAGGCAATTGTTCGTTGATAATTTTTCCAACCAACACCTCGTCACTAGATTGCTGGAGCACATTTACCCGCATGAAGCGCTGAAAAAAGATTCCACCAGTTAATTCTGTCACCTTAGTCCCACCCAAGGTGACCAACCAACGCGCCCACGCTCTATCAACAGGCTTAGTCGGATAAATGGGGGTCTTCGGATACAGGTCTTCAAGATACTCACAGATTACCGTTGAATCACTGATTTTAAGGTCTCCATGCTCAAGAGCAGGTATCTTGCCTAAAGGGCTAATCTTAAAAAAATCAGCTCCCTGATTGAATGGCATCTGAAAAGTACTATCGTACTCTATACCCTTCATAGCGAGCACTACTTTGACCTTACGAACATAGGGGGAAAGAATTGCGCCGTGGAGTTTAATCAATGTTTTACCTCTATATTAAATTAACTACCTAGTGGAGCCTAGTTTAGGCTGATCAATGTTTGGTATCAAGATAATGACACAACAACTGTCACCATGTTAGGATTCCCAGCATATTTTATAGTCCCCTTTAGGCTCACTATCCTTAAACCGTCGGAGAAATAATGACTCAGGTAAATACCCTTAACGAGAAAGCATTAACGGCCTACCTTGAAGCGAACATGGACGGGTTTAAGGGGCCTCTTACGGCAACAAAATTTCCTGGCGGGCAGTCCAACCCCACTTTCAGGCTGAATGCCGCCTCAGGAAGTTATGTCATGCGGCGTCAGCCCCCAGGCAAGCTACTTAAGTCAGCGCATGCTGTAGACCGTGAGTTTCGCGTCATTAGCGCCCTGGCGAATACTGGGGTACCCGTGGCAGAGGCGTATCACCTGTGTGAAGACCCAAATGTCATAGGGTCAATGTTTTATATAATGGAATTTTGTGACGGCAATATTCACTGGGCGTCAAAGCTTGATAGTGCCGCGAACAATGAACAGCGTGCGAAGATGTATGACGAGATGAATCGAGTACTCGCTGCTATTCACAGCGTGGATATCGAAAAAGTAGGTTTGGCCGACTACGGGCGTCCAGGTAACTATTACGAGCGACAATTCAATCGGTGGTCTAGCCAGTATAGAGCGTCAGAAATGACTGTCATTCCAGAAATGGACAAGTTAATTGATTGGCTTGGCGCTAACATTCCTGAAGACGATGGCAAGGTCTCCTTGGTTCACGGCGACTATCGCTTAGATAACCTAATGTTCAGTAAAGATGATGAGAAAATTGTTGCGGTATTGGATTGGGAGCTCTCCACGTTAGGGCACCCCTATGCAGACCTAGCCTACCAGTGCATGGGCCTGCGCCTGCCAGTTCGCGATATTAAAAACGTTATGTCAGGCCTAGGTGGTATTGACGCTCAAGCATTAGGTATTCCTACCGAAAAGGAATATGTTGCCAACTATTGTCAGCGCATGGGTATCGATAAGATTGATAACTGGAGTTTCTACTTAGCGTTTAGCTGCTTTCGTCTTGCCGCCATTACTCAGGGGGTTGCCAAACGTGGTGCCGATGGCAATGCTTCTAGCCAAGCTGCATTAGGGTATGGAGCAATGGTTCAACCTTTGGCGGTGATGGGCCTAGAGAGCATAAAAGGCGAGGCTTAACGGATGAAAAAAACTCACTTATTAAGCATAGGTCTAGCCCTAGTAATTGCGGTGGCTTTATTGGGGCCCCGCGTCAACATGGATATCTCCCTAGACAAGGTGATACTCCCAAATAATTTGGATCTTTACTTGTCCGAATCAGAATCTCGCTTTGATGATATTACCCAGGGCACAGAAAAAGTAATCATGTGGGCCGGAACACCGGGCGAAAAAACCGCTATTTCAATTGTTTCTTTTCATGGTTTTTCTGCCACCCGGCAGGAGTTGTCACCCTTGGCTGACACTGTCGCTAAATCTCTAAATGCTAATCTGTTTTATACGCGCATAGCAGGTCATGGTCGCGGCGCAGATGGCATGGTTGATGGTAGCGTCAATGGATGGGCTAATGATGCCAATGAGGCACTTGAAATCGGTCGCAGACTCGGCAATAAGGTCATCTTAATCGGCACTTCCACAGGGTCTACATTAGCAACATGGCTTGCCTTGCAGTCGACTAATACAGATCTAAGCGCGATGATTCTTCTGTCCCCAAATTTTTACAGTGCCGACAGCAACATGAGTATGCTGCTGTGGCCCTGGGGCCAACATATTGCTGAGGCTTTGATAGGTAAGGTTCGGCACTGGGAGTCAAAAAATCCGCTGCATGAAAAATACTGGGCGAATGATTATGCAACGAGCTCAATACTTCCCTTAATGGGGCTGCTCAAGATAGTCAATGACGCTGACATTGAAAACATTAATACGCCGACACAGATGATTTATTCCTCTAAGGACAAAACCATTAGCGTTCCTGCCGTTATAGACACTTTCGCACGATTAGGTTCTGAACAAAAAGAACTTGTTGAATTTAACGCCACGGAAGACCCAGATTTTCATGCGTTAGCAGGCGATCTGATGTCGCCAACATCAACAGAGATTCTTGCGGGAAAAATCACCATTTTTGTCAACAATACGCTTAACTAGACGCTATCGGCTGACTTTTGACACTAAGATAAGAACTCCTCACTAACTGTCCAAAGCCGTTCTGCTTGACGCTGACTATCGGGCACAGTTATTCCAACTAGTTATCATTTGGGGCTTAGGGTACTGGTCGTTGCTAACACGGCCACACTCAAATTGAACACTTTACTTGGTCATACTGGACATCAAAGCTACACTAGGGCGATACATCTCATTGAGGGTTTCCTTTGTTCTCTTATCGGTCAGCTAATTTTCGCAGCTATAGTCACCTCGCACTCATCGTTGTGGCGGCAGGAGCGATTTATCCCCTACTCTATCTTCGGCAAAATTTCGAACTCTCGATATTGGAAGCCTTTAGTATTACCCAGACACAACTCCGTTACTGCAGTTCAATGCTTGGTATTATTTTCATGGTTACTTATATACCCAGTGGCTGGCTAGCGGATCGATTTTCGTCGCGTAAATTACTCTCATTCTCGTTGCTAGCAACCGCTTTACTAGGACTATGGTTTTCAACCATGCCCTCCTACTCGTCGCTATTAGTCATCTATGGCGCTTGGGGCGTGGCAACAGGCCTAACTTTTTGGTCTGCGCATATTAAGCTTGTAGCCATGCTGGCAGATAAAGATCAACAGGGTAGATTCTTTGGTATTCTTGATGGCGGCCGCGGGTTGGTTGAAGCACTATTAGCCACTTTTGCAATAGCGTTATTTGCCTACATCTTAAGCCAAGACGCCGGAGCAACAAAGATGGCCCTGCAGCAAGTTATTTACCTATATGTGGCTGTTCTTCTCGTCGTATCGCCCCTAGTGTACTGGCTACTTGATGATCGAGAAGAGGACACAGATATATCTGAGGAGTCAACTAAGAGCGTATTCATTGACGATTTAAAGGACGTTCTCAGTCGTCGTGAAATATGGCTATGCGCTATCTGTATCGTGTGCGGTTATCAATTGTTTTATGCGACGTATTCCTTCTCCGCGTACTTACAGCAAAACTTTAGTCTCACTGCGGTTATGGTTGGATACATCACCGTCGCGAAACTATGGATGAGGCCGATTGGCGGCATTGCTGCGGGTTTCATTGGCGACTGGCTTAATCCCGAAAAAGTACTGTCAATACTCTTGGTGCTAGCCTCATTGTCATTAGCAATGATGGCATTTGTCCCTGCAAGCTCTGCCGCCCTGCTAATGATAGTGCTCGTGCTACTCATTGGATTACTTACCTACGGTGTTCGAGGCCTCTACTGGGCCACATTAGGTGGATGCAACGTTCCTAATAAGATCAAGGGCCTAGCCATCGGCATCATTTCAGTGATTGGCTATTTTCCTGAAGTTTATCTACCACTTCTTAGTGCACCCCTAATAGAAAATTATCCAGGCGGGCTTGGTTATAAGATCTATTATTTGATTGTAGCGACCTGCGGTCTGCTAGGTGCATACGCGGCGTACCTGCTGGCACGACCGAAAGCCTGAGCCAAGTATGTACTACTTGGCCATTAGACTAGCTTGAACTGCTTTTTAAGATGCTCAATGATGTCATTAGACTCATAGAGCCAATGAACGGTGCCATCTGCATTGTCGGTACGCAAACAGGGGACTTTGTGCCGTCCGCCCTCTCGCACCAATTCGGACTTAATGTCGAGGTCATTTTTCGCATCACGTAGTTCTATATTCAGCGAGTGCCGTTTAAGCTCTCGACGGACCTTTACGCAAAATGGACAGGTCTTGAACTGGTACATAGCCATGCTAGCCGTAACATCATCTATGACTTTCTGTGCAGATACTTCTCTTGCCACAGGTTTAGGTGAAGTAAGCGCATCGAGAAGTAATATAACCTGACCTAAAATCCATCTAACTACTTTCATCTTTTTGCCTCAGCACTATGACTAGAGGGTGCTAACTTATCCATATAGGCAGCGGACGCGACCAACCAAACCACCAAGACCGCTTCAGCTGCAATTAAGCTAGTGGCTAAATCTGCGCCATGGGCTGCCCAAGCAAGCACTCTAAGAACTGCAGTCATGCCGAGCAGTAAAGCGGCTAAACGTAACAATCCACTTTTAGACTTAATAACGCCATATATAATAATGACAGCAGAAAATGCAAAAAAAGCACCTAGATCGGCAAGCTGAGTACTTCTGCCTATACCGTCGAGTAAGGGCATACCAAGATCAGCAACAACCGAACTCGGCTGCACGATAAACAAAAGTGCATTGGCTAGGAGAGGAATGCCGGGAACGATGGCAATGATTTTAAATAGGGTTGTGTTCACAGTGAGTCCTTAGGTTATCAATCGGGTTTGTTATGTTTTATTACTTTTCCTGCTTTCATCACAAAATCAACGTCTAGCAATTCCTGAATGTCGGCCAACGGGCTTCCATTAATTGCAATAATATCAGCATGTTTATTGGCTTCAATAGAACCCAGCACATCACTGTGATCAATTAAATCTGCAGCACTGACCGTTGCAGACTTTAAAATATCAGCCGCACTCATACCAGCATTAAACATTAACACCGCTTCTTGCGCATTAGTGCCGTGACGAGAAACACCACTATCGGTGCCATAAGCTATTTTAACACCAGCTTGATGCGCTTTGCTGAAATTGGATGTCATCGCACTGGCAACGTTAACTGCCTTAGTTTTAATAGCATCAGACATGAAATCACTATGCCGGGCCATGGTCAGGACGGTATTACCCGCTAGCAATGTGGGTACAAGATAGGCGCCGTTTTTCTTAAACAACCGTATGCTTTCCTTGTTGGCATAACTACCATGTTCGATGCTATCAACACCGGCTCTAAGTGCTGCATTAATGCCGTCTGCACCATGGGCATGGCTGGCCACCTTGCGACCTAAAGAATGAGCGGTGTTAACAACCTCCTTTAATTCATCAATCTCCATTTGCTGGGCAGTCCCAGTGTCGGTGTCGGATAACACTCCACCGGTTGAGGTGATTTTTATAATATCCGCACCAAACTTGATCGCTCTGCGCGTTGCCCTGCGGCAGTCATAAGGGCCATCACAAATGGTCTTAGCAGTGTACATGTCGAGTAAATCCGGGCTTACTCCATCAACGTCCCCATGTCCTCCTGTGACTGAAACGCCTCCAGACGCAATGATTCGAGGGCCTACGACCCACCCCTTCTCAATGGCGTCCCGCAGCGCGTAAAGCTGCTCTGGTCGGGCGCCAAGGTCCCGCACTGCGGTAA
>JACNKP010000075.1 GCA_014381985.1 SAR92 clade bacterium
ACGGTGGGTTGTCAGGAGTTCGTGGTTGATGCGGCAAATGCTATTGGCTCTGCAACAGCTGCCAGTGGAACTTGTCCGGAGCCTGGAAGCACAAGCTACGCTGATGCTCTGGTGGTAGGCGATAACTGTATCCAGTTACTCATTGAAGATGGTGGTCCTAACGATACAGATGGTATGGCCGACGGTACTGTCACCGACCCAAGCGGTATTGCAACACTCTACTTTGGTCCTCCAAGTGCCGACAGCACCATTACTATCAGTGTCACGGAACTTAAAGCGGGTGGCTCTGAAACTGCTGAAGTAACAGTGACTGCAGTTGATTCTGATGGGCGCAGTTTGGAAGGCATGACGGTCACTGCGACGGCTAGCTTGACAGATTCGACTGTTGGTACCTTTAGTGAGGGTGCGGGCGGAGTTTATACCGCCACACTAACACCCGGTAAATCAGGTGGTGATTTAACAGTCACCGCAACGATTAGTGACGGTACTGACTCTACTTCTGTAACTTCAGCATCTATTGTTATTAAGAAGAAGTCAGGTGGCGGGTGTACGGTAGGTACAGGTCAAACTGATTTGTCATTGATCTTACTGATGCTAGCAGGGCTCTTGCTACTCATGAGGAGACGTTTCATTAAACGCTAACAAGATGCTTTGTTAGGTGCGTAAAAAAGGCCAATCAGTTACTTGATTGGCCTTTTTCGTTGTAATGAGTATGGTGAGCCATCAAGAGGGCAGTACAGTGTCTTTTTTCGCTGTAATCGTCGTGGTAGATAATCTCTTTCTAACGTTACCTACACCCCTGTTATCGCATCAATAGTCACTTATGTCTGAAGGGTGATACTATTTACTGAAATATAGGTTGGTGACTTCGTGGCTTTGCTCACGTCGGGCCAGCCACAATAATAATAGTCACCTTGAGACTCTTATGGATATCAACGCTCTCGCGAAAACGTTTTGGCTACAGGGCTATTTGGCCATTGATCATTTTTTTGACGACGAATTAATGGATAGTTACCAAGCGCATATTTTGAGGCACTTTGGTGATGAACCCGATTTTATTCATAATTCTGATTTTTTAGAAAAATCAAATACCGATGTAATTCCTTGGTTTCCGCAGCTCGATGGCATTAATGACTTCGATACAGCAGAGCAAGATCCACGTTTGATTGCTTTAACCGAGGCTATTTTAGGCACTGGCTGGTCGAGTCTTTACAGTATGGTAATGTTTAGTAAACAGGGCTCCAATGGCCAGGCTTGGCATCAAGACTGTCCGCCGGAGGATAAAGCCCAATTCAACTTAAACCGTTTGGCTTACACCATGGATATTGATGATCGCAGTGGTGGCAGGCTATTGGTGATGCCGGGTACCCATAAGGGTGGCGTGATTAGTGTTGGCGATATGAATGAGGATTTTGCCGAACAGGTGGTGTTAAGCCCGAAAAAAGGCACGTTAATTCTTATACATGGCCACGCTTGGCATCGGGTGCAACCAGTGATGAGTCACATACGTGTGTCAACGAATTATCGCTGTTGCCCGGCCAATACGCCTGAGGATATTACTGATACCTGCGTGTATCGCAATATGCGCTATCAATTTTCCAGCAATAGTATTATTGAAGAGCGATTTCCATGATTGAAAACTCTCCTTCAACCATTCGTTGGGGCATTGTTGGTGCTGGCCGCATCGCCAAAACCTTTGCTGCGGATATAGTCCTAGCCCCACATGCCTCATTGATTGCGGTTGCCTCCCGCCAGTTGAGTTCGGCACAGGCCTTTGCTGATATCTGTTCGGTCCCGAGTGCCTATGGTAGTTATGCGGAGATTTTTGCCGATCCGAACGTCGATGCGATCTATATTGCTACACCGCACAGCCATCATAAAGAGCACGCGATTGCAGCATTGCGCGCCGGGAAACATGTACTCTGCGAAAAGCCGGTTACGGTAACGCCTGCTGAGTTGGAGGCGGTGATTGCCGTGGCCGTGGAGGAAAAACGCTATTTTATGGAGGGAATGTGGACGTACTTTATGCCGGTTATTCAAAAGGCCCTAGAATGGGTTAATACTGGACGCATTGGTAATCTGTGCCATGTTAAAGCTGACTTTGGGTTTCCATTACCCTATAGCCCGGATCTACGTGAGTATGATATCCGCCTTGCTGGGGGTTGCCTATTAGAGATGGGGATTTATCCGATTGCGATGGCTTGGTTGTTTCTGAAAAAGGATCCCGATGCACAAACTATTTGGCACCATAAAGCGGACAATGGCGTTGAGGATGACGTGGTTATCTTGAACACCTATGGTAAGAATAGAGCTACGGCTCAGCTGACCACTTCTTTTCGGAGTAAGTTAAATAATTATCTGACGCTAGTTGGCGATCGGGGTACGCTCACAATCGCGGATTATTGGGCGGCCCGCGAAGTTAGGCTTTATGAGGGGTCTGACTGCGTTGACCGCTTTAGTGAGGAGCGATTTCAGCAAGGTTTCAATCATCAAATTGAACAGGTAAGCTGTGATTTACTGGCTGGAAAGTTGCAACCTGAGGTTGTTAGCTGGGACGATAGTCGAGCTTTTCAACGGCAGATGGCGGAAATAAAGAATCAATTTTGATGTTTAAACAATAATAAAACTCACTACTGGAATCTCCATGGAACATCGTACTTATTACGCGCTGTATTGCGCAGTTGTCGTGTCGCTTGGCGGCTTTGTTTTTGGCTTTGATGCCGCTGTTATCTCTGGGGTGGTTGGCTTTGTCACAGTCGAGTTTGATCTGACACCCATACAGTCCGGTTTTGTTGTCGCTGCACCAACGCTCTCCGGAGTGTTTGGTACTCTGGTGATCGGCCCGTTGAGTGACGCCCTTGGACGTAAAAAAATCCTGATCCTTATTGCCTTTCTCTATCTGTTGTCAGCCATTGCCTCGGCTTTTGCCTCCTCTTATCTGATGTTGGTTGCGGCCCGTGCTATGGGTGGGCTTGCTTTTACATCGCTGATTATTGCGCCAATGTATATTGCCGAAATCGCTCCAGCAAAACTGCGGGGCCAATTGGTTTCCATTAATCAGCTTAATATCGTTGTTGGTCTTTCAGCCGCTTATTTTGCTAACTATTTCATTCTAAATGCTAGCGTTTCTAGCACTGATTGGGTGGCTGCTTGGGGTATCGATACCCACACCTGGCGCTGGATGCTCGGCGTTGAAATTATTCCGGCTGTGGTGTTTTTCCTGGCCCTGTTTATGATCCCTGATAGCCCGCGCTGGTTAATGAATAGCGGCAGAGAGCAGAATGCGCGCGATGTGCTGGCGAAGTTACTGCCCGCCGATGAAATTGATGGCGAAATAGAGGTGATTAAAAGTAGCTATGACAGTGAAAATGGATCTCTGTGGAAGCGCATTGAAGGTGTGTTTGGGCCGAAGATGCGCTTGGCGCTGATTGTCGGGATTATTATCGGTGTGGTGCAACAAATCACCGGGATCAATGCCATTTTCTTTTATGCCCCAACTATTTTTGAGCAGAGCGGTATAGGTACCGATGCGGCTTTTGCACAGGCTGTACTGGTTGGTCTGATCAATGTGCTGTTTACGTTGGTGGCCATTGCACTGATCGATCGCTGGGGGCGCCGGCCACTATTATTGGTTGGCCTAAGCGGCATTGCCTTCAGTATGGCGCTTTGCACCTATGGCTTTGCCCAAGCTACCTATGAATTGAACGCTGCGAGTATTGTGCAGATTGAGCAAATCGACAATATTCAAAATAGCTTTGATACCGGTAAGCTCAGCAGCATGGTGGGGACGATCTATCAAAGTGACATTGAGTTTAAAGCGGCATTGGCAGACACCATTGGCGCCACTGCGGCCCGTGAGTATGAAAGCAACTTTATTAAAACCGGCACGAATATGAACGCCTTATTAATTTTGGTCGGCATTCTGGGCTTCGTAGCATCGTTTGCTATGTCTCTGGGGCCGGTTATGTGGGCTTTGTTCTCTGAGATATTTCCCAATCAGCTGCGCGGGGTTGCCATCTCGTTTGTGGGTATGATCAATAGTATTGTGAGTTTCTTTGTGCAGCTACTGTTCCCCTTAGAATTGAGTACTTTTGGGGCTGCGCTGACGTTTTTCTCATACGGTGTGTTTGCGGTTATTGGTTTGATTTTAGTGGCTTGGCTGTTGCCTGAAACCAAGGGTAAATCCCTTGAAGAGCTAGAGTTAATGTTTGCTAAAAAATCGGCCTAGGCCCCATTTTAATGAGGTGTTAACTAAACCATAAATATAAAAAAGGTCAGGCTGGAATGCCCTTAGGTTAAATTTCAGTCTGACTCTATTTCTCGCCAACGGCCTTTTGTCTATAGTACTTTTCCATTCCATCAAGAAAATTACGAAGCACTTGATCCAGGCACTCTCGATAGTTTTTGTGGTCAGGGCGTCGAAATAGGGCGCTTAGTTCATGCTTACTTAAGGTGAACTCGTTCAATTTAAGTATCGCAACTAAATCATCTGCCTGCAGGCTTAGAGCAATTTTCAGCTTACGCAGCACACTGTTATTATTCAGGAAAGTTTCAGGTTCGGGTATGCCGTCATCTTTAGAGCCTCTATTCTTTATGATCAGACCATTTAGAAAGCGGGCAAGGTTTACGTCTTCACACAAAACAAACTCAGGCGTTCCTTCGCGCGCCAACCAAGTAGCCAGCTCAGGTTTGTTGCCTTGATGCCCACCGAGCTTAAATATAGAAAGCATTAGCTGATCGCTAAAATCAAAAATATAACGCACGCGGCGCAAAATATCATTATTGTCGATAACTATTCCTCCTTTGCTGTCGGTTTTTCACTGGGCTCAATGGCTTTCGCTGTAATCTCCACATAAAGGGTCATAATGTTCTTTTCAACGAACTCATCGATATTTTTCGTTAGCGATGACAGGTGCACCTCAACAGCAGTCTCTTCAGATTGCCCAAACTTACAATCGAAGCCCCAATATATAGCACCAATAGGTAGGGGGTTTTTGCGCTCTTTTTTAAGGTACTTTCTGATGTCGTGTTTTACCGAGTCTACGACGCGAGGCACTTTAATTTTGGGATGTTCTAACATAAAGGTCTTTTTCATTGGGATCCTATTAGGGTGGACAACCACTGTATGCGGGAGAGTTTCTAATGGGGGGCAGTGTAATGTTTATAGCAGGATTCTACCATTACTTAACACGAAGCTTGTCGATATAAGCCTGGTAGCCGCGCATGCCTTAAGTAGCTGATCAGGGGGGCGCTTCACCACCGTATAATCAAATTCAAGTAATGCAGCATCTCTGTGTTTGGTTTTTATGGGTAGGGATCGCTGTTATGTGGTTGTTATTATTACTGTATTTATCTAGATAGTATTCAGCAACCTGTTCAAAACGTCGATTATCTATGCACTTATTATGCGAATTAATCACAAAATATGGATAGACATGCTAGTGTTATAAACACGTTAGTGATTTAGTCGTCTTAAATTATGTGCGTTCTATTAATAATTAATATAAGGGGTAACGAATGAGTAAATTAAAATTAACATTTATAGTCATCATTATGAGTATTAGCACGTTGAGTTTTGCAGATTCTGAGTCTAACAAGGCCAAAATTAAGGCGCTCTATGATGTCTATGATACAGGCACTGTCAAAGAATTCACTGCGACTTACGTTAACATGCTGGCAGATGATTTTTACGCTTGGAATGGTCGATATATCGGTTTAGGTTTTGGCATGAGCGATGACGGTGAAACGATTGAGAGGGTGTTGAGATCTCCGGCTATAGATCATCTTAAGGTTGGCGATAAAGTGATTTCAGTCAATGGGATTCTCGCTAGTTCTGATGATGACCTGCCTTTTCAAGGCCTACTTGGTGGGGAAGTCACGATTGTTTTAGTGAGAAATGATAAAAAAATGACGGTTTCTATGAACAGAGCGGTACAGCTTAATACTAATGATAAGGCAAATACTATTGATTGGATGAGTACATGGGACCCTAAGAATTGGGCTAAAAGAGCGACTAGATTAAGACTCAATCCGATTATCGCAGAAGGCAATGAAGTCTATGCTTCTTATGAGTCCTCTCAGAAAAATGATGAAGGGGTTGATGTTATCGGGTGGACTATTGAAAGATATGTGTTTAATGAGGAAGGTGATTTAGTTGTTAGCGCCAATCTCGACGAAAGTCTATTTATGGCAGCTCAGAGGGGTTATTTCCTAGTAAAAAATTAATATTTGGTGAGGCCTGAATTGAATGCAGGCGGTCTGGGTATTTAGTCAACTTCAAGCCTCGGTAATCGACTTACCGGGGTTTTGAAGTCTTTCTGCTTCATCCTTTGTTGGAATTGACGCTCCCTCTCTGTAAATTGGTAGGTGGCCGAATGAACAGGGTCGTCCAGTTCGTATTTATAATGCCTCCGATTGGCTTAATATCTGTCGAGATATAGATGCGGTGACGCCACAGCAATAATCCCATCCATATCGGTCATAGCCTCTGTGGTATAGGTAATACTTTTATCCTTGGCACTTATCTTTGCGCCAGTTACCACAACTTTAACTTCTTGCCTGCTTATACCGTCAAGCCACGTTATATGCGCAAATAACCAGTCTTTTTGTGGCCTTGATGAAGATCCCGGGGTTGTGCAACCCACCAGCAGTAAGGCCACTAGCAATATATTGAATGCTGTCATTATTTCTTTCATCATAATATCCACGCATGGCTTGGATTATTAATCATAGCTGAATAAAGTCTGAGGTCAAACCAGAAGTAGATAGCAGAAGAGGTTAGGTAATTCTTTTAGTATCAAGGTTTTGCAGTAGATCACTAGATAGAACGCAGTGGTTTTTTGGCATAAAGGTGAATTTATCTCTTAGTCATATATGAATTATTCACAAAGTGTGCGTAGACATGCTAGTGTTATAGACACGTTACAGATTTAGCCGTCTTAAATCATGTGCGTTCTATTAATGTTTAATATAAGGGGTAATGAATGAGAAGGTTAAAATTAACATTTATGGTAGTCATTATGAGTATTAGCACTTTTGGTTTTGCTGATAATCATGCGGCCGCAAGTGAGTCTGAAGTATTAAAGGCTTTATCAGCCTATATGGATGCACGCAATACTAGGGACTTTAAAACCGTTATCGCTATGTCTAGTCAAGCAGGAACCTTAGATACTAATTCTGACGGTAGTTTCCACAAACCACAGACCAAGCAAACTATTGCGGGTTGGGAAAAGAGTGGTGATGCTATCACTCAGTATTACTATCCAGAGGCAACCGCTATTACGGATGATGTGGTGCATGTACGGTTTTACTCAGAAGGTATGGTCGGCAACGATGGAAAAATGAGTGATTACAGAACAAGGGTAACTATGAATTGGATTAAAGAGGGCGGTAACTGGGTATTAAGCAGTGCTCATTATTCTCCAGCTAGTTATGGTGGCGTCCACA
>JACNKP010000012.1 GCA_014381985.1 SAR92 clade bacterium
TGCTCTGACCAACAACATTTCACTTCCGATAGTGCAACCCTACCCTACGCCATCGGGTCATCAACGCGGTTTATACATGATGAATCTCGACCCTTTGATACCGTTGCAGGGGTGAATCTTGGGATCCGCACATTGATTACTGAGCTTTGGTATCCGATTGATCACCTAACCATTAGAAAGCAGCCCACTGAATTTCGTCGGGCCACTTATGGGGATTACGTTTTCGGCAATTTCAGCATGCATCAAAGGATGATGACTGATACCACTTTCTTCCACTTGACCCCAGCTACAGTGCGCGCCGGCGTGACCCAAGATGACATTAACCTAGCTATTAAGGAATTATTTTATCGCCCACGACAGAGCTATATCGATGCGCCATTGACCTCAACACCAAAGAAACTACCGGTGATTGTGATGACCCATGGCGATGCAGGTAGTCGGTACAATATGGAAACTGTTTGCGAGTACTTGGCCGCCAATGGTTATGTTGTTATTGCACCTGAGCACACAGGCAATTCACCCTATTCAATGACCGGGAGTGATCCAGCGCTAGCCATACAAGGAGGCGATAAAGCTTTTCGTCAAGCAATGATCGACATAATTCCACTGCTTGACGATCAAGGTGCGTACGGCAGCAAAGATAATTATGGCCAGAGTTTTACGCCACTATCCGACTCCCCTGACCCACTCCAAGCATTAGTGGATCTGGATAGGTCTTTAATACAACGTTTAAATGACTTGCGGGCTGCCCTTGACGAATTGGAGCGAATGAATGCAACGGGGCCGTTTGCGGGACGCCTAGATTTAGATCGTATCGGGCTAATTGGCCGATCCTTTGGCGGCTCTACAACCCTCGCTGGCCTTGCCATGGAAGATCGTTTTACCTCGGGCTTTGCCGTAGTGCCTCCAGGCTGGGTAGACCAGCGCAGCTTAGTACCGCAAAAGATACTCATTCCTGCTGAGAAAGAATCTGTCTTGCTCAGTATCCAGGGCAACCATCCATTTACCCATTTCCGAAAACCCACATTTATACTAAGCGGTAATGAAGATTCATTAATCATAGGGCTTGCTGCACAGCAGGCGGCCCTAACAGGTACCACAGAACCTAGTGCGTCCAATCCACACCCAGCGATGCGAGATGCTTTTGAACAAGCCAGTGTGCCTGTTGTCTGGGGGCTCTTAGAAAACTCCAATCACTCCACATTCGGCGTTTCAGGTGGGTATTGGTGGCCCCAACTAAAATCTAATACGCAGAAACGAACCTTTGACCCAAGCATAGAGTTCACACTGGCTGAACCTAGTGATGGTCATAAGATGCAGAAAGAAAAAGCGTTGGCGTTCTTTGATCTCACCATACGCCAAGACTCATCCGCCCGTGGCGATCTTTTGAACCAAGACTACCGATCTCAAGGGCTTATTTTAGAAGCACGAAACTTCTAGGCTATCGAGCACAGATAACCAGGTAATTTCACCTGATGACATAAGGCAAACAAACCATGGCACTTATTCTTACTATCGCAATGAGCGCTGCCCTTCTAACGGCATTTATCATCGCTGTATATTGGCGAAACGTAGAATGTGTGGGAGAGGTACCCACATCTTTCTTCACCTTTATGGCCATCCTCTTCACCTCAGGTTTAGATGTGGGATTAATAATGTTTCCGATACCTGATTTTAATGTCTATGCCAACGAAGCATCCTATGCATTTACAAACCCACTGGCGCTAGAATTTGGGTTCTGGGGGTTTTTAGTCTGGGGGTTCTATTTCACCACAATCTTTTACTTTTGCATTGTAGAGCCCAAATTAAAATTGTTTGAAATACCTTTGATCAAGTGGACAAACAACATCGTCATTATTGGAACCTGTGCCTTTACTGCCTATTTGTTTTTAGTCTACCTGCCGGACTACATCGTAGCCATTAGCGACCCTCTAAAATACGGACTGGTTGGCACTGTCGTTCTAATAGCTGCCGCATCGAGTACTCATATCCGTTATGTGAAAATATTAAGCATTGGGTCAACTTGGTTATTTTTCGGGCTTATTTTTGGCATGTGGTGGTCAGGTGACATGGGACTTGAGGGACTCGCAAGCTCAATGATGAATATCGGAGACTACTTTTACAATATCAATCATTATCTCGCGCCTATCACTGATTATCACCAGTTCTACCTCTACTGGTGGTTTGCTTGGAGTATCATGATAGGTCAGTTCATATCTCGGTTCGTCAGCGGATTAAAGGCCTGGCAACTGTTGGCAGCCCTTTTAGTGGTGCCTTCCATTCCTATCGCAATTTGGTTTTCAGTGCTCTACTTCTACTTTGACAACGGAATAGATATTGCCAGTATTTGGCGTATTGCCATGGTGGGCGTTGGGGTAATATTTGTGATCAACTCACTTGATTCACTGATGCGGTTATATACACGTAATATTGGCATGACCGTAGAGCGATTAGGCAGACTGAAATATGTCGCCAGTAATTGGTTGATTATGGTTTCCTTAGTCCTGCTCTATCAGTTCACACCATTACAAATTGAATGGATGGGGCTCGTGGTCATCGCCATTTATGCAGTTTGTTACTATCTAGTTGCTCAACGCAGACACCTACTTAATGAGAGTTAGCGATGCCTCTAAGCGTGTTGCCAAAAAACCATCTCGGACTGAGTGAAGTATGGAAATAGACAGTTAAAGTAGTAAACCTAGACGATTAGACCCATGAAATACTTTATAATTACCGCTTAACGTTACAGGTAAAATAATGTTCTCCACAGTAATAGACTACAAGCCATTTCTCGACTGGCTACAAACCTCTGACCTGGAAGCTTGGCACGAAACCCTACCCGATCTGGTCGAGGAGCGTCTGGATGGTCGTCGCTGGGGAGATATGCCAGGTTGGCTGCAGGCATTTGAAAGCCTTCCAGAGATTAGCGCGCAACATTATGATTTTAGTTCTGGAATGACTATTGGCAACGCCGCAGATATTACCCCAGAGGTGCGTCATCAGCTACAACAAGCCCTTATGGGGCTGCACCCCTGGCGCAAAGGGCCCTATCAACTGTTCGGCTTGCCTGTTAATACTGAATGGCGGTCAGATTGGAAATGGGATCGCGTATTGCCTCATTTACAGTCATTAAATAACCGCTTAATTCTGGATGTCGGCTGCGGCAATGGTTACCACTGCTGGCGTATGCTCGGCGCTGGCGCCAAGCGTGTAATAGGCATTGATCCCTCAGCCAAGTTCGTTTTTCAGTTTAACGCGATTAAAAAATATGCTGGGGCTGAACTACCGATCGATGTGCTACCCATAGGTATAGAGCACATGCCAAAAAAACTAGCCGCCTTTGATACGGTATTTTCAATGGGTATTCTTTATCACAGACGCTCACCCATGGACCACTTACGCGAATTACGCGAACTACTTCGTCCTGGAGGACAATTAGTCTTAGAAACTCTTGTTATCGACGGGCCTGAGGGTCAAGTATTAGTGCCTGAAGGGCGTTATGCCAAAATGCCCAACGTCTGGTTTTTACCATCGCCAGACACCCTAACGAGCTGGATGCGAAAGCAAGGCTTTGTTAATCCCCGAGTCGTTGACATAAGTACAACCCGAGCTGAAGAGCAGCGCAGTACCGAATGGATGACCTACGATTCACTCAGGGACTTTTTAGACCCCAACGACATTACTAAAACGGCAGAAGGCCACCCTGCACCCCTTCGCGCAGTAGTGGTTGCAGAGGCGCCCTTCTAGCGTGTTTAATCGCTTTATAGCTAGGCCTTTAGAGCCTCATAAGCTGGGACATAGTCATATCCCAAAGCATCAGCAACCGCCTTATAGGTAACTGAGCCCTTGTGGACATTCAAGCCACTTTGTAAATTAGCATCTCTAAACAACGCACTAATAGGATCATCAGCTAATGCAAGGGCATAGGGAAGCGTGGCATTGTTGAGCGCCATGGTGGCCGTTCGAGCCACGCCGCCGGGCATATTGGCGACACAGTAGTGCACTACGTCATCAACCACATAAGTGGGCGTCTGGTGGGTCGTTGCCTTGGATGTTTCAAAACAGCCACCTTGGTCAATAGCCACATCAACGACCACTGCACCTTTCTTCATTCGACTAATCAAATCTCGGCTCAGTAACTTAGGTGCTGCCGCACCAGGAATTAGCACCGCGCCAATCACCAGGTCAGCTTCCAGAGAATACTCTTCTATCGCTGTATTAGTAGAATAAACACATTTCACTCTGCCCTCATACTCATTGTCCAACTGGCGTAAACGTGGAATAGAACGGTCTAAGATAGTCACATCAGCGCCCATACCTACCGCCATGGATGCCGCATTATCGCCGACCACACCCCCTCCAATGATTAACACTTTTGCAGGTGCAACACCTGGCACACCCGCCAGCAAAACACCTCGACCACCCTGAGCTTTCTCTAAATGGTGTGCGCCCGCCTGCACAGACATGCGCCCAGCCACCTCTGACATAGGCGCTAGCAAGGGTAACCCGCCTTGAGCATCGGTGACTGTTTCATAGGCCACACAGGTGGCACCTGACTCTACTAACAGCTTGGTCTGCTCTGGGTCTGGTGCCAGATGAAGGTAGGTGTAGAGAATTTGCCCCTCGCGCAACATTTTGCATTCATGGGCTTGCGGTTCTTTTACCTTTACGATCATCTCTGCCCGAGCAAATATATCTTCAGCCGAACGGCTTATCTCAGCACCAACAGCAATATATTGATCATCGGTAAAGTCGATGGCAGCACCAGCGTCTGCTTCAACAATCACTTGATGACCGCGTTTAACTAACTCAAGTACTGACGCTGGCGTTAAACCAACACGGTATTCATGATTTTTAACTTCCTTAGGAACTCCTATTAACACAACTGCACTCTCCATTTCATTAGGGTATGTAATATTAATTATTCTGAAATTTTAAGCTTCTATAGAAATATTTATTAATTATTAACTGTAATAACTAGATTATTTTTCTATAATAAGTAAAATAACGATATATTTTTTTGTTTAAAGGTTATTTTCTAAAATGGCATCAAAACCGGACGCTGAAGGAACTGACAAACTTGGCAAAATTGACCGTAATATAATGCGAATTCTGCAAAAAGATGGTCGCATAAGTTACACAGACCTAGCCAAGCAAGTGGGCTTATCTGTAACCCCCTGTATCGAGAGGGTAAAGCGGCTTGAGCGGAACGGTTATATCTTGGGTTACAGCGCCCAAGTGTGTCCAGAAAAGCTAAACGCAGGACTAGTCGTTTTTGTTCAAATACGCCTCAACCACACCTCACAAGAGAACTTTGAAGAGTTCCACCGCTCGGTCATCGACTTGGAGAATATTCAAAGCTGCTTTTTAGTCTCTGGCAACTACGACTATTTACTTAAAGCGCGCGTTGCCGATATGGCAGCCTATCGCGAACTTCTGGGCCACAGAATCTTAAAACTACCTGCAGTGCAAGAGTCCACAAGTTATGTTGTTATGGAGGAGCTTAAGGAAACCATGTGGGTGCCCATTAGTTACAAACACTAACCCGCACAGTGCTACAAATATAATAAGGAACGCACCACAGACTAGTAGACTTAAGACTGCACTTTAAATATGAAAAAGCTACATTCAACAACAGGCATTTGTTGACTCAACCACGCCCCTCACCTATAGTACGCGGCCTCAGAAATGAGAGAAAAAATGCACTCGTAGCTCAGCTGGATAGAGTACTCGGCTACGAACCGAGCGGTCGGTGGTTCGAATCCACCCGAGTGCACCATATACGTAAAACCTCACCCCAAAAGGGTGGGGTTTTTTGTTATAGGGTGACAAAGAAAAAAGAGAGGATGACAGGCGCCGCAATATGCATAATTTAGAATTTTGGCGCCATGAATACTTTAATTCATTACCATTTCTTTTAGTAAAATCAAGTGTTAGCATAACCTTAGGCTATTGCAATTATACGGTGTGTTATGCGTTCTCTGATTTGGTTAATCTGCATTATATTGATGACATCTTGTGGTGGTGGCGGTGGCAGTTCTAGCGACCAACCTGCACCCGTACCTGTAACACCAACAGACCCCTGCGCGCAGTCTGACTGCAACGCGTGGCAAGAAGCTACGCCAGCGTCAGTTGGGATGGATTCTGCAAAATTAACTGCCGCATTTGATTATGCTTTTGGTGACGGGAGCTTCACGCAAGCCGCTGTGGTTATTAAAGATAATAAGCTGATTGAAGAGCGCTATCGCGGGATTCTTGACGGCGAGTTGGCTACTGTAACGGCTAGTCTTGGACTCGACGCAACAACAATTAACGGCCTCTTTGGCACTAAAGATAAAGACAGCCTGGCATCGTCTTGGTCCACGGCAAAATCATTTGCTAGCGTCTTAGTCGGTATTGCTCTGGAACAGGGCTTAATAACCTCTTTAAGTGAAAGTGCGTCTGTGTATATCACCGAGTGGGCTGATGATGAGCGAGCGACTATTACTCTTCGTCAGTTGCTTGATATGCGCTCTGGCATGCCGACAGCCTGCTTTGATCAAACAACGGGAAGTCTTGGAGTCTGTGCAACCGCAGAGGGCTCTGGTGGCGATCTGGTCTTCTCGAGCAACCAGATGGATGCCTGCCTGGCACGCGAGCTGGCAGAAACCGGTGTCATACAACCTTGGTACAGCAATACTGTGGTCTATCAGGCCGGTGCTTGGCTGTATTCCAACTGTGACACCATGGTCATTGGCGAAATCTTATATCGCGCCACGGGTAACGACCTTGAGACCTATGCCGATATTAATTTGTTTTCTAAACTAGGTATTACCGCGCATTGGTGGCAGGATAATGACTCAACGGATCAGGTTGATGGCAACTACCTGGCTTACTGCTGTTTAGATATGACCCCGCGGGATTTTGCCAAATTTGGTCAACTGCTCCTCAACAATGGTGTATGGAATGAAGAGCAGGTGTTACCTAGTTCATATGTCGATAAGATCAAAAACATCACCACTGACTCACAGGTCGCCCAATACAACGGCGCCTTTAGTTACGGCCTAAAATTTTGGACTATCGGATCCATAACTCAGCCTGACGGAACAACATTTCCTGACGCCAATACTATTTACTCAACTATCGGCTTTGATGGGCAGTATATTATGATCGACTTTGAGAACAACATGGTTGTAACACGCAACAGCCTTTATCAGCCTGTTCTCAATGGCAGTGGTGAACGCAAAATGGCTATTACCGCAGCAGGTATC
>JACNKP010000054.1 GCA_014381985.1 SAR92 clade bacterium
CCATTATCAACATTAATAACTGTTATTTTATCAATGTTTTTTGGAGAGTTATTTCCTAGTATTCTCATGGCTAAGTCAATGGCTTTGATCGGTTCCCTAAACCTGCTCTGGCTTATCTCTGCTTGCAATTCATTACCTTGAAATATAATACTATGGGTCACGATTCCTACATTCCCCATTTGCCACATTATTAACTCAGATTGATATTTTTTCCACCCATCATCAAGCTCACCAAAAGGAGCTAAATATGGTTGATTTAATATCTCTTTTGGAGCAGTATATTTTTGCTTTCCTTCAAAATTTAAATTTGAATGTAGTGATGCATTTAAAAAAAATGTGTTTCCTCTCTCAATACCCATTTGTAGGTCAAGTTTATCTCTATCATAGAGATTCAACCTATAGTTGATACCAATATTTATAGGTGAATCAACATTAAATAAATCTTCCTCTTCATTGTCATTGAAGAGAAGTTTTTTACCTATTTCTCTATCGTAATCATCGCCATCATATTCTATTTTTAGGGATAAATTAGGTATAGGTGTAAAATATTCAATACCACCAAATATTCCAGCTTTTTCTCCAGTAAAAAATCTACTAAAACCAATAGTTCCTCCCAAACCGGTAGATTTATTTCCCCCTCTTATGTTATATGAATCACTTAAATTTGCGAAAGGATTATCAATTTGTCCATTGCCAGCAAGTCTCCCCCATCCAATTCCTAGACTAAAATCTATATTTTGTAATCTTTTATTAGCAACAATATATTCTCCAGCATAGGCTCCTGTACCTCCAAAGTCTAAAAGTCCTAGAGCTATTTGAGGTTTATATTTACCTTCTTTAAGAAGCCTAAGCTTAATATCAATACCTTTATCTTTCCAAGTTTGACGAGAACCAGGGTTATAAGGAACAGTAGTATTCTCTGTGTACCTAACTGATGACTCCAACCAAGGAAAAAACTGTATCTTTGCATATATTCTATTAAAAGGAGAAGCTACGGAGAGTCCAAATGAAAGCTCTCCATCATCTGAAAATCGTGCAGTAGGATTTTGAATTAAACCCGTTCCACCAGATGAATTTGAAGACAATGCAAACTCTTCAAGACCATAAATCTCATCACTTGATAAAAGTAATTGGACTGGTAGAAAAGCCAACAAGAATAAGATTATAAGTCTTAGAGTCAACACTGTGTGCTTTAGAAAAGCAGTACTATTAAGCTACATCAACAAATACAATCAATTATTACTAGCCAGAACTACTTGTTGTAGTAGTTGTAGTCGTTGTAGTCGTTGTTGTTCCTGTTGTAGATGTTGTTTCTTCTTCCTCAGTAGTACCAGTAGTACCAGTAGTAGTGGTAGTAGCTGTTTCCTTAACTGGAACTGTAGTTGTAGTGCCAGTAGTAGTGGTAGTAGCTGTTTCCTTAACTGGAACTGTAGTTGTAGTGCCAGTAGTAGTGGTAGTAGCTGTTTCCTTAACTGGAACTGTAGTTGTAGTGCCAGTAGTAGTGGTAGTAGCTGTTTCCTTAACTGGAACTGTAGTTGTAGTGCCAGTAGTAGTGGTAGTAGCTGTTTCCTTAACTGGAACTGTAGTTGTAGTGCCAGTAGTAGTGGTAGTAGCTGTTTCCTTAACTGGAACTGTAGTTGTAGTGCCAGTAGTAGTGGTAGTAGCTGTTTCCTTAACTGGAACTGTAGTTGTAGTGCCAGTAGTAGTGGTAGTAGCTGTTTCCTTAACTGGAACTGTAGTTGTAGTGCCAGTAGTAGTGGTAGTAGCTGTTTCCTTAACTGGAACTGTAGTTGTAGTGCCAGTAGTAGTGGTAGTAGCTGTTTCCTTAACTGGTGGAACAGTAGTAGTAGTAGCAGTTGTAGTTGTAACAGCAGGCGTAGGCGTAGGCGTAGGCGTAGGCGTAGGCGTAGGCGTTGGCGTTGGCGTTGGCGTCGGCGTTGGCGTTGGCGTTGGCGTCGGCGTTGGCGTTGGCGTTGGCGTTGGCGTTGGCGTTGGCGTTGGCGTAGGCGTAGGCGTTGGCTCAGGCGTTGGCCTGGAATCTTTAGATATAACGTTGCCTAATATAGCTGCCCCAATAACACCTACTGCAATTGCTGTAGCTGCCGATACACCCGCAACCGTTCCTGCAGCTTCTGGGGCTACCGGTACTTCTGCTACCGGTACTTCTGCTACCGGTGCTGGTGCCTCTTCTGTTTGACTGAACCCAACTTGAGATACTGACATAGCTAAAGCTATTGCTATTGCTAGATCTTTTTTCTTGAACATTCTATATTCCTCATATTCGACCTTGGGCTTCTCGACATCAAAAAGCATACAATAAGACCTAAAGTTTAACAGTTAATTTTAGGACCTACTAACAAATTTGTTATGCAGTTACATTATTAGTGCATAAACTGTAGCACAGTGCCGACAAGGGATGCAATATAGTATTTACGCCGCCTTTGTCTACCCTGCAGTAATTCTAGAGCCGCATTATTATTGCTTATTTAATTTTATATAATATGGTATACGCTACTGGCGGATATTATAGCACTAAGCTTAGATATAGCAACATAACAACCATTACTAGCTATGCTTTTTTGTATATTACTACCTTAGAATGCCAACTAGATCACATTGAAGCAGTAAAATAGCCTGCAGTCGCGACTAATGGGGGATTTCTAACCCTAAGTAAGCAGCCCAAGCATATGGCTATGCTTTCACCTTTAATCCCTCTTGGACCCACCGATGAAAGGAGGTTGTGGCGCGACGAATGGGAAATGTCTAGTCATAAGTAAGTAGCCCAAGTATATGACTATGCTTTAACCTTTAATCTGTTGCCGGCGCACCGATGAAAGGGGATTACGGCAGGAGCGAATGAGTTATTTGATTGATGCATCGAATAAATCTTCTTTAATCGTAGACCATTTTGATTTATGTTAAGACCTGATCACTATGAAACTCATTAATCACGGAATATCAATGAAGACAGAGTTCAGCGCTGACTGGAAAATTTGGATAAAGACCAATGTGGATAATGGTCAAGATAAAAATGGGCTTTTCAAAGTATTATTAGACGAAGGTTATAGCGTCGACTCTATAACCACGCAAATGGACTATTACCCTGACATTCCTCTCGATCAACTGGTCAACCCGTTCACCAACCAAAGTAACCCGCCAAAAGAGTCTACGCTGTCGGTTCATGGCGCCGCAATCGACAGAGCGTTGTTCATTCCTAATGCGACCTCTCTTAACTCAGACAGATTACAACTTATTGTCCTTGAAAGCTTTTTAAACACCCAGGAATGCGAGCACATCGTTGAGGCTATCAAAACACAACTTAGACCTTCTGAGCTGTCAAGCTTTGAGGCGGACGCAGGCTTTCGCACCAGTAAAACCTGCGATCTGGGTAATTTAAGCGACCCCCTGATTAAACATGTCGATGAGCGTATCTGTCGCTTAATAGGCGTTGATGAATCCTATTCTGAAACTATTCAGGGTCAATATTATGAGATAGGGCAGGAGTTCAAACCTCACACTGACTATTTTGAAGCTAACGAGCTTGCCAGCAATACGACCAACTGTGGCCAGCGCACTTACACCGTGATGGTTTATCTCAATACTGTTGAGGAAGGAGGTGTTACTCGCTTCCCCAAAATCGACAGTGATGTTCATCCACAGCAGGGAATGGCTGTTATTTGGTCAAGCCTAAATCCCGATGGCTCTCCTAATGACAACAGCCTTCATCAAGCACAGCCAGTATTAAAGGGTTATAAAGCGGTTATCACTAAGTGGTTTCGTACTCGCAGTCGACTCTCTGAGCAGCCGCCCATGTTTTGCCGGCAGGCCAACGACTTTATCCCTAACTACACCAAAATAGGCTTCGCTAAAACGCAACTAGCCGCACCCCTACTTAAAAAAATACAGGCGTTCTATGGGGACAACCTCAGCGATCAGGAGCATGAGACGGTTCCTGGTGACTTTATTTTTAATAGTGCCGGTGGAGATAAGAAAAGCAGCACCCTAGTCAACTTAAATGACGACCTAAGAAAAGAAATACATGACGCACTAAAAATCATGATGGAAGACTGGTGTGGTCATTCCTTAATGCCCACCTTTGTCTATGGTATTCGTGTCTACCATCGTGGGGCTGTGTTGCGGTGCCATCAAGACAGGCTAGAAACACACATTATCAGCGCTATTATAAACGTCGATCAGCACGTCGACTCAGACTGGCCACTGGTGATTGATGACAACTATTATCGACGCCACGAAGTCATCCTTAAACCTGGGGAGATAATATTTTATGAGGGCGGTAGGCTCAGCCATGGGCGACCTCACCCTTTAGACGGCGAGTTCTTTGCGAATATTTTTTGTCACTTTAAACCCACAGGCTATGTGCCAAGGACGGTTACGCAAGATAACTAGAAGCGATGATTTATCAGGTTTAAATGACTGAATCGTTGACTGCAGCAAGGCTTGAAAACGCAATAGACGCCTTAACCTGTTGATTTAACATGGTCACCAAAACTAAGGCTCTATTGTTACCATCTGGCTGATAAAAGACCGCGTCAAGGCCTCGAAACGGGCCATCCATAATAGTCATTTTCTCACCCGCCTTGGGCACGCTAGACATAACCTGATCTTCTTGTTCCGACACCCGACGCTGTAACTGGTCAATTAAGCCTGAAGGCACCTTGATTGGCCTGCCACCACTGCTCACAAAATGACTAACCCCACGCGTGGATCGAATGCTGGTTGCTGAGACCGACGTGTCCCCTATCTGAACAAAAAGGTACCCGGGAAACAAAACCTCTAAGGCCTCGATTCTTTTGCCACGGGCTATCTTTTCCACACGGATCATCGGACAAAATGTCTCAACCTCTTGGCGGCCCAAATTTTCAGCCGCTCGTAGCTCTTCTCTCGACTTTGTCTGTAACAAAAACCAATCCACTTATATCACCTTCGATATTGGCTAATTATTGTGCTTCTAGTATAGCAAGCACTTCATTTTGCCGTTGTTCCAGCAATTCCCTGTCACCTCGGGTTTCCACATTAAAACGCACTACCGGCTCGGTATTACTCATACGTAAATTAAACCGCCAATCTGTAAATTCCATGGAGATACCGTCGATTTCTTCGATGACCAAGGCTTCTGCTTCATAGTGTTGTTTAACCTGTCTAATCGCCTTGGCAGGGTCCGCTATGGTGCGATTAATCTCGCCAGGGGATGGGTAGGCCTCGACCATGGCTCTGACTAAATCAGACAGCGGTTGACCAGAGCTACTGATAAGTTCCATCACTAATAACCATGGAATCATTCCACTGTCACAGTAAAAGAAGTCTCTAAAATAGTGATGGGCGCTCATCTCTCCGCCATAGACCGCGTCTTCAGCCCGCATGCGCTCTTTAATAAACGCATGGCCAGTCTTTGACTGAATGGCCTGACCCCCATTTTTAGCCGCCACGTCGATGGTGTTCCAGGTCAATCGAGGGTCATGAATGATTTTAGCACCCGGGGTTTTTAACAAAAAAGCCTCTGCTAAAAGGCCGACGATATAGTAACCCTCAATAAAGTTACCTTTTTCATCAACCATAAAACAGCGGTCAAAATCGCCGTCCCAGGCAATACCCATATCCGCGCCATGTTGCAACACGGCGTCGATGGTTGATCCGCGGTTTTCAGGCAACAAGGGATTAGGAATGCCGTTTGGAAAAGACCCGTCGGGGGTATTATGAATTTTAATGATCTCGATGGGCAACTGAAGACTCTTGAAGCGCGCCTCTATGGCATCAACCACGGGCCCTGCGGCGCCATTGCCTGCATTCATCACCAATTTAATAGGTTTGATAGCCGGCAAATCAACATAACCGCACAGATGGTCTAGGTACTCTTGCATGATAGAAACCTGCGTATATCCACCCCGACGTGCAGCATCTATGGGGGAGAAATCGTTCTCTTCAGCCATGCGCTTGATATCTAACAAACCCGTGTCAGAGCTAATAGGGCGAGACCCCTCTCGAATAGGCTTCATGCCGTTATAGTCGATGGGGTTATGACTGGCTGTTACTTCAATGCCGCCATCGGCCTGTAAATGCGACGTGGCAAAATAGACCTGCTCTGTTCCCACCATGCCGATATCCAGAACATCTGCACCAGCATCTCGAATACCCTCACTGAGCGCTGCCTTAAGCGACTCACTGGTCAATCGAATATCACCACCAAGAACGACATTTTTCGGTTTGAGAAATTCGGCATAAGCTCGGCCAATGCGATAGGCCACTGACTCATCGAGTTCGGTACCCAGTTGTCCGCGAATATCATAGGCCTTAAAACAGGTCAGTTTGTCCATAAAGTAGGTTCTCTGAGATTTTTTTGATCGTGTGACCCCAAGTCATGGCAGTTTTAGCCAAGTTTGCCAAGGTCTTTGTGCGTAAAGGTATAGTTTAATAGAATGGCAAGGCCATTGGTACCAGTATGGCTGCCATTTTGTGGTTTATAAAAAAACGGCCGCATTGCGGCCGTTACAGCTTACAGTTTGATGATCATTATTCGACAACAATCGCCTCTTTATTAGCTTGAAACGTAACGTCACCCACGCCTTTAACCATCATAATATCTTCTGCACTGGCAAAAGGGCCATTAGCCTCCCGGTGTTTAATAATTGCTCCAGCAATCATTGGGCCAACACCTTTGAGTGCCTCAGACATTTCTTCAGATGTGGCCGTGTTGATATTAACCATCATCGGCTCTAACTTCATCATCATAGCCATGGAGTCATCCATGCCAGGCTTGTCCATTGCATCTGCCATTGAGACTGATGATGTAAACAGTAAAAATAGCACTGCGGTGCTTACTATCGTTTTATAGGTAATGTTCATATGCGAGTTCCTTATCAGATCGATTAAAAGAGATGACTAAGTGCTGGCAATACGGGTAATACGGGTAATACTTCCGTCAAATTAATCACCCTCTAGAAAAGCATTAGCACACAGCACTACTAAGACAGTAAACCTGAAATAAAAGCGGCTCGCATTGACCAAGGTCACACTACTGAAAGGTTTTAACGTATTTAACCTCATTGACAAAAATACCCGCGATTACTATAGTGCGCGCCGCTGTTTAGAGGTAACATTTCTGTGTAACCAGAGGTTCGATCAGCGCAAACGAGAAAGCCCAGGTGGTGAAATTGGTAGACACGCTAGCTTCAGGTGCTAGTGCTCTTACGGGCGTGGAGGTTCAAGTCCTCTCCTGGGCACCAACTAGATTAGTCGGCAACACCATTTAAAACCTTAAAGTACTGTATTTATGAATAGCCTGCAAAGGCATCGTATAGCTGCATATTAATGCCAAGGATCATTGAGCTTGTGCCTAAGTCGCATAGGCCAACGCTGGAATGGTTTGTTTAAAGCGAAAGTACATAAAGCCGTATATCAATAGGGCAATAAAGGCTGCGGCAGCGCACATTAAAAACACGCCGGAATAACCCAAATTTAGAGCCAGGATAGATGCCGCTACGTTTGGCCCAATAATTTGCCCTAAACCTTGGGCTCCAGGCAATAAGGCCGCAAAGCGCCCTGATTTATCAACATTGGCAACAATAGACATCTGATAGACATCGTTAAAAATCCACAAGAAGTTGAAGGCGAAAACACTGACAAAGAAAGTTGTGTCGGTAATGCCATTGGCTAACATGCCTACAATCACCGAAACGGTTAACAGTGTCACCAGTAATGGTCTCAACAAGCCATACCGATTACTTAGTACTGTGGCAAATAAACAGCCTACTATGCTACACAATGATGACCAGGTTAAGACTTGGCCTATCCACTCTGGGTCAGCCTTGTCCGCCAGCGCGGCAAGCTCAATATAGGTCCAGTAGGCACCTATATTAATATAGGCAACCACTATCGCAAATAAGCATAGCCATGGGACATAGGCAGGAATGTTCTGCAGGGCCGCGGCTTCAGGTGAGGACTCTTGTGCCATGGACTCTGACTGCCGAGCGCTGGCGCTAGAATAAACTGGAATCCATTTAAGAAAGGGTATGGTCAATAAAAAACACACGATGAACACCTTATAAATCCCGGCCATCGACAGTAAGGGTAAAAAGTGCATTTCTAGCGCTTGAGAAAAGGCAAACGCAAACAGCATTGCATTATAAGCTCTTGCTGGTTTAGAGCTTGCCCCCAAAGATGACACTGCAACCGCGGTATAGATACCACTACCGAAACCGGCCAGTGCTCGAAGCCATAGCACTTGGTCGTAATCCACAATGGTAATACACAAAAAATTAGCCATTACTGCCAGGCTAAGGCCTACGATTGCCAGCAAGCGGCGACTCACCCTAGTCACAAAAATAGCCGTCACCACCGCACCTATGGACAACCCGCCTAGATCAGCACCCGCCACTCGGCCCACTTCAACTTCAGAAAACCCCAGCAAGGTGACCCAGGCTGTACTAATAACAGGAATACCCACCAACACACCATAACCAATTAGCGTCATGTATAAACTGATCACTATAGATTTCCAGCTATCAAAGGGGTTTTTAAAGTCCATGGTCTGTGCATTAGTGACGTTCATAGCATTACCTCAGTTTATTGGCCCTACATTTCAGCTAGTTCGGCTATTAAACGCCTTGATGATAAGATCCCGAGTATTGGCGGGGTCAATTACCGCGTCAATCTCCAAGTGGGCAGCTGCCTCAGTGGCTTTGCCTTGTTCATACATTTTCTCAACGAGCTCTGTAAATAGGGCCTCTCTTTGAGCGTCATCTGGCATTGCCGCAAGCTCTTTTTTAAAGCCTAAACGAACAGCACCCTCTAGACCCATACCACCGAACTCACCGCGAGGCCAAGCTGCACTGTAGATCGGCTTATGAAAACTGCCGCCAGCCATGGCCATGGCCCCTAGACCATAACCTTTGCGTAAGAAAATCGTCACCAGAGATGTATTTAATTTAGCACCAGCAACAAATAACTGAGCCATGCGGCGCACCGCGCCCTGTTCTTCGCTGGCAGGCCCGACCATAAAGCCTGGGCTATCGCATAATGACAGAATAGGAATATCAAAATTATCACACAGGGTTATAAATCTTGCGGTTTTCTCAGCAGCTTCTGCGTCTACCGCACCCCCTAACATTTGGCAGTCATTAGCAATTAAACCGATCGCCCTGCCCTCAACACGAGCAAACCCAGTCACCACCGCGCAGCCATAGGCTGGAGTAAGCTCGAGAAAACTGTGTGTATCCACAAGGTGCTTAATAATCAACCGTACCTCATACACATAGCGCCTGTCTGCAGGCATCATATCGCGCAACTCAACTTGATCAGCACACTGCCAAGCATCTTGGATACCCTGAAAATAACCCAAACACTGCTGAGTTAACTGTGTCGCATGGGCCTCGTCATCGGCCACCAAATCGACTACGCCGTTTTCTGCCTGTACACCAATGGGGCCTATGTCTGTCGGTGCAAAACTGCCCAGACCTCCACCTTCGATCATGGCGGGCCCAGCCATGCCGATCCATGATGTCTTGGTTGCAATGCGGATGTCAGCGCAACCAAAGAGGGCTGCATTACCGGCAAAACAATACCCATTGTTAACTGCGATCATCGGCACCTGCCCACTAAGGCCAGCCCAGCTAGCAAAGGTGGGTACGTCTAATCCTGCGATCTGAGTTTTGACGTCAGTATCTCCAGGCCGTCCGCCCCCGCCCTCGGTATACATAACTACGGGCAGAAACGACTCCTGAACTTGCTTTAACATTCGGTCGATTTTGCGGTGGTGGAAATAACCCTGTGTGCCCGCCAGCACGGTGTAATCATTAACAATAACAGCAACCTGTGTGGCCGCACTGCCAAATTGCTCGCTATTAATAGTGGCTAAACCTGTGATCACACCATCGGCCGCGGTTTGAACTTTTAAATCTTCAGCACTGATTCTATCGCGCTGGGCGGCCACAGCAAGCTGGCCATATTCAACAAAAGAGTCGGTATCACATAGCTGGGCAAGGTTCTCCCGAGCCGTTCGATAACCTTTGGCATGACGTTTATTAACGGCCGTTTGGCGTCCGCTATCGAGGCTGTAATGTAGCTGCTGATTAAGTTTTTCAAGGGGGCCATCAGATTGTGACTGCTGATCAATAGGCGTTTTGTCTTCTTCGGGTGGCGCATCGACTTCGGTAATCTTGCAAACCACATGCCCTGTCTGAACCGTCTGGCCCACCGTCACCCCGATCTCCAAAACAACCCCAGAGACAGGCGCAACAAGAGCGGTCTGCATTTTCATTGATTCTACGGTGGCGATTATCTGCTTTGCTACCACCGCCTGACCTAGCTCAACATCAACGCTAATTACCGCCGCGGCAAGTGGCGACACAACAGACTGGGCAGAGCCCTTCAGGCTTTTTTTCACAGGTTTAGTCCATGATGATTCGTTAATATTTTTAGGCTGGATCAGAGCTAGCAGCGGCCTCACTACTCGACTCGTTTTTAATACAAACCCACATTAAACTGGCGCTAACAACAAGATAGACAATAGCGTAATACAGCCAGTCCATACTAATTAAATTTGCAGTGAAGGTACTGTAAAGGATTCCTGTCATCACAACCAATCGGGATAACTCCAGCCCCCTAACAAAAGGCTTACCATCTAGTACGGCACCAATAACCATTATCGTGAGAAGCTGTGCTATCACCACCGCCCATAACAACTCATAAGGAAGCTTTGTCACCTGCCCCGCGCTCCAAAGATGGAAAAAGGTCAACAACAGATATTGCCCTACCATCGCATACTTAGCCCTTGTGCTGAGCTTGGGGTCATATTTAGTAAAATGATTTAAATCGGATTTGTTCGCCGGATAACGCTGGGCTACGTCGGCGGGGCGCCAGCCAGTTTTAGACCAGAGCACTCTAAGTTTGTCCTTCCAAGCATTAGTCCGCCAAGCATCCCGTGCCATATTGACAAATATATGCAGGTTGGCCCACAACGGATTCCAACTTGATAGGGGTACTCGAATGCCATAGATCGGTTTTTGCTGTTCATCTTCTTCTTGGAAGGTACCAAATAGCCGGTCCCACACGATGAACAAACCGCCATAATTTTTATCGATGTAGTCAGGATTTTGCGCATGGTGTACACGATGATTAGACGGCGATACGATAAACCACTCTAAAAACCCCAATTTACCAATATGCTGAGTATGTACCCAAAACTGGTAAACCAGATGAGCGGTCGCAATGCTGACATACATATAGATCGGCATACCCAAAAAGAAACAGGGAATGAAAAACACCCAGGTGGTTAAAAAGCTAGTACTCGTCTGGCGCAGTGCCGTACTTAAGTTATAGTCTTCACTCTGATGGTGGACCACGTGAGAGCCCCAAAAGAGTTGACGCTCGTGACTGATTCGGTGGTACCAGTAATAGAGAAAATCATAGAGTAAAATCCCCAATAACCAGTGGCTGGTAGACATTATGTTAAAGGACCAGAGGGCGTGATTTTGCCCAATATTAGAAAACACAAGTAATCCAATATTCAAAAACACAAACTTAGTTACAGTACTCAATAGCCCTAGACTCAGACTGTTTAAGCTGTCATTAATACGATAGGTATTGTTCCCTTTTAGCCAACCCCAAGCCAATTCGACAAGGATCAGTAGTAAGAAAAAGGGCACTGCGTAAGGTACAAAATTCATAAAAATCTCTTATAAACTTGAAACAAGGTGTAGTAGAGACAATTTAGGGCAATAGAGCATTAATGGCAAACGACCCCAGCCAATGACCACCCTCGTAACTGTCACCCACCAAATTAGGGTACGAATACGCAACATGACGATCAGCGAGATTATTAAGGTGTCCAAGTTCAGGGTACTGTTCGGCCAATGCATAAAATACCCAGGCGCGACTAAAGTTAAGCCCATCTAAGTGCACTAATTTACCATCGGTTCGATCAAACACCTGCCCTACAGGCAAGTCAAAACTCGGCGACATTAACTCGGGCAAAAAGTCATTGAGCCATACCATAAACTTTTCTTTAGGCAATACCCGCCGCATCAAGTCCACCTCTTCTAGGCAGGGAGATAGAAAGTCATAGCCACTAGGCTCCCAGCCAATGGGACAATTTTTATCCTGTAGATAGAAATCGTGTGCCCGCTGCTTTATCGCCATTTGCAATGGAATATCGTCAAACTGTAACGCGTAATCCCACGCAAAGGTGAGGCCAAATGCAGTATTAGCGTGCTCGCCAACTCTAATGGGGTACGCTAACTTTGGTAAATGGGCAATGTACATCTGTGATAATTCTTCCGCCAGGGGCTCTAGGGCTGCGATTAATGGGCCGGCCATGGGGTCATCCCAACCCTGTAATTCATGCGTTAACTTTAACAACCAAGCCCAACCATAAGGGCGTTCCCATGCGGTATTAGCTCTAAGATATTCAATATCTTTAGCGACATTTTCTGGGGTTATGTGCCGCTGCAAAATCGCTCTAGCTTGAGTGTTTCCATCCACCTCGGGAAATTGCTTTAGAAGACGTACCATTGACCAATGACCATGCACCGCTGAATGCCAATCAAAACACCCATAAAAAGCCGGGTGTAATTCCATCGGTGATGCAAGATCCTCATCACTGCGCAACGTCTGACTTAACTTATTGGGGTATTCTGTTTCGGCGCAGGCCAACGGCAACTGCATTAAATTGGCCGCTTGCCCAATAGAGAGGTCTGTGCGCCCCGTTTCTTGGGCAGCCGCCATGGTACCGGCGCTTAAAGTAAATCCAGCAATGGCCAAGATAGCGGTTGATGAAAAATGAGCAAAGAGGCGATTCTTCATTAAGTGATTACTCAGTTAAATGAGCAGCCAAGAGTCTGGCGGCTTTTAGTTTAGATTGAAAATTGGGATCTCTAGCAGCCGAGGCTCCCGGCTGGCTTGAGAACCACACCATCACGGTATCGGCTTTGCGGTTAATATAAATCACCTGCCCATGAATACCCACTGCACAATATTCGCCGATAGTTTCGTCCAGTACCCACCACATATTGTGATAGGCGCTCCAAGGGTCGTCGCTGTACTTTGTGTTTGCCTTCATGTTAGATCGTAACCGGTCGGTAATAACCACATTAGCGTCGACCCATGCTTGGGGTATTATCTGCTGGCCGTTGTATTCTCCGCGGTCTCGAATCATCATGCCAAAACGTGCCGCATCTCGGGTGGTACTGTTCATTCCTCCGGTCACAGCTGGCATATAAGCACGGTCAACGGCAATATAAGCGTCGTGCTCAGCCCCTAGTTTAGACCAGATATTTTGCTGAATAAAATCTTGAAATGGCTGACCGCTAACGCGGGCAATAATCCACCCCAGCACATCCGCATTGCTTGAATTGTAATCAAAATTACCCCCTGGCTCACGCTGGGGGTCAGGCTTTATAAAATTGGCCAAAAAATCATGGACGCCATATATTGGGGTATTTTCTGGCTGCACATCTGCCGCTCCCTGCAACCAACCTAAATTAAGTGCCGGTGCATAATGGATAGCAAAGTCAGAGTCGAGATTAGTATAGGTTTCGTGGAAATCTACCGAGCTAGCCATATCTAGTACGTTCTGCACCGTCACCCTCTCAAAGCCGCTGCCCTTAAGCTCTGGAACATAGGCCGCTGGAGATTCAGAAAGGTCAACCTTACCCTGCGCCACCAACAAGCCTAAGGCAGTACTGGCCAATGATTTACTCATAGAAAACCACAGGTGCTGGGCATGAGCATTGAACTGATGAAAGTAATGCTCATAAAGTAGTTCATCACCCTGAACTACCACGACGCCATCGGCATGATTAGCGGCAAACAGCGCCTGGAATCCCATCGTTTTGCCGGCCGTATCGCTTACATTATGATTGGCCAGTCCAGGTTGAGTAGGCCCAAGTAACTCTCTAATTTTACCCTCTCGAGGTATCATCACTACATTTAGAGGTGCACCGGCATTGCGGAAGGTCCACTGGTTAAGCGGATGCTCGCGATAATTTTTCATGGTTGCTTGCGTCTCACGAGCAGGTGGAAAGCCCTGCATTACACCTGACTCTGCTTGCTCGCCCGCAACAACGGCAAAACCAATGGCAAGTAAATATATAGCTGTAAACCAGCCTAAGAAAGCGATCTTCATTACCATACATCCCTTAGTCATTTAGCCCTGTTATTTAGAGCCTTATAGTTAGCCTTTATAACTAGCGTAGAATCGAAAAACCTTTAGAGTCTAAACTACCTTATTTAAAAGTAAAACCAAACTAGCTAAGGGGGTTGCCGATTGGCACACCTCAGTCCCCAAGACCTTAATTTTGAGACAGAAACACCCACTGCTAATAAACAATATCCATTTCGTCTAGCAAATTGTCGGCATTATCTAAATATTTCATCACCCAAAGCATGTAGCGACTGTCGACTTGAATGGACCGATTAGTCTGTGGGTCATAACCCCAGTCTCCGATAATACTCTCATACACTCCATCAAAGAGTAGACCGACCAATTCTGCGCGGCCGTTAAGCGTTGGTGAACCTGAGTTTCCCCCTGTGGTGTCCAATGTAGACAAAAAGTTAACCGGCACCGAATCAATAGACTTCACATAAAAATCGCCATATTGCTTTTGCTTAATGAGTTCAAGCTGCTTACTGGGTGATTCAAAGGGATCGATCCCTGTGTCTTTGGCTAAAATTCCCTCAAGACGAGTGAAGGGTTCAGCTCGCAGGCCATCTTCAGGTGCATAGCCTTTAACATGGCCAAAGGCAACACGTAGGCTTGAGTTAGCGTCGGCATAGACAGGCTTACCCTGATCACGGTTAAAGGCAATAATAGCTTGCATATACTGGGGGCGAACCTTCATCAACTTTCCCGACAGAGCCTTGCTCTTTTTCTCTTGTTGCATGTCGGTGTCGTACATTGCAACTGCAAATTTAATGAAAGGATCCTTAGATAGTTTAAAATCTTCGACTGATTTTTCTAACCAGGCTAACCGAGAGTCCATGTCTCCAAGAGTAGTCTTGGCATACATTCGGTCTAATATTCGACTGAGTCTAGCTTCATTGAGAACCGTACCAAGACCAAACACCTTGTCTAGTGCATCAATATGCTCATTTTGAGGCAACACAGCGTATCGCTTAAGTATTTCAAGCAGCAACGCTTTGTCCACACTGGCTGCATAACGCCGGTCAATGCGTTCCATGCTAGATTTAAAGCGAATCATGTCACGCTGTTGATAACCCGGTTCACGATCAATATCAGCCAGACTTTTTTCATTGGCCAGTCTATATAGTCGGCGGGCGGTAGGCAGCATTGTTGTGTAACGGATATAGCCCAAGATAATATCTCGAGCTTGGTCTTCCTGGCCCTCAGCAATCAGCTCATCAAGCATGGCGAGTGTTTTTCCGTATTGTTTCTGGCGCTGAGTATCTTTGCTTATCCAGTCGGCTAGATCATTTTCGCGGCTTTTTCGGTCTGCAAGCATTGGTGATTTAGCATAAAATTCTATCATCGACGTGAAATTTTTGGCGTAATTAGCTAACCCGGCGAGGAGGCTTTCATATTTAATACGCTCGTCACTGCCCTCTTGAGCAGTTTTATTAATGATTTTTATAAACCGCTCGCGCAGCATCTTCGCCTCTGGATAGGCCCACTCAAACTGGTTCTCAACTTCGCTAGCTGTTCGATAACGATTTGTACGACCTGGGTAACCAGTTACCATAACAAAATCACCTTCAAACACGCCTTTGGCCGATACCTTTAAAAAATTCTTTGGCTGGTATGGCACGTTGTCCACATTATAGTCGGCTGGCAGACCCCCTTTAGACACATAGGCACGATAAAAGGAAAAATCACCCGTGTGGCGGGGCCACATCCAATTATCAATATCGCCTCCGTACTTGCCTATGCTTCCAGCGGGGTTATACGCCAATCGTACATCACGAATCTCTAGCTGTTTAACCAAGTAATATTCAAGCCCTCCATGAAAGCTATAGACTTGGCATCGGTAGCCGTCCGCAGTCTCGCACTCGGCTATTAAGGACTTCTCTTTAACTTCAATAGCATGATAATAATCATTGCCGACTTTACCCTCTGAACCCGACACTACCTGTTCTGTCACCTCTGTCACCGCTTCGGTCACATACACACGTGAACCCGGCGCCGCAGGTAGCTCTTCAGCGTAGGACTTAGCCAGAAACCCATCTTTTAATAGGTTTTTCTCAGGCGTTGAATTGTGCAAAATAGAGCCGTAGGCGCAATGATGATTGGTGACCACCAATCCCTGCGACGATACAAATGAAGCGGTACAACCACCAAGGCTAATCACCGCATTCATTGGAAATTCCGTCAACGACGAAATAGACACCGCATCAATCTCTAGGCCTTTTGCAGCAAGTTCATCAGACATGGCTGGCAATTGGTGTGGCTGCCACATCCCTTCATCAGCTTGGGCCGTGAGCGTGAGTGTAGAAAAAATTATGAGGAAGGCTACGATAGTCGCTAGAGTGTTTTTCATTGTCATTAAGTCCGTTTAAATTGTTCATCAAGAATACCATTTTCTATAGCGCTAGGTCTTAACATTGCTGCATAGTTTCAATGATCAAATGTAAGTCTTCATAGGGTTATTTCACCGGAAGCTCTTTAGGTGTAAGATTATAGTCGTTGTCCAATACGAGTTGCAGGCGAGCGCTCAATCTGAGGGCCGGGGTATCGGCTCTGAAACACGTCCAGACCACTCATCAACTATGACTGTTTTGTGCCTAGTTGAGAACAATGGTCTTGGTAGCAGTTCAAGGAAATATGCATGGCTATAATGTCGAGATTACTCAATAAAATAAACCCCAAAACCATCGAAGAGCGAGTGGCTGAAATCAGCCACTTATCGATGGACTCTTTAATCGCCGTCACCACCAGTGAAGAGCCTGAAATTGTGCGGGCCGCAGCGATTAACCACCTCGATTATGGCACCCCATTAACCGACCTCGCTCTAACCTGTGAGACTCAGACTCTGCAACAGCAAGCTCGGCATCGCATTGCTGAACTCATTGATAGCGACTGTATTAGCTTAAAACAGTTGACCGCTGATGGCATGGACATCATGGCTCAGTTCTCCATAGTAGGATTCTGTCAGCGGCCAGAGTTACTAGAACAATTGTTGAACGTAAGTGCTGATGCAGATTTTTTCTACAAAATAGCCATCGAAGGGGTTTCTGCTCGTCTTCGTGAATTAGCGGCAGACAAAATTAATGATCTTGCAACGCTAAAAAAACTGCTTAAAGACACTAAAGGTAAAGACAAGCTGGTCTACAACATTGCCAAAGAAAAATGCGACGTATTTCGCGAGACTGAAAAACAAGCCGCGAAAACCAAAGTCGACATTGAGGCTCTCTGTGAACGTTTGGAAGTCCACAGCAAAAGACCTTTCGATGAGCAATTTACTCGTAAAGCACGCCGTTTAATCAAACAATGGCAATTACTGGAATCACAAAGTGCCAAAGCCACCACTGCAAGAGCTCAAAAAGCCATATTAGATTGCCAGCAAAGCATCGAAGATGATGCGCAACAATGCGCAGCGCGCGCAGCGCAGAACGAGGCAATAGACTCAGCTGCAAAAAGTCTTCAAGATATTATCGCTGAACTGTTTAGCTATTTAGCCCAACTTTATGAAATAGAGGGTACAGATGAGCAGTGTAAAACGATCGAATTGGCACGCGCCAAATGCCAACAACGTCACAATGATGCTCTTAAATTAGTACCTTCTAGTCCTGACGATGAAAAGATATTTGCCCAGTTAAATGAAAGCATTGCATTTCAACTACAACAACTGGCTAACCACGGAAGCCTAACCGTGCACGCTGCATTATTGATAACCCCGCAGCAAGACGATAGTGACGTGCCGAGTAATGAACCGCTGTATGGCGAAATAAAGGCAAGACTCAAATCGGTCCAATTACTGCCAGCGGCAATAGTTCCCCAAGCGGTTAAGGATGCTCAGGGGTTAATGGCCAACAAAGAGAAGTTCTGGGCCAATCAAAAAAAGACGTTTACTAATCAGTTGCATCACATAAATGCATTAATTGGCAAAGCCAATGGCGCCCTTAAAACAGGCGAGTCTAGACAAGCGGCAGGCATAAGACGCTCTCTGGATAAAAAACTGCTAGAACTATCCAAAATACCAACCTCAGTGTCTACCCAGTTGGAGCAATTAGACGCAGCATTAGATAAATTACTCGACTGGAAAAACTACGCAGTAGAGCCAAAGCAACAACAACTGATTGATCAGATGGGAGTATTAGTTGATAGCCAGGAAAGCCCAGAGGCGCTGGCAACCAAAATTAAGCGATTGCAAGAGGAATGGAAAACTCTGAGCAAAGGGTCTCAGGACCAAGCGCAATGGGCGACTTTTCACCAATTGGCCGAGCAAGCTTACCAACCCTGCAAGGAATATTTTACCGCGCAGTCTGAGATTCGTCGCACTAATCTGGAAAAACGTCGCCAGCTAGTTACTCAACTAACCGAGTATTTTGACGCTCAACATTTGGAAGGCGAGGGGTCCGAAAATACAGACTGGAATTTTTTTGAGAAGTTAATCGGTACTGGCATTAGAGAATGGCAGAGTTATGCGCCTACGGACCGAAAGGCCAATAAATCTGTGCAGCGGGATTTCGACCGTATGCTAGATGCCATGCGAGAAAAGCTCAGCCAACAACAGCAGAAAAATGCGCTAGCAAAGCAAGAATTAATCAACCAAGTCACTGCGCTGGCCGAACAGCATGATAACCGGAGAGCTGTTGAAAAGGTCAAAGACCTGCAGGCCCAGTGGAAAAATAGCGGAAATGCATCACGTAGAGATGATCAAAAACTATGGCAAACATTCAGAGTTGGATGTGATGCTGTTTTTGAAAAACGCCGACAGCAAGCCAAGGAATTTAAATCTGAGCTCCAAGTGCATAAAACTCAAGCCCAAGCATTGCTAGCTGAAGTTGAAAACTCAGCTAAGTTAACCGGCAAAGCACTACTTAATGCGCGCACTCGAGTGACTGAGTGTCAGCAAGAATTTCGAATGATAGGTAACTTACCTAAAAATGCCTCAACCACTTTAAACGAGCGCCTCTACACGGCAATCAAACACTTTGATGCTGCTGTGATAACACAATTAAAGGCTGCGAAGGCTCAGGTATGGGTAGATCTATTAAAGGCGGCCGATAAAATTCGCTTGTCCCAGCTAACCACCAAAGAAGCGGAAAGAGCTGCCCTGCAGCAACAGGTAACGGAATTTATGGATAGCGTTACTCAATGGCCCAAGAATGGCCTAGCAGCACTAGAGCAAAAAATCGCGATGGAGCATCCTGTCGACGCACAACAACAGAATAACAATGAGCAAACACTTAAAACGCTGTGTATCCGTGCAGAGATTCTCACCAACCAAGAAACCCCTGCCGAGGATAAAGCCTTGCGTATGCAGTATCAGGTATCTCGTCTACAACAGGGTTTTGGTCAGGCTACTTCTGCTAGTGATTCCAATATTCAGAGTCTCACTCTCGAATGGGTCATGGTCGGGCCTGTCCCCACCGATCTCTACCAGCCATTGTTAGAACGCTTCCAAAAGTGTCGCTAAAAGTCGTTGTTAGTGCACCACAATAGCCGGCTAAAACCTTTCATTGCCGCTGGCGTCCAAGTTGTTGATCTTGGTTCTGCCTAAACTCTTTAGCAACAAACTTCGGCACACCTTTAGTAGTGGGTATAACAGTCGTGAGGCGATCGCCGAGCGAAACACCCAATAATTTAGACGATTGAAAATTCCAGTACGGCTGCTCATTAGAGCCAGTGTTTGCATGGCATCAGCACCGTAATACAACTGACCCTTCATTTTTACTACCATGCCCTGATCAACATCTAAACCCTGTGCAGTAATCTCTGCCAAAACATCACTGGACTGACGGGCATCAATAAGGATCAAAGGTCCCAGCGACTGTTTGATGTCCACAAGCTTACAATAGGTATCGCATGCGGGACACTGTTTGTCATAAACCAGCACAATTTCGTCAGTCAATTGATCATCTAACATAACGCCCTCCTCTGCCGTCTGGCTTGCCTGAATAGAGAATAATTAGTTAATCCAAATGCCATTGGTGACCTGGCAATCGATAGAATCCAAAACCATATGGATCATCAAACCAACACCCACTAAACGGGTTTTTGGTAAAAAACAAAGCGCAATGTAAAGAGCGATAAACCAGGGCTGATGCAACGGATGAAATCCGATACTGCAACGACTGGCATCATAAATGGGAATGGCTAACAGGTGATCAAGATCAACCAACATAGTAGCCATCATCACCAGATAGGCGAACTGCCAGCGGGGTCGAAAGAACAGCGCTGCGATCAAAGCGGGAACAATAAAGTGTAAACTTAAATGGAACATTAAAACCCAGTCACGCCGCTCGGAATGGCTGGGTAGTCACCCACCAGCGGTGCGCCACTTTCCACCGCCTGTATTGCTGCTTCGATGATATCTAAGGCTTCAATAAACACGTTTTTGTCCATATTCAGGGCTGGATACATTCGCACTGTGGGCTCGGTGTCGCAAATAGCCCACACGCCGTTAATGAGCATTTCGTTACGTACTGTGCGGCCAACAAAGCTATCGTCATAGTCATCACCAAACTGCGCTTTATCTGGATGGGTAAATGAGATACCCATTAATAAACCTAAGCAGCGGACATCACTGACAATGGCATACTTTTCAGGCCAATCGGCCATACGTTGCTCAGCGATGGCGGCAAGATCTGCGGCGTGGTCTATGACATTATCGCGTTGGAAAATCTCCAGTGTTTTTAGACCAGCAGCACACCCAGCAGGCGTGCCGGCAAAGGTACTTCCCGCACTGGCTCGGGGGTTATCACCCAAGACCTCGTCTCGCGCGGCAACCCCCGCACAGGGTTCCACACCCCCGGACAGGTTCTTACCAAACACCATCATGTCGGGTATGACATCATAGTGGTCAATACCCCACATGCGACCCGTGCGACCAAGACCTGTAAGAACTTCATCAACAATCATCAGCCAGTCATGTTTATCGCAAATGCGCCGAATACCCTGAATAAAGTCTGGCGAGGGAATCCAGTTACCGCCTTCAGCCAGACCTGGCTCCACGATAATAGCGGCGATATTGTTTGCAGGAACAATATATTCAGGGATATGACTCTCTAAATACCACAGACAATAGTTAACGTATTGTTCTGGGGACATATCAGCAGGGATATTTTGTGAGTAAGGGTAAGGCGCCTTAATCACTGCTCCACTCCAGGGCTCCATGTACAAATTATGTTCGCTGGTGTAACCGCTAATGACCTTTGTGCCCATACCTGCGCCATGAAAAGAGGAGGTAAAACTAATAATATGGCGACGTTTTTTGTAGCAGAGCGCAGTGTGCACTGCCGACTCTACCGCCTCGGTACCAGAGACTTCAAAAGTGAGCCGCGGTAGCTGCTTACCCGGCATGATGTCGGCAAGTTTTTCTGCCAACTCAAAGCGCAGTGGATGTTCCCAGTGGTAACCATACCGCTGGTGGGCATCGTGTACCGCCTCTAACACCTCAGGATGACAATTGCCCAGAGGGTTGGTAGCCCAACCATTTTGAAAGTCGATGTAGCTGTTGCCGTCAAGGTCCCAGACATAATCACCCTTGGCCCTATCAAGAATAATTTGTGCTGGTGGAATAAAGCCTTTAGCCGCAGACTTTTTTGCCTCGGCTTGGTAGGTTAGTCCATGACGGAAGAGTTTTTTACCTGACTCCAGTCTTTCAGCCGTTTTAGGTCCGGGTAAGGTGTAAGTCATCAATAATTCATCCTGTTAATTATCTATGATAGTTGGCTGACCATGCACAATAAAAATGTTGGGGTCAATATTAGAGTAAATCACGCATTTTGTAATAGAGCATACCAAGGGCAACCATGTTGCTGCCAAATTTCCTACCCAAGGGAATTTTCTGGTGTTTAATATTGGCAAAGATATCCATGCGTTCAAAGGTGCCCGAGACTGCATCGGCCATTATCTCACCGGCTAGATGGGTCATATTGACACCATGGCCTGAATAGCCAATTGAATAAAACACATTTTTACTGCTCCGCCCAAGCATGGGCACGCGATTTAACACGATACCGATATTGCCCCCCCACTGATAATCAATACGTTTGTTCGCTAATTGAGGGAATATTTTGGTCATACGGGGAAAAATACTGTCTTTTATATTCGTAGGCACTCGACCTGAATAATTGCAACGCCCGCCAAAAAGCATGCGCCGATCGGCAGATAATCGATAGTAGTTAAGCACCTCGTTCATATCACAAATAGCCATATCGAGGGGGTTTATGTCCGCCACCTCCCTGTCGGTCAATGGTTCTGTGGCAATGATGTAAGTCCCCGCCGGAAACACCTTGCCCGATAATGTTTTATTTTCAAGTTGGGTATAGGCATTGCCCGCCAATACAACAAAATCAGCAGTGACTTTACCCTGATCACTGATTACTTGGGGTTTGTCACCATGGGTGATACCCGTAACATGACTATTTTCAAAAAACTGTACACCCAGCTCAGCCGCTGCCCTGCCCTCACCAAGACATAAGTTTAGGGGATGCAAGTGACCATTGCGATTATTGATAAGACCACCCTTGTATGCGTCAGTCCCCAGTACTTCGCGCATTTCATGGCTGCTTATTCTGCGCAGGTGATCTGCCATACCATAGTCATTGAGCTCTGCCTGCCACTCATCGAGTGTCTGTAGATGGCGATTTTTAAACGCAACATCCATGTAACCGTATTTGAGGTCACAGTCTATATTATAGCGCTTGATGCGTTGCTCGATAATTTCATGGCCACGATAGCCCATCTGGAATAGGTCTTTTGCGATTCCTTCGCCATAGTGCTTGAGTATCGCAGCTTCACCTCCGCCAATACCGCCGATCATCTGACCGCCATTGCGACCAGAGGCACCCCACCCGATACAGTTTTGCTCTACAACCGCAACCTTATAACCGCGTTCAGCTAAGGTTAGTGCGGTAGCAACACCAGTAAAACCACCACCAACGACGCAAACATCAACGCGAACATCGCCTTGCAATACCGGAAATGCAACGGTCTGGTTGGTGGTTGCAGCGTAATAGGAGGGACAATGTAATTCTGAACCAGGCATAGAGTTCTCACTAAAAATACAATAACTGTTGCTAATAAACTCTCTAAACAACACTATACAGGCATATAGGCAATTAAACAGACGTATAATATCGCGGCAGTAAGAGCGTAATAATTAGAGTACAAATCAATGCCAATAACTAACCCGGCTATTCATCAAGAACGCCGTAAGCTCCTCATCGATGCTACGATCACCGCCATTGCTGAATTCGGTCTTTCAAAATTGACCTTAGCAAAAATCAGCTCTATTGCAGGTCTCACAGCTGGAACGGTTAACTTTCATTTTGACAGTAAAGAGTCCTTACTGCTGGAAACACTTAACTTTGTTTCCGAAGAATTTGATCACAGCATTGCCAAAGCCCTTAAAAATGCTGGCCCTGAACCTGCCAAGCGTCTGGCCGCCATTATGGATGCCTCTTTAGACCCTGATATTACTGAACACCGAAAAATGGCCGTGTGGCACGCCTTCGATTCAGAAAGCCGAGGTAGAGAAGACTATCAGCTTATACGCGGCAATCTAGATCAGCAAAATTTCAAGCTCATTCTCGGTCTCTGTGAAGATATCATTAACAGTGCGGACAAACAGATAGAGATCAACGCTCGGGCGATTGCCAATGCGATATCTGGGCTTACCGATGAGATGTGGAGCGAAATACTGTTTGCTGGAGAGGGTTACGATCGTGATGATGCCCGCCATATATGCAGTAGCTTTCTGGCCAGCATTTTCCCTTGGTGTTATGACATGCCGACCCCTAGGCCAAATAGAAACACCAAGGATACCCAGACAGTTATCAATGTCACCAGAGCCTCTTTGGAAGACGCCGATAAAGCCAGTGTGTTATTTGATCTTTACCGGCGATTTTATGGCGAGGAACCAGACCTCACTTTGGCTAAGCAGTATATTGTGGATCGGCTAAACACTAACACATCAGTGATCTTTATCGCTTGGGATACAGACAGTCAAGCCTTGGGGTTCACTCAGCTCTACCCGACATTCTGCAGCGTCGATGCGACACCTATTGTCGTTCTGTATGATCTTTATGTAGACAGTAGTGCCAGACAAATGGGTATTGGTAAAGCACTTATGAATCACGCTATGGCCTACGCCAAGGAAACTGGTGCCTCACGCATTGACCTTGAAACGGCGATAGATAATATCCAGGCTCAGTCACTCTATGAGTCTTTAGGCTATGTGCGCGATACCAGCTTCTATAAATACTCTTTAACACTATAAACGTTTCAGGGTGCCCGCTTTAGTCTACTTGAGAAGCCATCACATAAAGAATCTCTAGACCAATGGTCGCAGCTGCCAAGGCGGTAATTTCAGCATGGTCATAAGATGGCGCGACCTCTACAACATCAGCACCAACAATATTCAAACCCTGCAAACCACGAATTATCTTTAGAGCCCGGTCGGTAGTGATACCTCCCACTACCGGTGTGCCCGTTCCTGGGGCATAGGCAGGGTCAAGACAGTCAATATCAAAAGTAAGATAGACAGGCATACTGCCGACACGCCGTTTGATGGCAGCAACCACATCGGCACTCGACAAATCATTAGCGGCAGCTGCATCTACAACCTCAAATAGATGGCTTTGGGTATCGTATTCAGTACGAATCCCCACCTGAATCGAGTGATCGGGATCAATAAGTCCCTCTTTGGGTGCGTGATAGAACATGCAGCCATGATCATAATTCTCCGCCCCGTCATCTTCTGGTGTGTAGGTGTCGGTATGGGCGTCAAAATGCACCAACGCCACAGGCCCATGATGCTGATGCGCCGCTCTTAACAGAGGTAGAGTGACGAAATGGTCGCCACCAAAGCACAATGCCTTTTTACCCTTGGCGTGAACCGCTCCCACATGCTCAATAACGGTTTCAATCATAGAGTTTGATTCGCTGGGTTTGAACTCTAAATCGCCATAGTCAATAACCTTGAGTCTGTCCATAACGCTAAATTGCCAGGGCCAGCGTTTTTCTTCCCAACGAAGATTTCCTGATGCCAACCGCACACCTTGTGGGCCGTGTCGTGTCCCAGCACGGCCAGTGGTGCCAATATCGTAGGGAATACCCATGACCACCACATCGGCAGACTCTACGTTGCGTGATAGTGGCAAACCCATATAGCTGTATACATTGGCAAACATGGAATAGCTGTTGGGAACATCTTTATTAGCCATTTCAAACCCCTACTTTACTGCTGACCTTAGTCATAACAGTGATTATTTTGTTTTAGTCTACCCAGATACCCTGGTCGCGTAAATCAGTTAAGGTTAACTCAAGCCCATGGCGCAGTATCGAAACCAACTCGTCAACCTGCTCACGAGAGATAATCAGCGGCGGAGATATAATACAGATATTGATGAAAGGCCTAACTAGCAAGCCTAATGTTTGGCAGTGTTGGTCTACCATTTCACCAATGGCATAATCTTTTTCAAGCAAATCTTCCTCGTTGTGCCCCTCAATCGTCATTTCCACTGCGGCCATCAACCCCTCGCCTCGCACATTTCCGACCAAGGGAATGTCCAACAAGGACCTCAACTGTTCTTGAAAATAAGGCCCTATTTCTAAGACTCTGTCGAGCAACTTTTCTTTTTCAATAATATCCCAGCTGGCCAGCGCCGCAGCACAGGCAACGGGACTACCACCCCAAGTATAGCCATTAGAGTAAAGGCAATCCTCAGTATTTTCACCACTGAAGCTAGCCAGGAAGGACTCTGACACTGCATAGCCTCCCATGGGGATATAGCCAGAGGTGACGCCTTTGGCAAAGATAATAATGTCCGGCACGATACCAAACACTTTTTCTGAAGAAAACCAGTGCCCAAGACGGCCGAAAGCGGTCACTACCTCATCAGCGATATAGGTAATCTCATGTTTTTTGACCATCTGCCAACAGCGATAGTTGTAGTCAGTTGGGGGTACGATAACACCGCCGCTGGCCAAAATCGGTTCGGCGATAAAGCACATAATGTTCTCTGGCCCCAACTCGAGAATCTTTTGCTCTAATTCATCCACTAAAAAATCGCAAAACTCCGCCTCGGTGGAAAATTCAGGATGGTAAAAATGGCAGGGTGCGGAGAGAAAATGAATGCCATCACGCATAATATCCATAGCGGTTTTATCCCGCTCTTTACCCGTTATAGATGCAGATAAGTATGTGCTGCCATGGTAGGCTTTTTCACGAGTTAGTATATGTTTGCGATGGGGCTGACCCTTTATATTACTGGCCAATTGGCATAGTCTCAGGGCTGAATCGACTGCCGTGGAGCCACCTGTAGTGAAATAAATGCGATTTAGATCCCCTGGAGTCTTTGCGGCTATGCGCTCGGCTAATTCGACCTCACGGTTGTTAATCACCGTAAAAGAGGTGGCATAGCTCAAGGTCATAATTTGCTGGGACACTGCATCGGCAATTTCACGGCGACCATAACCTGTCTGCATACACCACATGCCGGCTGGCCCATCTAACAGCCTATTGCCCTCCGCATCATAGATGTAGACGCCCTCGCCTTTGACAATCACCGAACTAGAATCATCATCTCCCAGAGTAGAAAGATCACCCCAGGGATGCAACAGGTGTTGGTTGTACTTGTCTCTATAACCTTCACTTTTCACAGTATTTGCCTTGTTGTTTTACAGGGATAACCTCGATGTCCAACGTTGATAGAGTCGCTCCGCAACCTGATTTAAGGCTGCGACATTGGGCACCAGAGACTCTTTGATTTGCTCATGATTCTGTGTGCTGGGCGTTGTATCTCTCAAATGATCTTGCCACTTTGTAATCCAATCCAATACAAGAGGCTCAGTCATCTCAACATGTCCTTGCATAGCCAGCACATTATCACCATAACTATAGGCTTGGTTGTGGCAGTGCTTAGATGAAAATAAAAGCTGTGCCTCCGCCGGTAACGCAAAGGTCTCTAAATGCCAATGAAACATGATAAAAGGATCTTCAATATTACCCAACCAATCGTCTGCTGAAGCGCTATTTTGCCTATGGCAGTAGTGCCAACCCACCTCTTCTACTAAGTTGGCAGTTACCTCATAACCCAAGGCCTTCGTGATTAGCTGTCCACCCAAGCAGTGGCCAAGTAACGGCACATTGCTATAAAGGGCCTGCTGAATTAGCTGAATTTCTTGATTAATCCAAGGAATATCATCATTGACGCTCATGACGCCCCCCATAAACACCAACCCCGCCATCGATTCGTCTAATGCGGGTATGGGGTCACCCTGATAACCGCGAACAATTCGGTAGGGGATATTTTTTTTCTGGAGGTGATCGGCAATATACCCAGGATGCTCGTCATTCATATGTAAGAATATCAGCACCTGTTTAGTCATCATGGGGATTATAACGCATCTCGTATTTTATAAAACATCATACCCGCAGCCATAGCGGGTCTGCGTAGTAATTTACCGCCCGGCCAAGGTAGGTGGAACATTTTGTTCATAATATCAAAACGGTGAGTATTGCCATCAACCGCCTCAGCAAGTAGGCGCCCGGTCATGTGCGTAGGAGCAACGCCATGCCCCGAATATCCACTAGCGTAGAGAATATTACTATTTTTAATGCGCCCAATTTGCGGCATACGACGCACGCTGATGCCCATTCTTCCGGACCAGCTATAGTCAATTTTAACATTCTTCAGCGATGGAAATACCTTGGCCATCTTGTTCCGCATAACAGCCTCGGCATTAGCAGGTTCCAGTCCTGTATAGTTGGATAAACCACCAAATAAAAGCCTTTTGTCTGCTGACAACCGGTAATAGTCTAATGCTGTCCTGGAGTCACACACAGCAACATCTCGAACCATCGTTTGCTGTAACTGCTCATCTGAAAGCGGTTCGGTACCAATAATACAGCTAGTCGCTGGCAGCACTCGGGCATCTAAGTATGGTACTAATTTACCCATGTAGGCATTTCCGCACAAAATAACATGGCCTGCTTTTACGCTACCTTTTTGGGTGGTCACAACAGGGTTATCACCATAGGTAATGTTGGTCACTTGAGAATTCTCAAAGATATTAGCGCCGAGCGACTGAGCAACCTTAGCCTCACCAATACATAAATTAAGGGGTTGAATATGCCCCCAATCTTCGCGGTAGTACCCGCCCAAATAGAGTTCAGAATTAACGTATTCTTTAATTTGATCTTGGTCTAACAGGCGCATGGCCGGATCGTCTTCAGCCCATTGTTGGTATGATTTTAGATGACGTTTTTTTAAACCGACCTCGCAGTAACCCCATTTAAGATCGCAGTCGATGTTGTATTTTTCAATTCGTTGTTTAATGATATCAACGCACTCGACACCCATACCCTCTACGATATCAACACCCTCACTACCGATGGTCGAGCGAAAGGCCCCAGGGTTCTGCCCATACCCACCTATAATCTGCCCTCCATTGCGACCGCTGGCTCCCCAACCGATGCGATTTGACTCGAGGAGAACAACTTTATAACCACGCTCACTAAGCTCCACCGCTGTAGCAACACCGCTAAAGCCACCGCCGACAATGGCAACATCCGCTTCTATTGCCCCCTCAAGCTCGGGGTAATCAGTTTGCCAGTTGGCAGTCGCCGCATAATAGGAGGGTGCGTGTTGTTTTGTGTCGGTATTGAATTTTAAAAACATAAATAGAGGCTCGTGTCTAAGGCTTACGCCTTCAATCCAGCAATGGCGGTGAGATACCAGCTGATAAACTCCATGAGGGTGGACTCATATTCAGGGTGGTAGGGTCCCGGCTCAAAGAACTGAGAATTCACTCCCTCGCTATTACGCGTAATAATGTATTCATCCTCTAGGCTGGTGTGATGCCAAAGCCATGCGACTTTTTCTTTGTCGTAATCAACGCCTTCCTGTGCATCACCATTAACATACCAAACCAACTCCATATCTGTTTCGGTAATACTTCTTGGAATAAACCGGTACAGCACGCAATGATCAGGGTAATTGAGCATAAAGGTGAGCGGACCCATCTGGAAATCACCAGCCCCACCATCAAAGCCTTTCATATGCCCCATTAATGGCGCAACTGGCTGACCATCTTTGCTCCCCGTTTTATAGCCTTCATAAAGGGCATAACGGCTGTGATACGAACAGGCGCCAAAGGCAGCGGCGTCGTTATAGTAACCATAGTATTCTGCGGCTATACCAGGCACGCCAGTCATCTCTGCAGCTCTAGCCCACATAGCCTCGTTAATCGGCTTTACCTTCTCAAAGGGAGCCTCAAGAGTATGTAGCTTGGCGTATTGACGGTGAGAACTAGCACAGTGATAGCACTCAAGGTAGTTTTCTAAAACGAGCTTCCAATTGGCATGGATACGATAGGTCTTGCGCTCTGCGACCTTGGCATTTTCAAGATCATATGCACCCAACTGGGTCGTAATCTTTTCCAGTGGCGCCACAAAATCAGGAGCATCGGGGTCGCAGTTAATAAATATCATCCCCTGAAAAACCACAAAGCGTACTGGCTTTAAAGAATAGTCATCGCAATTAAAACCCTCTCGATGATCCATATCTCGGGCCGACTTTAGCTTGCCATCATTGCCGTAGGCCCAACCATGATAAGGGCAAATAAAGGCTTTGCGGTTACCACTTGGTTCTTCACACACTCGGGCTCCACGGTGCCTGCAAATATTGTGCATGACACAAATATCACCCTTATTATCACGACTAATGATGATCGAATCTTCACCAATATCGAATAAGAAATAGTCGCCAGTTTTGGCAACCTGACTAATATGACCCGCATAAAGCCAGCTTTTGAAGACAATGTTTTCTAGTTCGGCTTGATAGGTAACATGTGAACGATAGAAATAAGGATCTATAGCAAACCCTGGCTTGCCCAGTTGAGCGCTCGCCTTGTCGGTCATTTTTTCTCTAGTATCAGAAACATCAGTAGCGATAAATTTCATATCAATACAGCCTAAAATATTACTCTAACAGGGATTTTACAGTGCTTATGCAACTATACAACAACTAACTAAATGAGCATATAGTTAATTAAATGATTGTTTAATTTATCGTTTAGCATCCTGGGCCATCCCACCAACGAGATCACATGGAGCGCAGATACCAGTCATAGTCTATGTTCGACACCTGCCCGGCGAACTGCTCGCACTCTCCGCGACGAATCGTACCAAACAGGCGACAACAATCTTCACCCAAATATTGAGGTAGCACGGCGCTGCTATCAAACTCATCCAGCGCCAACGACCAGACTTTTGGTAGAGTAATCTCCGCTTCTAGATCAAGCCCTTCCGGCACCATCTCGCCAGGATCGCAACCCTGACTAATACCATGATGTACCCCAGCAACGAGAGCCGCCATGACAAGGTAGGGGTTGGCGTCAGCTCCTGCAAGTCTATGCTCAACCCGACGATCTTGATCGCCGGATACCGGAATCCGCAGCGCCACATCGCGGTGGTTATAGCCCCAACTGGGCGTTAACGGGACATAATCACCCGAAACAAGACGTCGATAGGAATTAGCATTAGGCGCGAATATAGCCATAGCATCAGCCATGGTTTCGGCCAAACCACCAATGGCATGGCGCAGTGTGTCGGAAATCGCCGGCACCTCAGATGAGTCTGAGTCAGCAAAAACATTTGCACCATCGCTATCATATAAGCTGAAATGGACGTGTAATCCGCTACCTGGGATATCCGTAAAAGGCTTGGCCATAAAGGTTGCCGCCATACCGTGCTGTCGAGCCACCCCTTTGACAATACGCTTGAGGAGCACTGCGTGATCACAGGCAGAGACTGGATCAGCTACATGACCTAAATTAATTTCAAATTGACCCGGCGAAAACTCTGAATGCACCGTGGTCATGGGCACATTCTGAATCTCACAGGCTCTACGCACTTCTTCAAGAAAATCATCGTTGTCCCAAAGATCCTCAGGCATTGCATACTGCGTACCCGACTGATCAACATTAGTGCCTGGGACCTTAGCCAAAAGCGGCTCTGGCACGGCAGAGTCGCCACTCTTAATTAAATAAAATTCTAACTCTGTAGCAACAACCGGTTTTAACCCCATCGCCTGTAAAGGCTCAAGTGCTTTAATCAGCATGTTTCGACAATCAAACAATGCCGGAGTGCCATCCAGTTCAGTGAAGGTAGCCAATACCTGAGCCGTATCAGATTTTAACCAGGTAATGGGCGCCAAGGTATGAGCGATGGGATGAATTAATTTATCTGGATCACCCTCTACATTGGCAAAGTCGACCTCGCTGCAAAACTCACCGCGCACATTCAGCAAGATAGTCGACGCCGGACCCTTAACGCCTTCGCGAAAAAAGGTTACAAACTCGCTAGCCGGAATACGCTTGCAACGAATAATGCCGTTCAAGTCCGGCATCAAAATCTCCAGCATTGTGATCTCTGGGTGTTGCTTGGTGAATTGTTCTAGCTCTGACTCTACCGCAATATCCATTATGATTGTCCTGGCTTATAGCCATTTAGTCTTACTCTATTAACACCATCAAGGCATCCAAACCAACGCATCCATCAACACTTAATTTTATTGGATTAATATCCACTTCCGATACTGTATCAGCCAAGATCAGAGCGATCTCAGATAATCTAGCAGCTGCCTCGCAGTAACTGCCAACATCTACTTTTGGTGCACCACGGACGCCCGCTAAAATCTCTGCCATCGACAGTCTTTGTAGCGCCCTTTTTACCGTAGCTGAATCAAATGGCGGCATCAGCACCGCAATATCACCGAGCACCTCAGCGTAAATACCGCCAAAACCAACCACCACCGTGGGCCCAAACTGACTGTCTCGACTGACACCTAAAATCATTTCAACACCGTTTGACTGCACCATGGGAGCAATCATTGCCTGAGGGCCAAGTCTCTTTGCCATATCACTATAAGCAGCAAGTAGCTGCGCTTCGTCTAAGATGTTTAAATTCACCCCACCGACATCAGACTTGTGCTCTATCCCAGGCTGAGCAGTTTTGAGTACCAACGGAAATCCTGTTGCCGCAGCCGCAGACTTTAATTCATTCTGACTACCCACCAGCACACTCTGCAACATGGGCAGCCCTAAGTCTGCAAGACATTGACTGGCTAAGGTTTCTGACACCTTAGTTTCACCACCTAAACGCTCGCGCCAATAATCGCACTTATCCTGATCAACGCCTATAACTTGCATCGGCTCTCGTTGCTGAGAGTCTCGATAATTCATTAGACAACGAGCACCAACCAAAAATTGACTGACGCCGTCAATCACGGGAAATCCCTGATGGGTAGACGTGATAGCCAATTCATCGGCACCACTACCTTGCCTGTTGGCCACGAGAAAAACCGGCTTTTCTGTGGCTCTCTGAGCTTGATGTAAGTAGGCCATATAAGATGAATAGACTTCACTACTAGGTCCTCGATCATGAACTACCGCGCCTAAGGCCGCGTTCTGATCATTTAGAATGGCGGTAAAACAAGCTGCCATCTTTTCGGGAGCATGAGGACCGCCAGCACCCCAAGCGTCCAGAGGATTAACCGCGGGTAACCCCGGATCTAACAATCCCTCAAGGCTGGTAACCGTTGGATCACTAAGCTGGGCCAGCGGTACGTCAGCACTATCAGCTAAGTCAATCAACAATTGTCGCTCACCACCAGAATCGTGAAGACAAACAAGACCTCCCTCACTGACCACCTTGGGTTGAGCAAACATTATTAATGTCGTCGCCAATTGATCCATGTCTGCGACGCGCTGCACGCCATACTGATCGAACAGTGCGCTATAGCATTGATCACTACCTGCCAAGGCACCAGAATGAGAGATGGCCAGTTCAGCGGCCAAATCAGTGCGCCCCACCTTGAGTACAACGATGGGAATGTTGAGTTGATTGGCTTTCTTGAATGCTTGTATAAGCTTCTCCGGGTAGCGACTAGTTTCTAAAAACAAGCCTACAACTCGGGTTTCTGGAAGATCTAAGGCGTAGTCTAAATAATCCTCCATCGCTACGGTCAACTCATAACCACTAGACACCGCAAAATTGAATTGGATGCGTTGCTCACAATCGACAATGCCCGACATACCAGCGCCAGACTGACTTATTAAGGCAACATTACCGGGATAGGGGTGATCTCGAGTATCAAAACCACCCGCGAGCACACGATCGCGAACGTTATAAAAACCCATTCCGTTGGCACCTGCAATGAACAGGCCCGCTGACTGCGCTTTGATGGCAATGCGTTGCTTTAAATTTGGGGTACTATCATCAGAGAGGATTAACGCAGAAAAAATAGTACAAGCAGGAATCCCTAAGGCAATGACATCGTCCAGCGCGGCCTCAATACGTTGGTCACTAATGGCAAAGATAACCTGATCGGGGCGCTCTGGAAGATCAGCTAAATTAGGATAACAAGGTATATCTTCAACCGTGGCATAACTCGGATTAACCGCGTAAATTTCACCTTGGAAACCACCCCTGCGCAAATTAACAATGACCTCATTGCCGACGGTGCCACTCTTTTGAGACGCACCCAGCACCGCAATCGACGTAGGGTTTAAAAGCGGTTGTAGCCGATGAGTCGTCATTTAGAAGTCCGGTGCGGGGGTCTGCCTCTTGCGTGGTGGATTAAATACGGCACCCTCGATGACGGTGCATTTAGCCATCACTCGAGTCCACTTTAATTCACGCTCATAGTAGATTTCAGCCACTAACTCTTGACCGACCTTACCATATTTGGCTTCCACCTGAGCAAAAGCGACATTGGTTTTTGCTGTTGGGCACCAAGCCGCTGAAGTAACAGTGCCCACTGCTTTATCGCCAGAATAGATAAAGGCATGTTCCGCCGGCTTATTACCATCAACATCAAGATAAACAAAGGCATAGCGAGACCCCTCTTTCTTTTCTTTAAGGAGAGCTTTACGGCCATTAAATACCGGTTTATCAAAAGATACCAGCCACCCCAAGCCCAACTCAAAGGGCGAGCGCGATCGACCTGTGCGGATCGATTCTTCAGCTGGAATGAAGTCTACCCCTGCTTGAACAAAGCCTGCTTCGGTACGCAGCATATCTAGCGCATAGCCGCCAATTGGCCGAATCTCGCGGTGCTTTCCCGCTTCAAATAACTGATCCCAAAAGGTTTCTGCCAACGCAGGCTCAACCCAAATTTCATAACCTAAATCACCGGTAAATCCAGTACGGCTAATCATGACTTCTGACCCTTCAAAGGGAAAGCGAGTCAGACCAAAAGGCTTGAGATTTTCGATACCTTCAAAACCCATATTTTTGAAAATAGCGCTGGACGTAGGTCCCTGAACAGCAAGGGCCGCCACTTCAGCCGTTTCATCAACAATGGTCACATCAAAACCTTCGGCTGACCACATCAACCAGTCAAGACAACGAGCATAAGCACACAGGCGGTAATCATTTTCAGCGAGATGAAAAAAAGGGCCATCATCCATAACCTGGCCATTATCGTCCCACCAAACGGGGTAAGCCACACGACCCACACCAATCTCTCCGACATACCTTGTTACCAGACGGCAGGGGGAGGTACCGCCGTCCCGACCC
>JACNKP010000010.1 GCA_014381985.1 SAR92 clade bacterium
CATGGTTGTAACACGCAACAGCCTTTATCAACCTGTTCTCAATGGCAGTGGTGAACGCAAAATGGCTATTACCGCAGCAGGTATCGCTCAATCTGACTTTGTTGCGACTCTACCGCAAGGCACCGGTGTGTCAGCCAACTCAAACTTTAGCCCGGCTAACTTTCTCTATCGAGTAAACCAAGCAATACAGTAAAACAGTAAAACAGTAAAACAGTAAAACAGTAAAACAGTAAAACAGTCTCTCCATCGCACTTAGATAGCGGCCTTAGGCTCCACGGGACACCTAACAAGCAAGGTAGCAGCGCGTAATAGAACGGCATAAGCTATTAGCTCAAATACCTCTTCAAAGAACACGTGGTGGGTAAACGAAACTTTCTCACATATGTCACCAACAATTAGTAGTACGCCTGATGCTAGCGTCATGACTCCCGGTTTACTCACTAGAAACTGTTTAGCCAAACCAATATAAAACCTTAACCGCATCAATGCTGATATGACCATGGTTCCGAAGGCTAGAGCCAACAATAAGTTACGGCCCGAGCCAGACCCCCATTGAATCAAAAATGCCGGAAGATCAAGCTCGTCAATATCGATTTCACGAAGTAAAAACCCTACCGTCAACCACACAAAAAATACGCACAATAGTCGATCGCTCCTATGTGACTGGAGCATGGACACCATATATACAGCTAACACCGCTATCAGGGTTAAAGCCTGAAGGTTTTCCAATAAATGATTCTCGCCAAAGACCTCAAAATCTTTAAGTATAAATACAGAATACCCAGACCAAACAATAGCCAAGACGATTACACTCTCGGTCAACATTGCAAGTGGTGTTAATAACTTCAAATTAGCAACTCCCTTGTGATCCTTTTTTCTATGAACTCTAGCCAAGCTTGGGTCGACTATTATTATTCTGCTTAAACTCAAAGATTTCGTCTAACGCGACTAATGGGTCACCATGATCCTTTACTTTAGGTATGCGAGGCACTATTAAATCGCTAGAATCCACGCCAATGATAATTCATTTTTACTTAATAAGTTACTAGGATTTGACCATGGCTTTACCCGCAATACTTTCACAACGCTTAAGATTACCTGTCGTCGCGGCGCCTCTTTTTATTATTTCTAACCCAGACCTTGTTATCGCCCAGTGTAAAGCGGGTGTTGTGGGCTCTTTTCCTGCGCTTAATGCACGACCTGAGGCTGAACTAGACCGTTGGCTCGAAAGAATCACCACCGAATTAGCAGAATATGATGCAGCCAATCCAGACAATCCCTCTGCTCCCTTTGCAGTCAACCAGATTGTCCATGGATCCAATAATCGGCTGCAACATGATGTTGAAATGTGTGTGAAATGGAAAGTTCCTATTGTTATTACCTCTCTTGGTGCGAAAGAATTTGTAAATGAAGCAGTACATTCTTACGGTGGTATTGTATTGCACGACATTATTAATAATCGTTTCGCGAAAAAAGCAATCCAGAAAGGTGCTGATGGTTTAATTGCTGTCGCTGCAGGAGCCGGTGGTCATGCTGGAAGCCTATCGCCTTTCGCGTTAGTCCAGGAGCTAAGAGAATGGTTTGATGGCCCGATTTTACTGTCAGGATCCATAGCCAATGGAGACGCAGTATTGGCCTCACAAGCCATGGGGGCTGATCTAGCCTATATTGGGTCAGCCTTTATCGCCACAACTGAAGCCAATGCCGAGCAGCCCTACAAACAGTCTATCGTCGATAATAATGCAGATGACATTATGTTAAGCAGCCTATTTACCGGTGTGCATGGCAACTATCTAAAACCCTCTATCGTCTCTGCGGGAATGGATCCAGATAATCTCCCAGAGAGCGATCCCTCTAAAATGGACTTTGGCTCTGGAGGCAACTCTGATGCAAAGGCATGGAAAGATATTTGGGGTTGTGGGCAGGGTATTGGCGCTGTGAAAGCTGTTCTTACCACTGCGCAGTTCGTGGACCAGCTCGAAAGCCAATATAATTCAGCCAGGTCTAGACTAAACAACATCTAGCGATTCTATATAGATCGGGGTAGAACACTGCCGTTCTACCCCGATTTAATAACAAGCCTTAAGCGTCATTGCTTAACGACGTGCTTGGCCGACTAAATTCCATATCTTTCTCTTTGACCGACCCAAAGCGCAAGCCCAGCAGATCTAAGAAGTAATTTTGATGGAGTCGCCAAGGAGCAGCGACGCCCTCTTTGGGGAATTTATCTATCGAGCGGTTAATATAGCCTGAATCCAAACCGATAGATGCCACTCGCTTTAATTCTTTGTTGCTATTGCGCGGAACACAAATCGACAACTTTTGTTTATCTAAATGCGTCAGTAACCGACAGACGTATTGACTGCTGAGATCGCACTTTAAGGTCCATGAGGCGTTTGTATAGCCAGTAGCAAAGGCAAAATTAGGCACATCGCTCAACATCATCCCCTTATACTGTAATGTTTCTGATATATCGACAGACTTCCCATCTACACTGATATGCATACCCCCCAGAGCAAGCAACTCAAGGCCAGTGGCGCTAACGATAATATCCGCATCCAAGACTTTACCTGATTCAAGTTCGATGCCCTCAGCGGTAAAGCGGCTAATATGATCTGTAACGACCGACGATGTGCCTTTACGTAATGATCGGAATAAATCACCGTTTGGTACCAAGCATAGCCTTTGATCCCAAGGATTGTAGCGCGGCGAAAAATGTGTGGCGACATCAAAGTCTTTTCCTAGCCAGATCTGAGTCCATTCAATTAACTTACGCCTAATATAATCGGGGCGTCTTTTACTCATTCGGTACAAAATCATTTGTGATAGTACGTTTTTCCAGCGAGTCGCCCAATAAGCGACTTGATCCGGCAAATAGCGTTCCAATGTTTTTGCAGTAGAGTCTTTCTCAGAGCGCGAGATTACATAGGTCGGAGAACGTTGCAGCATGGTGACGTGGGCTGCGCTTGTAGCCATGGACGGCACCAGCGTTATAGCGGTTGCACCACTCCCAATCACGACGACCTTCTTGTCGCTATAGTCTAGATTTTCAGGCCATTTCTGAGGATGGATAATCTCGCCTTTGAAGGCACCAGCCCCCGGAAATTCGGGCATATAACCTTGATCATAGCGATAATACCCAGTGCAACTATAAACAAAATTACAGGTCATGCTCACATTATCTTGGCCATTAACTTTCAATACTATTGACCAGGTTGCGGACATACTGTCCCATGAAAGGTGCTCGACGCGATGGTTATAGTGAATGTGTTGCTCAACACCATATTCACGGGCAGTTTCATGAATATAATCAAGAATTGCTGGCCCGTCGGCAATCGCTTTTTCATGCTTCCAGGGTTTAAAACTGTAACCCAAGGTATGCATATCAGAATCTGATCTTATCCCAGGATAACGAAAAAGATCCCAAGTTCCGCCCATTGCGGCGCGACTTTCAAGCACAGCAAAGCTCTTAGCCGGAGTGTGTTTAGTTAGATGGCAGGCCGCACCTATACCTGAGAGTCCGGCCCCTATAATAATTACATCGACATGTTTAGATGACATAGACATCACTTGTGAGATATTTCAGATGCAGAATTGTACGGTAGACGACACTTTTAAAATGTCCCCTGCGTGACAGATACACATGGGTCTTAAAACCATCCTTTCACCGCATCTTCCAGCTCTGGCCTACACCTGACCAGCTGGGCATTATAGATCTCAGTCTGCCCTTTCACCTTAGCCGCAATATTCAATAACTGTGGTTTTTTGTTAAAGCTACCACGTGAGTAGCCCCCCCAACCTTCATGATATGCAAGATACTGACGAAACGGGTCCGATTTAGAAATACCCAGTCTTCGGTGGCTTTTGTTGGTATACCAGCCAATGAAATTGATCGCATCACGAAAATCATCTCGGTCGTGACCACGGTTTCCCGTCGCCTTTTTATAGTCGTTCCACGCCGGATCTTGAGCCTGCGCATAACCATAAGCCGACGACTTTCGCGGTAAAGGAATAAATAAAAATCTAGGCCTGTCCGGTCTTACATCAGCTCTAAAACTAGACTCTTGTTTCATGATCGCCATCATTACCGTGATTGGCGTGCCCCAGCGATTATGGGCTGCACGAGCATCTTCATACCAATCCGTTTCACCCCAAAATATTTTACAAATATCATCTATCTTTGTGGGCTGGTAGGTTGAGCAACTGCTTAGCATCAAGGCAACAAGCGAAAGTATCAAAGGAGATTTAGACGTCATTCAAGGTTACCTATCCATTAACCGTTATTAGGCCAAACACTAAAGAAATTGTCCGCAGCTAAAGGCCTGACATGCCTATCTCGGTTGGCCGGCGTGCCAACATACAGAAAGCCTATGATTTCTTCACGTTCGATAAGACCCAGCCCCTGCTTAATAACCTCTGAAGCTGCATAAGCACCTGTACGCCAAACTGAGCCAAATCCATGGGCATAAGCTGCCAACCCAATGTTATTCATTACCCCGCCTGTAGCAATAGCCTGCTCTATATCTGGAACCTTAGGGTGACTTTTATAAGCGGCAATACCCACAACGATTAGAGGAGCTCTAAAGGCTTTGGCGTAGGCGCCATCGACCTCCTTTTGCTCAGCACTTGGATTGCTATCTTTGCAGTGATCCACAAAAAGTTCCCCAAGGTTCTTTCGATCGTCTCCCGATATCGTCAAAAAGCGCCAGGGCCTCAAATGCATATGGTCAGGAGCTCGCAGAGAAGCCGAAAAAATAGACTCTAAAACTTCAAGATCTGGAGCCGGCTCCTCAAGCCGCGGGTGCGACCGCCTATCACCTATCAGTTGCGTGACTTGCTCACCTGTTTTAGTACCGAGAATCATCCCAAAAAGCCTTTCAGTAAGAGTCAAATACCATACAGTATGAGACCAGAATCTTAATTCTTATGCCCTAGCCAATAGGGCGACCTGTCTGCGTTTAATAGCATTATAAACTGGACAGTCTGTAAATAAATTGTAGCACAGGAGGCTAGTTGAAAAATGGTAATCAACCTCATTAACCAGCATTAGCAGTTTCGAAGATGCGCAGTAGTGTTGCTTATTTTAGACTTAACGCATTGACGATTTTATGCCTACCCATGCATCATAAGCGATTAGAGAAGTCTCAAAATTAGTTCGGCAGTAGATATCAAAAAAAGTTAGAATTATCGCTCACAAAAACACCTCTAGGTCGCTCTAATGACAACGATATCCGCCAACAGCGAACGTTATATTTTTACCGGAACATGCCGTGCAGTAACAGGTGTAGTCGCTGCGGTAACTAGCTTTCTGGCTGACAGAGACTGCTACATCTGTGCTCTGGAACAGTTTGACGATGAGTCTACTGAAAAATTCTTTATGCGCGCCGTTTTCCGCCGACAGAAAAATGCGCCCAGCATTGTCACCATGACGAAAGAATTTGCCAGCATATCAAAGACATTCGGTATGGAATGGGATTTTCACCGCCCAGCTACACCTGTGAAAACCATTATTTTAGTGTCCAAATACGATCATTGCCTAGACGATCTTTTGTATCGCAAGCGCAAAGGTGAAATCAACATGGATGTCACCGCGGTTGTATCCAATCACCAAGACCTTAGAACTATGGTTGAGAGAGAAGGTATTCGCTTTATACACCTTCCTGTGACATCAGAAACCAAATCTCAGCAAGAACAACGTTTGCTAGAAATTATTGCGGAAACCCATTCAGAACTTGTTGTGTTAGCGCGCTATATGCAAATTCTGTCCGACGAGTTAACTAAAAAGCTGGCTGGTCGTTGCATTAATATTCACCACTCCTTCTTACCTGGTTTTAAGGGGGCCAAACCGTATCATCAGGCTTTTAATCGAGGCGTTAAGGTGATCGGAGCCACAGCGCATTACGTAACCTCTGATCTTGACGAGGGGCCCATCATTGAACAAATGCTCACTCGCGTCGATCATAACTGTGGTCCTGAGCAATTGGTGGGTGTAGGCCGAGACAATGAGAGCATGGCATTGGCAAAGGCGGTTAAATATCATATTGAGCGACGCGTTTTCTTGGACGGCAATAAAACTGTGGTTTTCAACGGCAGTTAACCTTTATATTTAAAGAGAGCAGACTATGCCTTTTGGCCTTTTAAAATACGGATTAAGCAGTCAATATCCTGCCAAGCACCACTTTACGCCATCTAAAGATCTTAAAAAACACTATGACGTTGTGATTATTGGTGGCGGTGGTCATGGTGCTGCGATTGCCTATAACCTGGCCAAATATCACGGCATTACCAATGTTGCGATCCTTGAAAAAGCCTATCTGGGTGGTGGGAACACCGCGCGAAATACAGCCGTTATTCGATCCAATTACTTAACCGAAGCAGGCGTTAAATTTTACAGTGAATCAGTCAAGCTCTATAACAACCTAAGTAACGAGTTTAACTACAATGTGATGATGGAAAACCGTGGTCAGCTAACGCTGGCCCACAGTGATGCCGCTATTCGTAGTTTTCGCTGGCGAGCTGAGGTGAACCAGCACATGGGGGTGCGCTCAGAGTTGGTCGACCGTCAAACCATCTCCGAATTAGTCCCTAATCTTAATATGTCCGAAGACAGTCGATATCCTATTTTAGCGGGACTTTGGCATGCCGATGGTGCTACCGCACGCCATGATGCTGTGGCATGGGGTTACGCAAAAGGCGCTTGCGATCGAGGTGTGGAATTACATCAACTAACTGAAGTGGAAGATATTGAAATAACTAGCGGCCGAGTCACTGCCGTAAAAACCAATCGCGGCA
>JACNKP010000042.1 GCA_014381985.1 SAR92 clade bacterium
TGTTTTCATGTTGTTATTATAACATCTTCTCTCTATAAAAAAGTGACTTATTTAATGGATATTAGTCTTATTAATAGCCTTATATATCTTCTTTAGTATTATATTGCTTCTATCAGCAGACCAATATAGGCGCGAAAAAGCACGCCCAATCTTGAGAGCATTTGCCGAAGTGGGTGATAGAAGAGTTTGGGGGAGAGAGGTGAAGGTATTCACCTAGTCTTACAAGGCTGGGGCGAGCTTCTTTTGGCATGGGGCGGTTATCAGACTAGACCCGCTCAGGCTAATTGGGACTCCTCAGCGCGTAAAACTTTGGGAGAGTATGGAAAGGAGGTAGGGTGCGCTATGCACCTGCAGAGACTATTGAATGAGCTTCGGGTGTATAGCGTATTTCAAAAAATTATTATTTGGGGTTACTCACCCGACTCACTTTTAGCCTTATCAAGTTTCTCTTTAAGTTTCTTTACACACTCAATTGAATTATGAGTATAGACATTTTCCATTACCCTCGATTTTTTTATTTATATAATTGCGTATCCATTAGCGTCTCGCTGTCTAGTTATTGTCCGGGCGTTGTGGCTTCCGCTAGTCAGCTTCTTATATGTCTTTCGTGTAGAGAACTCGTAATAGATCTCCCTCACTACCTCAGGCGAGGTGCCTGTAGCTTCACTCAGGTCTTCGATTCTCATATCTCCGTCTCTTAGTCGCATCGTAATGAAATAACCCCTTAGACAGTAAGGAACGAGCTTCTCGTGTTGCGGTGTGCCCTTCGGCATCTCCAAGCCTAGTTCTTTCAGCATGGTTCGCCATGAAGTTCTAAAATTTAAGACCGGATCGCCCTTCTTCCAAGAGTTTGCCTTGTTTTGCGTATGCTGAAACAAATACGTTGGCTCTAAATCATTCTGCTTTCGATGCTGTTCCATTAAATCAAACACGTCCCAACATTCCGGCATAATGACAGCCTCGTAATCTTTCTTGCCCTTTTCGTCAAAACGTTTGAATGTCCTCATTTCTTGGGCGGTGCCCTCTTCTAGGAGCTCGTAACTCTTCCATTCGAGAAGGTTCTTCTTCACTTGCCCAAAAGGTGGTCTTACGCCTGTGTATCCTATTACGTGAAGCCACATCCAATATTGATAGGCTAGATCTATTGATTCTGTATCTTTAGTGCCACTAGCCTTTCGATCTCTGTATCTCTTAGCGGCCCAATCAATCATCTGATCCCATTCATCTTCTTTTAGATGCCTACGACTCCGTCCTCGTAAATCCTGGGCCGCTCTAGTGATCTCCCCAATCTGTTGATCGACGTATCCCTTCCTAAATGCCCATAGCCAGATCTGTTTAATCTCTGTGATGTGATAGTTAATCGTAGAAGGTGCCCATTCGGTATTCTCTAAGGCCCATGCTAGAAAGGTGCCTAAATATCTTTGATCGACGGTTGTTATGTTTGCCCCCCATCTGCTTCCAAAGAATGGTTCAATCTGCTCATGGAGACGCTCGCGAAACTTTACTTTCTTTATAGTCCAGAATCCGTTTCGGTTGTCCTTGTATCTTGGGAGCTGTTGTTTGTCGGTAGCAGCTTCATTCAGCTCTGCTTCCTTGCGGATCTGTTTTAGATACCGTTGGGACATTGAAGCTAGCGTTAAGGTTGTTGTTGGCGATGCGCCGGTCTTAACGGTCTCGTAGAACTCTTTGTATTTCTTTCGTGCCGCAGTCGATGCGAGTCTAAAGCTTGCCTGAGAAGGCTCGTATGGAGTCTTTAGAGTGTAATAGCTGTTCTTCTCACCATTACGCCAATAGATACGAGCGTACCAAGTCTTTCCAGTGCCCGTAGTCCTGTATCCTAGCTTAATGTCTGGTTCTATTTGGGTATCGAATTGTTCTGGAAAGATGAGCTTTGGCATGGCTGAGCTGACTCCTTTTGTCCCAATTTTGTCCCACTCATAAAAATTAAAAGACCCTCTAAGCTACTAAGTCTTTGATTTTAAAGGCTTCGAAAATTATGTCCCAAAGGTGTCCCAAAGTCAAATAGAAAGAAGCCCCCAGACGATTTCTCCTCTGAAGGCTTGATTCTGTCTACATAGTAGCTAGACTAATTGGAGCGGGAAAGGAGGCTCGAACTCCCGACCTGTTCGTTGGCAACGAACTGCTCTACCACTGAGCTATTCCCGCAGAAGCCAATAATGGCATCTTATAACATGGCGTCCCGTAGGGGAGTCGAACCCCTGTTACCGCCGTGAAAGGGCGGTGTCCTAGGCCTCTAGACGAACGGGACGAGGCTTAACATCAGATTTTGGGTGACTATAAAAAAATAGCAGTTACTAGCCCAAGACGCCGTATTATTTTAAATTCCAAAATAATATCAAAAAAGCAAATCTGACTTGCTGTCTTTCACTTCAGCAAGGCGGGCATTATACCGTTGGATTCTCTATTCTCAAGCCTTTTTAATTAAATAATTAAGACAATAAAAAAAGTAGCCAGGCTCCCTTCCCTATTTTATTAAAATGCTTGCGCTGACCGACTTATAAGCGTTCGGCAAAGCGACTGAATTTGCCTTTTCTTGTTTCTCTCTCGGTTCTGCCAATGTGTTAAACTCTTATGAACATTAAAGGAGAGATTTATGGCTAAGGGTCAAGATTCGAAAAAAGCAGTTAAAAAGAAGCCTGAAAAAACGATGAAAGAAAAACGTCAGGAAAAGAAAGCCAAAAAACAATAGACGTATTTTCCCTCTCTTCTTTTCTTAAAAGGTGTGGCTATTTTCACGCCACTGAAGCTGTGTTTTCAATCGCTAGAGAGGGTTTTCAGCAGGCTACCAAGAGCATAGGCCCTGAAGCTTATTTATTAAGCCGCTAGAGCCATTAAAGAGCTTCTTAGCCTCGAAAACCAAAACTCATATAGTGGCCAGAGCCAAAACAGTTAAGTTTTTAGGTACAATGCGCGCGCAAAAATAAAACCATCGAAAAGTATTCAAGTAATGAAGCATTTTTTACAATCAGACAAATTAAACAATGTTAATTATGAAATTCGTGGGCCCGTCCTCGACTATGCCAATTGGCTAGAAGATGAAGGACAACAGATTCTTAAACTCAATATTGGCAACCCTGGCGCCTTTGGTTTTGATGCACCCGACGAGATAATGCACGATGTCATACATAACCTTCGTGACGCGCAAGGTTACTCGCATAGTAAAGGTCTGTTTGCCGCTAGAAAAGCCGTTATGCAACGATACCAAGCTGAAGGCCTTGAGGACATTCATGTAGATGACGTTATTATGGGTAATGGCGTTAGTGAATTGATTGTAATGTCGATGCAAGGTTTGCTCAACCAGGGTGATGAAATCCTCATCCCCTCCCCCGACTATCCGCTTTGGACAGCTGCGGTGTCTATTGCTGGGGGGAAACCCGTACATTATCAATGCGAAGAATCTGAAGGCTGGCAGCCTAATCTTGATGATATAGAAAGACAAATTACTAAAAATACCCGCGGCATCGTTATTATTAACCCAAACAATCCTACTGGTGCGGTTTATTCAAAAGATACGCTGCGCGCATTAGTAGAGGTTGCTGAACGGCATGAGTTAATCATATTTGCCGACGAAATTTATGACCGCATTTTATATGATGACGCGATACATCACCCGCTTGCGCTCTTGACAAAAAACACATTGTGCTTGACCTTCAATGGGCTATCAAAAACCTATCGGCTTGCTGGATTCAGGTCTGGCTGGATGTTGATTAGCGGCGCGAAACAGATGGCCGCAAGTTACATTGAAGGCTTAGAAATGCTAGCCTCGATGCGTCTGTGTGCGAATGTTCCCGCTATGCTGGCTGTACAAACAGCGCTTGGTGGGCGTCAAAGCATTGAAGACTTGATACTCCCAGGCGGTCGCCTGCTTGCGCAACGTGATCTAGCACATACACTTTTAACATCTATTCCAGGCGTAACCTGTGTAAAACCGCAGTCTGCAATGTATTTGTTTTTCAAATTAGACCCTGCGGTCTACCCTATTGATAACGACGAAAGTTTTGTTCTAGAACTGCTAAAAGAAGAACACTTGTTGATCGTTCAGGGTTCAGCATTTACCTGTCAAGATACACAACACTTCAGAGTTGTATTTCTACCTGATCAGGACACACTTATCAAAGCGATAGGTAGACTCTCTAACTTTCTTCTCTCCTACGCAGCCAGCCACAGAAAAGTAGGCTAACTCTAATTGACTCTATAGGGCGTTAGCCTAGATTAAAACCTAAAGACCTTAGCGTTAACCTATCACTGTGAGACAGCTTTAGCCGCTCAGCATCAAACACCATTGAAGCCCATTCACGCCGGACTGGATAGTCTCTGCGCAGCCGATCAAAATGCTCACCTATAACATTAGAGCCAAGCTCAACGCCTTCAAACATCGAACGCATTCTGTTGTCATCTGCACCGATGTCAAAGCTCGCCAAAATAGCATCGGCAACGCTGCCAATAGCAACAGAGCATGGCTCCATGTCTTCTAACATAGGGATGTTACTCTGATGCTGCTGAGCCCCATGCCAGGCCATAAAAGCGTTAAAGATCATTGACGTTCCGTTTACTTTCCCCTCGAGACTATATCCGGCAATATGAGGTGAAGCCATTGACACATATTGGAGTAACTCTAGGTCAATTAGAGGTTCAGGCTCCCAAACGTCGAGAGCAACAGCTAAATCTGCGCCTCCCTTTAGCAAGGTGAGTAACGCTTGATTGTCGACGACAGCACCGCGACCGGCATTGATTAAAAGAGCTCCGGATTTGAGCTTAGAAAGCGCCTTGGCATCCAGTAAATGATAGGTAGGATATAGTCCGGAGACGGTCAAAGGCGTATGCAGGCACACAATGTCACACCCTAGCACTGACTCAAAGTCGGTGGTCATTATTCCACTATCGCTTGCCAAATAAGGGTCATAGACCCGACAGTCAACGCCGATCGACAAAAGCGTCTTTAATAGCCTGCCGCCCACATTGCCGCAACCCACTATACCGACTGTTTTGTTCTGCCAATCAGGTATTAATCTCGTCATTACAGACAAATCATATTGCACCACCGATTGAGCATTACAGCCTGGGGCATGGGCGAAGTAAATCCCCTCAGATTGAAGATAATCTACGTCGACATGGTCCGTTCCAATAGTCGCAGAGCCGACAAATTTAACCGTTGAATCTTTCAGAAGATGGGGGCCCACATGAGTTACAGACCGCACTAAAAGGATGTCCGCGTCGACAAGGTCTGCTGCTGATATTTCTCGGCCTGGCAATAGTTGAACGTCACCATAGGATCCAAATAATTCATTCGCCAGCGGTATGTTTTGATCAGTAACAATTTTCACTCTAATCTCACTTAGGCAGCGGTGAAGTGGGTCTATATGGGTGAGTATCTCGCAGCTTTAGATCCACAGTGCGCCTGGAAAATACCGAGCCAAACCCCATTTCTTCACAAAACAATTCAAAGGCATCCAGATGAATACCTTTCCATTCAATTCCCTGTAGGTTAGGCATCGATTTGATGTCGCACCTAATCGTGGTCAGCTGTCGAGCGAGCCTTAATTGGTCCGCACACCCGGCTAATTTATCTGCCAACTTCTTTGCCCCGCGAATCGGTAAATCTTGCAACTGATCAAGATGCCCCATAATTGCTTCTACGTCGGAAAAGTGCGAAAGAAGCTGCTTAGCCGTCTTTGATCCTATGCCCGGCACTCCCTGAATGTTATCGCTCGCATCCCCTACTAAAGCAAGATAGTCCGCCATCTGCCTACAACCTAGGTCCAACTCAGACTCAAGTTCAGACTGGCCTTTAGCATTGGATTTTCCAAAGTCCCAATAAAGATCTTGCCCCTCAATAAGCTGCATAAGATCCTTATCGCGGCTAACAATAACCGGTTGAACATTATTCCCCCTAACAACACTAGCCATGCTGCCAATCAAATCATCGGCCTCAAAGTCTGCTGATGCCATCTCAACCACACCCAGTACTCTGCATAACTGTCGACAGGCATTCAACTGAAAGCCAAGCGCATCATCAGGCAGTTCACGATTAGCTTTATAATCCGCACATAACTGATGGCGAAAACCTGTACCAAGGCTCTCATCAAAGGCGCAAAATATATACTCTGGCTGCTGTCGACGTAATAAATCGAGCAGAAACCCAGTGAACCCATAAACGGCATGAGTGGGGAATCTCGGCTCTAGAGAGTGCCAATTTTCTGGCAAACTAAAGTAGCTACGAAAAATATAAATTGGCGAATCAATCAATAGCGCCTGCATAATAATCCCCTAGACAATTTTTGCCAGCTGATAATGCTGATCACAGCAGGTACTCGAGCTACCAAAGGCCTCGCTCAATCTCGCTAAAAAAACAGCCGCTCTTGGCGGCAACTTCTCTGCGTTACACCAAGATTTTGCTTGATCGACTATGCCCTGTCTGAATATATCGCTTGGCCCATCGTCATGAAGACCGTCCAAATTGTCAGCACTTACGCGAAACGTATGACCGCAGGCCACTGCAAACATCCACTCTAAAGCCTGAGGCTTAGTCTCAGCAGCCTCAAAAACCGCCTGCTGATCGACACTGCGACCATCAGGCTGGTACCAGTACCCAAAGTCTTCCAATAGGCGGCGGCGACCGCCTGCTAGGCACCAGTGCGCAATTTCGTGGAGAGCACTTGAAATAAAATCCTGACGATAAAAAATACGACAGCATTGACCATCTGTTGTGGCTGGCAGGTATAAGGGCTCGTCCGCCCCTCCAATCAAAATAGTATTAAAGCTTACTTCAAACTCTGAGCTGAATAATGACGTGATTAATTGTAGTTTTTGACAGGCCAAAATAAAGTACCAATTCCTATTTTTATTACTACTATTTCATAGTTTATCTGCTTAGGACCGCCTTGCGAAACAAGTATTTTGGCAGCACCCTATTATCAACCGGCCAACACAAAAAGGCTATGTTCCATTGCCAAGTTCTTTGCCGTGAAACACTAACTGTTGTGCTTTTCTTTTTACTAGGGTACCTTATGTAGTGTTAGTATTACATCTGTCCACTGCCATAAGGAGATTTATTTATGCCGAAATCGGCGATTGATTCCTCTAATGATAATGTGATTGATATCTTCACTCGTAAACCACTCTCCGAACTCACCAACAACCGTTTAGTCCGCATTTCAGCCGAGCTTGATGGCTTAGAAATGCTGTATAGCAACCCAGAAAATCCAGACAAACTATTTTCTCTTAAAATCCTAGCGTGGGGATTGCGCCTTAGCGGTGAAGTTGTCGCACTCGTACCCTGGCTAACTAAACTAACACCCTGCGATGAAATCAGCGACCCTTTGAATGGTCAATGGCAAGGCTATTATGACCAAGGAATTGATGAATTATTCTTCTCCGCCCCCCTACATAAAGTTATCGAACTAGAGTCTGCGGCCGAATATTACGATTATCAGTGCGACTCTGACACCGAAATAATTCAAGAAATTCCCGACAGTATAGGTACACATAGTGTCCTTTCGGAGGATGGATTCCAAAGCATTTGCTTAAAAGAGGTTGTAAGCTGGCGACTGCTTAACAGCGGCGCTATTGAAGCGATGCTGATCGATGAGGAAAAGATGGTCGTCACGCCTGTCCTTCCCGGCGACGATTGCCTTTATCCCGCAGAACAAAACCCCGACTTTCGGTACTTTTTCCAGCACAATATAGCTAATAAAATAAAATCCCAAGACCCAGAAGCCTTGGCCGCTATTTTGTTACTTCAAGAAAGTTAAGGTTGTCTAAAGCCCGATTTTTACGGGTTACCATATCCCATTAAACGCTGATAACGCTTTTCCAATAGACTCTCGATATCTTCAGATTGGAGTTCATCTAACTGTTTGATCAGGTGCTGTTTGAGGGTAGTGCTCATCGTTTCTATATCACGGTGTGCCCCACCCATCGGTTCAGGGATAGTGGTATCTACAATACCTAGCTTTTCTAGATCAGATGAGGTGACGCCCATGGCTTCGGCAGCATCTGGTGCTTTCTCACTGGTCTTCCAAATAATATTGGCGCAACCCTCGGGAGAAATGACGAAGTAAGTGCTGTATTGAAGCATATTAAGCCTGTCTCCCACTCCTATGCCCAATGCTCCTCCCGAGCTTCCTTCACCGATAACCGTGCATATGATAGGTGTTTTCAAACGAGACATTACCGCTAGATTCTTGGCAATAGCTTCGGAAATATTTCTCTCTTCAGAATCAATGCCTGGATAAGCACCGGGGGTATCAATTAGGGTCAGAACAGGCATATTAAAACGTTCAGCCGTTTCCATTAGCCGAAGAGCCTTACGATACCCCTCAGCCTTAGGCATGCCAAAATTACGCATCACCTTGTCCGTAACGCCGCGGCCTTTTTCCTGGCCTATAACCATGACGGGCTTACCATCTAGCCGAGCGACACCACCAACGATGGCGCTATCATCACCAAAGTGACGATCACCATGCATCTCTTCCCAATCAGTAAAAATTCTCTGAATGTAATCAAGTGTGTAAGGACGATGAGGGTGCCTAGCAACCTGGACAACCTGCCATGGGGTTAACTTTGAATAAATACTTTCTGTGAGTTTTCGCGACTTACCACGTAACTTTGCCACTTCCTCTGCGATATTGAGCTCATTGTCATTGCCCACCAAATGCAGTTCTTCAATTTTAGCTTCTAATTCGGCAATTGGTTGCTCAAAAGATAGATAATCTAAATTCATCGTTATTAATGTCTCATATCGCCGCGGGAGTCAGTAAAGTGCAGTTTAACATCTCTACAGGCCACGGCTAGTCATGAATCAATGATAACGTAAAGTGACACTATTTTTCCCAAATTCCTCGCGAAGATGAGATATCAGTTCGTCTCTTGGCTGAATCTTCCATTGATCACCCAACTTTAAACGACCTTTAGCGTGAGACAGCGAATAATCGACTTCGACTGCACAGTTACCATCCTTATAGCCACTAACAGCCGAATGAAATTTTTCTACCCAATCATCACCGCCATCAGGAATGCGTAACTCTAGACACTGTAATTTACTACAGCGCGCCTGATAAATAGATTGAATAGAGTCTGCGACCATCTTTAACCCACCCGTAAAGTCATCCTCAGACACAACTCCCTTTACGACGAGCAGTGCGTCTTTAGCAATAATGTCACGATAGGCATTATATTTATCCGCCCAGACTGATAATTCAATACGCCCGCTTTTATCATCTAGCGTAAGGAAAGCAAAACTTTCCCCTCGCTTATTTTTCATGATACGCATGCCAACAACCATTCCCGATACGGTAGTGCTGTCTTTTCCAGGGCGTAAGTCGACGATCCTGTTCGGTAACATTTCTTTCAATTCAGACGCATACTCGTCAATGGGATGTCCGGTCAGGTAAAGACCAAGAGTCTCTTTCTCACTAGTCAGTCGCGCCCGAATCGAGAGTACACGGACAGCTGAGTATGCGTTGTAATTAATCTCAGAGGCGCTATCCACGATAGATTCCCCAAATAAATCGCCCATACCACTGTTCTTATTTCGAACATGTTGCTCTGCAAGCTGCACAGCTTCATCCATGCAAGCAAGCATTACAGCGCGACGATAACCGATTTCACCCTCAGGCCCAATTCCATCTAAAGCACCACTTTTTATCATCGCATCAAGTGATCTTTTATTAACCTTTCGACCATCTACCCTTGCACAAAAATCGAATATATCCTTGAACGGACCTCCAGTATCGCGAGCCTCTATAATGGCTTCGATCGGCCCTTCTCCTAAACCCTTAATTGCGCCCAAGCCATAAATGACGCCACCCATGCCATCGACACTAAAATGAAACTTCCCCCTATTAACGTCTGGAGGCAATAAATTTAAATCCATTGCACGACATTCGTCTATAAACGTCACTACTTTTTCGGTCTTATCCATGTCCGAGGATATTGTGGCCGCCATAAACTCTGCCGGATAATGCGTTTTCAGCCAGGCCGTCTGATACGCAATAAGAGCATAGGCTGCTGAGTGCGATTTGTTAAAACCGTAACCCGCAAACTTCTCCATAAGGTCAAAAATATTTGACGCTAAGTTTTCTGCAAAGCCCTTTTCAATCGCACCTTGCATAAACAAATCACGCTGTTTTGCCATTTCATCTGCATTCTTTTTACCCATGGCCCGACGCAGTAAATCAGCTCCACCAAGAGTATACCCTCCCATCACCTGGGCAATCTGCATCACTTGTTCCTGATACAAGATAATCCCATAAGTCGGCTCTAGAGCCTGCTTCAAACATTCGTGCTGATACTGAGGGTGCGGATAGCTCACTTCCGCACGGCCCTTTTTACGATTTATAAAGTCATCTACCATTCCAGACTGCAGTGGCCCTGGCCTAAACAGTGCCACTAAAGCAACAATATCTTCAAATCGATCAGGGCCAAGCTTACGAATCAACTCTCTCATTCCTCGAGATTCTAGCTGGAACACGGCCGTTGTCTCAGCGCGCTGCATTAAGGCAAAGGTGTCGGCATCATCTAAGGGTATTTTTTCAATTACCAACGGTTCTTCAGCGTCTTCTTCGCGCGAACTGTTAATCATTCGCAGAGCCCAATCAATAATGGTCAACGTTCGCAGGCCAAGAAAATCAAACTTGACTAAGCCGGCCTCTTCTACATCATTCTTATCAAATTGAGTGACAACCCCTGCTCCACTTTCATCGCAGTAGATGGGAGAAAAATCCGTTATCTGGGTAGGAGCTATCACTACCCCGCCAGCATGTTTACCACAGTTACGTGCTACGCCCTCTAGTTGTAAAGCCATTGACCAAATTTCAGCAGCTTCGTCATCATTTTGAAGAAACTCACTAAGCTCCTCTTCTTGATCAACAGCCTTTTCTAATGTCATACCAACTTCAAAGGGTATTAATTTGGATAGCTTATCTGCCAGCCCATATGACTTTCCTTGCACACGAGCTACATCTCGCACTACGGCCTTCGCCGCCATCGTTCCGAACGTGACAATCTGAGACACGGCATCACGACCATAACGTTCGGCGACGTACGCAATCACTCGATCACGGCCTTCCATACAAAAGTCAACATCAAAATCTGGCATTGACACTCGCTCTGGATTGAGGAACCGTTCAAATAACAAGTCGTATTCGATTGGGTCAAGATCAGTTATCTTTAAGGCATAAGCAACTAAAGACCCCGCGCCTGAACCTCGACCCGGCCCTACTGGAATATCGTTTGATCTTGCCCACCGAATAAAGTCCATCACGATCAAAAAATAACCCGGAAAGCCCATTTCGATAATAATATCGAGCTCAAACTTTAACCTTTTTGCATATATTTGTTGCTTCTCTTGGAAGTCGCCCGCCTTAACATCAAATAAATCAGCCAATCGTTCAGCTAGACCCGCTTCCGACGTCTTGATAAAAAACTGATTAATGGTCATGTCTTCAGGAATCGGGTAATCAGGCAAAAAGTACTCGCCTAACCGTAAATCGAGACTACAACGTTTAGCTATTTCAACGGTATTCTGTAGAGCTTCAGGAATATCAGAAAAAAGCTCTGCCATTTCATCTGGACTACGAAGGTATTGATCCTGAGAGTACCGCCTCTCCCTGCGTGGATCGTCTAACGCGCGACCCTCATATATGCAAACTCGAGCTTCGTGAGCTTCAAACACATCAGCTTTTAGGAACCTCACATCATTGGTAGCAACGACTGGGCAGTTACTCCCAACAGCCAGCTCCACTACTGAATGAATATAGCTTTCCTCATCCGCACGCCCAGTACGCTGGACTTCCAGATAAAATCGATCAGGAAAAACTGCCATCAAACCTTTTAGGGATTCCTCGGCCTCCGCTTTCCGACCAGAGATTAACGACACACCAACATTCCCCAGACGACCGCCAGACAATGCAATCAAGCCCTCGCTATATTCCGGTAGCCAAGAATATTTAATGGTGGGCACACCTTGACGCTGCCCCTGTTGATAAGCCTTGGATATTAAATTAGTTAGATTTTGGTAACCAACGTTGTTGCTGACTAAAAGTACAAGCTGACTAGTGCCACCCTCTCCACTTTCATCCACCACAAGGACGTCAGCCCCAAGAATAGGCTTAACGCCCTTAGATTGCATGGTTTTGTAAAACTTCACCAAACCAAAGAAATTATTGAAGTCGGTCAAAGCAACGGCCGGCATTCCCATTTCGGCTACTTTGGCGGCAAGCGGTTTTAAACGCACTAGCCCATCGACAAGCGAATATTCAGAATGAAGTCTTAAGTGTACAAAGGTCGCTGTCATTATGAGCTTTTCGTTAATAAATGCTGGGCATCGACTCCGTAATGCACAAAGCTATCCGCCATAAGATCAAAGACGGAGCCATCATAGTCAGGAATCTCACTTTGGCTAATGGTTGTTGCTGTGACTTTTTCACCCCACCTTATAATCCCAGCACCACAAGTTAGTCCTGCGCCAAATGTCGCTGTCAGTATTGTCATTCCTGGCTTAACCGTGCCGTCGGCAATTGCATCGCAAAGAGCAAGGGGGATGGAGGCCGCTGAAGTATTAGCGTACTCATCAATCCGAACAACAACCTTTTCCATTGGGAAGTTGAGCCGTTTGGCCAAGGTTTGAATAATACGAATATTGGCCTGATGAGGGATAAACAAATCAATATCATCGGCGGTCAAGCCCTCTTGTTCGAGCACTTGGTTAATCGAGTCAGCCATCCCTCTCACAGCACTCTTGAAGATCTCTTGACCTTCAAAGTTAAGGGAAATAAAGACATCGTCCGTAAAATGTAGTGGTGACATGCCCCAAGTGGGCAAATGCAAGCATTCTCGACTATCTGGAACACAGCCCATATGCGCCGACAGTAAACCAACCTTCTTATCGGACGCTTCCAACAAGACCGCTCCGGCCCCGTCACCAAACAAAAAGCATGACTCTCTCTTTTTCCAATCCATAGCCAAGGATATTCGCTCAGAGCCTACGACAAGTGCTTTTTTTATAGACCCCGCTTTAATCATGTCCGTAGCGACATTAACCCCATAGAACCAGCTTGTGCAGGCAGAGTTTAAGTCAAAGGCGGCCGCCTTTTTAGCGCCAAGTTCATTTTTAATATAACTCGCGGTATTTGGACAAATCTCTTCAGCTGATGTGGACCCGAGAATAATCAGGTCGATATCTTCAGCATCGACACCAGCCGCCGCTAGCGCGCGATCGCATGCTAGCCAAGCCATCTTACCCGTGGAAACATGACTATAATATCGCTGCTTGATACCTGACCGCGAAAATATCCACTCGTCACTGGTATCCACCACTTTACTCATATCATCATTGGTCATGACAAGCTGTGGTACATAGCTCCCCCAACCGGTAATTTCTGCGTATTTCAAGCTTTGATCTCCAGACTTTATTGTTTTTGTACGTTCATCGAATGTAATGCTTGCAGGCTTGTAACTCAAGACAAAACTATTGTTTTTAGACGTATCGCCCAAGGTTATGTGAAAGTGAATTGATTGATTGAGCAGTAACTCTTAGAACAGAGGACTTTGCTCTAAGTCTAGATCAAGTCTAACTGGGGCAAAAGATCGTCGATGTATATCTGTCGGACCCATTCTTTGCAACGCTTCAAGATGCTGAGGCGTGCCATAGCCTTTATTAGCGGCGAATCCATAACCGGGATATTTAACATCCAGCTCCCGCATTTCGGCATCCCTTACTACCTTGGCCAAAATGGACGCCGCACTTATCACCTCAACACGACCATCACCCTTAACAACAGCCTCTCCCTTAAATTCCCACTGCGGCAGCCTATTACCGTCTACGGCAACATAATCGGGTTTTACATTTAACCCCATAACGGCCCTGCGCATTGCCATCATTGTCGCCTGTAAAATATTAAATCTGTCGATCTCTTCAACTGAAGCCCTTGCAACATACCAGCAGTGCGCTTGGCCAATAATATCTTCGTACAAATTCTCTCTTTGCCTCGCTGAAAGTACCTTAGAATCGGCTAAGCCTCTAATTTCGTGGTTCTGGGGAAGTATAACTGCGGCAGTAACCACATCACCCGCCAAAGGCCCGCGTCCAACTTCGTCTACACCTGCGAGAATTTTAACGCCTTTAGGAGGCCTCCATGCTTTCATTCAGCTATCAACTTGGCTATGGCCTCTGCGGCTATCTCGCCTGAATTGATCGCAAGTAACTGGTGTAGATCTCGGAATTTAATGCCCAAACTGGCGGCTCTACCCGGACCAAATGCCTTAAGGACCTCGTCGGACAACGCCTCAACCGTAGCTTTACTTTGGATCAACTCGGGAACTAACATTTCGTTTGAAAGTAAATTGGGTATTGAAGCAAAAGGCGTTTTGATAAAAGGTGAGACTAAAGCGTAAGTAAGCGCACCCAAGCGATAACTGACTACCATCGGCTTTTTCAAGAGCATTGCCTCTAGTGCAGTGGTGCCGGACGCCAAAAGAACAACGTCCGATGCCTCCATAGCCACATGAGACTGTTGTCGAATCAGTGTAACGCTTAACGTGTGTCGGTTTGATAATAGCTTTTCCAGATACTTATACCGCGCCTCGTTCGCCGCTGGAATAATTAACTGTAACCCAGGCAAAACTTTATCAATAACCTGTGCAACATCAAGAAATAGATCAGCCATAAGCTCTAACTCACCCGCCCGACTGCCTGGCATGATGCAAAGAACAGGAGTTTTTGAGTCTAATCCAAGGGCACATCTTGCGCCGGCGGTGTCAGGTTCCATTGGTAGCTGTTTGGCTAGAGGGTGCCCGACATAACGAACTGGAACATCATGCTGGCGATAAAAATCAGCCTCAAATGGAAAAAGAGACAGCATTAGATCAACAGAGTTTTTGATTTTCTTAATTCTTCCCTGGCGCCATGCCCAGACCGACGGACTCACATAATGAACCGTTTTCACACTCAGCGAGTGTAATTTAGCTTCTATGGTCAAGTTGAAATCGGGGGAATCTATGCCAATAAATACGGCCGGTTTGTTTTCACTGTAACGCTTAACAATGGTCCTGCGGATGCCTAATAATTCTGGCAAACGTTTTAACGGCTCAATAAACCCCATTACTGACAATCGATCCATGTCAAACAAAGATTGAAAGCCCTCTGCCTGCATTTTGGGACCGCCAACACCCTCAAACACAGCATCGGGAAATTGTTCTTTTAACGCCCGTATTAAATCAGCACCAAGCAAATCGCCCGACGCTTCTCCTGCGACGATTGCAAAGACAGGCGATTGACTAACCATAGTCTAGCGAATAATACCGCGAGTAGAACGCTCAAGAGACTGCAACAGCATACTAATCACAACATCGTCACCTAACTCAGCGATCAATTTTAACGCTTCATCCAGCTGCAATCCACGCCGATAAAGGATCTTATAGGCTTTATTAGCTAAGGCTATCTGCTCTATTGAAAAATCGCGGCGTTTAAGACCTTCACGATTTATCGTACGGGGCTCAGCGGGACTACCGAAAGCCGTAACATAAGCTGGGACATCATGATAAACAAACGCAGCCGGACCGATAAAACAATGGGGACCAAGACTTACAAATTGATGAATCAGCGAATAACCGGAGATAATAGCCCAATCGCCAACCTCTACATGTCCCGCTATAGCTGAGTTATTACCCATAATTATATTGGAACCAACCAGACAATCATGGCCAACATGAGCATAGGCCATCAATAAGTTGTTATCACCAATACGTGTTTCGTTTTTATCTTGAATAGTCCCTCGGTGAATCGTCACGCCCTCTCTAATCGTATTGTTATCTCCGATCACTAACCGCGTAGGCTCACCCTTATACTTAAGGTCTGGCGTATCTTCACCAACGGTCGAAAATTGATAAATCTTATTGTTTTTACCTAAGTTTGACGGGCCCTTAATAACTACGTGCGAGGAGATATGACATCCATCACCAATATCCACATCCGGTCCAATAGTCGTCCAAGGGCCTACAGTGACGTTCTTTCCAATCACTGCCGATGAATCAATTATCGCACTAGGGTGAATCACTTAAATTTTTCCCTATCTCTATAGGCGCAAAGTAAAGTCGCCTCACAGGCTACCTCACCATCCACGGTTGCACTCGTCTTGAATCGCCAAATATTTCGCTTTACACCCAGCACTTCTGAAGACAACATCAGCTGATCTCCAGGAACCACGGGGCGCCTAAACCGAACCTTGTCAACACCAGCAAAAAGATAGAGCTTACCGTCATCTGCCGTCGTTCCCGTCGAAGCAAAGCCCAGTATCCCAGATATCTGCGCGAGGGCCTCGATGATCATGACGCCCGGAAATATTGGCGCCCCGGGAAAATGCCCATTAAACACTTCCTCATTCACGGTAATATTTTTATAGCCTACAATACTCTCATTGGGCTCGATCTCGAGCACTCGATCCACCAACAAAAGCGGGTAGCGATGCGGTAACAACGCCATAATTTCATTAATATTCATAAATTTCCGTAGTTTGTATTAACCAATATACACAGATAAAGAGCCTTTATCTGCCATATTCAATGCTATTAGTCTTTCCCAAAAGTTCTAATCTTCGAGTTTTTTTAACCTTCGAGCCATATCATCTAGCTGCCCCATTCGCACAGAATTCTTTCTCCAATCAACGGTTTTCAATACTTGCATCCCGCCTGATGAATAAGAGCCTGACTCAGTAATCGATTTCGTCACCAATGTTCTGGCCGTAAACGTGACGTTATCACATACCGATATATGCCCAACAATAGCCACATACCCGGCTAAAATACAATTACGCCCAACCGAGGCACTACCAGCCAGCCCAGAGTACGCTGCCATAGCCGTATTATCTCCAACCACTGCGTTGTGCGCTATCTGGACGTGATTATCAAGGATCACACCATTTCCAACAAAGGTGTCTCCCAGAGCCCCTCTATCAATCGTTGTGCAGGCCCCCACTTCAACATTATTTCCTATGGTCACCCCGCCTATCTGATATATCTTCTGCCAACCACCTGCTGCCAGCGGGGCAAACCCAAATCCATCAGCGCCGATCACTGAACCACTATGCACTCTGGCATTGTGCCCAATTGTAACATCATGATAAATAGCTACATTTGAGGATATATGAGAGTTTTCGCCTATTTCAGACCGGGCTCCAATAACCGTATTTGCATCGATACGGCAACCCGAAGCAATAACGGCGCGCCCTTCGATCACAACATTAGGCCCAACATACACATTATCAGCCACCTTAGCGGTAACATCCACGATTGCACTGGGATGAACGAACGAATCCCTAGGCTCTGCGCTATCAAACCATGATGAAATCAACGCATACGCTAGATAAGGATCAACCACAACAAGACAATCATGCGCATACCCATCAGCGTTTTTCTCCGAGAGAATAACCGCCGATGCTTGAGAGCCCGAAAGGTATTTTGAATATTTTGTATTCGATAAGAACGAGAGCTGCCCCTCTACAGAATCCTGGAGGGTATTCAGCCCTGTTATTCTTACTTCTGGATCACCACGCAACTCAGCCTTGAGATACGCAGCAATTTCACCAAGAGAATAGTCGCGAGTCATAAAACGCCATTACTGCTGTTGAGTGTTCTGATTCAAACGATCGACCACTTTTGCCGTTAAATTGTTTTCTGGACTAGCAACAATCACAGATTCTGATCTTAGCAACAGCGTTATACCTTCTTCTTTGACAACTTGAGCCAACGCCTCCTGAAACTGAGGAGATAGCTCCTGCATGATTTGCTGCTGTAACTCCTTTTGCTCAGCTTGAATTTTTTGTACTGCAAGATCGTAGTCAGCTTTAGCATAGGACATCTTCTTTTGCTGTGCTGCCACCTGCTCTGCAGACCAAGTCAGGCGCTTAGTTTCAGCCTCTTTACCCATCGCTTGCAAGTCAGCGGCTGAGCCTTCAGCTTTGGCTTTAAGAGCGACAAAGTCAGCACTCTCTAGCGAGGTCTTAACGCTATTTTGGGCATAATCAGAAGCAAACATAGCCTGCTGGATATCAATGACCGCTATTTTTGTTTCTGCTGCTACAGCAACCGACGCAAACCCTACCATGCTGACTACCACTAAAACTAACGCTTTCAAATTACTCACAATACTTCTCCAAACATAAGATTAAAATTAAAATTGATTACCCAACGAAAACTGGAATACTTCAGTTTCGTCAAACTCATTTGCATTAAGAGGCTTCGCCACACTAAACGTGATGGGCCCAAAGCCACTCAACCATGTTGCACCTAATCCAACGGAATATCTAAGCTCACCAGCATCAGGGCTAAAACAATTTACCTGAGAACCACCGCATTTGGTATTAAAAATATTGCCTGCATCAACAAAAAACGAGGATTGCACCGACCGCTGGTCCTTTATGAAAGGGAGCGGAAACAGAATTTCAGCGCCAAACTCCACTTGCACATTGCCCCCCGTGGGCCTACCTATAGCATACCTGCCTTCGCAGGGAGGATCTTGCAATACACAGGTAGGCGTGGACCTCGGGCCTAATCTCTGCTTCTCAAAGCCTCGCACTGAACCAAAACCTCCACCATAAAAATTCTTAAAGAAAGGTAACTGACTGGTGCCACCATAACTTTCCCCAAAGCCCATATCTGCTCTTAGTTTTAGCGTCAGAGATCGGGTGAGTCCCATAAGACGCTCACCCTTATAGGTCAGCTTGTAGTACTCCAGACCTGAACCTGGAAGGTAAAGCTCAAGACCAAGCCGTTGAGATGTTCCTCGAGTCGCAAAAATACCCCGGTTTAGTGTCGACTTAGCCCAATTTAAATTAAAGGTAATGGAATCAAAATCTGTACCATTAGCTTCAATAAAGTCATCGATTTCATAGGAAGTTGTGTAGTCTCCTTGTGTCAGAGCTAAGTTTTCATAACCAAAACCAAAACCTATTCGCTGGATTTCTGACACTGGATAACTCCAGTTCACTCGAACCCCGTAGGTATCTTGTGAGAATGGCTGCAGACGAAGCTTACTGTAATCTGTTTCACTCGCATAAATACTATAACCAGCGGCCACGCCATCAGCCGTAAAATATGGCTCGGTATAACTAAAGTTCAACGAGCTTGAATAGGTGCTGCGATTTATACCCACACCAACCTGCTTGCCGCTACCCAGAAAATTATTTTCGCTAAGATTGGCGCCAAGCATTAATCCATAACCTTGCGAATAGCCCAAGTTAGCCCCTACAGATCCTGAAGGTTGCTCTTCAACCGTATACACTACGTCTATTTGATCATTAGTGCCGGCAACAGGCAGATTCTCCACGTTAACTTCTTTAAAAAAGCCTAACCGCTCAAGACGAACTTTAGATAACTCAATCAACGCATTGTTAGCTGAGCCTCCTTCCATCTGGCGCATTTCTCTACGTAATACAGGGTCTGCTGTTTTTGTATTACCTCGAAATTCTATTCTTCGGACATAAGCACGCATACCGGGCTTAACTAAAAAGGTGATCTTCGCTGTCTTTTCTTCCACATCTAGATCGGGAAATCCTTCAACCTCTGCAAAAGTGTATCCTTCATTTCCAAGACGACGAGTAATGTATTCACTTGAGGTAGTCATTAACACTTGCGAAAAAGTTATTCCCTCTTGCATTAATATTAACGCTTTGATGTGATCCTCAGGAATCATCAAATCCCCTGCAAGCTCAATATCACTAACGGTATAAACATCACCCTCATCAATATTAATGGTAATAAAAACTGACTCTTTGTCCGGGCTAATAGAAACGTGGGTGCTAGACACTTCAAACTGCAGATAACCTCTGTCTAAATACCAGGTTTCCAACGTCTCCAAATCGCCTGATAATTTTTCTCGAGAATACTTATCGTCGCTGGTTATCCATGACAGCCAGCCTGTTTTATTTTGCTCAAATTGATCGAGTAAGTTTTCCTCAGAAAAGTCTGCATTGCCCACAATATTGATATGTCGGATTTTTGCGACATCACCTTCATCGATATCAATATTCACCGCCACGCGATTTCGCGGCAACTGTTTTACTTCTGTTTTAACCAACGCACCATACCGGCCTTGAGACACATACTGCCGCTGAAGTTCTTGAGTCATTCCCTCTAGTATCACCTGGCGAAAAATCTGCCCCTCAGCTAATCCATTATCACGCAAAGCATCTAAAAGCTGATCAGTTTCAATTGCCTTATTGCCCTCAAGGTTAATCTCGGTAACTGCTGGGCGTTCAACTAGGCCAACGACTAAAATGCCATTCTCCCGGGCAATAATCACATCGGCAAAGTAGCCCGTTCGGAATAAAGAACGTGTCGCCTCACGCACAGAGGCCTCATCGACAATATCCCCGACACTCAAGGGTAATGAAGCAAAAACAGTGCCCGCAGATACCCTTTGCAGACCTTCAATGCGAATATCCGTAACCTGAAACTCATCAGCATGTGATGCGACAGAATGGATCATTAGAGCTAGAAATAAACCTGTTAGCAGTTGCTTCATGAAAATATTCAAACCTAATTGTTAATTATTGTAAGGAAATTCAAAACGTCCGCATCAAATCATTAAATGTGGCAAAGACCATTAAGCCGAAGAGCATCGCAAAACCAGCTTTATAACCTAATAACTGAGTCCGCTCAGATACCGGTGAACCTTTAACCAACTCAAACATCATAAACAATAAATGTCCGCCATCCAAAACAGGAATGGGCAACAAGTTCATTACGCCGAGCATTATACTTAGAATAGCAATGAAGCGAATAAAATTATCAAATCCTAATCGAGCTGACTCACCAGCGACTTTTGCAATACTGATCGGCCCACTAAGATTCTTTGAACTTAAATCTCCAGTGAATAACTTACCAATTGATTTCAAGACAAAAAAACTGGTGCTAATCGTTTCTTCAATGCCGCGAGGAACAGCGGTAAAAACATTGTAGTTTATCGTCCGGACCAGATCCTCGGGATACTCCACTCTCGATGATAACTGGATGCCTAGTTGACCTATCTGCTCCCCAGATCTGTTGACTAATCTAGGTCTAGCGTAAATATCAAGGCGTTGATCTTCAGAACCTAGCTTATCACGCTCCACCGTCAACACCACATCTTGCCCCGCACTGTCAGAAACGTTCTGAACAAACTCTTCCACTGCGACTATTGGCATCCCATTAAAAGATATTAATCGATCGCCAGAGCGCAACCCAGCATCAAATCCAGCCCCATCTTGCCCAACATCAGCAACACTTAGTTCTTTCAGAACCAACGGAGGCGTCAACCCCAAATCCCGAAGGACAGAGGGCTCTTCCACATCTGTTAACCAATCCTCAACAGAGATTCCTAGGTCATAGCGAATATCTGAATCAGGATAAACTACGGTAAACGGGATACTCCCACTATGACCAATATAATCAAATAACCTGCGCGACAATTCAGTCCATGAATTAACCGATCGTCCGCCAACAGCAACAATCTCCATATCCCGTTCAAAACCAGCCTGCTCAGCCGTGGAGGCTATCTTCACGTCCCCTAAAACAGGAGCCAAACCTCGCTCTCCACCCAGAAACATAAACCAAAAAATGACACTTGCTAGCAAAAAGTTAGCCAACGGGCCTGCCGCAACGATCGCCATCCGCTGCCAAAGGCTTTTCGAGGGAAACGAATAAGGTAAATCTTCGGGCAAAACGTCGCCAGAGCGCTCATCAAGCATCCTAACGTATCCGCCAAGAGGCAGAGCTGCAAGAATAAACTCAGTACCGTGCTTGTCTTGCCACTTAAACAAAGCAGGTCCAAAACCAATGGAGAACTGCTCAACACGAACACCGCAACGCCGTGCCACCCAAAAATGACCAAATTCATGGAAAGTAACTAAGACCCCAAGGGCCAAAAATGTATAAAAAATAGTGACCAAAATATCCATGGTTTAGCGCTCTATTTCTAAAATATAGGACGTAGCATAACTGCGCGCCCTGCGATCAGACTCTTGGACTGCAGTAAGTGATTCTGGTTCATTAAATATAGACCCAGAAAGCGTTTCTTTTACGACATCTGCGATTTGGGTGAAACCAATTCGCCTGTCAAGGAATGCTTGAACGGCAATCTCATTAGATGCATTGAGTACTGCTGGCGCATCCTTCCCCGTCCGAGCCGCTTCAGATGCTAACGTAAGACAAGGAAAGCTGTCTAGATCTGGTCTGGTGAAATCCAATCGCGCAATATCAAACAGATCTAATTCAGCCACTCCAGAAGCGATACGCTCAGGCCAGGCTAATGCATGAGCAATAGGAGTACGCATATCAGGATTGCCAAGCTGAGCAATCACCGAGCCGTCTGCATATTGAACTAGCGAATGAACGATACTCTGAGGATGCACTATGACCTCAATCTGATCTGGGGTTGCGTCAAACAACCAGCAAGCCTCGATTAACTCCAGCCCCTTATTCATGAGTGTGGCCGAATCCACCGATATCTTGTGGCCCATACTCCAATTCGGGTGGGCAACAGCCTGCTCCACCGTTACATCAAGCATCTGCTCTGTGGTTAAACCTCTAAATGGCCCGCCAGATGCAGATAACAGAAGCCTTAAGACCCCAGATCCGGAGAGACCTCTTGACGTTGGAGGCAAGCACTGAAAAATTGCATTGTGCTCGCTATCTACGGGCAATAACAAAGCTCCGGAAGCTTTTACCGCCTCCATGAAAAGACCACCCGCCATCACAAGTGCTTCTTTATTAGCCAGCAGAATTTTTTTACCCGCATGTACCGCTGAGAGTGTTGGCACTAGACCAGCTGCACCAACAATAGCCGCCATGACAATATCAACATCACCATGGCTGGATACTTCGCTCAAGGCTTCAATACCGCAAAGTACTTCAGTCTCTGCCCCTGCGCTCTTAAGCTTGGCTCTAAGAATACTAGCGGACTGAGGATCTATGACAACCGCGTATCTCGCACTATGCTGTAAACACTGCTCCGCAAGGAGGTCAATTTTTTGATTTCCTGTTAAGGCAAAAATGCAATATTTATCGGGATGCTGGGAGATGACATCGAGCGTACTAACACCAATAGACCCGGTTGCACCAAGAACAGTTATTTGTTGCCGCATCAGAATGTATGCGTAAAGGGTAAAATTAAACCAAACATAGGTAGCGCGGCCATAACTCCGTCAATACGATCAAGTACACCACCGTGGCCAGGTAATAGCCGACCACTGTCTTTGACGCCACTATGCCGTTTGATCATGCTCTCAAATAAATCACCAAGTACTGAATAAAGCGCCACAGGGATAACAAGTAGCGAAAGGCCTAATACAGTCACGTGATCAGACAAATACCAAACCAGCGAACCGACCAACACGCCCTCCAGCAGTAAACCGCCTACAAATCCTTCCCACGTTTTTCCTGGGCTAATTATCGGCGCCAACTTATGCTTGCCAAAATATTTCCCAGCGAAAAAACCACCGACATCTGCTAAGACTATGATGACAATAGCTAGTAGCAACAGCCATTGTCCAGACTGATAATTTAGAATTGTCACAATGGCAATCCAGGTGAAGCCTAAAAGCATAAGACCCAACAAACCCAGAATAGGACGTGCAGACCATAGAATAGCGCTAGATGGGTAACCCTGAATCCAAAGAAAAATAAAAGCCCAGACACCAACGGCCACAAGCAATAATTGCTGAGCTCTTTGAGGGGCAAACGTATCAGGAAGCCCGAGCCAGAGCGAAGCCGCAAAAAGAGTCATGACAATAAGCAGTAAATAACCGATTCTAGCTATTACTGAGCGTATTTTCACCAACCTACTCCACTCCCATCCAGCGATCAGGACCAGTGGCACTGTCGCAATGGAAAACAGCATTGGAGGCATGAGAAAGAGCGCAGGCAAAAAAATCGCTATCATGCATAGTGCTGTGATGATTCGTAATCTAAGCATTAGACTGCTCTACATAATTAACACTGTGATCTGCCAAAAAGGCCTTTCCTTAGGCCAAAACGTTACTACGAGAATCAGTGAGGAGATCAGATCTCCATCAAATCCCTCTCTTTAATGACCAACGCTTCGTCAACACGGGCAATAAATCGATCAGTTATTTTCTGAACATCGTCATGAGCTTTTCGCTCTTCATCTTCACTGATATCTTTCTCTTTCAAAAGATCTTTGACATCGGTCAGGATATCACGACGAATGTTTCTAATTGAAATTCTAGAGTTCTCAGCTTCAGCTTTTGCTTGCTTCCCATAGGTCCTACGCGTTTCTTCAGTCAATGCTGGCAGTGGAAGCCGAATTACTGAACCCGCAGTGGAAGGATTAAGCCCCAAATCAGATTTCATGATGGCTTTTTCAATCTCAGGAACCAAAAACTTCTCCCAAGGAGTGACCGATAAGGTTCGTGAATCTTCAACAACAATAGATGCAGCCTGTGAAAGAGGGGTATCTACACCGTAATAATCAACGGAAATGCCATTCAATAGGCTCGAATGGGCACGACCGGTGCGGATTTTATTAAACGCATTGCCCAGAGCATCAATTGATTTGGACATTCGCTGTTCAGCATCTATTTTTAATTCATTTATCATAGTCTATCCCCTTAACTCTCTTCTATCAGAGTGCCCTCATCGCCGCCAACCACCAAATTAAGCAAGGCGCCCTGCTTTGACATCCGAAAAACCCTCAGTGGCATATTATGCTCTCGGCAGAGGCAAATAGCAGTAAGGTCCATCACACCAAGCTTTTTATCCAACACCTGATCATAGGTCAGGTGAGTATATAATTCTGCATCGGCATTTAACATTGGATCCGCATTATAGACCCCGTCAACCTTAGTCGCTTTCAAAACAACATCAGCATCGATTTCTATACCTCTAAGACAGGCAGCTGAATCAGTAGTAAAAAATGGATTGCCAGTACCTGCCGCAAAGATAACAACATCGCCATCTTTTAAGTAACGAATCGCACGACGACGATCATAGTGTTCGACGACACCGCTCATCGGAATGGCTGACATTACATGAGAGGAAATATTGGTCCGTTCAAGAGCATCACGCATCGCTAGAGCATTCATGACCGTCGCAAGCATGCCCATGTGATCACCAGTGACCCGATCCATACCTGCAGCATTAAGTGCCGCACCACGGAAAAGATTACCACCACCTATCACCAAACCGACTTGAACGCCTATGCCTACTAGCTGGCCTATTTCTAAAGCCATACGATCAAGGACTTTAGGGTCAATCCCAAAGCCCTCACTACCCATAAGTTCTTCACCACTCAACTTAAGAAGAATACGCTTATACTTTTTCTCTTTGACGGATAGTGGCATAACAACTCCTAATTTTGACGGCTAACTGGCACCTTTAACTTGAGCGGCAACTTCAGTCGCAAAATCAACTTGCGCAACCTCTATGCCCTCACCTACTTCAAATCGAACAAATGACAGCACCTCAGCTCCGGCCTCTTTGACTAGTTTCCCTACAGTAACATCAGGGTCTTTGACAAATGACTGATCTACCAGGCTGCTCTCTTTTAAGAACTTACTCACTCGGCCAATAATCATTTTTTCGATGATTTCTTCTGGCTTACCGCTCTCGCGTGCTTGCGCCGCAAATATTTCCTTCTCAGCTGCAACCACTTCTGCTGGCATTTGATCAGAGCTTACCACCGCTGGATTAACGGCCGCAACGTGCATGGCAACATCTCTTGCAAGTTCCTCAGAGCCACCGCTTAGACCAACCAAAACCGCAATTCTATTATTGCTATGGACATAGCCTCCTACTACCGGGGCTTCGACACTCCCTGCTCGACGTGGAGATATATTTTCGCCAGTTTTTTGTACCAAAGCCTCACGCGCTGACTCTAATTCGCCAGCCATTATTGCGGCCATGTCTGTTTTTTTATTGACAAATGCCGACTCCAAAACAGTCGCCACAAATCCTTGAAATCCTTCATCTTTCGTCACGAAATCAGTTTCGCTATTCACCTCTACAACAACCCCGTATCCAGCCTCTACCTTTACAGATACAAGTCCGTCAGCAGCAGTCCGTCCCGCTTTCTTAGCGGCCTTCATACCACTGGATTTACGAAGTTCTTCAATTGCTTTGTCGATATCCGCACCCGCCTCAGCAAGCGCCCTCTTGCATTCCATCATGCCCAAACCAGTTCGCTCTCGAAGTTCCTTCACCAAAGAAGCTGTTACCTGTGCCATGCCAATCCTCTCTAAATCATAATTTCAGTTAAAATAAAGGGGGCTAGAACCCCCTTTATTTATTACACAATGTTTTGTAGTTTACTCTGCAGCAGTATCAACAGGAGCCTCTTTCGCAACAACTTCCTCAGCTACAGGTTCTGCCTTAGCAACAACTTCCTCAGTTACAGGCGCTGCCTCAGCAGTAACAACTTCTTCTGCCGCTGGAGCTTCAACCGCAGGGGCTTCAACATCTGCAACTTCGACGAATTCATCCTTACTAGTTATAGCTGAAGCCTGATCTTTACCTTCTAGAATAGAATCAGCTATCGACGCAGCATAAAGTTTTATCGCCCGAATAGAATCATCGTTGCCCGGAATAATATAATCGACGCCATCTGGATTGCTATTTGTGTCAACGATGCCAACAACCGGGATGCCCAGTTTGTTAGCTTCATTAATGGCAATACGCTCGTGGTCAACGTCAACAACAAACAGGATATCTGGCAACCCGTTCATATCCTTAATACCACCGATAGAATTTTCAAGTTTGTCTTTCATTCGAGTCCGCATCAACACTTCTTTCTTGTTGAGCTTGTCAAAAGTACCATCGCTTTCCTGAGTTTCTAGCTCTCTAAAACGCCGGATAGAAGCCCTAATGGTTTTGTAGTTAGTCAACATTCCACCAAGCCAGCGGTGGCTAACATAAGGCATGCCAGAACGCTCGGCTTGCTCTTTAATGATTTTTTGAGCTGCTCGTTTAGTGCCGACGAAAAGTATCTGATTACCTTTAGCCGCTTCAATGCGCAAAATTTCCAAGGCTTCGTTAAAAGCAGGAACTGTGTGCTCGAGGTTAATAACATGAACTTTGTTACGAGAGCCAAAGATAAACTGACTCATTTTAGGATTCCAGAAGCGAGTTTGGTGACCAAAATGAACACCAGCCTGCAACATATCGCGCATACTAACAATAGACATAAATTTTCCTTTTAGGGGTTAAGCCTCCACATCCCCCAATAATCAACCAATCAAGTCATATTTCGACCTAAAAGGCACCCAGACTATTGTGTCGGAATGTGTGTGTCGTTTAGTTTAAAAAAAACGCTGTAGGAACATTCCCACAACGGCGCGCTTTATACCATAACAAGACAGTCAATTAAAGAAAAATACTGACAAACTTTAGTGCCAGTCTGCCGTCCCTTATCGTTAAGCCTGTCAGATCGGCTGTTTCTGCAGGAAAAGTTTATCCAACACTCCCCCTGAGCAAATTTGATGCGTACAATAGACAGGTTATCTTATCTCTGTGGACCGATCATGACTGTAAAAATAAGAAGCGCAGAACAATTGGCCAAAATGCGCATTGCCGGCCGTCTTGCTGCTGAGGTTCTTGAACTCATAGAGCCTTTTGTAGTGCCGGGAGTGACGACTGAAGCCCTCGATAAAATCTGTCATGACCACATCGTGCAGGTTCAAAATGCCATCCCAGCTTGCCTTGGATACAACGGGTTCCCTAAGTCCATATGCACGTCCATCAACCAAGTCATCTGCCACGGCATACCCTCTGACAAAAAGGTGCTTAAAAATGGTGACATTATTAACATTGATGTTACCGTCATCAAAGATGGTTGGTTTGGCGATACCAGTAAAATGTATTGTGTGGGCCAGGTGGCACCTCATGCGCAGCGACTGATTAAGATAAGTCAGGAATGTCTATACATGGCGATGGATATCGTTCGTCCTGGAATTCGTCTTGGCGACATTGGACACATTATTCAAACTCATGCAGAGAAAAATTATTACTCCGTGGTTCGAGACTACTGTGGTCATGGTATTGGCGACATATTTCATGAAGAGCCACAAGTGCTTCATTACGGTAAACCCGGAACTGGTCTCGAGCTTCAAGAAGGAATGACCTTTACCATTGAACCGATGATCAATGCGGGCAAATATGCCGGTAAGTTAAAGTCAGATGGCTGGACAGTTGAAACCCGAGATGGACGACTCTCGTCCCAGTGGGAGCACACCATGGCTGTAACCGCGAACGGCTGTGAGATTTTCACTGCTCGGCAGGAAGAATCATTTTAACCCAGGGACCCCTATAGTGCTGTTCAAGCCTTCAGAACCAAAAAGCTCGCCCAAAAAAGCGCTCTTAAATGCACCCCTGTTCTTTGACCAAAAACGATTTCTTCTTGATCTGGACGCGGGTGATCCGATCGTTGTTTTTCGCAATGCGTTAAGCGCGGCCAGGGCCCATTTCAACAACCGGTTTCACGAAGGTGAAGACGTTCATACTCTGGTCAATGAAACCGCTCGGTTTGCCGACCTAATATTACGGCTCGCCTGGGAACGATACGAATGGGACAACGATATCAGTTTAATTGCCGTTGGCGGCTACGGCAGAGGGGAACTCCACCCCTTCTCTGACATCGACTTACTCATTTTAATGCGCCGTGATCGAGGGAAAAGATACCAACAAAGTATCGAGCAATTTCTGACTTTTTTGTGGGACATAAAGCTTGTCATTGGTCATAGCGTACGGTCTCTATCTCAATGCGTAGATGAAGCAAAAGCAGATATCACTATCGCGACCAATCTTATGGAAACTCGCTTATTGTGCGGCAATGGCAAACTACTCCAAAGCATGCTTAAAAAAACAGGGCCCGATAGGATTTGGGCATCGTCTAAATTCTACAGCGGAAAGGTTGAAGAGCAACGAGCCCGACATCAAAAACATGATGATACTGAATATAATCTTGAACCCAATATAAAAGAAGCTCCCGGAGGCTTGCGCGACATCCAGCTAATCAACTGGACAGCTAAACGTCACTTTCAAGTTGATCGCAGATCACACTTAGTGGGAAAAGGTTTTCTTTCTGAGGAGGAATACAGAACACTGCGCCGAGACGAAGAGTTTTTGTGGAAGGTCCGTTATGGCTTGCATCTTATTGCCGGTCGCGCAGAAGAGCGGCTTCTTTTTGATTACCAGCGCAAACTTTCAGAAATGTTCGGTTATACCGATAGTGATGGCAGACTCGGCGTTGAAAAATTCATGCAACGTTATTATCAGGTTGTAATTTCAATTCGTGAACTGACAGATGTATTGCTTCAACACCTCGATGAGGCAATATACCGAAAAGGTAAAACAAAGTCTGTTGTCGAAATCAATGATCGATTTCTCATTCGTGATAATTATCTAGACACCATTGATGCCTTCGTTTTTGTCAGATATCCGTCGGCTTTATTGGAGCTGTTTGTCATTCTAGGAGAGAACGATAGTATTCTTGGAATAAGAGCAACGGCGATCAGGCAAATCAGGCTGCATCGGAATTTAATTGATGACGAGTTCAGAAACAGCGCAAAAAACAAAGAACTCTTTATGCGTCTACTAAAAGTTCCGTTTAAACTCTCGGAACAACTCCAACGGATGAATCGTTACGGTATTCTGGGCAAATATCTCCCTGAATTTGGCAAGATAGTTGGTCAAACCCAGCATGATTTATTTCATATATATCCAGTGGACGTGCACACTCTTCAGGTGGTGAGGAATTTACGCCGATTTGTGCGGCCAGAAATGACGAAACTATTTCCAATCGCTTCACATATCTATAAAAATTTAGGTAAACCTGAATTAATTATCATTGCTGCCTTGTATCATGATATAGCCAAAGGCCGAGGTGGTGACCACTCAAAACTAGGTGCCGCTGATGTCATTGCATTTGGCCTAAGTCATGGCCTGCAACCAGAAGAAATTGATCTTTTAAAGTGGTTGGTGGAAAGCCACCTTTTGATGTCTACGGTGTCTCAACGAGAAGATACGTCCGATCCCGATGTGATCTACAGATTCGCCTCTCTGGTTGGTGATTTAATGCATCTTGAGCATTTGTATTTACTCACCGTCGCCGACATTAACGCCACTAATCCAAGGTTATGGACCGACTGGAAAGGTTCACTGATGCATAACCTTTACTTTGAAACTAAACGAGCATTGCAAACTGGTCTTGGATCTCCTGAAAAACGCTCGACTTGGGTAACTTCAGCAAAAAGAGCCGCCCTTGAACGATTAGAGGGTATGGATGTCACTCAATCGCAAGCTAAGGAGGTCTGGCATGATGTTGATGACGAGTTCTTTCTGCGGGAGCGTGCGTCAGATATTGCCGCCTTTACAGCTGCTATTATTGCTAATAAAGATCCTGATGAGCCATTAGTCCTATTACGCGATGTGGGAGTAGAGATACCTATCGCCACCCAAATCTTTGTTTACGCCCGAGACCTAGAGCAAATCTTTTCAGTGATCGCAACAATTCTTGAACAACTTCAACTCACCATTCAAGACGCACGACTTCAAACTAACAGTCACAATCAAGCTTTTGATGTATTTTACGTATTGGACGATGAAGACCGGCCCGTAGGGCAAAATACCGAACTTTGTGAGAAGATTATCAAAGCATTGAAAAAAGGCATTAAGAATCCTAAAAATGTGAACCCTCCTGTTCGGCGGCGAACATCTCGCCAACTAAAACAGCTGACCATGAAGACCACAACTTCACTGCAAAATGATCCTGAGACCAACACCACAGTACTCGAAGTTATAACGCCTGATCGCCCGGGACTACTTGCTCATTTGGGTCGTATATTCCTGCGCTACGAGCTAAATCTATGCAACGCTAAGATTGCGACCCTAGGAGAGCGAGTTGAAGATGTGTTTTATCTCACTGACCGAAACAATCTCCCACTCACTGACCCCGACTTTAATCTGATAATCCAACAAACTATCTGCGAAGAACTTGATCAACGAAATAGAGAAGAGACCTATGGCGCTTAGTTGTAGCAACCAGAAAGATGGTAGTAGCCAATGAATGCTAATCTTGGGCTATTGCAGGCCTATCCTTTTCAGCGCCTAAATGAACTCAAAGCAGGCATTACTCCGCCAGCACATCTAACTCACATTTCACTCTCTATTGGTGAACCGAGACATCCTGCCCCTGAATTTGTCAAACAGGCTTTAACGGAATCAATTGATAAATTATCTCACTACCCCTCGACTCGAGGCTCAATTGAACTTAGAACATCAATAAGTCAGTGGCTAGAACAACGATTTCATCTAAGTAAAGATAGCCTAGATCCAGAATCTCACGTTTTGCCGGTCTGCGGCACACGCGAAGCAATCTTCGCCTTCACTCAAGCAGTCGTAAGTCCAAATGAAGGCCCGGCTAAACCCGTGGTGATTACACCAAATCCGTTTTATCAAATTTATGAAGGTTCAGCCATTCTGGCCGGGGCAGAGCCTTACCTCTTAGACTGCAATGCTGACAATGTTTTTATCCCGGACCTAGATACCGTGCCACAAGCGATATGGGAACGCTGCCAGCTATTACAGCTATGCTCTCCAGGAAATCCGACGGGCGCAGTAATGACGATCGCACAAATGCAGCACGCAGTGCATCTGGCAGATCAATATGACTTCGTCATTGCTAGTGATGAATGTTACTCGGACATTTATCTTGACGAGAGTAAACCCCCGCCAGGCTTACTTGAGGCTTGCAAAGCAATGGATCGTCACGACTATGATCGTTGTGTGGTTTTCCATAGTCTTTCAAAACGCTCAAATCTACCAGGCCTAAGATCAGGTTTCGTTGCTGGAGATAAAGCCATTTTGAGCCAATTTCTTAACTATAGAACTTACCACGGTTGCAGTATGTCTTTACCTGTACAAATTGCCTCCACAGCAGCGTGGAAAGACGAGACTCATACCATCGAAAACAGAACCCTTTACCGCGAAAAATTTTTAGCAGTTACAGACATCTTGAGGGGCTGCATGACGTTCCCAGAACCTCAAGCCAGCTTTTACCTTTGGGCAGAGACTCCAATTGATGATCAACAGTTTGCCAAACAGCTCTATTCCCAGCAAAACGTAACCTTACTACCAGGTCAATTTCTATCCCGGCCAACCCCTAACGCAAATCCAGGATTAAATCGTGTTCGAATAGCTTTGGTGGCTGAAATTGCAGAGTGCATAGAGGCAGCTCATCGCATAAAAGAATTTATTATCTCTATCGACAGTGCACGAGGTACTTAGCATGCTAAAAAAAGCACGTGCGGAGTTCATTTTTGAGCGGTTGACTGAGCTCTACCCTGAGACACCGACTCCACTGACGCACAAAGACAACTTCACGCTTTTAGTGGCCGTATTATTAAGTGCGCAATGTACTGACGAACGGGTTAACAAGGTCACTCCAGCATTGTTTGCAGAGGCAGATAACCCCTTTGACATGCAAAAAGTGCCTTTAGATACTATATATAACATAGTACGTCCCTGCGGTCTTGCCCCGCAAAAATCCAAAGCGATTTCAGGTTTATCTAAAATATTAGTCGCCCAACACAATGGTCAAGTGCCTGAAGATATCAATATTTTGGAAACTTTACCGGGTGTTGGCCACAAGACAGCCAGCGTAGTCATGTCTCAAGGTTTCGGTCATCCTGCCTTTCCCGTGGATACCCATATTCACCGCCTGGCCCAACGCTGGGGACTGACCAAAGGCAAAAATGTAACGCAAACTGAGCGTGATTTAAAAAGACTCTTCAAGCGAGAACACTGGAATAGCCTGCACTTACAAATCATTTTCTATGGCCGAGAGTTCTGCTCGGCCCGAGGCTGTGACGGCACAACCTGTGATATCTGTACCACCTGCTACCCCAATCGCAAAAATCCGTTCGTCGCAAAGAAACCTTAATGAATCAAAGGTTTTCAAAACTATATTTGGTATCATGACCCCATACTTGTCGAGAGTCATTTAACCTGTGATCATCCTTTTTGGCATCAAGAACTGCGATACCGTGAAAAAAGCTCGCCTATGGCTGTCTGAGCATAATGTCGAACATCGCTTCCATGATGTTCGAACTGACGGGCTCAAGTTTGAGGAAATCGAAGAGTGGATAGCAAAAACAGATTGGGAGATTATTCTAAATCGGCGCGGAACAACGTGGCGAAAATTAGATCCTAGCACTCAGGAAAATGTCACTAGAAGCAATATAGCTGAGCTTTTGCTAGCGAACCCTGCAATGATAAAGCGTCCCATATTGGATGTTAACGGCGTTATTAGCGTTGGTTTTAAGCCCGATCTCTATCATTCAATATTTAATTAAATCAAATAAAATTAAGAGCAACCTCATGAGTAGTCTTTATAGTTTTGGCATTGGCATCGGCACTAAGAACAGGCGCGGAGAGTGGTTAGAGGTTTTTTACCCCACCCCGCTGTTAAACCCGCCTAAAGAACTAGTCAGTGTCATCACCTCAAGTTTAGGTGCAAACTCAGGTGATATCGAACCCACCACTGACCAACTTTCAGCACTTCACTCTGCACTTAACCACAACGGATATTCTGAGCTTGCCTCGTCTATCAAAGCATTGATTGAGTCTAGTCGCCCAGTGTCTGCGACCTTACTAACCGCCGATATCCCACCCACTTCAGTGCCACAGGGTTACCTGAAGTTGCATCTACTCTCCCATCGCTTGGTAAAACCTCACGAAACTGAGCTCGCAGGTATTTTTGGGGTGTTAAAAAATGTCGCTTGGACCAGCGCGGGAGCCATCGACGTGGAAGAACTTCCTGATAGATTATTACAAGCTAGAGTCGATGGGCAGCCATTGACCGTCGACTCGGTGGACAAGTTCCCTAAGATGGTTGACTACGTTGTTCCTAGTGGTATACGCATTGCAGACACAAGGCGCGTGCGACTAGGCGCCTATGTCGGCGAGGGGACTACAGTGATGCACGAAGGATTCATCAACTTTAACGCTGGCACAGAGGGGCCAAACATGATTGAAGGGCGTGTCTCTGCTGGCGTTTTTTGTGGCGCTGGCTCAGATGTTGGCGGCGGGGCTTCAATCATGGGCACCCTATCTGGTGGAGGCAGTATGGTCATTGCCCTTGGCGAGAAATGTCTACTAGGTGCTAATTCAGGAGCGGGCATTTCCCTCGGAGATCGCTGCACTATTGAAGCCGGGCTTTACATTACGGCTGGCACAATAGTGACCCTGTTGGACGATCAAAATAAGCCAAGCGGTAAAGCCAAGGCTAGAGAGCTTTCAGGGCATAGCGACTTACTGTTTCGACGAAATTCAATATCGGGCGCGGTTGAATGTCTGACTAATCAGAGCGCTGTTGAGCTAAACGAAGCTCTGCACTCATCTAATTAATAGTTATTGACGAGTTTAGGCGCCTAAAAGGCTCTGGCCGCAGACTCTAACAACGTTGCCATTAATACCCGCGGCCTGAGGGCTAACAAAAAAACCAATAACTTCAGCCACATCGATCGGCAATCCCCCCTGCCCAAGTGATGACAATCTACGACCCATCTGTCGCGTCAAAAAGGGTATCGCTGCGGTCATCTGAGTTTCAATGAAGCCGGGTGCTACAGCATTAATGGTAATGCCTCTGGCGGCGCAGGAATCGGCTAGCGTCTCAACCATGCCTATTACCGCTGATTTAGAAAAAGCATAATTAGTTTGTCCAACGTTACCGGCAATACCACTAATAGAGGCAACACCTATAATTTTGCCACCATTATCTAAAAGGTCCGTATCTAAAAGTGCACTATTGATCCGCTGCACGCTGCCCAAATTAACTTGCATCAGCATATTCCACTGATGGTCACTCATGCGCGACAACATTTTATCTCGTGTTATGCCCGCATTATGGATAATAGCGTGCAGCTCTCCACCCTTCGTTAAACAGTAGTCGCGCAGATGCACCGCTGCTCCATGGTCAGTAATATCCAAAGGTAATGCCATCCCACCTAGACTGCTCATGACTGATATTAGGTCCACTTCTGACTGAGGCACATCCACGCCGATAACCATAGCACCATCCCTTGATAAGACCTTAGCTATAGCGAGCCCTATACCTCTGGCAGCACCCGTCACTACTACTGTCTTCCCCACTAATGGCCGTTGCCAATCCGCAGCCATAGAAGCTACTGGGCTAGCTGCAGTCAAGATCTGTGCATTCAAAAAGGCTGACCCCGCTGAGAGGAGGAAGCGAAGCGGAGCCTGCAGCGAGACCTCACCACCCTTATCTACTAGAATGAGATTCGCTGTCGCACCATTTCGACCAATTTCTTTGGCTAAAGATTTGATAAACCCATGTAATCCTCGTTGCACCGTGCCCTGCTCAACATCATTCGTGGCACTGGACTTTAAGCCAACAACAATGACGCGTCCATTGGGGGCCAGTGCTTTTAAACTTTGCTGAAAAAAAGTATGAAGCTGACTACTTTGTTCGGCACTAGCGATACCCGAGGCGTCATAAATTAGATGCCCCTTAACGCCCATAGGAGTGCCACCGACGATTAGTTTATTTTCTTTAAGGCATTGTCCAATGGCATCCTCAAAAGCGGCGCCATGACTATTCCCCCACAGCACTTGGCCACTCAATTTATGAGGCTCTTTTGGGTCTTCTCGCACCAGAGTCACAGGCTCGGGTAACCCCATGGCCGAAAATAGTTTTTTACCTAAGTTTGAATTAGCTAATTCTAAATACGTGTCTGACACTCTGCGTTATCCTGTTTAAATGCGATAAACGACATTTTACTCTCCGGCCCTAAAATAAGATTGACCTAAATGACAATTTGAGTATTACTGAAGTCATTGGCTTCAAGCCTCAAATCACCTATCCTTAAGTCTTAACCAAATTAAAATCACTGGACAAAAATGATGCCCGAGATTCGTAGAGTAGCCATTGTCGGCGGAAGTAGGATTCCATTTGTGCGCAGCAATACCGACTACAGTCATGCCAGTAATATGGATATGCTAACAGCCGCCCTGCAGGGATTAGTGGAACGTTTCGATCTAGACGGCGAACGATTAGGTGAGGTAGTCGCCGGCGCAGTGATGAAACACTCACGTGATTTCAACTTGGCTCGCGAGGCGACTCTAGATTCGGGGCTATCTCTGCAAACACCGGCCTATGATATTCAGCAGGCTTGTGGGACAGGCTTGGAAGCCGCTATATTGGTCGCAAACAAGATTGCGTTGGGACAAATAAATTCTGGCATTGCCGGTGGCACAGATACCGCCAGCGATGCGCCAATTGCGCTGAATGAAAAATATCGCCACATGATTTTGAGCCTGAACCGCGCCAAAACCTTGGGACAGCGACTAAAACTTTTTGCCAGTATTCGGCCTAGTTTTATGATGCCCTTGCTTCCAGCTAATGCTGAACCCCGCACTGGTCTATCCATGGGTCAACACTGTGAACTAATGGTTAAACAGTGGGGCATTAGCCGTGAAGATCAAGATCAGCTGACATTCAACAGTCATCAAAATCTTATCGCCGCATACGATCGGGGCTTCTTTGCCGATCTTGTCAGGCCCTTTTGTGGCGTTGAACGCGACGGCATAATGCGCAACACTCCTCTTGAAAAGCTAGCGGCACTAAAGCCGGCCTACGATCGCGAAAATGGCACCTTAACTGCAGCCAACTCCACCACACTAACTGATGGTGCCGCCGCGGTGCTCCTTGCTAGCGAAGACTGGGCAAAAGAACGTAATCTCCCTATACAGGCTTACCTAACCCACAGTGAGGTAGCTGCCGTAGATTTTTACAGTCAAGGGGAAAAGAGCGAAGGCTTGCTGATGGCACCCGCCTATGCTGTGCCACGTTTGCTGGCAAGGGCTGGCCTAATGTTACAAGACTTTGATTTCTATGAAATTCATGAAGCATTTGCCGCTCAAGCACTATGCACGATGAAGGCATGGGAGGATCCAGACTTTTGTAAAAACAAACTTGGCTTAGACAACCCTTTGGGTAGTATTGATAGAACAAAGCTCAATGTTAATGGTTCTAGCGTTGCCACCGGGCATCCCTTTGCCGCAACGGGCCCTAGAATAATTGCAACACTCGCAAAGTTGTTGGAGCAAAAAGGATCTGGGCGAGGCCTTATTTCTATCTGTGCCGCGGGTGGTCAGGGTGTCACAGCTATAATTGAGAGGTAGATAACAATCCCCAAAAAGTTACGCTTAATGGGTTTCTGCAATCACTTTGGCCCCCAGCTCAATAATAGCGCCTGCCGGTAAAGAGAGGCCCTAGTACAGAAGGATTGAAGTTCTAGCGTCACCTCTTCCTCCCGGGACTTTATAGCATCTGTTCAAGTCATTTTTTCTAGTCTAAAGCACCAAACTAAAAGTTTTAATTTCATTTAAGCATAAAATCAAAGATTGAAGTGCTATCGTCACGTATCCCTTACAAGGCGTTATATAACTGGTTTAAGTCACCTTTTTGAGCCTAAAGCAAAACCCAGCGCCTTTTATTGCGTATTAGCATAGAATTAGCATAGAATTAGCATAGAATGTGTGCCGGAAGTCTAAATTTGGGCTTGAATAGCAGAAAATTATACGGGTAACAAAATGAAATCACAGTTTACTGGCGCTCCGGCGAATACCCCCAGCGAACGAGCGAAAAAAACTCAAGTCAGGACTGAATTAGCTCGAGCTAAAATGGTGGCTGCAGCAACACCTATGTTCTCTCAGAATGGTTATGATGCTACCTCTGTGCGTGAGATAGAAGTTGCAGCTGACGTCAAGCGTGGCATGCTAGTTTATCACTTTGGAACTAAAGAACAGTTTTGGAAAGCCGTCGCCGATAATATCTTTAATCTCATTGCAGACCAGCGAAAAGCCCGAGTTTCTGTCCTACCAGACATGGCAGAGCGAGAAGGTATCGCGATGATAATCCGTTTTCATGTCCGGGCTTCAGCCCAACATCCCGAAATAAGTCGGCTATTGGCACAAGAAGCGCGTCAACAATCATGGCGCATTGAATATCTGGTGCAAACACATATAAAGCCCGGCAGCGAATATATGAAACAATATGTTTCCAAAGCTCTCAGTCTTACAGAGAGAGAATTCGCTCATTGGTATTACATTATGGTCAGTGCTTGTGCAACGATCTTTTCATTTGAACCAGAGTGCAACTTGCTATTTCGATTTGAGAGCCTAGAGGACACTGTCATAGAAACCCATGGCAATATGCTCGTGGACATGTTGTTAGGGCCTTCCCCTCACTAAACCGTTCTATTAAAATCTTCACCCTAATAAACAGCTAAATAGCTAAATAGCTAAATAGCTCTATACAGCTTAGTCAAAATCAAAAAACATCAATAATCGTCTTATTACATAGATTTATTCTTTGTATCAAGACCCATAAAGTGTAAGAATTTCAGCTGACAACCCAATAACGAATCAAATAAGAGTAGAACCTATGAGACAAGTCACACTTGCCAGTCCAGGAGGACTGAATAACCTGAAATTGGCCGAAGTTGAAAAGCCAACACCAAAATCTGATCAAGTTGTTGTTAAGGTTGCTGCGAGTAGTCTAAATTATCACGATTTACTGGTCGCCTTAGGTCGAATTCCGACAGAGGATGGGCGTATTGTGTTGTCAGACTGTGCTGGAGAAATTGTTGCTGTGGGTGACGCGGTGACCCGATGGAAAGTCGGTGATACGGTAATGAGCTGCTGTTACCCACACTGGGTAGAGGGACCGCCGCAGTATCAACTACTCAGCTTTATCGGTGACAATGAAGATGGTTACTCAACCGAATATATGGCGATCTCCGAGAAATCTATTACTCACACACCCAAGGGCTGGACAATGGCTGAAGCGGCTACCCTACCCTGTGCCGGTCTTACGGCCTGGCGTGCGTTAGTCGAGCTAGGAAACCTTCAAGCAGGCGAGACCGTCTTAGTACAGGGTACCGGTGGCGTCTCTATTTTTGCGCTGCAATTAGCCAAATCTATGGGAGCCAAAGTCATAGCAACCTCATCTTCTGATGAAAAACTTAAAAGACTGCAAGATTTAGGTGCTGACGAGGTAATTAACTATAAAGATGAGCCGCAATGGGGCAAAGCAGTTCTAGCCAAAACAGGCGGATTAGGCGTTGACCATGTGGTCGAAGTAGGTGGTGGTGGCACATTTGGCGAATCAGTTCGGGCAGTCAAGCTTGGCGGTCACATTGCTTTAATTGGTGTTTTAAGTGGCCCTGCGGTGAGTGAAATTATTCTTCCTCGCATCTTCATGAAGCAAATCCGTCTAAGCGGCATTGCAATGGGCAACCAACAATCGCAACTGGCAATGCTCAGCTATTTAGATTCCACTAATATCAGACCCATTATCAGCGATACCTTTGATTTATCTGAATTGGCAGCGGCCTTCCAGCATCAGATTGACAACAAACACTTTGGTAAAATTTCAATCTCTATTGATCAAGACTAGTCGAGCTACTCGCTATCATTTATCCGGACACAAAACCCCCAATTAAGGGGGTTTTCATAACGCACTAAGATAAAGAATTTAGTGCGGAATCAGCTGTTTGTTTGATCAGGTCAGAAAATTCTGCCAAGAGTGGCTGAGGGAGTGTATGCCCCATACCTTCAAAACGAACTAGCCTGGCGTGGGGTATTTGCTTTTTAGTCTCTACTCCACCACTCACATCGACAAGCAGATCTTGGTTTCCATGAATAATCAAGGTAGGTACTGCAATCGACTTTAGTAACTTGTTTCTATTGGGCGCTGATCGTATAGCTGCCATCTGGCGCAGGTAGCCTGCTGGATTATTTGAACGCTTAAATTCAGCTTTAATCGCCACAGCAACATCGTCATCAGATTCCAAATAAGCCGGACTGCCAAACATCTGTCGAGTTTTGACTGAGTTGTCTAGAGCAGATGTTCCTCTTGGTATGGGTTTTACCATCTGACGAGCTACGGCAAACGACGCCATGCCCTTACCAAACGCCCCCGTTTTAGACATAATCGAGGTCAGTGAGAGTACTCGATCAGGATAGAGTCCAGCCACTAACTGGCTAATCATTCCACCCATCGACATACCAACAATGTGGGCTGATTTAATATCCAAAGCATCGAGCAACCCCACCGTATCGGCCGCCATATCATTCAAGCTATAGGGCACTTTAACGGGAATACCAAGCAGTGAGCTAAGGGCTAACCGAAACAAGCTAGGCGCCACTGCACCATCCATTTTATCGGTCAGACCAATATCGCGGTTATCAAAACGGATAACCCGGAAACCCCCAGCAACCAAAAGGTCGCAAAATTCCATTGGCCAGCGCACTAATTGGTTATATAGCCCAGCAACTAGCAGTATCACGGGGGCATCAGCATCGCCAAATTCTTGATAGGCCATTCGAATACCGTTGGACTGCACAAACGCAGTACCCACTTCGCTTACGACCTTAATGCTCTCTGTGGCTTTGGTGTCAGTCATTCTATATCCCTGATTTTATTCATTGCCACTATGGCTTTCGTAATTCACGGCGCAGTATCTTACCCACCGCAATATGCGCATCTGAATACTTTATAGTCGCAAAAGAGTAATTAGCTACGCTAAGATTACTTATTTTGTGGTCCTATTATCCTCTACGGAAAAACGATTTGAAAATCTTCATTGGACTCACCTAATAGCGAGAAGAATTTCAAAAGTTTTAGCATACTGCCATCCACCGACAGCTGCTCTGAGCCAATCATCTCTTTAATTCCAACTTGGCCCAGTAAAATACCCACAAACATCTTTTGAGTCGTATTGATGCTGACATCTGCTGTCTCATCGACTGGTGCCTCACGGTAGTACATCACTGAGTTTCTTATTGTGAGTACAAAATTTTGTTTTCGCTCAGTGAATAGCACGTTCAGTTTTAGAGATTCACCTTCTGCTTTGCCCGCATCCAGCTGAACCGACAGGGCCTTCATAAACTGCAGTAAGGGTACTTCTTGCAAAAAAGCGTCTGAGCCTGCTTTGCTGTACCCTTTTTTGACCTTGCCTGATATGAGCTCTACTGCGCCGGAGAGATAGATGTCACGCCATGGGCCAGACTCTGCCTGGTAAGCCATCTGCCGATAGGCTGCAGCTAGCATCTCTCGGGCGGCTATATTATTAGGCTCCGCAAATACCAAGTGGTTAAGCACCTCGCCCACCCAACGATAGTCTCCTTTGGCCATATAATCACTCGCCCTCTGGAGTATCGCACCAGACCCCCCCATAAACTCCACGTAACGCGTTGCGGACTGCTCTGGGGGTAACGGGTTTAAATTGGCTGGATTGCCGTCATACCAACCAAAATAGTGCTGGTAAACCGCCTTGCTATTATGACTCAAGGTACCGTAGTAGCCGCGAACATGAAAGTTCTTGGCTAAACTGTTGGGCAACTGCAATTGCTCCGCAATCTCTCGAGGCGTATAGCCTAAATTGGCCAAGCGAAGCGTCTGATCATGGATAAACTTGTACATGTCTTGCTGCTGTTGCATTTGGGTAATGATCCGACCATGCCCCCAGGTTGGCCAATGGTGACTATTAAAAAGTACCTCAACCTCGCCCAAACGGTCAATCGACTCGCCAATGTAATCACTCCACAATAGGGCATCACGAACCTTGGCTCCGCGAAGGGTCAGCACGTTGTGCATGACATGAGAAAGTATCTCCGCCCCGCAAAACGCTTTCCACTTAGGTAGATAAAACGTTAGTTCTGCAGGTGCCTCTGAACCAGGCATGTTGTAAAATTCAAAGTCGATCCCGTCCACGTTTAATGCAACCAAAGGCTGATCAATGCTAACGGTGGGAGGAATGATAGAAATACTTCCAAACACCACCTGTTTTCCAAGCCCCGCGTCCACATGGCCTGTGACGGAGTGATCTAGAGCACTGCCAAACATATAGCTACCACGACGAGTCATTGCAGGGCCCGCAATGATATTTTCACTAGTAGCCTCTTGTATAAATCCAGCAGGGGCAATGATCGGAATACCCTTCTTGGCGGCTCCATCGGACGTTGTCAGTGACAAGATCCCAGCGAAGTGATCGGCATGACTGTGGGTAAAAACCACTCCAGTAAGGTTTATTTTCCCCAAATGCTGTTCGGCAAATTTCATCGCTGCAGTTGTTGTCTCTAAACTGGTCAGTGGATCAACCACGATCCAGCCGTTCTCGCTTTTGATGAGAGTTGTATTGGCAAGATCAAAACCTCGGAGCTGGTAAATGCCCTCCTCAACTTTAAACAGCCCACGAATATTATTTAATTTTGCTTGACGCCAGAGGCTTGGATTTACGGTTTCTGGTGCATCACCTTGAATAAAATCATAGCTAGCTGGGTCCCAGAGGGTAAAACCTAAATCACTAACCAACTCATCGTTCGGTGCATAGGCAACTAAACCTTGAGTGGCATCATCAAAATCTTGCTGGTGACCTAAATCTAGGTTATCAACAAAACGCTGGTTGTGAGCAAGCGTAAAATCACTCGCAGCAGTTTCCGTCATGTCAGATTGGGTAATCTGAGGATCGCATCCAAGCAAGGTAAAAACAAAAAAATTCAATACTAGAAAACGTAACCGTTGACACGTTATACCTAAATTTATCACAAATAATTTCCTTCTATTTATTTGTATCTGTTTTTGCGTTTAAGACTCTTCGACGGTTAGCTCTCGCTGAAGTGCACTCATATCATAGATTAAATAGCGATCACTCTGCATGCCCAATATTCCCTTTTCTGTCCACTCGCGGAATATTTTATTTACCCGTTGCCAAGATCCCAGACAAAGCCGCGCAAAGTCATCTTGACTAAGCTCGATATCAATGCATATAGCCCTATTTTGCTTAACGCCATGGCGCAATATTAAATCTAAAAAAAAACATCGCCCCGCAATTAGCAGGACGATGCTCTTGATTCATACAATGGAGCCTTTAAAGGACTTCAAAAAGTCCCGCAGCGCCCATACCACCACCAACACACATAGTGATAACAACATATTTCTCGCCGCGACGCTTACCTTCCATCAACGCGTGCATAACCATACGCGCGCCACTCATACCAAATGGGTGACCGATAGAGATAGAACCGCCATTAACATTCAACCGATCCATCGGAATACCCAACTTATCGCGACAGTAAATCACCTGAACCGCAAAAGCTTCATTCAATTCCCAAAGACCAATATCATCAATCGTCAGACCATTACGCTTGAGCAATTTAGGAATAGCGAAAACCGGACCAATACCCATCTCGTCAGGCTCACAACCAGCAACAGCCATCCCACGATACACACCAAGCGGCTCAAGGTTACGCTGAGAAGCCAATGTGCCGTCCATTAAAACAACAGCAGCAGCGCCGTCAGATAGCTGCGACGCATTACCACCAGTAATGGTGCCGCCATCGCGAACAGACTTGAGTCCGCTCAATCCTTCTATATTTGTTCCTGGACGGTTACCCTCATCCTTAGCCAGAGTCACTTCTTCTTCAGTCACTTCACCAGTTTCACGATTAGTGACCAGTTTAATAGCAGTAACAGGAACAATCTCATCTGCATACACGCCCGCTTCCTGCGCAGCCGCAGTGCGCGCCTGGGAAATAACGGAATACTCATCCTGCGCTTCGCGAGAAATATTGTAACGACTAGCCACCGTTTCTGCAGTGTCCAGCATAGGCATGTGAATCAAAGGCGCGTGCTTCATCGCCAGCGGGTCTGCAACACGGTGAGCATTAAAGTGCTCGTTTTGAATCAAGCTAATACTCTCACAGCCCCCCGCAATAACAACTGACGATCCATCGTTAGTTATGTTATTAGCGCCGATAGAAATAGCCATCAAGCCGGATGAGCACTGACGGTCAACGGTCATACCAGAAACAGACACCGGCAAGCCAGAAGCCATAGCCGCTTGACGACCAAGATTCATCGTCTGAGTACCCTGCTGCATCGCTGCACCCATAATGCAATCATCTATCTCTGCTGGGTCAACACCAGCACGAGCAACTGCTGCAGTGATAGCGTGTGAGCTCATAGAAGGTGACTGAAGATTGTTAAATGCACCGCGAAATGCTCTACCGATTGGGGTGCGCGCTGCTGAAACGATTACTGCTTCTTTCATAATGATTTCCTTAGTTTAAATTTATATTAAATGTTTCTGGTTTCAATAAATAGAAAATTAGCCTTGAAGAGCTGCCATCGCCTTCATGACAAACTTTTCTGTTTGCTTACCGCCTGATTCAAGCGCTTTATGGTCGGCTGTATCTGATAGCTCACCCCACTTAGACACGATTACATCGGGGTTTTGGTTCTCTTTAGGCAGAAAAATGCCATCGGTCTCATACATGTTAGCGGTGGCGTAGCCACCTGCACCGGCACACAAGATAGTCCTAGTTGGAGCGCTTTCATCGCACAATACCAAAGCGCCAGCGGACACTGATTCAGCAGTCATAAGATCAAGTACCGCAGCCGGCAAAAGATCTTCGGTCATTCGCGTACCTGCAGTAGGTGCCAAGGCATTAACATGGATATTGTTTTTACCGCCCTCCAAGACCAAGGTATTCATAAACCCAAGGACCGCCATTTTTGCTGCGCCATAGTTAGTCTGCCCGAAATTACCATACATACCGCTAGCAGAGGTGGTCATGACAATACGGCCATAATTCTGCTCGCGCATAATTTCCCACACTGCTTTTGTACAGTTAACCGAACCCATAAGATGGACATCCATCACCAACTGGAAGTCCGCTAGGTCCATTTTGCTAAATGACTTATCACGCAATATACCGGCGTTGTTAATAAGAATATCAACCCGACCCCATTTGGCCATTGCTTGGCTGACCATATCCTGCACTTCGTCAAACTTAGCAACATTGGCGCCATGGGCGAAAGCTTCCCCGCCAGCGGCTTCGATCATACTAACCACTTCCATGGCAGCATCTGACGAGGCACCTGTGCCGTCTCGTGCCCCACCCAAGTCGTTTACCACAACTTTTGCTCCGCGATCAGCAAGAGCCAATGCGTGAGAGCGACCTAGACCATTACCAGCACCGGTCACTATCGCTACTCGTCCTTCAAAATTAATACTCATCTTCTCCTCCATAGGACTCTTTTAAAGAAAACCTTAGTTGGCCATCTGTACACTTAACCATTCAGCAACGAGCGCTGGTTTATCACCGCCCTCAATCTCAACAGACACCTCAATTTTAAAATCAAACTGTCCGGGCCGCTTTTCAGTAATATCGGCGATTGTGGCGTGACAGCGAATTTTACTACCCACACGGACTGGAGCAACAAAGCGGACCTTGTCAAACCCTTTGTTAACGCCCATATAAATACCTTCAATCACAAGGTTAAAACTCTCTGAAAAATAGGACAGCATAGACAGGGTGAGAAATCCGTGTGCAATGGTGCCACCAAAAGGTGTATTAGCCGCGGCAACCGGATCAATGTGAATAAACTGCCGGTCAATAGTGCACTCGGCGAACTTATTTACCTGCTCCTGCGTCACTTCAAACCATTGTGTCGGTTCGCAAACATGACCTATGTACTGTTCAATCTCTGTTTTTTTAATCATTTGTGGCATTGTCTTTGTCCTCTTCTCGTCTAGATGCTAGCTCCCAGCATAGTTACTATGATGCCGAAGATAAAACCATGTTCGGCCATAGAGGGATTTACCCTCGGCCAGTTGGATCTATCTTGTGCGCGAATTACGACGGGCGATGTTATCACGAAACCAATTTCCAATAGAAATGTAACATTGACCGCTTAGTACCCCCATCAAGGCAGACATTAAATCACGCTTACATTATGACATTGCCAATGCCATAATGTAAGCCTCAGGGCAACCCCAGTCTATGAACTAAACTTCTCGACCTTTAGATACTTAACGAAGGAGCGACATTTCGACAGCGGGGCGCACATTTTCCATATAGACCTCCACTGAGGTCGCGTAATTTAGGGTACAAACAGCCTTTCACCTCAGATGGGTATTTGGGCTTGCTACACCACTAAAAACGTCCAAGCATAAACCTCAACAGCTCATGCTTGGACACATCGTTCTTTACATTAACGGCAATTTACCGGTTTTATTAATTCCCTTGATTTTCGTTAGTCTGCTCCGTGCATCATTTTGCTAATGACCGGTGATATCAATAACATCAACACGGCTATCGCAATAGCAATAATGCCAACTTGAGTGTACACCTCGATGTAACCGGCTTTTGCCGCAGCAACATTAGTCATCTGCCCGCCAATCGTTTCTGCACCAGTGGTTCGTGCAATTACGCCCGCCAAGAAGTTAGACAACCCAGAATAAAGGAACCAGGCACCCATGGTCATGCCGACAATTCTAGCTGGCGCCAGCTTAGTCACGGCTGAAAGGCCGACCGGCGACACCATTAATTCACCCATAGTGTGTATCCAATAGATCAAGAAGATGAAGATTACTGGTGTTAGACCCACTTCGCCAGAGCCCTTCATGCCAGCCACCAAGGCTAAGAACCCTAAACCTGCCATAGCCACACCCAGTGCAAACTTCACTGGTGTTGACGGATTAAGTTTGCGCCTAGCAAGCCATATCCACAGCCAAGCCATAATGGGTGCAAACATAAAAATAAAGCCGGCATTCAATGACTGGAATACAGGCCCAGGAACAGACCAACCGAGCATTTCTCGATCGACTAAGCGAGCCGTAAACAGATTCAATGATGAACCTGCCTGCTCAAAAAGCGCCCAGAAAGGGATTTGAGCTAGAACAAAGTAGACTGCCGCCAGCATTCGTGAACGCTCATCGCCCTTAAGGTGAATAAAAGCGTGACTGACCAACCAGAGAAACATCAGAATGCCCACAGGCCCTAAGATGCCGCCAACCAATTCCGCATTCATCACCAGCAGCATAGAGACTGCAATAATGGCCAAACCAACCGAATAACATAGCCACTCCACGTTAATGCCGAGAAACACTTTCTCTTTTAATTTCTCTGGATTCGGTGGCTCAGCCTTACCTTCAAGCCAGCTCTGGCAGGAAAGAAAAACAACCAGACCAAAAAGCATTCCTATACCTGCCAGACCAAAACCGTATTTCCAACCGTGCACGATACCTAAATAGCCACAGGACAGAGACGCCAAAAATGCGCCCATATTGATACCCATATAAAAAATGGTGAAACCCGAATCCCTGCGAGTATCACCAAAGCCGTAAAGTGAGCCAACAATGGTAGATATGTTGGCTTTCAAAAAGCCAACACCTGCGATGATTAGCGCTAACGACAAATAGAGAATATTTAGATATTTCTCTTCCGTCTCTACGGTCAAGGTGAATTCATCACGATCAATACTCGCAGGAAGACCAACAGATTCAGGACTGGCGATATCCATAGTGGTCTCAGTAAAATTGACGTACGAGGCGCCAAGATCGGTAACAATTTGCTGGCGCGCATCGCCGCCACGGGCATCGAGAACGATTTCGTACTGATTCTCGCCATGGGTTAACAGTTGCTTAGCGCCATCCCCCTCAAAGGTCATTCCAAAATGGCCAAAGGTAAGCAGGATTGCGCCAAACGTAACGGCTTTACGCGCTCCCAAATATCGATCTGCCAAGGATCCGCCAATAATGGTCATTACATAAACCAGCGCACCATAAGCACCATAAAGCACACTGGAGCTTTCATCGGACATTAAAAAATGCTGAGTCAGGTAGATAATGAGCAATCCACGCATTCCATAAAACGAAAAACGCTCCCACATTTCTGTTAAAAACAAGATAACTAGGCCCCGCGGATGCCCCATAATGGTTTTCTCAACGCCCTTACCGGCCGGTGGTAGTGCTGTTTCCATAGTCTTGATCCCTAAGATTTATTTTGATTATATTTATTTAACTAATCTTGCACATATAAGATTGTGTAAATTGCGAAAACCATACCACAGACTAGCGCAACGGTTAAGCGCCTGTGGCACCTAAAGGCACACCAAAGTACAATATTCTTTATCCGCACAGTAGTTAATGCACTAAAGCACCTAAAGGACACTTAAAACGATGAAGGATTTGAGTAAAACCCAGGCACTATTTTTAGATAACAAACCAGAATTTCTCGACATCCTTGGCTTTACAAAGAGCTCATTTAACAACGAAACCAACGTGTACTCATGCACCTTTGAACCCTCAGAAATGCTAACCCACTCCAATGGCACCATTGTTCAAGGTGGTTTTATCGCGGGCATGCTCGACGCAGCAATGGCTCAATACATCCTTCACCTGTATGAGTTCAAGGTTACCCCCTTAACCCTCAACATTGACGTTACCTATTTGTTACCCTGTAGACCAGCAGAAGTTCAGGTGACATCAAAAATACTAAAAGCAGGCAAAAGTATCGTATTTACCAGTGCAGAGTTATTTCAAGATGGAAATTTGATAGCGACGGCATCAGCGACCAACAAGCTAGTTTCGCACACTCAAAAGTAAATTAAATTTTAATATAATATATTTATCAATTGTTTAAATGCTTTAATTAATCTAATTTATAGTAATTTCAATTTTACCGCATTCTTTTTTGGCGCCTAATCTATACCGATTGGCACCAATTAAAAAGACGTACAATTAGCGGCTAGATAAGGTTGAACAAAGTAAAGGGAGATCGTAATAATGACAGAGCACCAAGGTATTGAAAGTGGAGAGCTATCAGATTTTCGTAAAGGCGTCGCTGATTGGATAAAACACAACACCCCTGCAGATCCGGGCTTCCTGCTCCCCCAAACATTTATGGAAGTAGGCTCAGAGCAAGTTCTCAGCTTTCTTCGCGAATGGCAACACAAAGTATGGTCGTCAGGCTATCTAGGCATGGCATGGCCCAAAGAGTACGGTGGTGGCGGCATGCCCCGTATTTTTCAACAGATTGCTGACGAAGAAATGAAAAAAGCAAGAGTACCTATCTGCTTTAATGTGATTGGTTTGGGCTGGGCTGGGCCGTTAATCATTGACACTGGCACAGATTTTGAGAAAGAGACCTACCTTAAGGGCATTCTTAGTGGAGAGGATATTTGGTGTCAGGGCTTCTCTGAACCCAACCATGGTTCTGACCTGGGCAGCATTCAAACCCGGGCCGAACGTGATGATAATGAATACATCATTAACGGCAGTAAAATCTGGACCACCATGGGCAACTATGCCAAGTATATGATTTTACTGGCGCGGACTGACTCCCAAGCTGAACGCCGATATAACGGTCTTTCCTTTTTCTTAGCGCCGATGGACGCTAAAGGTATTACCACCTCCCCTATTCAAAAACTCACCGGTGATTATGGCTTCACTGAGACTTTCTTTGACGATGTGCGAATCCCCGCAAGCTGCCTGATGGGTGAAGAGGGTCACGGCTGGAGAATTGCGATGCAGACACTGCAGTATGAGCGCGGAGCAGAGGCCGGTGCGGCTGGAGGTGTAGCTATCCTTTCAACCGTGATGAATGATCTATTGCGTATCGCTAAAGATGTGCAGCGCGATGGCGAACCACTCATGCAAGACCCCGTGACGCGTGATAATTTGGTTAAGTTCCTAATCGAGGAACAAGCACTATATCTCGCCGAGAATCGTGTGAAAATTCCAGCGCTTTGCGCTGATTACCCCAACTCTGTCGCCTTATCTACCAAACTTCGTGGGACTGAGTTCTTTCGACGTATGCGCCAATACGCACTAACCCTGCAAGGAGCCTCTAGCGCGCTCTATGTCGGTGATGAAGACGCTGTTGAAGGTGGCTTTTGGCAACGCGCATACATGAATAATTTCTCGACTACTATTGGTGGCGGTACCAGCCAAATTCAAGCCAATATCATCGGCGAGCATGTACTCGGCCTACCCAAGGACTAGAGGAAGCGACCATGACAAGAACAGCAAATCTCTCAATCGAGTTCAGTGACGAACAGGCGATGATTCTGGCCAGCGCGAAGGACTTCTGTCGGGATAAATCAGATATTAATGCAGTGCGCGCCCTACTAAAGTCAGACACAGGCTTTAACTCTGACGTATGGAACGAAATGATCGCTCTTGGATGGACTGGATTATACTTGCCAGAGCAACATGGCGGCTCCGAAATGGGTATAGGTGCAACTATACCGCTGGTAGAAAGCATGGGCCGACATCTGCTCTCTACGCCTTTTATTTCATCAACTATCGCAGCTCAGGCCATTATGCGCGGCGGCAGCGAAGAGCAGCAGGCGAAGTGGCTACCAGCGCTTGCGAAAGGCGCTATTGGCACTATGGCATTGCTTGACAATGAAGATTGGGGAGCTACTGACACCAGCTGTCTACTCAGCACTGAGGGCAATAACTTTACTCTACAGGGTAAAAAGCTATTAGTTAACGATGCCGCTGTCGCAGATTTCTTTGTGGTACTTACCAAGTACCAGGATTCAATAGCCCTTGTGGTTGTTGAAGCCACTCAGCTAGCCAATAATGCGATCAGCAACAGAACTTTGGTCGATGAAACAAAGCGCGCTGCTAACGTAGATTTTACCGGTGTCACCATAGAGTCTGCGGCTATTCTTGCCAAGGGTGCTGAAATACTTCCCGATGTTCGCCTAATAGGTGCCCTGTTAATCGCCGCAGAAGCCACAGGATGCGCAGCTGCCGCACTAGACACTGTGGTTGACTACCTTACAACCCGTAAGCAGTTCGGCCGTCTAATTGGCTCTTATCAATCCTTAAAGCACCCCACGGTGGAGATTCTTATCCAAATGGACTCCGCAAGAACACTCATTTACCACGCCGCGACGTTAATTGGGGATGGTAAGCTCAGTGAAGATACCGAGATTGCTTGTCGCATGGCAAAGGCACAAGCCGCAGAAGCGCTATCCTTTGCAGGCGATCGAGCGGTGCAATTTCACGGCGGAATGGGCTTCACCTACGATTGCGATGCCATGCTTTATATTCGCAGAGCGCAATGGTCACAGCATCAATACGGTGACCCTCAGCACCATAGAAAGCTATTAGCAAGCCTGTTGCTTGACTAGCCTAGGGATAACCCTCCTGGGTCATCAGCTTCACTAGGAGGGCCTTGGGTTAATTACTCACAAAACTTTGCTAGAGAGTTCGTCATCATTCATATCCACAACAATAAAGCGCTTTCCAGTCTTATTGCATGTTGATGGCTTTCACAAAGGCTGGCCGAGATTCTATATTTTTAATATAGGCTTTAATGTTAAGCATCTCATCGGTCACACAACCATTTCTGTTGGCCATAAAGCATGCATGACCCAGCATTATATCGGCCGCAGAGAAATCGCCTACCAGATAGTCTTTTCCCTCTAGGGTTTCATTAATAGGAGCTAAGGATTTTGTCAGCAGATTTTCTGCTTGCCTTAAGGCATTCGGATCTCTGCGCTCTGGTGGCAACAAAAACTTTTGCACAACAATCTGATTCATAGGCGGCATGACCATGCCCTCGCAGTAATGAAACCATTGTAAATACAGAGGGAATTCATCCGCGTCGACCGAAGGTTTTAAGCCCCCATTAATATGTCGCTCAAGAATATAATCGATTATTGCACCTGATTCATAAAGGGAAATGTCGCCGTCTTCCAGCACCGGCACTCTACCCAGGGAATGTCTTGCTCTATGTTCGCTTGATTTTAGCCCGTCCTTAGTAAAAGGCATGCTATTAACCTCGTATTCTAGGCCTAGCTCTTCTAATAACCACACCACTCGCCCTGCTCGAGTCCCTGCCACAAAGTGAACCTTTAGCATTCAATCTCTCCTTAGTTATTAACTTAATAAAACCGTCATAGGTATTTTTCCGTTATGGATAGCGCTCAACAAACCTCTTTATCTCATCAAACGCCTCTGCGGCTGCGGGTAATTCTGGATAAAACATTTGCCATACATGCGGCATATCCCCCCACAATTGCAGGGTTGCATTCGAGCCTGCGCCACATGCTTTATTAACGTAACGGCGGCCATCATCTCTTAATATTTCTGCGTCGCTGGCCTGCACCAGTAATGGAGGCAAATCGTTAAGTTTACCTAACAGTGGTGAAACTACCGGATCACAAGGGTTATATCGGGCAATAAAGTACCCACCCAACATAACCAGCCAGCGTGGTACTTTTGAGAGTCTTTTTGCTAGGGGTTTTAGCATAACGTCTGAATGCAGATTAGCTTTAATACTGGGGTTAACCATGCGCATATCAGTGACTGGTGACAGTGCGATCGCGGCATTGGGGGCCCTGCGATCAGTGTCGCGCGCCCACGCCAATAGTGACAGCGTTAGGTTGCCACCGGCTGAGTCCCCCGCTACATAAACGGATACTGCCGTTGATTGCCCGTCAGGGCCGTTGGCCAAAAGCCAGTCATAGGCGATACGGCAGTCCTCTACGCAGTCCATTCTCTTGTGCTCGGGCATTAGACGATAGTCAATGGCTAATACTGCGCTGTTAGTGATCTCTGAGAGTTTACTGGTGATTACTCGATGGCTTTTGGGGCTGCCGGCTATAAAAGCACCACCGTGAATATACAAAAACCGACGGTTAGTATCGGCCCCCGGGGCTACAACCCATTCAGCAACCACTCCGCCTGCGTTAGCTTTAGTGCAGGCACTAATAATGGGTATGTGGCTGCGAAACTCATCCATGACCTTGCGGAGGTATTTTGCACGCTGCTTCCACGGCATCGCTTCTGATCCGCCAGAACTACCTCTTAGTTGGCTATAAATGGTCTTTAGGGCGTCCGCGTTGATCGCAAGGATTTTGGGGTCGGTAAATGCAAAAACCTTCCCAGAAGGAAGGTCATAATGAGTAAGTTTATCTTTTTGCAGCCGTATGTAGCCAATCACAAACACAATTGCAATGACCGCAATAACGACCAGCGCCATGGTTAGGCTGAGTAACTTAGCTGATTAAACGCCTTCTGATGGAAATCACCATCACCATAGCTGGTGTTAATCATCATTAGTCGCTTAACGTAGTGGCCAATATTCAGCTCGTCAGTCATACCAATGCCACCATGTAGCTGAATCGCTTCTTCTCCGATAATCTTACCGTAGCGCGCCACTGTAGCTTTTAAAGCATGTACTGTTTTAGCTAATGCAACTGCGTCGGTTTCACTTTTTGACTCACAAAGACCCCGATAAAGCATAGACTTGGTCTGCTCGCAGCCCATAAAGGTGTCGACCATTCGGTGCTGTAGCACTTGGAAGGAGCCAATGGGTGCGCCAAACTGCTGGCGAGTCTTGGAGTACTCTACGGTCAACGTATTGAGCGTTGCCATAATGCCCAGAGCTTCTGCAGATAAACCGATTAAGATTTGCGGCATGACCTGACCGATGAGATCCATGCCCTCACCCGCTGCGTTGAGCAATTGACTCTGATCAACTGCAACATCCGTTAAGGTCAGAGTAGCTGCACTCTGGCCGTCCATCATTTTATAGGCTTTTACGTCAACCCCCGGTGCTGTTGCGTCAACTAAAAACAGGCTTACACCACTGTGGTCAAACTGTTCGCCGCTAGTACGTGCAGTCACCACAAACTTGTGGGCTGTGCCGCCATTGGCTACTACCGTTTTTACGCCGTTTAAGGTGTAGCCATCGCCAGTGGCGATTGCCGTCGTGGATACGTCACTCATCTCATAGCGTGACTGAGGCTCCATGTAGGCAAAGGAACCTAGGCAATCTCCTTCAATAATACTCGGAATGACCTGCTCTTTTAGTGCCGCGTTAGTTGAAGCGGACAGCAGGCCACCAAACACCACAACGGTAGAGGCATAGGGCTCAACCATAATGCCTTTGCCCATTTCTTCCATCACGACCGCTATGTCCACGACATTGCCACCAAAACCGCCGTATTCTTCAGCGAAAGGCACTGACAACCAGCCAAGCTCGGCAAACATTGTCCAAAATTCACGGCTGATACCGTCGTCTGATTCAATAATGCCGCGGCGTGTGTCAAAATCGTACCGCTCACGAACAAAGCGCGAAACGCTGTCTTTGATCATGGTTTGTTCTTCGGAAAACTCAAAATTCATACGTCAACTCCTGAAATCTTTTTAGGGCTATAAACAGATGTTTTATAGGCCGAGAACGGCTTTGGCAATTACATTTCGTTGCACTTCGTTAGAGCCACCGTAAATAGTCGCTGCGCGACCGTACATGTACTTGCCGCGTGCTTCAGCAGCAAAATCATGTCCAAGCTCGTTGCTGCTGAGATCGCCGGCCAATGCGCCGCCGTAGTTAGCTGCCAGTTGCAATTGTAGCTCGTGAATGGCTTGGCTGATCTCAGTGCCTTTGATTTTCAACAGCGAAGATTCAGGCCCCGGCATCCCGCCGGCTGCCATTGATGCAAATACACGTAGCTCGGTGTATTCCAGCGCCATAAGCTCCATCTCAATGTCTGACATACGCATTTGGAAGACTGGGTCTTCGATCATCGGCTTGCCGCCATTAATCTCGGTAGTAGCGCGTTGTTTAAGGCCTTCAAGCATGCGCTTGGAGTCAGCAACCTCTGCCATACCAGTGCGTTCGTGGGCCAAAAGGGCTTTAGCATACGTCCAGCCTTTGTCCTGCTCACCAATAAGATTTTCGGTTGGGACTGCAACGTCTTCAAACAATACCTCGTTGAGGCTGTGCTTGCCGTCGATGGTCACAATCGGCTTAACAGTAATACCTGGGGTGTTCATATCGATCAGCAAGAAGCTAATGCCTTCTTGGCGACGAATGCCTTTAGAGGTCCTTACCAAGCAGAAAATCCAGTCGGCATACTGAGCAAAGGTAGTCCAGATCTTACGGCCGTTAACTATGTAATTGTCGCCAGCATAGTCAGCTGATGTACTTAATGCCGCCAAGTCTGACCCGGCGCCCGGCTCTGAATAACCCTGACACCACCAATCGTCGCTGCTGAGTATGCCTGGCAAGAAGCGAGCTTTTTGCTCTTCGCTGCCAAACGTGTAAATAACTGGTGCAACCATTTTTAAGCCAAACGGAACCACGTCAGGAATACCCGCTAACCCTCGCTCGGTTTCATAGATAAACTTTTGCGTGCTAGTCCAGCCTGTGCCGCCATATTCCTTGGGCCAGCCTGGTGCTATCCAGCCTTTGGCATGCAGCTTTTTTTGCCAGCCAACAATGGCGGCCTTGTAGTCAGTGGCCGCGTTATCACTTAGGGGAGTCGATGCAGCACCCTCGTATTCGGCGGCGAAAAAATCTCGAACTTCATCACGAAATGCAATGTCTTCTGCTGAAAATCGAATATCCAATTGCGTAGCTCCTTTGCTATAAATACTTATAGGCACTGTAAGTTATGGCATTATATAGGTCAATACTTTGCGGGGCCTTTAAAGCGGCCGGCTGGTCACACTAGCGGCTTAAAATCAAATCTCGCACTTTTATTTCTTTCACCCCCCAACTGGATAACTACCTTCAGAGATGCCTTCGTCTGTAAATAGTTCCCATCCATCTGAATGGCTGGCAGGCATACTAGATCGCCGCAGCTAAATAACTGGCCTGGTTAATGGCCGCTTTGGCATCTAATTCTGACGCTTCAAAAGCACCGCCAATCAAACTGGCTTCCATACCCATGGCAGTAATTTCATCAAATAGGCCGCGCTTGGGTACCTGGCCTGCGCAAACAATGACGGTGTCGACCTCAAGCAGCTCAGGCATGCCATCAGTGCTGATATGTAAGCCCTGATCGTCAATTTTGTGGTATTCCAGACCATTGAGCATTTTTACGCCCCGCTGAGCCAGTGATATACGGTGCGTCCAACCGGTGGTTTTGCCTAAACCACGGCCCACTGGGCTAGATTTGCGCTGCAACAGGTAAACCTGACGGTCGGCTTTAGCGACCTGAGGCACAACGCCCGTGACGCCACCGCGCGGATGGTTTTCAAAATCAATGCCCCACTCTTTGGCAAATACGTCTCGATCAAGCGCACCAGAGACGCCGCTGTGCATAATGAGCTCTGATACATCAAAGCCAATACCGCCGGCACCCATGACGGCAACTCGCTTACCGACCTCACAGTTACCGCGAATCACGTCGATGTAACTCACCACACTGGGATGATCGATGCCTTCAATGTCTGGGGTTCGAGGGGTAATGCCCGTAGCCACGACCACGTGATCAAAGCCGCTCTGCTTGAGCTGTTCTGCTAATACCGTAGAATTCAGACGGACATCGACATTATGTATTTCTAGCATACGCCTGTAGTAGCGTAGTGTTTCAAAAAACTCTTCTTTGCCTGGCACCCGCTTTGCCAAATTAAACTGTCCACCAATTTCACTGGCCGAATCAAACAAAGTGACATTGTGGCCACGCTCTGCGGCAACTGCCGCGTAGGACATCCCGGCCGGACCTGCACCGATGACCGCGATCTTCTTGGGCGCTGCAGTAGGCTGGTAGTTGAGCAGAGTCTCGTGGGCGGCCCTGGGGTTAACCAAACAGCTTACGGACTTGCCCCCAAAGGTATGATCTAAACAGGCCTGATTACAGGCAATACAGGTGTTAATTTCGTCTTCACGACCCTCAAAGGCTTTGTTGACCAAATCAGCATCCGCGAGCATCGGACGCGCCATAGACACTATATCCGCGTGGCCGTCGACCAATACCTGCTCGGCAACATCGGGCATATTGATGCGGTTGCTGGTGATAGTTGGAATGTTTAATTCTTTTCGCAAACGACCGGTAACACCTGCAAAGGCCGCTCTTGGCACCATAGTTGCGATAGTAGGCACTGTAGATTCATGCCAGGTAAAGTGGGTGCTAATAATGGTGACACCTGCTTTTTCCATTTCTTTGGCTAGCAACACAACTTCGTCCCACGACATGCCACCTTGTAGCATATCCATGGCGGCAATGCGGAAGATCAGTATGAAGTTTTCACCCACCTCTGCTCGACAGCGGCGCATGATTTCTAAGGGAAACCGCATGCGATTCTCGTAGCTACCGCCCCATTGATCATCACGTTGATTGGTTTTTTCGACCAAAAAAGTACTCAGCAAGTATCCAGCGGAACCAATAACTTCGACACCGTCATAACCTGCTAACTGGGCCATTTTGGCGCATTGCACATGGTCATTAATTTGCTTTTGAACCCCCTCTTCATCCAGTTCGATGGGCACAATTCTCGCTATTCGTGATGGAATCGCTGAAGGAGCAACACAGGCTGGGGTGCCAGCTAATGGTCCTGCATGCAGGATTTGCATGCAGATTTTAATCTCTGGATCAACCTCGTGAACCGCGTTAGTAACCAGCCGGTGGTCCTCCGCCTCTTCTGGGGTTGACAGTTTAGCGCCAAAGCCTCCTTCTATATTCGGCGCGATGCCACCGGTGATTATCATGCCAACACCACCTCTGGCCCGTTCTGCAAAATAGGCGGCAAGACGCGGAAAGCCATTTTCAGCTTCTTCCAAACCAGTGTGCATAGAACCCATCAGTACACGATTTTTAATGGAGGTAAACCCCAAATCAAGTGGCGAGAATAGATTTGGATATACAGCATGTTTGATCATTGATTTTTCCAATTTTGATTGTTTTACGTTGCTGCGTTTACAGCGACGTAGCTTTTTGAAAGGCTGGACGCGCTTTTAAGCGCCCGTAGTAGGCCTTAGTGTTTGGTTTGAATCCTTCGGACAAGCCCAACGATTCGGCCAAGTGCAGCGCAAAGCCTACCGCAATGTCGGCAATAGTAAAACGATTTCCGGCTAGAAACTCGTTATCTGCCGTGGCCAACTCGACTGAACGCAGACGCGAGTAGAACCATTTGGTGTAATCCTCCGCCACCTTGGGCAGCCGCGTTGCCTCTGACTCCAGAATGGTATATCGCAAGACCAGAGTTTGCGGGAACGTCAGGGTTGCGTCGCTGCGATGTAACCAATTGAGATAATCACCATAGCCTGGCTCATTAACACCTACGGCCAGGTCGGTTGGGCCATAGCGATCAACAACGTACTGGCATATACCGGCAGATTCGGTCAGCTGGACAATATGCTCGGGGCCATCAGCGTCATCGGTAAAAAATGGCACGGTGCCGATGGGATTGATTTCGGTGTAACCGGCCTGGGTAAAACGCGGCGGAAACTGCATGACCTCAAGCTCGTAATCAAGGTCCATTTCTTCCAAGGTCCAAAGTGGACGAATTGATCGTGAACCGGCGCAATGCCAAAGTTTTAATGCCATACCAAACCCCTGTGTTTATGTGTTGTGTGTTATGCGTCTTCGTTTTCGTTAATGTCAATAAGCACATCGTCTGCGGCAACCTGTTTGCCAGCGACAGCCGTAACTTCAGCTACCGTGCCGTCAATTTCAGCTTGAATCTCATAATGCATTTTCATCGCTTCCAGCACGGCTAAAGTTTGCCCTTTGCTGACTTCATCACCTGGTTTCACCATGACTTCAAGCAACAGTCCGTGCATGGGGGCGATAACACGACCTCCTCCCACGGCTTCAGCCAACGCACCGTCGAGAATAATGAGGTCTTTGAAGAAGGCGCCGCGACCCCCAATAGAGCAATACATTTGGCCGCGCTGGCGCTGCATAAACTGAGCGACTAACTTAACCCCATCCAATAACACCACAGCCGCGTTGGCCTGTATGGATACTACCTGTATCACTGCACTTTGCTCGGCAGTGGCGTCAGTGACCTGATAGGTATCTACACTGCTATTTACGGGTGATATTGACAGGTCGTGAGTAGTCTCATCAAACTGATACTGCTTGCGCGAGACCATAGCGCTGGCCATGGTCCAATTTTTAAGCTCACAACTTACTAGCAGGCTGTGTTGGAAATACGCTTTGTTCTCTAACCAGAGGTCAAGCGTTGCCGCCACTGCACTGTCCGAAAAGCTCACCGGCGCCACTGCAAGGTCAGCCTCGGAGAACTCTTCAGCAATAAAGGCGGTGCTTGCGGCGCCGTCAATAAAGCTTTGTTTTTCTAGACACTGAATCAAAAAATCTTTGTTGTTGGGCGTCCCAAAAAGAACCGTTTCCTTAAGCGCACCAATCAGCCGTAAGCGCGCAGTCTCGCGGGTTGGGCCATAGCCAATAATCTTGGCCACCATGGGGTCATAAAACGGTGAAATGGCCTGACCCGAGGAAATACCATCGTCAATACGCACACCCACACCTGGGGCTGGCACCCAAAGATCGACTGGACCAGAGGCCGGCAAGAAGTCTTGGCTTGGGTCTTCAGTGTATAGGCGCACTTCAATGGCATGCCCCTCTAAAGTGATATCGGCTTGGCTCAAACCAAGAGGCTCGCCCTGAGCAACACTGATTTGCAGCGCCACCAGGTCTAGACCAGTAATGAGCTCGGTCACAGGATGTTCAACTTGCAGGCGAGTGTTCATTTCCAAAAAGTAAAAGAAGCCGCTGTCATCGAGCAAAAACTCAACTGTTCCGGCACCGCGATAGTTAATACTTTTAGCCGCATCAATCGCCGATTGACCCATTTTCTCGCGCAGTTCCGGGGTCATTACCGGACAGGGGGCTTCTTCAACGACCTTTTGATGACGGCGCTGCACCGAGCAATCACGCTCGCCCAGATGTACGGTATTGCCCATGGTGTCGGCAAATACCTGTATTTCGACATGCCGGGGCTTGATAATGGCTTTTTCCAGGATAAGCTCGCCTGAACCAAAGGCCCCTTCTGCTTCGGCACGGGCTAGTTTTATCGCGTTAGCAAGATCAGCCTGATCGTGAACCAGACGCATACCGCGCCCGCCACCACCGGCGGCGGCCTTGACCATGAGAGGTAAATCAATCTTAAGCCCCTCTGCCAATAGGGTTTTGTCACTCTGGTCGTGGCCCTCATAACCAGGCACACAGGGTACACCCGCTTCAATCATGCGGCGCTTAGACTCGGCCTTGTTACCCATGACATCAATGGCTTCACGCGTCGGCCCGATGAAAACCAGGCCTGCGCTCTCTACTGCTTCAGCAAAGGCCGCATTTTCACTGAGAAAACCATAGCCAGGATGAATTGATTCTGCGCCACTGCTGGCCGCTGCTTGCAAAATAAGCTCTGGAACCAAGTAGGACTCGCCAACAGGTCCTGGCCCAATGCGCACTGCATCATCGGCCAACTGAACATGGGGTGCACTCGCGTCAGCGTCGGAGTAAACAGCCACTGTTCGGTAGCCCAATTTTTTGGCCGTACGGATGACTCGGCAGGCAATTTCGCCGCGGTTGGCAATTAATATACTATTAAAGTTATTCATTAATAAACCTTCCTAACAATCTGTTTTATATAGTTTATATATCGGCCTATAAAGCGCGCTAGATCTCTTCGTTCCAATAAGCTTTACGCTTCTCTACAAAAGCTGCGACACCCTCTAACCCTTCTGGACTGAGCATGCATTGCGCAAAACCTCGGGATGCAAAATCCAATGCATCTGCTCTCGGGCGGCGTAAGGTTTCAAACAGAATGCCTTTGGTTACCGCATTGGCGCCAGGGGCACAGGCATTAATCTGCTGTAAAATAGTGTCACATTGCGCCTCAAGATCCTCTACATTGTCGGCAACGCCATGAGCAATGCCCAACTTAACCGCCTCTTCTCCTTTAAAACGCGCACCGGTAAGCATCAGCCGACGAGCCTGGGTAAGACCAACACGCTCAGTAACAAAGGGTGCAATCTGCGCCGGGGGAATGCCTAGGCTAGTCTCGCTGAGACGGAAACGTGCATCTGCGGTAACCAGAGTCACATCAGCAACACAGGCAAGGCCCAGCCCTCCGCCGATGGCGGCACCTTCCACCAAGATAATCACGACCTGAGGTTGCTCGTTGAGCATGATCATAACGTCACCGAAGGAGCGGTTACTCTTGGCCACTTCAGCAGCATCACTTGTCTGCATACCGGACTTAAAGCCTTTAATATCACCACCTGCGCAGAAGAAGCCACCTTTGCCACGCAACACAATAGTGCGAATACTGCGGTCATCTTTAACCAAGCTGAGCACGTTAACGAGCTCATCTGTCATCTCTGCGTTCAGGGCATTCTTAGCCTCGGGGCGGTTAAACCAGATCTTTAGTACAGAACCTTGCCGCTCTAAGACCAGCGAGTTGGTTGAGGGTAATTGTGTTTTAGCTAGATCACTCATGTGATTATCTCCGCTATTTAATTAATCAGGTTACAGACGTGCAACACCAAAACTGTTGGGGCGCAATTTTCTGCAACGGCCTTCACGTACCGTTTCTAGCAACATCCCCAAGGTTTTACGCATGTTTCGTGGATCAATCATGCCGTCGTCCATCATGTGGCCTGAGGTATAAAAAGCATCAGATTGGGAGTCGAAGATGTGCGCCATCATCTTTTCTTGCTCCGCTAGCATCTCCTCGTCTGCATCTACGCCCATAGCGGCCGCTTTGCCACGGGCTACCATAGACATGGTCTTAGCAGCCTGCTCACCGCCCATTACGCCCATTTTGGCGTTGGGAAAGGTGTACAGGAAGTCGGGATCATAACCGCGCCCACACATGCCGTAGTTGCCCGCACCGAAACTAGCGCCGGTCATAAAGGTAATACGCGGCACATCAATGTTGCGCACTGCCTGAATCATTTTCGATCCATGCTTAATCATGCCCGCTTGCTCAGACTTGGTGCCGACGATATAGCCAGTGGTATTTTGAAAGAACAATGCAGGAATATTGGCCTGGTCTAACAGTTGCAAGAACTGAGTAACCTTGTTGGCACCCTGAGGATCAATTGGGCCATTGTTACCAATAATACCCACCGCTTGGCCAAAGATTTCTGCCTGAACACACACGGTAGAGACGCCAAAACGCGGTTTAAAATCTAAGAAGTCAGAGCCATCAACCACTCGGGCGACCAGCTCACGCATGTCATAGGGTGTACGGTAGTCCGTAGGAATGATCCCGGCTAACTCATCGGGATCATAGATGGGCTCAAGGAACGATCGCTTGGGTGGCAATGAGCAGTTATCATTCCATTGCAGACGATCGACGACTTCACGGCATATTTGCAGCCCCTGGCCGTCGTTCTCGGCTAGGTATTCAGCCAAACCCGAGATAGTAGCGTGCATTTCTGCCCCACCCAACTCTTCTTCGGTAGCTATTTCACCGGTAGCAGCCTTAAGTAGTGGCGGTCCAGCCAAGAAAGCCCGTCCTCTGCCCGTAATGGCAATAACATAGTCACTGAGGCCTGGCATATAAGCACCACCCGCGGTAGACGAGCCATGCAGTATAGAGATCACCGGAATACCCGCTTTACTGAGCTGTGCGAGGGAGCCAAACAACGCACCCCCGACACTAAACCCCTCTACCGTGTAGTTCATTAAGTCGCCGCCGGCACTTTCCACAAGATGAACAAAGGGTAGCTTTTGCTCCAGAGAGATTTGCTCGGCTCGACGAATTCTGTAACCGCCAGCGGTGGTTAAAGAGCCCGCTAATATACCGCTATCGTCGACAACAACCACGCATCGCACGCCGGAAATAAACCCAATTCCAGAGATAACCGTTGATCCAGGGATCGACTTTTCCTCTTTCTTAGTGTCGACCATGTAACCGGCGATATTGCCTATTTCTAAAAATGGCATACCTGGGTCGAGCAGGCGGGCTAAACGCTCGCGCGGTGTTAGCTGTCCACGGGCATCAAAACGTGGCTTGCGCTTCTCGGAGATTGCACGGCCCCGGCCATTGAGTTCATTGAGCCTATCGACCAGCTCTAGCATTTCTTTGCGCTGACGTAAAAAGGTCTCTGAGCTGGTGTTTATTTTTGAGGCAAATACTGCCATATGGCCGTCTCCATCTATCTTTTAAGATAATTTTTTAGGCGTTAACTTCAGTGGCAATAGCCGCACTGACCGGAATTGAAGCATCCAACATTAATTGACCGAAACCCTTGCCTTGAGCGTCGTTGCGTATACTCGCCATACCCCCGCCTCCCAAGACATCATGGATTAAAAAGTTAATCGCGTTGGTACCTGGCATCAGGTAGCGCTCGACGTAGCAAAGACTTTGTTGCGTGGCACCTTCAGGTAAAAAGTGTGCAAAGCGCTCTGCCACAGCCTGCTCGCTCAAGGCCGTATAAATGTAAGGAAGATAGCGAGGCTGGCGAGCAATGATGCCCACATTGGCCTTATTTCCTTTGTCACCGCTACGAGCCAGCGCCAGCTTAATCAGGGGCACATTCACGGCATTGCTGTCCAGGGGCGCGCTGGGCGCCTGTGGTCGCTCGATGAGATCTCGATTTAGCGGTGCGCCCTGACTATCTGGGCAATCAATGTAGGTGCCATCAAGCTCGACTTGAATCCGCAAGTTTCCTTTGGGCAGAGCAAAAGAAAATAACCTCACCACTGGCGATGGCTTAGGTCGCGCACCAGCGAAGCCAGACAACCCGGGCGGTGTCGCCAGCCCAAGGCCCACACACTCTTTTAACAGTATGCCGATGCCCGCAGGATCTGCGTGTTTTACGGCAATCTTCATGGACAGCTCTCGACAATTAGCCACAGCCGCATTTGCCCCGTACTGACTTTCAGCGCCAATTAACTCAACGCTAGTTTCACTGTAATCCGCTAAACCATGCAATTTTAAGGTTCTACGTGATGCTGCAAAAATAGCAGCGGCCAGTTTATTGGCCTTTTTATCTGCATCTACGCCATAAAAAGTCATACTTGTACCACCACGAAACTGATCAGCGTAGGTGCTACAAACTTTATAGGTATCAGGTGCGGGCAAGCCAGTAGCGCCTTTTACTTCAACAAGGTTCTCGCCGATCTCCGTCAATGTCACATTAGAGAAGTCACAAACAACATCTGGCAAAATATAGGCTTGGGGATCACCAATTTCATAAACCATCTGCTCAGCGATGGTACCCACCGAGATAAGACCACCTGTCCCCTCAGGCTTAGAGCAGGTAAAGCTGCCGTCGGCTTTAATTGTTGTAATAGGATAACCAATATTTTCAAGATTGTTAGAAAGCTCCCAATCAGTAAAGTTGCCACCAGTAGCCTGTGGCCCGCACTCTAAAATATGTCCGGCAAGAGAGCCCATGGCCAGCTGATCAAGATCATCACGACCCCAACCAAAGGCATCGATGCAGGCGCCTAGGGTTACTGCGCTATCGACACAACGACCGGTAACAACAATATCGGCCCCTTCTTGCAGCGCTCTAGCCACCGGAAAAGCACCTAGGTAAGCATTTATGCTGGCAACTTTTTCTACATCAGGGAAATCCTCACCCGAGAACATTTCTTTATAGCCTTGAGCAGCTATTTCATTACGCTGACTAATCATGTCATCACCCAGCACGCAGGCGACTTTGAGGTTCAGGCCCAACTCGGCAATGACTACACGCAATGCATTGGCACAGGCCTGAGGGTTAACGCCGCCGGCATTTGACACAATGCGCACCCCCTGACGAGCAATTTCTTTGAGATTGGGTTTCATCGCAGCACTGACAAAATCTAAGGCATAGCCAGTGTCTGGATTTTTAGCCCGGGCGCGCGCCATAATAGACATTGTGATTTCGGCAAGGTAGTCATAGACGATAAAATCTACGTTTTCATCTTTTAGCAACTGCGGAGTCGCTCTCGCAGCATCACCCCAAAAGCCACTAGCGCCTGCAATACGAATCATTTTATCACTCATTTTGGTTGCTCCTCGAAATACCTCAAACCATACTTATAACCCTATGAATAGTACGTTGCTATGATTATTTAATCTTTGGATTGTATGCCATCAACATAAGAGCTTATGCCAATTTCTATTTAACCAAACCCGGTGTTAATGGCTTTAACTTGGCTCTTTCCAGATAGATCGAGGCCATAATGAAGCTCAAGGGCGCCGCCCAGGAAATAACATCAGCCGTTAATAAGGCCTTAGTTAGCGGTTCAAAAATTGAATTGGCGGAAAAGACATCACTGAGAACACCCGTCATCATCGCACCTATACCAAGCCCCAGAAGATTGCAGGCGACCAGTAGTAAGCCGGTCATAACGCCTCGCAATCGCGCAGGAGTAAGATCTTGTACCGTTGAAAATGCCGGGCCATAAAACGAGCTTACGCTGAACATACCCGCCGCCATACCAATGTAGAACAACGAAGATGAGGGCGAAACAAAGCGAAAAGAAATGAGCAATGGGGTTATGCAGAGCATTAGGTATGCAAGGAACCTAACTCTTCCTCCCTTATAGCGGGCCTGATACCAATCACTGAGTATGCCGCCTAAAAAAGTACCCGCGGTACCAAATATAATGTAGATGAGTCCGTAGGTCGCACTGATTTCACCAATGCCGAAACCTCTTTCACGTTCAAGCCAAACAATGGCAAACTGGCCAGCACCCAGTGGAATATGTAAAAACACCGCACCAATCATGGTCCAGGCTAAGGCCGGTGTCGATTTAACCACCGTGAACACTTCAGACACAACGTGACGCCAATTGCCCGTCATCAAATCTGCTTGGCCGTCTCCTTCAGCTGTTACAGCCTGCTCTTCCATAGCACCACGTTTTGGCTCTTTCAAAAATAGTAGACCGATTGCCAACACTATCCCTGTAGCACCCAATACAAAAAAGCAATTGCGCCAGCCAATCATCGGACCAAGAATTCCGGCAACAATAAAGCTACCCCCAGCGCCCAAAGGTACACCAAGATAGTAAATGCCCGTGGCAGTCCCCCGCTTGGCCTTAGGAAACAGATCGGCAATCATTGAGATAGCAGAGGGTGCCATCACCGATTCGCCAACACCGATAAATAGGCGAGCCATGCCGATATGCAAAAAGTTTTTCGCCATACCTGACAAGGCGGTTAGGACGCTCCACAGCACAAGGCCCGCGGCAATAAGCTTTGGACGATGCACTCGGTCAGCCAGCGCACCCATAAACAGGCCCATAATGGAGTAAAAGAACACAAAAACCGGGCCTGTCAGTAATCCAAACTGCGAGTCACTCAAGTTAAGATCGCTGATAATAGACGTGCCAAAACTGACAATTAAGGTCCGATCGACCATATTTAGGATATTGAGGATTAATAAAAATACCAATATTCCCGTGGCACCCTTTGCTGACTTGGTCTTTTCCATCCGGTGAATCCCTGTTTTATTATTTTTTTATAAGGTAGATTTAGCGATCAATGTTCGACAGTAGTTACCTAGCTGAGTGGTAGCTTGACCATAGTCAGCAAAGCGCTGATCTTGAGTCTGCTTGTTCACATATCGAAAGTATAGCTGCTGTAAAATACCAACCAAACGCCAGTAACCATAGACTTCATAGAAGTCCCATTTGGACACGTCAAAGCCCGTTTTTTCACCGTAATACGCAATCACATCTTCGCGACGCATCATGCCAGGTGCGTCTGAGGGTTGTTTTAAAATGCCCTGTAACGATGGAGGGTCATCACTATGGACCCAATAGGCCAGAGCATTAGACAAGTCCATTAGTGGGTCGCCAAGCGCCGCCATTTCCCAATCTAGCACCGCAACCACATTGAAGGGATCTTTGGGATCGAGCATGACGTTGTCAATCCGGTAATCACCGTGAATAAGCGCGGAGGGTGACGTGCTGGAGGCTTGATCAGGAATATTAGCCGCAAGCCACTCACGAACATCCTCGAACCCAGGTACGTCTGGGGTTTGAGCATTAGCGAAACGTTTATTCCATCCTTTTATCTGGCGCTCAGCATAGCCTTGAGGCTTGCCAAACTCACCGAGCCCCGCCGCTTTATAGTCAACGGTATGCAGTTCAATCAATTTATCAAACACTATTTTACTAAAGCGATTGCGGTCGCTGTTAGTGAAATCCCAATCAGCGGGGATTTTATCCTTAACCAGCACCCCTTCGATCTTTTCCATCAGATAGAACTCAGATCCCAACATTGACTCATCGTCTGTGTAAAAAATCGTTTTGGGGACGGCTGGGTATTCTTTTTGTAACGCACTAATGACCCGATATTCACGAATCATTGAATGCGCGCTGGCCGCTTTGGCACCTAACGGTGGGCGACGCAATACCAACTCACGATTATCATAACCAATGAGGTACGTTAAATTAGAGGCGCCCGAGGGAAACTGTTTGATATGAGGCGAGCCCTTTAAGCCAGTAATGACTCGTTTAAGCACATCATCAAGCCGTTTGGGATCGAGCTCCTCACCAATGCGCACATCGATAGTTGGGTTAGACGATATCATTAGTTAAATCCAAATATTAGTGGGCTTTGGCGCAGCAAAGCAACCTCAAACTCAGGCACAACATTAGTTTGAAGTGATGACCTGTCGATCAACTACGTCAAATAATGTGTGCGTTATATCTTAACCTAAACATCCCTTCTAAATAGCTTTATAAATTGCAAATATTGTCACTATCGCGACAGCTGATAGAGTCTTATTTCTGGTAGTCTCGAATAACACCTTGAGTATTGATTTTGTTGGCTGAGGTTCTTAAAGTGTGTATTGTACCGATCAGTACCCCGCTTATTAGCGGAGCACTATAAATATTTATAAAAAGGAGCGTTAGTATGTCACTTGAACTAGTAACAGCAGGATTGCAAGAAAAAGTAGGTGAAGATTGCGGATTAGGCGCGACCTTAAAGTTTGATTTCGGTGATGACGGCCTGATTGTTTTGGATGCCACTCAGGTACCAAACACCATCAGCAATAAAGATGCCGATACACAATGTACCATGGTGATTAGTATCGAAAATTTTATGGAAATGGCTGAAGGTAATCTAGATGGTACTGCTGCTTTCATGTCTGGAAAGCTAAAGATTCAAGGTGATATGAGCATTGCCATGAAACTGGCTCCGATTCTAGCTTAAGCCGAATCTAACAAACTGACACTGAAAATGCCCCGCGACTCAAGTAACGGGGCATTTTTTATTTTCACGTGACTGAAATACTCATGTGCTTTGAAATAAGGCCCAGCATCATTTTAAAATTTAAAGCCCAAACTGACGCGCAGCTAAATCACGCATAATTTCTTCGGAACCGCCGCCAATGGCATTGACCCGAACCTCACGATAAGTTCGCTCAACTCTACTGCCGCGCATGTATCCCATGCCTCCAAGAATTTGCATCGCTTCACGGGCACAAAACTCCATAGTCTGGCTGCATTGAACTTTTAGCAAGGCAATATCGCCCGCGTTTCCACGGCCTTCCTGTACCTCCTGGCAAACTAATTGCAGATACGCCTGAGTCGCATTAATGCGCATTTTCATGTCGGCAATTTTATGCCGAATCACCTGATGGTCTGCCAGACGCTGGCCAAAGGTCTTACGTTCTCGAGCCCAAGCTACGGCATCTTCTAAGCAAACCCGAGAGAAACCTTCCATCGCCGCCGACATTGCCAAGCGTTCAGCATTAAAGTTGTTCATAATGACGCTAAAACCCTTGTTTTCTTGGCCTATCAAGTTGCCTGCGGGAACACGCGCATTATCAAAATAAATGGTTGCTGTATCTGAGCACCACCATCCCTGCTTTTTGTCTAACGCCGTGCGAGAGACGCCCTCAGTGTCCGCCGGAATCAATAACGTAGAAACACCACTAGCACCTTCACCACCGGTACGAACTGCTGTAGTAAACCAATTGGCGTTCATGCCACCGGTAATATAGGTCTTGGAGCCATTGACCACATAATGGTCACCGTCTAGTCGCGCGGTCGTTGTTATATGGGCAACATCTGACCCTGCCCCTGGCTCTGTAATGGCCAATGAAATACGTTTAGTTCCTGCCAATACCGGCGGCGCAACCATTTGCTTCACTTCGTCGCTACCAAAATTGATCACCGGCGGCAGTCCAATACCATGCACCATTAAGGTTGCACCAACACCACCTACAGCAATACGGGCCATTTCCTCATTGAGGATAATGCCGTACCAGAGATCAATGCCCTCTGACACTCCACCGAATTCTTCCGGGTAGCCCAACCCCAAAATACCCACCGCAGCAGATTTAGGCCAAAGTTCATCTGGAATATGGCCATCTTCGTCCCATTGCGCAGCAAACGGAATAACTTCACGATCAAAGAAACGTCGCAATTGTGCTCGCCATTCATGGTGCTCGGGCTTCAAACATTTATTGGGTAATCGTGCGCTATCAAAATCCAAGGACATAATATTTTCCGATTCGGTGACAAATAGATAATTTTGAATAAATAATATTAGACAGGCAAGAGCTCCTCAGCAAGGGCATCAGTGCCATTTTGTTGGGAATAAACGCCAATAGCATCGACTATTTTTGCCGGTAATCCCGCGGTGAAACCCCATGCCAACTCTTAAATGCACTAGAAAAAGAGCCCTGATCGGCATAGCCAAGTAGAAAAGCGATTTCGGTAATTCCTAGACGGTCATCAGCCAGATAACGCAGAGCCACTCGAGAGCGAACTTCCTGTAATACATTTAAAAAGTTAGTCCCTCTCTCTGAGAGTCGTCGCTGCAATGTTCGACGAGATATATGCATGCTGGCGGCAAGTTTAGCTATGGTTACCTCGCCTTCCGGCAAATACCGGACAATTGACTGCTTTAGAGTAAAAAGTAATTGATCAGAAGGATCCTCCTCTTCAAAAAAATCTCGAAAGGGGTGGCTGTGGTCAGGTCCCTCGTGATAATCCTGCTGCAACATAGGATATTTCAGCGCCTCACGCTGGAAAAACAAGCTACTGAAAGGTTTATCAAAACTAAGGTTTCGACCAAAAGTATCCTCCAATTTGGAAATATTTTGAGGCTTCGCATAAGAAAAGTTTGCTTTCATGACTCGCACAGGCTTCACACAAAGAGAATTAAAAATACCTGCAGAGGCGGCCAACATCTCATCACTGACAAATCGTTTCCGGCCTGTTTCCGGCATCAGTGGCTCCCAACGAAGCTCCACTAGGTCACCCTCTCGATGAATCGTGACACAGCCTATGTCTCCACGGAGTTTCACATTACTAGGCATTAAATTGAGGTAGTCTCTAAATGACTTACACACCGTGGCCAGATAAAGCTGTAAATTAAGCCCCTTGAGGAAGGTAACTCTACCGACTGTTAAACCGAGATCAGGATCATCAGCCGCAGAAGCAGTCGCTTGATAGAGCCTGAAGTAGGCATTCACAGGAAAACGTCGATCAGGGATATTTAACTCGCTCCCATCAATACCCGCCTCTTTCATTAGCAACTGCTTACTCAACCCTAACTGCTCTGCTACTTGTAAAATGGCATTCAGAGGCGCCGCATACACGGTCCATGAGGGATCAACAGATTGCCCGATAAAGTCATTCATTAGTGTTTAGTGGCGAGTTTTTCGTGTTATAAAAGTACGACTAGTCTAACACTGTGGTGAAAACCCATACAACGGATGTATTTTAATAATTTCTACTTTTCGTCAATTAGGTCTAACCATAATGTTCACCCAACAACATATCAATGACCTCTGAGTATGACTCAGAAAAATGACACTAAAAAATGAGAGCACCACCTCCATTAAGAGCGTGACATAAGACAATATACTGTATATATTAACAGTACTTTTAATTAACTTTGATCTATGAAATAAATTGATAGAACGCCAACAAGATGCCTAATAAATCGTCATTAAAAAATCTACTTTCACGGCAAGATACTTGGCGAGGACGCAATCGATCCCTGCGTAAAAAAATCATAACAACAGGTAATAATAGTTTAGATAGACTGTTACTTGGTGGCTGGCCGGTGTCCGCCCTCACTGAGCTGGTCTCTCAGCAAGATGGGATAGGTGAATTAAGTATATTGTTGCCAACACTCAAACACTATGCCGGTGAAGGTAAATTATGTGTGTGGCTAGACCCGCCCTATCAACCCTACGCACCAGCCTTAGTAAATGCCGAAGTCCCTCTAGATAAGCTGTTAGTTGTACGCAGTAAAGACAGCAGAGAATGGTTGTGGGCAGCGGAACAGTCTATCCGAGGCAATGCACTACTCTTCGCCTGGACTAATCGAGCACAGCCGCGCTATTCTGCACTTCGAAAATTACAATTAGCCGCTACGGAAAATTTATCTCCTGTTTTTTTGTTTACTCCACTCGCAGCACTTAAGGCTCACTCTCCTGCGCTATTACGCATAGAACTTGAAAGCCTGAAGCCTAATATTTTGACCGTTACTATGCATAAACTGAGAGGGAGAGTGCCTGGTGCCAAAATACAAATTTCTCTTGGCGATGTAATCACAGAGCGCATATTTCTCGACAAACTGCCGGTTAATATTAATTACCCACCAGGAGAGGAATCAGATTATCCATTCCCGCTTAAACACAAAGTACAGCTGCTAAATACGTAAGCTGTGAAAAAGCACACCATAAAAAATATAGAGCAAAAAAAAGAAATTTGGCTCTATATCGATTTTCCACTACTGGCTCTTGACGCCGCACTAGCGGATATAGAGAACATTAAAGCAGAATCAGCCATAGCGGTGGCTAGCGCTCAAAAGAACGTTCAGCGCATAGTCTGCTGTAATAGTTATGCTCAGAAATGGGGGGTCGATCCTGATCTGTCACTCTCCACCGCTCTGGCCATCTGTCCTGACCTGCTTGTACTGTCAAGGAGTCCTGGTCAAGAAAATCTCCTGTTACACAGACTAGCCTTGATCGCTTACCAATTTAGCCCAGCCGTTATTATCAACAATAGCGGCATCTGGCTTGAATTGTCTGGCTGTGATCAGCTTTTTCAAGGTTATAGCAAGTTACTACAAAGACTGCATCGGCAAATACTATTCCTATCGGTTACAGCCACCACAGGTATTGCTATGAGTGCTCTGGCGGCACAATTACTCTGCGGTCAACAGTTTCAATACTACTTGCCTAATGAGGACGAAATGTACCGTAATCTTATGACTACCAAACTCTTTAAATTACCTAGCAGCCAGAAGCAGAAAAATAATTTCAAGCAACTGGGCCTAGAAAACATTGGTGATTTACTGGCTCTACCTCGATCAGCCTTGAGTCAACGCTTTAGTGCCGAGTTACTTGAAACCTTGAGTCTATTGAATGGTGAAAAACCCTGCACATTGAAGCGCTTCACGCCTCCAATCGAGTTTAGTGATGAAATACAAATTCCTCATGGGCTGTACAACAAAGATAGCCTGTTATTTTATATGAAAACATTGCTACAACGTTTTTGTGTTTATCTCATGGCTAGGCAACGTCATTGCCGTAAATTTGTCTGGCACTTCGAACCTCTATTTGGGGAGCGCCAGTCTATGTCTATTATCCTATCGGTCAGTAATAACAATTGGTCAAGTCTACTCATGTTGAGTCGCCTGCAGCTAGAGCGTCTAGATTTGCCTCAAAGCATTGAGAAAATATCACTTTTCAGTGATCAGTTCACCGATATGCCAGAACCTAGTTTTGATCTATTTGGCGATCAGGTGGCACTCAACAACCAAGCATCTACTTTAATGGATAATTTATATGCACGATTAGGTATTGAAGCACTATCGCAGCCATCCATGAGCGAAGAACATCTGCCAGAAAAGGCCGGTGGCATGAGCCCTCCCAATAGAGTGACAAACATTAACTACCCGACATCAAAGGCACCTCAACCACTGTGGCTGCTAACCAATCCAGTTCGTATACAGCTGCGCAATCATCAGCTGTATTGGAGGCAAACATTAACTATTATTAGCGGCCCAGAACGTCTCTGTGGTAATTCATGGCAGACCGAACAGCAACGCGATTACTATCTAGCGTGTGACAGTAAAGGCGCACGCTACTGGTTATTTAGAGAATCCATGAACAAACAGTGGTTTGTCCATGGATTATTTTCTTAATTCATTAGTTGACCGATACGCTTCAACATAGTGACTATTATAGTCACTTAACGACATATCCAACGCCTAAGCCCCTAACATAACGGAAAAGCTAATCTGCTTGCCTGTGGTTATTTAATATATCGTATGCAATACTAATAACCCATTTATGCATAAATTCATGATCGGAGTAATTTTTATGAGAAAGTTAATCGTTATCTGCTCAGTCTTATTGGCTACCGTAGGCTGCGCGCAGAAAGAAGCGACTGTTCAATCACCGGCGGCGGTTCAAGCACCTAGCATGACCGAGATAGCTGAGGCTAACCCCACCTATTGGGGATATATCGACTATTTGTGGGCAAAAAACGGCGAATCATTTTCTGAGGATGCGTTTGCCGCTTATTTGGCTGACTGGCTTACTGAAGCTGATGCGACAAATGTTCCGTACAATAGCTTTGGATATGTACCTGTCACACCTAATGAAGACTTTGATGGCGTTTGGGCTGTAGCCTGGAAGAGTAAGGCTCTTCGCGATGAGGCATGGAAAAATTGGATGGCAAACGAATCGACCGAAAAACTCACGTCGACGCATTCCGCCACTATAAACTTAGGCGGTGAAAACTATGAAAATGTGTTTGGTTTTTATGCTTTCCGACCTCGCGAGATGTCCAATCCTTGGATTTCTGAAATTGGCCCAGATCAAACCCCTTATAACGTGGACATCCAGTTCTGTAACTTCAATGATGGGCAAGGTTTTGATCAACTCAAAGATGTAGTGGCTGCTGAGTTTTCTCCTTGGCTTGACGCTTACGACAAAAAACATCCAGCGGCATCTTACAACTTCAGCATTGAAGTACCCGCTAATGCGGATGCTACTTTCGACTATATTTGGAAAAATATTCATCGAAATACCCTACAAGCCAATGAAGGAAATGCTGCTTGGGCTGAGACTGGAGGAGATATTCAAGCGAAATTTGACGCCGTAGCCGTATGCCAGCCACCCGGCCGATTTGCAGGTTACTCTTTTCGAGACGACGAAGAGGCATAATCAACATTCCAAACTGCGAATATCATAAATATTCGCAGTTTGGAACACTCTACAGTTATAGTTCATCCAATTATAAAGAATTATGGGATTAAAAATGACTGGACGTAAAAGTATATTTATAACAGGTGCAGCTAGCGGTATGGGGAAGGCAACTGCTGCGTTTTTTAAAGCAAAAGATTGGTTTATTTTCTGCTCTGATATCGATAAAGAAAAACTCATAGACCTAGAAAATCTTCTCGGTAATGATAATATTATCTACAGGCACTTAGACGTTACCGACAAAAATCAATATGAAGAATGCATTAACTCTCTATCTAAAAGAACCAATAATAAGTTAGATATATTGTTTAATAATGCAGGTATGACCGAAGGGGGGTTTTTTGAAGATATCCCTTATGAAAATCATATGAAATTAATCAACATTAATATCATTGACGTAATAAATGGTATTTATTGTGCTATCGATTTACTTAAAAACACCCCAAATTCGTTGTGCATATCGACCTCATCAAGCACAGGAATTATAGGGTTAGGAATGGCTGCAGTTTATTCCGCATCTAAACATGCGGTTAAAGGTTTAACAGAATCTTTATCGAGCGAATTTTTAAGGTTTGATACAAGGGTATCTGATATTTTGCCCGGAGTTATCGACACCCCCATGATAAGTGATGATATAAAGAAAAAACTGCCTAAGGATGGTATGTGGAGACTGACTCCATCAAGTGAAATTGCTAAGGCTGTTTGGGATTCCTATCATTCTGATAAAATGCATTGGTACGTCCCAAAAGAATTAGAGGAATTAGAACTCACAGTAGCTGAAAGTCCTGAAAAAACTAGGGACAACCTAAAGAACTCCGGACCACTTAGCTAAAACAACTAACCATTACTCTTTTCGAGACCACGAAGAGGCAGAGGCATAGTCAATCCGACAAGCCGCGAATCTCATAAATATTCGCAGCCTGGTATTTCTTGATCGTCTACGCCACAAATTGTTCTTTGAGTTTGAATTTCTGAACCTTACCTGCAGGGTTCCGCGGTAATATATCAACAAAACGCAGTTCAGTAGGTAATTTATAACGGGCCAGAGAATCACCTGCAAAGGCACGCAGCTCTTCAAGATCGAGACTAGTTCCCTTTTCAAGAACAGCAATGGCAGTGACGGCTTCGCCCCATTTATCATCTGGCAACCCTATGACAGCCACTTCCAGAATAGAAGGATGTCCGTAGAGGATGCTTTCGATCTCTGCCGGATAGACGTTCTCCCCTCCCGTAATAACCATATCCTTGACCCGATCACATAGAAACAGAAAATCTTCATCATCAAGGTAACCAATATCGCCACTGTGAAACCAGCCCTGGGTATCAATGGCTTCGGCAGTCGCTTCAGGACGATTCCAATAACCCTTCATAACATTAGGCCCTTTGATACAGACTTCGCCGTGAACACCTGCCGCCACCGGATTGTTTTGCTCATCGACAATACGAACTTCAGTAAACATTGGCGCCTTACCCGCTGAGCCTACTTTAACCATCGCCAAATCACTGCTTAATAGGCTGGCAAAAGGCGCGGTTTCGGTAAGACCATAGCCCTGACAGAAACTGACATTACGATCACCATAGGTTTTGATCAGCGGCACGGGTACCGGCGCGCCACCGCAGGTTAATGTGCTAATGCTTGATAGATCTGTGGAGGCAAAACTCTCATGCTGGGCCATCATTAAGAACATAGTTGGCGCGCCAAACATACTACCTACCTTGTGCTTCTCGATGAGAGCAAGAACCGTTCCCGCATCAAAACTGCGTAGCAAGACCACCTCAATACCCTTAGCCAGAGATAGCAGTGTCGTTACGTTGAGGCCGCCAATGTGGAATAAAGGTGCGCAGGTTAAGGTGGTCGTGGTCATGGTATCTTCACCAAAACACACATTAATACTATTCCAAAACACATTGCCGTGGGTCAACATCGCGCCCTTAGGCAGCCCAGTGGTGCCAGAGGTGTACATGATAAAGGCGATCTCATCTGCACCAACATGCTCGCTGGCAACAATCGGTTCAGCACCTACCATAAGCGGCTCAAGTGCCTCCCACCCGTCAGCATCATTCTCTATGGTGAGATAACGCGCACAATTTAAATTGGCTTTCTCTTCTTCGATCAGTGGCTGCAACATATTGTCAGCAAACATCACTGTGATATCCGCATCATTGGCAATAAATATAATTTCCGGCCCTGTTAAGCGAAAATTAAGTGGCACAAAAACAGCCCCAAGACACCCGCAAGCGTAGAGTATTTCTAAAAATGATGGGTGGTTAAGGCCTATATAACCCACCCGATCGCCACGAGAGACTCCGCCATCTCGTAATATAGTTGCTAAACGGCGAACCCTATCTCCTAGTTCAGCGCAGGTCCAAGTCTCACCTTCAAAAGTAAGTGCTTTTGCATTAGGCGTAAGTGACGCTCGACGTAAAATGGTATGGCCCAAACCAATATCTGCTATTTGTGGATTTGACATAAAACCTCTCTTTGATTATTTTTTTATTTGCCCTGGTGACTTCGCTCCACGGCATAAGCTTACCCGCTAGTTTTCATTGTACTTTTAGACCTTCACGCAACGTTTCAGCCGAAATTGCTTAATCCTCTTGCTCGCTGTCTTCATCGTCACCTGTTACTGCATCTACAATACCGCCAACGACTTTAATTGGCGCGGTTACAACCGCTATAGTCACATCGGTGACTGCCTCGATAGCCATCACTGCAAGACAACCCGCCTGGGACAGGCATAAAACTAAAATAACCGCTAAACGCTTCATATTTTGCTCTCATCTGATAAGACAATAATTATGCAATGTCAGACAATTATTTAATAGCCCCAAAAGACTCAAAAGACTCAAAAGACTCAAAAGTTCATGAAATCTGTCGACGCATTTTAAAGTCGATTATTTTTCACCCGCTTGCTAGGTTTAGCATGGGGTTATGATGGCACCACCGTCGCCTAAAAAGGTACGCAAAATTCCGATTAGATGTGGGTTATCTCCATTTTATCTGTTTATTTACTTGTCCAAAGAGAATTAAAGCATTAGACTAATTGGCCATCTAAACATCTAAACACCTAAACCCCTAGAGTATCGAATTAAATAACAATAAGGACTTTGCTCAATGAAGATTGAAACACAAGCGATTCATGCTGGCTTCGATGATGACCCAACAACACGAGCCGTTGCTGTTCCCATCTACCAAACTACCTCGTACAGCTTTCGAGACACTCAGCATGGCGCAGATCTATTCAACTTGGCCGAACCTGGTAATATTTACACCCGCATTATGAATCCGACCAATGACGTACTTGAGCAGCGCATTGCACAGCTGGAAGGTGGTATTGGTGCATTGGCAGTAGCATCAGGTATGGCAGCAATTACCGCGGCGATACAAACCGTTGCTCGCGCTGGAGACAATATTGTTAGCGTCAGTCAACTGTACGGTGGAACCTATAACTTTTTTGCCCATTCCTTGCCAAATCAAGGCATTGAAGCACGCATGGCCTCCGGTGATGATATAGACGCTCTAGAAGCATTAATAGACGACAACACTAAAGCTTTGTTTTGTGAGTCGATTGGCAACCCGGCAGGTAATATCGTTGATATCCAAGCGCTATCGGATATGGCACATAAGCATGGGGTTCCTGTAATTGTGGATAATACAGTTGCAACACCCGTACTGTGTCGACCTTTTGAACAGGGTGCCGACATCGTCATTCACTCATTGACTAAATATATTGGCGGTCATGGCACATCGGTTGGTGGTGTGATCATTGATTCAGGTAAATTCGCATGGAAGGACCACCCTCGATTTCCAGCGTTTAATCAGCCAGACCCGTCTTATCATGGCGTCGTATATGCTGAGGCATTTGGCGAAGCTGCCTTCATTGGCCGTGCGCGAGTAGTACCTTTACGCAACATGGGTGCAGCCATCTCTCCTTTCAACTCATTTTTAATCTTGCAGGGCTTAGAGACTCTTCCTCTGCGCATGGAGAGGCACACTGAAAATGCATTAAAGGTTGCTCAATACTTATCTGCACATGAACTTGTTGATTGGGTTAATTATGCAGGACTTAAAAGTGACAGGTACCATGAACTGGCAAAGAAAGTAGTTTCCGGCAAGCCGTCAGGAATTTTAAGCTTTGGCATTAAAGGTGGTGAAGCCGCCGGCGGTAGATTCATTGATGCGCTGCAACTCGTTAAACGCCTGGTAAATATTGGTGATGCTAAATCCCTAGCATGTCATCCTGCCAGCACAACTCATCGTCAACTGAATGATGATGAATTGAAGTCTGCGGGAACTAGCCGTGAGATGGTTCGTATCTCTGTAGGTATCGAGCATATTGATGACATTATTGCTGATATAGATCAGGCTCTCAGTACGTCAAAACAATAATAAAACAAAAAAACGGCACCTTTGGTGCCGTTTTGCTTTTCTATTGTACCCATCAAATATTAACCTAACGCCTATGCTGCCAACAACCTCTGCAGATAAGCCCCTTTTAAGTCTCTATCTTCTTAGCATATTGCACGGCACAAAAGGATAACACTGCAAACAACAGAAAGCCCAAGGCAATAGGAGTGAGGTCTGTTGTTAGAAAAGTATTGATAATAATGGCAATAGTGACAGCAAGCGAACTAGTGAAAGACCCTATAAATGCAGCACCTAAACCGGCAATATGGCCCACTGGTAGCATTGCCATTGCGTTTAGGTTACCAAACAACATACCCATAAAAAAGAAACCAAAAAACATAGTGCTGACAAATAACCATAGTGGTGGCACACCATCAAAGTAGAGCGTGATAGTCGTCAGAGTAATGCCGAATGCCATAGAAAAAAGCAACGCACGATCACAAATGGCTTGCATACCCCATTTCATAACCATCATGCCATTGAAAAAAGAAGCAAGCCCGATAGAAAAAGCTAAGGTAGCAAATACCAATGGGAACCAATCACCCGTATCGTAAATGACTTGAAAAATCGTTTGTGAGCCACTTAAATAAGCCAGAAAAGCACCAAAAATAAAGCCCATTGCTATTGAATAACCCATTACTTGTCGCTGCTTTAACAACCACAAGCAAGAATCAGAGAAATGGTGCCATGCGAATTTTTTACGATTAGCTCTGACCAGGGTTTCAGGTTGCCGCAAGAAAAACCAAGCGCCTGCAATAACGGCAACAACCCAAAATACAGTAAATATTTCGCGCCAATGAAAGTACTGCATCACAGCTTGCCCAACCAGCGGAGCAAGCATGGGTACCAGTATAAATATAACCCCGATAAACGACATGACCCTTGCCATAGCGCTGCCTTCATACTGGTCGCGTATAACGGCCATGGAGGCTACTCTAGGGCCTGAAACGCCAAAGGCTTGTATTACACGCCCTAGCAATAAAATCTCGATGGATTGAGCAAAATAGCAAACAAAGGTGCCCATGATAAATATAATCAAACCAATCAAGATGGTCAGTCGGCGGCCTCGCGCATCAGAGAATGGGCCGAAGAATATTTGGCCTAGCGCCATTCCACCAAAAAACAATGAAATCACAAGATAGGTCTGCTGGGAGCTCTGACTATTTAAGTCAGAGCCAATTTGATTTAATGCCGGCAGCATCGCATCGATACTTAACGCGACTAGCGAGGTCAAAAGCGCCATTAACGCAATAAATTCCAGTAGTGGCAATGGTGGCTTAACGGGCGTCGTTGCCGCAGTCGTTGTCATAGAAGGTTTTTGCCTTGAAGGAGATGAAAAAATAGTCGCGGATTGTTCCACACTTTGATTAGGCGCGCAATTACATGCAGCTGCTAAATTAGATAAGGATATTTGCCCAATATAAAAGCACCTGAGCACCTGAATTTTTTGATTGGTAAGCTATAAGCCCAAGTGCGAATTACGGTCATTCTGATTTAATTCACCCAAAGCATCGCTTCTCTGATACTGTATGGATATACAGTATATTGATAGCTAGCCTTATGTCTTACGCCGAACTCCATTGCATTAGTAACTTTACCTTTTTGCGTGGTGCATCTCATCCTCGAGAGTTAGTCAACACAGCGTCAAACCTAGGGTACAAGGCTATAGCTATCACTGACGAATGCTCTTTGGCAGGAGTCGTAAAAGCACATGTCGCAGCACAAGAGTGCAGTTTGACGCTCATTATTGGCAGTGAATTTCAGCTTGATGGGCATAAATTGGTACTTCTGGTCACCAACCATCGCTCCTATTCTGAGCTTTCAGCATTGATAACACTGGCTCGCAGACGTAGTAAAAAAGGCAGTTATTCTCTGGAGTGGTCCGATCTAAGTCATAACCTAAGTCACACCCTGCTGATCTGGCTGCCTTCAGGTGAGCTTGACGCAGATCATCAAATAGGTGAAAAACTCAGTCATTGGTTTGCTGGCCGGCTTTGGATTGGCGTAGAGCACCTTCTTAATGGCAACGAAACTGAGCAGTATTACTATTATCGCAATCTCGCTGCACTTTGGCAGGTTCCTATGGTTGCCTGCGGTGATGTACATATGCACTGCAAGCAACGCCAATTATTACAGGATACGCTTACCGCTATACGCTTCAATTGCTCTGTTATGCAGCTAGGAAAACGTCGTTTTGCCAATGCCGAGCGACGGTTGCGCAGCCTGCCTCACCTCCAGAAAATCTACCCTCCGGCCCTATTAGCAGAAACTCTTGCCATCGCTAAACGTTGCCATTTTTCACTTGCTGAGCTTCGCTATGAGTACCCATCTAAAGTGGTTCCTGAGCATTTAACAGCGACTGAACAATTATGTTACTTGGTCGAGGAAGGCGTTAAGAAACGCTGGGCTAATGGGCCCTCAGAAGCAGTTAGCCAACAAATAAAACATGAGTTAACTGTGATATCTGAACTCAACTATGAAAGCTACTTTCTTACCGTACATGATCTAGTCGCCTTTGCCCGTAGTCGTAACATTCTCTGTCAGGGACGTGGATCCGCTGCTAATTCAGTCGTCTGCTACTGTCTATTTATAACGGAGATATCTCCCGATCAAATTTCACTGCTGTTTGAGCGCTTTATATCCAAAGAGCGAAGCGAACCACCTGATATTGACGTTGATTTTGAGCACGAGCGACGAGAAGAAGTAATACAGTATATCTACAAGCGCTATGGCCGAGAACATGCCGCAATTGCCGCTACAGTCATTACCTATAGGCCGCGCAGCGCAGTGCGTGATGTCGGTAAAGCCCTAGGCCTAGACCCTTTATTTATAGAGCAACTCAGTCAGTCACTATCTTGGTGGGATCGTCGTGCCGATCTGGAGAAACAGTTCAACGGCCAAGAGATTCAGACTAAAGGGGCAGACGGTAATGCTCGAATGATCGACCAGTTTTATCAGCTGCTGCAAGACATTCTTGGATTTCCTCGGCATTTATCACAGCACGTGGGCGGCTTTATCATCACTCGCAGCCCTATTAGCACTCTGGTTCCTCTTGAAAATGCCAGCATGCCAGACCGTACAGTCATTCAATGGGACAAAACAGATATCGAAGCGCTAGGGCTACTAAAAATAGATATCCTTGCTCTTGGTATGCTTACCGCCATTCATCGCTGCCTTGACCTTATTCAGCAACATCAAGGCATAAGTCTGAATATGCAAAGCATTCCCAAGGATGATACCCCTACCTTTGACATGCTCTGCAAAGCGGATAGTGTGGGTGTTTTTCAGATTGAATCTCGTGCACAGATGGCCATGTTGCCACGCTTAAGGCCACGCTGCTTTTATGATTTAGTCATAGAAATAGCGATTGTGCGCCCCGGCCCTATTCAGGGCGGCATGGTGCATCCCTATTTAAAGCGACGCCAAGGCCTAGAAGCCGTCAGGTACCCTAGTCCAGAGATCAAAGCGGTATTGGAGCGAACCTTAGGCATTCCGGTGTTCCAAGAGCAGGTAATCCGCTTGGCAATGGTTGCCGCGGGGTTTTCAGGTGGCGAGGCTGATCAATTACGTCGTGCAATGGCCAGCTGGAGCAGCAAAGGCGGCAATAATAACCAACTTACACAGTTTGAACAAAAGCTCACTAAAGGCATGCTATCCCAAGGCTATAGTTTGGATTTTGCGCAGAGATTATTCAAGCAGATCCAAGGCTTTGGCGTCTATGGTTTCCCCGAGTCACACTCCGCTAGTTTTGCTCTGCTTGCTTATGTTTCGGCCTGGTTAAAATGCCACTATCCAGCGGCTTATTGTTGCGCCATTATGAATAGTCAACCGATGGGTTTTTACTCCTCATCACAGCTCATTCAAGACGCACAGCGTCATAATATTCACGTTTCGCCTATTGACGTTAACTATAGCGAATGGGATCACACACTATACCGGGATATAACATTAGATAAGAAAGATAAACCTCTGATAAGATTGGGATTTAGAATAATAAAAGGATTGCCATACAAATCGGCAAAACGCATCTTTACCGCCCCCAGGCCCTTCGCGAATCTTGAGGATCTAGCCCTCAAAGCCCGCTTATCACAGGTAGACCTGAGCCTCCTTAGTAGCGCAGGAGCCTTACAATCATTAACAGAAAATCGCCGACAAGCTCACTGGCAAGCTCTAGCCATAAACAACCACGGGCAACTGCTACAAAATGCTAGCATCGAACCCAATATAAACCTAAAGGAGCCTAGCGAAACGGATAACCTATATGCGGACTACAACACTACCGGTTTGACCTTAGGCCGGCACCCGATGAGTATCTTACGCGACCAATTTCCCATTTTTCGGCAGTGCAAACGCCACAGTGATTTGGCTGAATTGGGCCATCAACGATTTGTTCGCATGGCAGGCATAGTCACCGGAAAACAGCGCCCTGGGACAGCATCTGGAGTAATTTTTTTAACCTTAGAGGACGAAACAGGCAACAGCAACATCGTTATCTGGAAAAGCGTGCAACAGCGCTGCCGCCAAGCATTGCTCAAAGCGCAACTGCTAATGGTCAAAGGTGTAATCGAAACCGACGGCGAAGTGGTGCATATCATCGCCCAAGAACTCACCGACTGCAGCGAGCTACTCTATAAAACGACCATACGTTCACGAAATTTCAGGTAAGCTTAAGTGAAAGCGGTTACTGTGTTAAATAGACTGGCAAAGCAGGTTTTAATAGACCGTTTACAAAGCGGCATAGCTAACGCCATAATGATGCAAGCCTTTGATCCTAAAGGGGCTATTTTGTAATAGTCCTAGTCTTGACATGAGACTGAGCGCATCAAACAATAAAAAATGAGGGTAGTTATTTAATGAAAAGTTTTTCAAATAAGGTTGCAGTGATCACCGGCGCCGGATCAGGCATGGGGCGTTACCTAGCCATATTGATGGCAAAAGCTGGCGCTAATGTCGCTATCTGTGAGATTAACGAAACGACACTAGCCGAAACTCACACCATGATGGCAGGCTATGGCGTTAATGTTTCCGTCCATGTCCTGGATGTTGCAGATAAAGCGGCCATTGAGGCCCTGCCCGCCCAAGTAATAGAGCAACACGGACAAGTGGACTTGGTCTTTAACAATGCGGGAGTCACCGTCGACTCTACATTTGAAGACATGTCTGAGACAGATTGGGATTGGGTAATGAACATCAACTTGCAGGGTGTTATTAATTCTACTCGTGCTTTCTTGCCGCACCTACAACAACGGCCTGAAGCTGCCCTAATTAATACGTCCTCAATTTTTGGCATGATTACCGTACCCAATCAGTCGGTTTATCACACCGCAAAATTTGCTGTGCGCGGCTTTACAGAGTGCCTAGCCAAGGAGCTCAAAGACAGTAACGTGCAAATACACTGCGTACACCCCGGCCACATTGGTACTAACATTGTCACCAATGCTCGTATGAATAAGCGTGAAGACGCCATCAGTCCCATGCAACAGATGATGGGCAAGCTCATCGGCATAGGTAGCACCCAGGAGGAAATGGCAGATTTCTTCCGCAATAACGGCATGCATCCAAGTCGAGCATCCAATATCATCTTAAAGGGCGTACTTAAAAATCGTATGCGTATTTTTGTTGGCGCAGATGCCAAGCTTATGGATCTATCACAGAGATTATTCCCCATGCACTATGACAGAGTATTTCCGCTGTTTCAGATACCTCTAACACTGATGAGAAATAAAAAGCCTTTAAACTATTAACGCTAACCAATAAGAGATAACTATAAAAATGCAAATAGAGCATACGGATGTTGTCATTGTAGGTGCTGGCCTTTCAGGCATTGGTGCCGCATATCACCTCACTAAGCAGTGCCCCGGCCATAAGTACCTAATTTTAGAGAGCCGTGGCGCTATTGGCGGCACCTGGGATCTTTTTCGTTATCCTGGCATTCGCTCAGACAGTGACATGCATACGCTAGGCTACAGTTTCAAACCTTGGAATAGCGCAAAAGCGATTGCCGATGGTCCTTCGATTCTTAGCTATGTACGCGAGACAGCCACTGACAACAATATTGAAGAAAAAATTCGTTACAGCAGCAAATTAACCAGTGCCAACTGGGACAGTGAAACCAGCCTTTGGACGCTAACCGTCGCTCAGACAGATACCGGCGAGAGCGTACAAATTAGCTGTAACTTTTTACACATGTGCGCCGGCTACTACAGCTATGAGCAGGCTCATGACCCGCAATTTCCATCGGTTGACGCCTTTAAAGGCAAGCTGATACATCCTCAGTTTTGGCCAGAAGATTTAAGCTATGAAAATAAAAAGGTCGTTGTCATCGGCTCGGGAGCAACCGCGGTTACTCTAGTACCCTCTATGGCGGAAAAAGCCGCTAGTGTGACCATGCTACAACGCTCTCCCACCTATATTGTTTCGCGCCCCTCAGAGGACTGGTTTGCCAATGGATTGCGTAAACTGCTGCCCCATACTTGGGCCTACGCCCTAACACGCCTGCGCAACACACGACTTCAAGAACTTCTTTATAAACAAACACGTAAGAGGCCAGAAAAAGTTAAAAAGACCATACTTGATATGATCCGCAAAGAGCTTGGCCCCGACTACGATGTCGACAAACATTTTACTCCTAGCTACAACCCTTGGGACCAAAGACTATGCCTGGTGCCGGACAGCGATCTGTTCACCGCCATTAAGAATGGCAGCGCCACTGTGGTCACTGATCACATAGATAGCTTTACAGAGAATGGCATTCAGCTTAAATCCGGTGAGCATCTGGATGCTGACATCATTGTCAGTGCCACTGGTTTGCAGCTCGTAATGATGGGCGGCGCAAACATATCTGTTGATGGAAAGGCCGTAGATTTTTCAAAACTGTGGACCTACAAAGGTTTAATGGTCTCTGATGTGCCCAATATGGTCTCCACCTTTGGCTACATTAACGCTTCCTGGACGCTGCGCGCAGACTTAACTGCCGAATGGGTATGCAGAACGCTCAACCACATGACTGACACCAACACCACCAGTGTTGTCCCAGTGGTACCCACAAACTTGCACGACATGCCAGCAAGAAGCTGGATCGCTGACTTCCCTGCAGGTTATATGCAACGCATGATGCACCTGTTCCCAAAGCAAGGTGATCAAGAGCCATGGATTAACACTCAAGACTTCCGTAGAGACCGCTCACTCTTTAATCAACCACTGGCCAGTGATGATGCCCTGCATTTCAGCACGCCCGCACAACCTGCTGCCAAAAGCGCTTAATACGTCACCAGAGAACCGGCCATTTGTTTAGGCCCTTGACTCTGGTCTATACTCCAGACTTTATAATTTGGTTATGACGTCAAATACTATGCTTAAAATTGGAGAATTGGCACAGCGTACAGGCATCTCCCGCGATGCTCTACGCTTCTATGAAAAGCATGGGCTTATTACGCCAACCGCACGGACTGACTCGGGCTACCGCCTTTACTCTAAGTCTGATGTACTGCGTATTAGCTTTATTCTCAGCGCTAAAGAAGTCGGGTTTACGCTCAATGAAGTACATCAGCTATTGGAACTTGAAGTCACCAAAGACAAAAAATCTTGCCAAGATGTAAAAGAATTTGTGGACAACAAAATACAGGTGGTTAATCAGCGCCTGATTGAAATGAAAAAGATTAAGCAGTCATTGAAAACCCTTAGTGTTGCCTGCTGTGGCGGCGATGAGCCTGCCACCCACTGCACCATTTTGGGTGCTTTAAACACACATAATAGGTAGCAACGCATGCCTTTAATTGAAAATTTTGTCGGTCTTTTTATTGAATCTGCGCCATGGCTGCTCATGGGCTTTACTGTTGCAGGACTCATGAAAGCATTTGTACCCAGCGAACTACTCGCCAAACACCTCGGTGAACCTGGTTTGATGGCCACCGTTAAAGCGGCCCTTCTGGGCGCACCCCTGCCACTTTGCTCCTGCGGCGTCATTCCCGCCGCCCTTGGCCTACGCCGCAGTGGCGCCTCTAAAGCCGCCACTACCTCATTCTTGATATCTACACCAGAGACAGGCGTTGACTCAGTAACTGTCTCTTACGCAATGTTAGGGCCGTTTATGGCCGTTATTCGACCTATTGCAGCCATATCTACCGCAATCACTGCTGGATTGTTAGTGGGCGCCGACAAGGACGAGCCTGCGCCAATCACTTCAGAGCCTGTTCAATCCTGTTGCGCCAATAAAACGCCCGAACCCGAGCCAAGCTGCTGCAGTGAACTCGATGCCGAAACAAGCGCACCTGAAACTATAGCTACGCGACTAAAGGACAGCATGACATTTACCTTTGTCGACCTCATAAAAGATATTAGCCTATGGCTGCTGATTGGCCTGGGCATTGCCGCGGCGGTTAAAACCTATGTACCCACCGAATTTTTAGCTCAGTGGGGTGATGGTTTTATGGCCTTTGTGGTTATGGCCCTGATTGGCGTACCCATGTACATCTGCGCCCTAGCTTCTACCCCAATTGCCGCTGGCTTGTTGTTTTCAGGCATATCGCCAGGTGCGACATTAGTATTTATGCTGGTTGGGCCTGCCACCAACATCGCCACCATGGGTTTGGTTAAGCGTGAACTAGGCAATCGCGCCCTCGCGGCCTATTTGGGCAGTGTTGTCGGGGTTGGCTTTGCCTTTGGCTATCTAACCAACTACCTAGCCGACCAATGGAACATTGATTTTCTAGCTCAAACTCAGACCGCTCATGCTATGGGTAATTCGCTCTTAGCAACAGCTTCAGCACTCGTGCTCGCCGGGTTAATGATTTATGCCTTGGGATCTAAGTACCTCACCAACTTCAAAACAAACACACCCGCCACTCATGGATAAACAGCACCAGAAAGGTCTTATTTAATGCAGGTAAATAAAGATACTTTAATGGTTGGCTTAGGCCTGCTACTTATTTGTCTAGGCGCTATGGTTAGCATTGACTTGCCGTGGAAAGGCAGCGCAATACCCATCACAGGGCAAAGCCTTGCGGTGCTGGTTGTAGGGTTTGTGCTAGGACGTAAACGAGGGCTGCTGGTCATTGCCATTTATCTGATTGCAGGTTTAGCTGGCTTGCCTGTGTTTGCCAAAGGCGCCTCAGGAATAGACACATTGTTGGGCGGCAGTGGCGGCTTTTTGTACGGTTTTTTAGTTGGCGGTTATGTTTGTGGGGCACTGCAAGAGAACGGATTTGGGGACAGCTTTGCCGAGGGTTTAATCGTCATGGCGATTGGAACTGCACTGATTTTAATCTGTGGCATTGCCCAACTGACCTATTTATACGGGCTTGAAAAAGCATTAGAGTATGGGTTTTGGCCATTTTGGCCAGGCGCGCTCGTGAAAATTATTTTAGGTGCAGTGATTATTTATTACATGCCTAAAGATGGAACTAGCAGCGGCCGAGAATAAAGGCTCTACTCCAGAGCTAATAGAGTATCGTGAGTCGATTGAATCAAATGTGCTATCCTTACTTAACAGCCACACCTTGATATATCTATTACACGTGCAGGGTTGAAACGAGAATTTAACGGATGAATATCCTCTTGTAGAAAATTGCATTTTTTAATGAAAGGAACGAATTATAAAAGCGAAATTCAACCAAAGCGCTCTTAAACTCACGCTCGTATCGGCCATGGTACTTGGCTCCGCTGCTCTTAGTGTTTATACCCACGCTGGCTCAAGTACTTCAACCATGAACGTTAGCGTATCGGTTGTACATTCCTGCTCTATGGACTCCAGCCCAATGGCATTCGGAGCCTATGACGGTTTTGTCGCAAATGCTTCGACCGCTCTTGAAGCCACGGCCACGGTAGTTTCGACCTGCACCTCAGGCGCAGCGGCCCTGATCACTATGAATGCTGGTGCCTCCGCAGGATCAGGTTCGGCTGATGCGCCAGTTCGTCGAATGACTGCTGGAGCGGAAAAGTATCTAGTCTATCAAGTTTATTCAGATGTCGCTCGCGGCACGGTATGGGGAAATACCTCCCCCACAGGTGTGGCGCTTACCGGAACTGGCGTCTCTCAAACCCTTACTGCCTATGGTAGCGTCCCGGCAGCGCAACCAGCGGCCCAAGGGGTTTACAGTGACCAGCTCAGCGTCACAATTACTTACTGATGCTGACACGATCACTGACACAGGCCCCTTGTGGCCTATTTTTTTGTTGCCTGGAGCCGGCATCGCAACCGCCACCTCTATTGGTCCGAGAGGTAATTGTTAGGTTTTAAGGTATCTGCGGCGGTTATTATAGTATTTCAGAGTAAAGTATACCTACATAGTTTATCGGTCTATCCTCCTGCTATATAGTAACTAAGCCTCTGTTTTTACGGGTTTTTTTATGGTCGTTATATTTATAGCCGTATAGGCACAATAATGGGTACAACCCCACTTGGCGCAAAGTACTTTTACTCTTAACAACTACTCTTCTTCCGACACAGTCTCTTTCCAATATGTATATACCCTCCTTAAAAAATCAGACTGCTTGGGACTACAGCTTTAACTCATAGGAAAAACTGTTAGCTTAATTAACCATTATGTGTTAGTGTATGCAGTATGAAAAAACCAGTAAAAGCATTAGGAAATGTAACTCGTCAGGCAAATAAAAAATTGCGTCGTGAACGTATATTTAATATAGCCAAGCGTCTAATAGCTGAAAAAGGTTTAGAAGACTTTACTATAAGTGAACTTGCCGAAGAGGCTGGGGTTACTACGCCAACGATTCACAACCTATTCGGAAAAAAAAGTGACATCATTAAAGAGCTGGTCTCGAATTTAATTGAAGACATGCAGAGTATTACCCTCAACCCGCCTATCGATCCTATTGAAAATACAAAGTTCTTCGTCAATAACGTGGCTGCCGCCTTCGAGAAAGATATAAACTTTTATCGCGCCGCACTTATGTCTGCAGAGCACCTAAAGTTGTTTGACCCTAGAATTCCAGGTGGACCTTTCCAGCAAGCACAGCAACTGGCAGCACCGAGAAAGGAGTGGTATGAGAGCGGGTTGCTTTTAGGAAATGTCGAACCCAGCATAATTATGAAAAAAGTTCACGATAGCAACCGACTTGCCCGAATTGACTGGGTTCTCGGCTACATTGATTTGAATCAATTTCGTCACAAGGCCATGAAGGGCATACTTTTGGTGTACGCGGCCGATGCCAGTCCCGAGCTTCACGTTTTGTTGATTGAAGAAATTAACAGACTCAACAGCCTGTAGTTTATTCCACTATCAAGTCCGTTATTAGCCACTAGTTTGTGCGGAGGCATTGCCAACTCAGTCAGATCAAACTAATAGGTAACATCAGGCAATGCATGCCTAAAAGCGCCGCCAATTTCCACGGCACATAGCTCGTATCACCCTCTTCTTGGATTTCGTCCGGTCATTCCAGCACTGAGACGCCTAAACACTCCTGCCAGACGGTGTTTCAGTGGCATTTTTGCTGATTGAACACGGTAAACTCGGCTCTCAGTGAGATCTTGGTGTGCTGACGGAGGCGCTGTCGCCGTTTTCGGCTGCCTGTCGTCGCTGTGACAGGGCCTGGCGAACTTCCAACTGACTGGCGTGACTCATATTCACTTTGAATGACATCCACACCGGTAACAGCATAATAATCGCCAGCCCCGGGCCCATAATCAGGCCCAGACCCCACGTTACCGTGCTGGATACTTCGCCTGGTTGCGCTCCAGCCTGCAGGCCTATCACGTCCAGAAACGGGCCCGCTATCAGGTAGCCAAAGGCGCCCATGAATTTGGAGGAAAAGAAAGCTACAGCAAAAACAACGCCCTCCTTTCGCTTGCCAGTGGCCAACTCTTGCTCATCCACGATATCAGCCAGCATCGAGTGAACGGTGATAACGCGCGTAATACCCATAATCGTATGTATTGCCCAGTTAAAGTAGATCAAGGCAAATACCACCGTGCTGTTATCTGGCAGTAGGTCAAACAATTTCAACGGTGTCAGCCAGAGCAGGTTAATGCTGGTCAGGGCACAGGTCAGGCGCAGTATCTGTTGTTTTTCAAACAGCCGATTCAGTGATCTGGAAAACACGGCCGACAACAGTGCCGCGAGAATAATGGGACCGGCAAACAGTAGGGAAGTCTGGATCGCATCCAGTTGCCAGAAATAGACGTAAGTCACCATTAGCAATGTAGCGGTAATGCTGCCGATACCGCCCACGGCCATATCCAACATCACCATGTATAAAAAGTTCTTATTGCGAAATGTGGTGAATATATCGTGCAGCATATTACTGTCGGCATGTCCTTTGCCGCTGGCGATTTTGGGAATGTATTGCCAAGTACCGGCAATGCAGATGACGCTAAACAGTACGACGAGCAGGCCGTTGACCCAGCCAAAAAAATGGTAATTGTCGATGAGGAAGCGACCGTCGAGGCCATTTTCTTCCTTAAATAAAAAAATCAGGGCGGTGGCCGAGACAAGAGTGCCGATAATCCAGGCCATATTGGTGCGCACCGCAGCCAGCTGTGTGCGTTCGTGATAGTCCTCGGTAATCTCTGCACCCAGGGCTAGGTAGGGCACCATAAAAAAGGTCAGAGCTGTGCGTACCAGCAGTATGCTGATGAGCAGCCAGGTAAACAGCTGGCCTTGGTCGCTCAGCACACTGCCAGGTGGCCCGTACAGCATGACAAAACCCGCAGCCATTGGAATAACAGCGGCAATCATTAACGGGTGGCGGCGGCCAATGCGCGAGCGCAAACGGTCTGACCAGGCGCCAACCAGTGGGTCGCTGATACCATCCCAGATAATTGAAATGCCGATGGCAAGACCGGTCAGCGTCCCCGACAGGCCCAGCACCTGCTTGTAGTAAAGCAGGACAAAGACACCCATTGCCGCCTCTTTGAGTGCGTGACTGACAATACCCGAGCTATACAGCAGACGGTTATGCAAGCCAATACTTGAGACGTCATTGGAATAAGTTTGAAAATTTCGCATTAAAGAACTCGAATCATTTCCCTAAGTGTAATACGGGGGAATATGTAATACTGAATAGAAATATGCAAAATCAGCCCATCAACTCATTGTTTTAAAGGCGTAAATGACTCTAATATCTGAGGTTTTAGTTATAGCTCGCTTACTCCAAGTACTGTAATGAAACTCTATCTGAAAATGAGTTGTCATAAGTTCCGGCATCAGCTTCAAGATCACTATTTCATAGAGCCCGGATGGTGAAATTGGTAGACATGGTAATTTCAGGCGCTAGTTCTCTAATGGGCGTTCCTGCCCCAGGTAGCATGGTCAAACGTAACCCGTTGTTTTTTATAGATTGAATCATAACTTTACAAAATTGAACCCACCTAGCTTCAGGCAGACTTTAGAACGCTGGGATCTAGCTTTTACTAGCAAGCTTCCTAATTAATTTTCGACAACGCGTCGAGCTCTTCAGGCGTTAATAGATTTTTCTGTAAGCCATATTGGTCCTCCCCCCTCCCCCTAGTGGGTAATTTGCGATAATCCCCTAGTTTGTCACTAAAAAGGAATGCTTCATCATAGTAGTAGCCACTGCTCTTCTTTTCGACCGCGTTAAAAATGATGCCCTTAGTTGCGACGCCGTTGAGTTCAAAGCGGCTATTCGCTGCGGCAACCTCCGTTTCTGTGCATATCCCAAAGCGCGCAACCATCATATTCGTGCCACAGTGCTGTCCGACAAGTGAGGCATCAGTCACCGCCAGAATTGGTGGCGTATCAAAGAATATCACGTCATAATCTTCGCTTAACTGCTTGGACATTTTTACAAACATTGGGCCCATCAGCAATTCGGATGGGTTACTGGGAACCTTACCCCGCGGTATGAAGTAGAGATTATCCACCTTCGTTGTCCTAATTGCCTGTCTCACACTGATGGTTCCAGAAAGGACCTCAGCCAATCCATTCTCTGACTTCGTACCAAATGTTCGGTGTAGATAACTTCTTCTCATGTCAGCGTCAACAATCAGCACGCGCTGCCCTGAATTTGCTAACAAAGTCGCAAGGTTGACGCTAACAAAGGACTTTCCCACACCGGGGCTGGCACTTGAAATCATCACCCTATTGTTCTTGCTATCCGACATCAAGAATCGAAGGCATGTCCGAAAACTCCTGAGTGCCTCGATCGCTGAGTCATCGGGGGAGTCGTTCGCCAGAAGATTGTAATTTACTGTTGTCTTGATCTTCTTCGTCAAAAAGTGCCTAGGTCGGATATTCGTAAGGCTTGCGGACAGCTGATTATCAGAGAGTGGAATCGTGGCATGGACTGTCAGACCCAAGTCAGTGAACGTCTTTTGATCTATAATGCCTGCCTTCATAAAAGAGCGCAGCAGTACAATCATGACACCAAGCATACCACCCAGCAGCGTGCCAAGTATCGCGATAAGCGAACGCTTAGGGGCGACGATATTGGGCAGAACCACAGCTTCGTCCATTAGGCGAACGCTGCCCTTTCTACTGGCCTTCAACATCGATAGCTCCTGCCGACGGCTATCAAGTGAAACAAAGATGGCCTTGTGGGCCTCAAAATCTCGCGTGAGACGTAGTATTTGCTTCTGTGTATCAGGTAGCTGAGACAGCTTAGCTCTGAGCTTATTCCTCTGCTCTTGGAGGTTCTCCAGCTGACGTTTGAACGAAATATAACTGGGGTGCGCTTGAGTAAAACGGCGCGAAATTTCCACCTCACTAATTGACATTGCGTTGATGTCCGCCTCGATCTGGACCAGGCTGTCCAGAGCGGCTCCAGCCTCAAGGGACAGGTCCACTGAGACGCGCTCGCTCCTGAAGTCATTGAGGGCCTCTTCTGAATAGGAGAGGTCAGCCTTCACACCACGGATCTGCTGCTCCAGAAAGTCGAGAGTACTCTCGGCCTCCGACGACAGGCGTTGCATGCTCTGGAGATAAAAGTTGCTCGTTACCGAGTCCACAACCTCCAAAATATAATCTCTGTCTGCGCCCTCAAGCGCGATCTCTATGATGCCCGTGCCCTTGCCCTTCTCTGACACCGACAGAGTCGCTTGCAGATTTAACATAGCATCAAAGCGGCCTGACTTTCTCACCTCAAATCGAGTACCTGGTCGAGCAATAAGACTGTCGACTAGAATTTGCATCTCACCATCTAGACCGAAAGCCTTCTCACCAACGGTGCCTGTCAAAAGTTCCTCATCATTGTGATACAGCGAGAACTGTTGCTCATCAAGGGCAACGAATTCTAGAGGCTGGCCTAGGTAGTTCCTCGCCACTTGCAGGTATGATATACGAACCTTTTCACCACCCCAGGCATAGCTTTCGAGCCCAAACGCGGCATCTGCAGGACCTGCGCCGGCATGACGCCTAGCCAAGGCAGCACCTATCACTGGAAAATAGATTGGTGAGGCATGTGTCGTGAGGTCAAGCTCATTCACCACTTTACCCAATACCATACGAGTCTTTAAGAGGTGCAGCTCTTGGTCGATCGAGGTCTCAGAGGCAATTATCTCCGCCGTATCGTCAAGCCCGGGAATACCCTGAGCGTTTTTTTCTATAAGAATGAAGCTATTAGCCCGGTAGATCGGGTCCAAAACCAGTGCGTAGAGGACCGCCAAAGTAGCAAACATGGTAACGAAGGCTGCGATAATATAGCGCCCGTCTAGCAAAATACCCAGCAATTTGAACAGGTCTATCTCGTCATCAAACTGCGCGCCAGAGTTTTGCCCTTGATTTATCTCATTCAACATGTGACGCCGACCTTTGCTATTACAGTTGCCCCGACGTATCGACGCAAAAGCATACTTTGATTAATTGCCACGTTGGATTACCTCGACCTGGTAGATGCCACTGAGACTACTGGTCAATTGGTTCAGCAGCTTGTTCCAGCGCGCGATGGGGGCGGAGGTAACATATACAATATCCATTGGCTTGAGCCTGAACTGTGTACTTAGGATGAGCATGGGGCCCATGGATGCGTCAAGCTGGTAAATGTCAACAATCTTTGAGGCAGAATCGCTGGCCCTCAATACAAAAATACCCGAAGCGCTAGCTGAAGCCTCATTGATACCGCCGACATTGTTGAGCGCCTCGGCAAGTGTCAAACCATTGCGGTCAATTCGCTGGGTCCCGGCATTAATCACGTCACCCATCACGAACACCTTAAGAGCGTCGTTGCGCGGCACATGAACCAAATCATTAGATCTAAGCAACCTGTTCTGACTCAGGTCCCCCATTTGGTAAAGTGCTGAGAGGTCGAGAGTCTGCTTGGTCACCTCACCATCGCGGGTTGCGGTCAAAGTGACTGAGCGCCAGTCTGCGTCGGGCGCCATGCCGCCACGATCGTTTAGCGCGTCAAGTAATGTCATGGGTACGTCCGTAACAGGCACCATACTCGGATTGAGCACCGCGCCAGATACAAATACGCGCTGAGATCGGAAGCATGCCACGGACACATCGACCTGAGGTCTCTCAAGATATCGAGCCAATTTTTTTATAATGAAATCCCTAATCTCAGTGACATGTTTGCCATCAACGGAGACCTTGCCAACATATGGGTAATAAATTGTCCCGTCAGAGTGAATCACATTGCCCGCTTCACAAGCCGACCTTTGCCCCCCCTGCGGGATCGTTAGCTCAGGATGCTCCCAGACCGTGATATTGAGCACGTCTCCCGGCGCTACACGATAGATGTAGCTGTCCATCTGCTCCTGTAGGGTCATGTTTGAACTGCTGTCTATTTTAGTGCTTTCTAAAACAATACTCTCTGTACCAAACTGTGAATCGACTTTCTGCTTTATAGCCTGAGCAGTACTCTTGTCTAATTTCGGGCCTATATATACCCTCTGAAGATCGTTACCGTTTATTTTGAGATTTTTACTGAAAATGTTGAATCCCTCAGTCACTAGAGCTCTTTGCATTTGTTTTGCTTTAGACTTGCTAGCAAAACTCGCCACTTGCACGGTCCAAGATTTCTCAGACTGCATCTCAACAATAAGGTCCTGAGTGATTGGAATAAGCTCCACACTCCCACTCTGCGAGACGCCTTTTCCAAGTATTCCGTCGCTAGAGATGTGCACACCAGGTATAACCGTGCAGCCGCCGAGAATGAAAACGCAGAGTAGGGCTAACTCTCGCCCTACTCTGCGTAAAGCATTAATCGTCATATATTCCATTATTTTCTGCTTGGTGGCGTCTTGCGCCGTACTATGATTGTCGAGAAAGGACTCACAAAAATATTACCAACACACATTACAAAAGAACCCTTTAACTCTTGTGTCTCCAGCAGCTGCGAGATCAAGGGAATTTCGCTTATCTTAAACCCGAGTTTCCGTAGATAGTTGAATAGGTGTGTTGTCTTTTTCATGATAGTACTTAAAATGACCTTTTATGGTGCATTAAATTTTACTTATCGACAAATTTTACTTATAGTTAATTTTACATCTTATCAAATTTAAATAGCAAGCTAAATTTATAGAAATCAGCTTTTGAGGTAGCTCAATGAACGCTAAAGGGAAATCTCTGGAAAACAGTACTCGTCAGGCGAATAAAATTTTGCGTCGTAACCGTATCCTCAATATCGCAAAACACTTAATTGCTTCAGAGGGCTTGGAGGCATTCACTCTAAGTCAGCTCGCTGACAAAGCTGGTGTATCTGTTCCGACGATCCACAACTTATTTGGCAAAAAAAGTGATATCTATCAGGAGCTAATTGCTGAGTTGGTCATAGCCCTGCAAGGCGTCATGTCTAAGCCGATGTTCGGCGATCCCGTTGAGAGCGCTAAATTTTTCGCCCAGTCTATCGTAAGTATGTATACAGATAATGAGGATTTTTACCGCGCCGCATATATGGCTGGAAATCAAGAGGGCATATTTGATGATCGTAAATCGAAGGATGGATTCGTCCAGCAGTCGATTAAAATTGCAGAACGGTGTTGCGTCGCTGCCTTAAAAGAAGGATTCCTTTTAGGGAATATCGGAACTAGCACGCTCACCAGGCAACTTTACCAATGCCACCGACTCGGGCGACAAGACTGGGTCTATGCGCATATTGATTTGAATGAATATTACCATCAAGTATTAGAAGGTATGCTCATGGTTTATGCTACCGATGCCACTCCTGAATGTCACAAAAGATTGGCCAAAGAACTCAAGCGGCTCAATAGCCAGTAAACCCTACCGTTATTCAAGGCACCGATGTGTTTGTGGTGCTAATCAACTTTACAGCAGGATTGGCCGTTTTTTTTACTTTATGCGGAGGTTTCATTACTGGTGTCCTAACTGCATAAAGCCTTCATTACGTAGCTGAAGAATAAAAAAGCGGCCCGTAGGCCGCTTTTTCTTTAACTGCTTAACTACTAAACAACCTTACCAGCCAGTAATTTCTTTCAGGCCATTGCCAATCTCAGCAAGACTGCGGACTGTTTTAACGCCGGCATCTTCTAGGGCTGCAAACTTCTCATCTGCTGTGCCTTTACCACCAGAAACAATGGCACCAGCATGGCCCATACGCTTACCTGCTGGGGCTGTTACACCCGCAATATAGGAAACAACAGGCTTGGTGACATTGGCTTTGATGTAAGCCGCAGCTTCTTCTTCTGCGGTACCACCAATTTCGCCAATCATAACGATGGCCTCAGTGGCTGGGTCTTTTTCAAACAATTCTAAGATGTCGATAAAGCTTGACCCAGGAATGGGATCGCCGCCAATACCCACACAGGTAGACTGCCCAAAACCATAGTCGGTAGTTTGCTTGACTGCCTCGTAAGTCAATGTGCCAGAACGCGACACAATGCCAACTTTACCCGGTAAGTGAATATGACCCGGCATAATACCGATTTTGCATTCACCGGGCGTGATAACACCTGGGCAGTTAGGCCCAATAAGGCGTACGCCCAAGGTGTCGCAAACCACTTTACACTCAAGCATGTCTTGAGTGGGAATGCCTTCGGTAATACAAACCACTAGCTTGAGGCCTGAATAAGCGGCTTCAAGAATAGAGTCTTTACAGAACGGTGCTGGTACGTAGATAACTGAGGCTTCTGCACCAGTCTCTGCAACAGCTTCGGCTACTGTGTTGAATACCGGTAGTCCAAGATGGGTTGTGCCGCCCTTACCGGGAGTTACACCACCAACCATTTTTGTGCCGTACTCAATCGCCTGTTCTGAGTGAAAGGTGCCCTGCCCGCCCGTAAAACCCTGACAGATAACTTTGGTGTCACTGTTAATTAAGATAGACATGTTTAGTTACCCCCTGCGGCTTTAACAACCTGTTGTGCTGCGTCGGTAAGACTTGTGGCAGCAATGATAGCAAGACCGGATTCGGCCAATTTTTTAGTTCCCAGCTCTGCGTTGTTACCTTCTAAGCGCACAACCACCGGAATAGTTACTCCCACCTCTTCAACGGCGCCAATAACGCCCTCGGCAATGAGATCACAGCGAACAATACCGCCAAAGATATTGATCAATACAGCCTTAACATTGGTGTCTGAAAGAATAATTTTGAACGCTTCAACCACGCGTTCTTTAGTGGCACCGCCCCCAACATCAAGGAAGTTGGCTGGTGAGCCGCCGTGGAGGTTAACAATGTCCATAGTACCCATAGCAAGACCGGCACCGTTGACCATGCAACCAATGTCGCCATCCAGGGCCACATAGTTAAGGTCCCAGGCAGAGGCGTGGGCTTCACGGGCATCTTCCTGTGAGGGATCGTGCATTTCTTTGATCTGTGGCTGACGGTACATGGCGTTGCCATCGATAATCACTTTGGCATCTAAGCAGTGCAAGTTGCCTTCGTCAGTAATTACCAGAGGGTTCACTTCTAGCAGCTCAAGGTCTTTCTCTTTAAACAATTTAGCCAAACCCAAGAATATCTTAACAAACTGCTTAATTTGAACGCCTTTAAGTCCCAGCTTAAAGGCAAGATCACGACCCTGGTAGGGTTGAGCGCCAGTCACCGGGTCAATAATTGCCTTGAGAATTTTCTCAGGGGTCTCTTCGGCTACTTTTTCTATCTCCACACCGCCTTCAGTTGAGGCCATAAAGATAATACGACGGGTGCCGCGATCTACCACTGCACCAAGATACAATTCTTGGTCAATGTCAGTGCAAGTTTCAACCAGAATACGGCTGACTGGCTGGCCTTTGGCATCTGTCTGGTAGGTGACTAGGTTTTTACCTAACCAATGGCGAGCAAAAGCCTCTATCTCGGCTTTGGAACTGACAAGCTTTACGCCGCCAGCTTTACCGCGACCGCCAGCATGCACCTGGGCTTTAACAACCCATCGATCGCCGCCAATTATATCGGCCGCCGCAATGGCTTCCTGAACTGTTTCTGCGGCAACGCCTTTGGATACTGGCAAACCGTATTCAGCAAACAGCTGCTTACCTTGATATTCGTGCAGGTTCATACATCGATTCCTGTTAATGTTTAGGTTGTATTGTACTCTAGGCTATCCAGTAAATAGCCCGGAGTGCAAAAAGGTTAATTTTTCTAGCGTCGCTTACGATTCGGAATATGAATAGCGCCGCCATTGACTGCCAACGCCGCCTCATGGACTGCCTCAGACAATGTAGGATGCCCAAACACAATCATACCTAAGTCTTCTGCACTGGAGCCAAACTCCATAGCTATCGCGACTTGCTGAGTTAAATCAGCAGCACTTGGCCCTACAATATGGCAACCCAGTATGCGGTCGGTGTCAGCATGTGCAATAATTTTTACCATTCCGTCAGTGTCGTTTGCCGCCAATGCTCTGCCGCTCGCTACAAATGGGAACGTACCAACGTTATAGGGCTCCCCTGCAGCCTTAACCTGCTCTTCGGTTTGACCGACAGAAGCGACCTCAGGGTGAGTATAAATTACATTAGGAACAATATCGTAGTTCATTTGGGCCTTGTGACCAGCAATACGCTCTGCCACCATGATGCCCTCTTCTGACCCTTTGTGAGCCAGCATCGGGCCACGCACCAAATCGCCCACAGCATAGACACCAGGTGCGTTGGTCGCGCAAAAATCGTTAACATATACGGAGCCACGATCATCGACATCAACACCGCTGTCAGGCGCAAGAAGCCCTTGAGTGAATGGGCGACGACCCACGCAGACGATCAGCTTATCAAAAGTTTCCTTTAGCTCTTCACCTGCGGTTGTTTTGTAAGTCACCTCGACTTCACGTCCTTTGATTTCTGTACCAGTAACACGGGCACCCAAACGGATATCTAAACCCTGCTTGGTGAAGATTTTCTTGGATTCTTTTGCAATGGCTTTATCCATAATAGCCAAAAAGTCATCAAGCGCTTCCAGTAGTACCACTTTAGAACCTAGACGACCCCAGACAGAGCCTAGCTCTAAACCTATAACACCTGCACCAATCACCCCCAGACGCTCTGGCACTTCGCCAATTTCCAGTGCTCCCGTAGAATCAAGAATCAAGTCGTTATCAACCGGCGCAACAGGAATGGCGATAGGCAAAGAGCCTGATGCCAAAATAACGTTTTCTGCGTCTATGACAGATACTACGCCATTGTTGTCGGTCAGTTCGACCTTCTTGGAAGCAAGAAGTTTGCCCGTGCCATACAGTGCCGTCACACCGTTAGCTTTAAATAGCCCGGAAATACCGCCGGTAAGTTGCTTCACAATTTTATCTTTTCGTCCAAGCATAGCGGGTATATCCATTTCAACACCCGCCGTGCTGATACCATGAACCGACAAACCTTCTGCTGCTTCATGATACTTATAAGAACTGTCTAGCAACGCCTTTGAGGGAATACAACCAACATTGAGGCAAGTGCCGCCGTTGACACCAGCACCTTCCTTGTTCTTCCACTTCTCAATGCAGGCCGTTTTGAGCCCAAGTTGTGCCGCGCGAATCGCAGCCACATATCCAGCAGGGCCACTACCAATTACAACAACATCATACTTATCTGACATTTATATACCTATATATATCAATTATTTATGAACTAAATCTCAAGTAAAATCTTAGCAGGGTCTTCGATCAACTGCTTGATTGCCACCAAGAATTGCACCGCTTCCTTGCCATCAATTAGGCGGTGGTCGTAGGTCAATGCCAAATACATCATCGGCCGAATCACGACTTCACCGTTAACTGCCATTGGGCGTTCTTGAATCTTGTGCATCCCCAAAATAGCCGCTTGAGGGGCATTAAGGATAGGTGTTGAAATCAACGAGCCATAGACACCACCGTTGGTAATAGTGAAGGTGCCGCCCGTCATCTCATCAATAGTAAGCTTGCCATCGCGGGCCTTACCGGCATAGTTGCTAATCGTATTCTCTACCGTAGCAATACTCATGTTTTCCGCATTCCGTAGAACCGGCACTACCAAACCGCGCTCGGTTGACACCGCTACACCAATATCTTGATAGCCGTGATAAACGATATCGGAGCCGTCAATAGAGGCATTCACTAGCGGGAATCGTTTAAGTGCTTCTACAGCAGCTTTGACAAATAAGCCCATAAAGCCGAGTCGAGTCCCATTGTGCATCTTGGTGAACTCATCCTGGTACTGTTTACGAAGGCTCATCATCGCTGACATATCTACTTCGTTAAAAGTAGTCAATGACGCGGTTGTCTGAGTCACATCCAAAAGGCGCTCCGCAATACGAGCGCGCATGCGAGTCATAGGCACTCGGCGCTCTACCCTCTCACCGTCTGGTAATAACGGCTCTAGAACGGCTGGCTCTTTTGATGCCGAAGCGGGCACAACCGCAACTGCAGGGATGAAATTGACAACATCTTCTTTAGTTATACGCCCGCCTTTGCCTGTGCCAGAAACCTGCGATAGGTCTATATTGCGCTCGTCAGCCAGTTTTTTTGCCGCCGGATTAACCAAAGCACCACCCACCTGCTGATCAACCTCAGGAGCAGCAGATGCTAGTACAGGCGATACCGCGGCCTCACCTTCTTCAATATGAGCCAAAACCTCGTTACTAAGGACTATATCGCCCTCAGCTTTAAATTGCTCAGTCAGGGTACCTGAAGCTGACGCAACAACTTCTAGAACCACTTTGTCTGTTTCAATATCAACAATAAGCTCATCGCGAGCAACGCTATCGCCCGGCTGTTTGTGCCAAGTCGCCAGTGTGCCCTCTTGTACTGATTCGGGGTAAGTCGGTGCCTTAATTTCAATGGCCATTAATCTATTCCTAGTTTAAGCGTCGAAGGTCAACGCTTCATCGATAAATTGCTTCTGCTCTTCAAGGTGAACAGACATATATCCGCTCGCAGGAGCGGCTGAGCCGACTCGGCCTGCATAGCTGAGATTTAGCTTAGGGTCCAATCTTTGCAATGCATTACGCATGTGGTGCTGGCTACTATACCAAGCGCCCTGATTCATAGGCTCTTCTTGGCACCAAACTGCGCTTTCCAGGCCAGTGTAAGGCGCCAAAATGGCATCTAGCTCCTGATCGGGGAACGGATACAATTGCTCAATACGAACCAGCGCAATATCAGTAATACCCCTTTCTTCGCGCTCTTCGAACAGATGGTAATAGACCTTACCCGAACAGAGGACAACGCGCTTTACCTCAGCGGGCTTAACAGTACTGTCTGCAATGACATTGAAAAACTCGCCATGGGCAAGCTCTTCGAGCGATGAAGTTGCTAATTTATGACGCAGTATCCACTTAGGGCTCATGATAATTAGAGGACGGCGCATTGGACGAATAGCTTGCCTACGCAGTAAATGTAATATCTGCGC
>JACNKP010000035.1 GCA_014381985.1 SAR92 clade bacterium
GGAATCGATATATTCCATTGCTCGCAGAGACGCTTTTGGGAGCCTGAATTTGAGGGCAGTGAGCTAAACCTAGCGGGTTGGACGCGTAAAATCACAGGTAAGCCGGCTATCACAGTGGGCAGTGTGGGTTTGGATGCCGACTTTATCCCCGTTCCGGGTGAGGTGACCTTTCGTGAGGCAGAACCTGCTAGTCTTGATGATTTAGAGCGACGATTGCAGGCTCAAGAGTTTGATCTTGTGGCCGTTGGTAGGGCCCTGATTGCGAATCCGAGCTGGGTAAATATGGTGAGGGATAATAATAGCGATGACATTCAGCCCTTTCGGAAAGAACATCTCGCAGAACTTGTGTAAGGTAGGATTTGAATCACGCATAAACAGAGGAAACCATCTTGGAACTAAGAGATAAAATTATAGTAATCACTGGTGCTGGAAGCGGTATCGGTAGAGCCTTGGCTGTCCGTTTTCATGCCGAGGGGGCTAAGAAGATTGTTGCTGTAGATATCAATCTGAGCAATGCTGAAGACACAGCGAGTATGGTTAATGGCATCGCGATGATGGCTGACGTAGCAAAAGAAGACGATATTTCTCGGGTAGTTGAAGATACCGAAGCAAATATTGGCCCGATTGATCTTTTTTGCTCCAATGCAGGTGTTGGTATAGGGGAAAACATACACTCACCTAATTCAGAATGGCAGGCCATTTGGGATATTAACGTAATGTCCCATGTCTATGCGGCACGTCATCTGGTGCCTCGCATGGTGGCTCGTGGTGGGGGCTACTTTTTGAATACGTCCTCTGCTGCTGGATTGCTGAATCAGATCGGCGGCGCAGCCTACGGGGTGACTAAACATGCCGCAGTGGGTTTTGGGGAATGGCTCGCTATTCATCATAAACATGAAGGAATCAAGGTCTCTATGTTGTGCCCTCAGGCCGTGCGCACGCCGATGACCGAGGTTGCGAATGACGCAACAGCCGCCGCGGCGAGTAATGGCATGATTGAACCAGAAGAGTTGGCAGAAACGGTTGTTGAGGAGCTCCGCAAAGAGAGCTTTGTTATTTTACCGCATCCAATCGTACTTGAGTATATGCGCAATAAGACAACTAATTATGATCGCTGGATCGGCGGCATGAATAAGCTAATGAGAAAAATAACAGGATTAAACTAATAATCTACTGACTTATGAAAGAGGGAATCTAATGAGTTTTGAGTTAACGCCGCGGGCTGAAGAGATTAATAACAAACTAAAGGCTTTCATGGATGAGCACATTTATCCACGTGAGTCAGATTACGACGAATTCACTAACGATCATAAAAATCTCTGGCAATATCCAGAATGGTTTGAAGACCTTAAGGTAGAGGCCCGTAAGCAGGGACTTTGGAATCTATTTCTTCCAGCTGAATACAAACCTTGGAGTCCCGGCCTAACCAATAGTGAGATAGCGCCGTTATTTGAAACTATGTCTAGGTCTGCTTGGGCCCAGCAAATATTTAACTGTAATGCCCCTGATCGCGGCAATATGGAAGTACTTGCCAAGTACGGTACGCCAGAACAGCAAGAGCAATGGCTGATGCCCCTATTGGCGGGAGAGATTAGATCGGCTTACGCCATGACTGAACCCGATGTGGCTTCATCTGATGCTACCAATATGGAGCTGAAAATTGAGCGTGACGGTGATGAGTATGTGCTCAATGGGCGTAAATGGTGGACTACTAATGTCATAGGGCCCAAGTGTAAGTTAATGCTGGTCATGGGTAAATCCAACCCTAACGGTCCTCGACATCAGCAGCATTCGACCATTTTAGTGCCCACCGGTACCCCCGGAGTGACTATCGCTCGACCACTTAGAGTGTTTGGTGAATATCATTCGCCAGGTGGTGAAGGTGATGTCATTTTTAGAAACGTCCGGGTCCCTGTCACCAACCTGATTTTAGGTGAAGGTAGGGGCTTTGAGATTGCGCAGGGTCGCCTAGGGCCAGGGCGCTTTCAGTACGCAATGATGTTTGTTGGTATGGCACAGCGTAGTCTAGAACTTATGTGTGAACGTGCCGTGAGTCGTGTTGCCTTTGGTGAGCAGTTGAGTAAAAAAACTAGCGTCCAACACGAAATAGCGCGTAGCCGCTGTGATATTGAACAGTGTCGGTTGCTGGTGCTGTCGGCCGCGGAAAAAATGGATAAATACGGAATTGACGCCGCGCGGGCTGAAATTTCAATGTTAAAAATAGTGGCTCCAAAGATGTGTGAGGACGTTTCCAGTCGAGCCATGCAAATCTTTGGTGGCATGGGTGTTTCTCAAGATACTCCATTGGCGCATATTTTTACGGTGAGTCGTTTTTGTAGGATTGCGGATGGCCCAGATGAGGTGCATATGTCGCAGTTGGCAAAACTTACTATTCGTGCACTGGGGAGGCAGTAAAGATGGGTGCTATGGGTAATATTAAAGAGGTCTTTCGGGTTATTTCTGATGTGGCCCGGGCTCTGCCGGTAGTGATGGCAAAGCTTCCAGCGAGTGATGATGCTGCCTCAATCGCGTTGGTGTTTGAGGATACCGTCGCTCGTTATTCCGATAGAAACATGATCGTCTTTGAGGGTCGTGAGATTACATGGGGTGCGTTCAATGAGTTGGCCAATTCCTTAGCTCATGCATTACTTGACCGCGGTATTAAGCGGCAGGATTGCGTCGCTGTAATTATGGAAAACCGCATTGAAATGTTAGCGAGTATAATCGCGCTCCAGAAGATTGGTGCCATTGCGGGCATGGTCAATCCGGGCCTTGTCGGGGCTCAGTTGGCGCACTGTATTAACGTGACGAAGTCAGTTAAGTGCCTTGCCGGAGAAGAAATATTTGGTAGCGTTCTTGATGTTCGCTCAGACTTAGATATGGACGACTCAGATGTTCTTTGGGTTGCCGATCTGCGGAAAGGGTCAGCGCCAGAACCGATGGAAGATATCATGGCTCAGCTTGATCAATATCCTGAGACAAACTTAGATAACACTAAGTCCATTTTGGCAGGTGATACAGGATTCTATATTTTCACCTCTGGGACTACGGGGATGCCCAAGGCTGCGAAAATTGGCCAGAGACGTCTGTTAGCGGCTGGCATGTCGTTTAGTAAAGCGGGTGTAAGGGCCAAGCCAACTGATCGTATGTATCTTTGTCTGCCTCTGTTTCACGGAACAGGATTTGTTTGCGGGGTTAATAGTGCGATATTTAGTGGCGCTTCGATGTTCTTGCGGCGAAAATTTTCGGCCTCAGCTTTTTGGCCCGAAGTGCAAAAGTATCAGTGCACCATCTTTTTTTATGTTGGCGAACTTTGTCGCTATTTGGTGACTCAGCCACCTTGCCCTGAAGAGCAGAACAACCCCTTAGATAGAGTGTTTGGTAATGGGTTGCGGCCTGATGTTTGGGATGAGTTCCAACAGCGATTTGGTATTGACCGTGTTTGTGAGTTTTATGGGTCCAGTGAAGGCAATGTTTCATTTATAAACGCCTTTAATAAAAATAAAACTATTGGCTACTGTCCTGGAACAATCATATTGGTTGAATATGATATTGAGCAGGATGAAATAGTTCTCGATGAAAATGGTAAGTACATACAGGTAGAGCCTGGCAAGCCAGGGCTTCTATTGGCAGAGATCGACGACCGCTATCGATTTGACGGCTATACCGATAGCGCAGCATCAGAGGCAAAGACGTTGCGAAATGTTTTAAAAGATAATGATGCTTGGTTTAATACGGGTGACTTAATTACTGAGGTCGACGTGGGTTTTGCCATGGGGAAACCCCACTATCAATTTGTTGACCGTATTGGTGACACTTTTCGTTGGCGCTCTGAAAATGTTTCTACCAATGAGGTAGGGGAGATTTTGAATGCCAATGAGCAAGTTGAAATCGCCAATGTTTATGGTGTTGATATCCCAGCGACGGAGGGCAAGGCCGGTATGGTTTCTCTGGCGCTTAATCCCGGCAAGACGTTCGATCCAAGCGAATTCTCCGCTTATGTCTCTGAAAATTTACCGGGTTTCGCTCAACCTGTTTTCGTGCGAATTCAGGCTGACATTACCACGACGGGGACATTTAAGATGGTAAAAGGTGATTTGCGCAAGCAAGCGTTCCACTTGGAGCAATTGGGCGACGACACTATCTATGTGATGATGCCTCGCTCAAAATCATATCAGAAGCTTGATGAGCCCCTTTACGAGTCCATCCTTGATGGGTCGGCAGGTTATTAATTACGTAACAGTATGATTTTTTGGAGTTAGAGTAATGAGTTTTTCGTCAGACTTGATCACAATAGAAAAAACTGGTGCCGTTGGCACTGTTTGGCTTGACCGGCCTGAAAAATACAATGCGCTGTCTGAGGAGTTTTGGTTAGCTCTCCCTCAGGCATTAGCTGCCCTTGAAGGGGATGAAAGCATTAGGGCCATTGTTTTGGCGGGCAAAGGCAAGCATTTTTGCGTTGGACTTGATCTAGTTCAAAGCGGGATGGGTTCACACCAAAAGCCCAAAGGCGCTTCTGAGGCGGTCGCCAACCTAAAACAGCTGCAATTTACTAGCCAGTTTCAAGATGCTATATCATCCCTTGCTAAATGCGCGTTGCCCGTCATCGCAGTGATCCATGGCCACTGCTTGGGGGCGGGGATTGATATGATCACTGCATGTGATATTAGAATCGCCGCAGCGGGCAGTAATTTTAGTGTACGTGAGACTCGGATTGGCTTGGTCGCGGACGTAGGTACGTTGCAGCGATTACCTAAAATACTAAACGCGGGTCACGTGGCAGAGTTAGCCTATAGCGCTAAAGACATTAATGCCGCTCGTGCAGAAAAGATTGGATTGGTAAATGACGTTTATGAGTCTTTTGAGGCGACTTATGCCGCAGGAATGGCGTTGGCTAATGAGATAGCAGCAAATCCCCCTATGGCTGTTCGTGGCACTAAATTCATACTCCAGCAGAGTGAGACATTGACGACAGAGCAAAGTTTGCTCATGAATGGCATGTTTACCCTGATGACCAGCTTGAAATCCGATGATTTACAGGAATCTATGCGGGCGTTTGGTGAGAAGAGACCGCCTAAATATACCGGGACCTGATCGATACGGTACCTATGACTTTTTAGTAATCTACCCAGAGAGGATGTTATGAGTAATACCGCATATATTTATGATGCTGTGCGAACCCCGCGTAGTAAAGGCAAGCCAGGTGGTACACTCCATGAAGTGAAGCCAATAGACCTGGGCGCAGTTGTACTGCGTGCATTGCAAGAGCGTAATGATCTGGATACTTCCTATGTCGATGATGTTGTCATGGGATGTGTGTCGCCGGTGGGTGAGCAAGGCAGCGATATTGCCAAGATGATCGTACAAAATGCGGGTTGGCATGAATCTGTTGCTGGCGTCCAGCTTAATAGATTCTGTGCTTCTGGTTTAGAGGCTGTGAACACCGGCGCGCAAAAAGTCGCGTCAGGTTGGGAGCAATTGGTTGTCGCCGGTGGCGTAGAGTGTATGTCACGGGTCCCAATGGGGTCTGATGGCGGCGCAATGATGGGTGATGCGGCCTTTGCTATTCAAGAGAGTTTCGTTCCTCAGGGTATTGGCGCCGATACTATTGCGACTATTGATGGCTACACTCGCGAGGATGTTGATAGTTATGCCGTGGAGTCTCAACGTCGTGCAACTCATGCTCGAGATAGCGGTTACTTTGATGGCTCTGTTGTTCCTGTAAAAGACAAAAATGGTTTCATGATTCTAGAGCGAGATGACTTCATCAAGCCAGAGACCACTATGGAGATATTGGGTGGATTGAGAGCCTCTTTCGAAATGATGGGAAACATGGCGTTTGATGAAATTATACTTAAGAAATACAATACTTTAGAGAAGATATCTCACGTACATACTCCAGGTAATTCGTCAGGCATTGTAGACGGTGCGAGCGCTGTACTGATCGGTTCAGCGCAGGCCGGTAAAGACCTTAATTTAACACCTCGGGGCCGGATTGTCGCTGGATCTATACTCGCGTCAGACCCCGTCATTATGCTCGCAGGCCCTGGGCCGGCCGCACTCAAATGTCTAAAAACGGCAGGCTTAACACCTAAAGATATCGACCTTTGGGAAATCAACGAAGCATTTGCATCAGTTGCCTTGCGGTACATGAAAGACTTAGATATTGATCATTCAATTACTAATGTGAATGGTGGGTCTATCGCAATGGGACACCCACTAGGAGCAACAGGTGCGATGCTGGTCAGCACTATGCTGGACGAGCTAGAGCGCCGGCAACTTAAGCGAGCCATGTTGTCGCTTTGCGTGGGCGGTGGTATGGGAATTTCCTGCATTATAGAGCGCGTGTGATCGATCACGTGTCGCCAAAGATGATGACTACAGAATTTTAAAGGGTTTAGATAATGAGTGTTTTTAAGTACGAAAAGGACGAGCAGGGTATTGTCACTGTGACAATGGATATGACTGGACCTGTCAATGCGATCAATGCGGAATACACCGGCGCCATGGACCAAACAGTGGGTCGCTTAGAGGCTGAGGAAGGTTTGTCGGGTGTCGTATTTGCCTCGGCGAAAAAGGTGTTCTTTGCTGGTGCCGATCTTAACGAGTTAGTGTTAATTGATGCTAGTGATGGCGAGGCTCTGTTTACTAATGGAGAGCTTATTAAGGGACATTTTAGGCGGTTAGAAAAACTTCCTGTTCCGGTTGTTGCTGCCATTAATGGTGCCGCCTTAGGCGGTGGTTATGAGCTATCACTTGCCTGTAACCATCGTATTGCCTACAACCATAAATCCGTACAGATCGGCCTTCCTGAGTGCGCGATAGGCGTTTACCCCGCTGGTGGAGGTGTGGTTCGCTTAACCAAACTGATTGGTGTGGAAAAGTCGTTAGACATTATATTGAAAAGTCAGCGACTAACGCCGGAAAAGGCATTAGCCGGTGGCCTGATCGATCAATTAGTTGATTCAATTGATGATCTTATACCGAGTGCTAAAGCGTGGATTCTTGAAAATCAAGATCATTGTGATCAGCCGTGGGACAAGAAGGGGTTTAAGATCCCTGGTGGGGCCATTAATTCACCGCGTAACGCACAGTTTGCCGGTATGGCGCCAACTATGTTGCATAAACAAACTCGCGGTTTAATGCCGCAAATGACCGCCGCGATGGACATTGCCTTCCAGTCTACTATGTTTGATATCGATACTATGTTGCGCATCGAAGGTCGTGAGTTTATCAAGATTGTTACTGGGCCAGTGGCAAAAAACATGATTACAGCTTTTTTCTTCCAGTTGGGTAAGATTAACGCAGGTGCCAGTCGGCCGAAGGGAGTTGAAAAGAGTCCCACACGTAAGGTTGGTATTTTGGGTGCAGGTATGATGGGCCAGGGTATTGCCTATGTTTCTGCCAAGGCGGGCATTGAGGTGGTATTAAAGGATATGACTCAAGAAGCTGCGAACAAGGGCAAGGCTTATTCTGAAACCTTAGTGAACAAGGCGGTGAAACGTGGAAAGATGTTTCAGTCGCAGGCAGATGCTTTGTTAAAGCTTATTACACCCACGGCCCAAGATGAGGACTTAAGGGGCTGTGATCTAATAATAGAAGCTGTCTTTGAGAATGTTGAGCTAAAAAATAAGATTATCGCTAATACTGAGCAGTACCTGTCAGAAGATGGCTTTTGGGGTTCAAACACCTCAACGCTGCCCATTACTAAGCTGTCAGAAGCGGCTGTAAGGCCAGAGAACTTCGTCGGTATCCACTTCTTCTCCCCGGTGGACAAAATGCCGCTTATTGAGATTATTGTGGGTGATAAGACCAGTGATGAGGCCTTGGCTAAGGCGTTTGATTTTACGCAGCAGATTCGTAAAACGCCTATTGTGGTTAATGATTCTCTGGGTTTCTTTACCTCACGAACCTTTGGTACCTATCTGGATGAGGGTTTACAACTTCTCACCGAGGGCGTTCATCCAGTCAAAATTGATAATATGGGTAAGGCTATAGGGATGCCCGTGGGGCCTCTACAGGTCGGCGACGAGACTAGCTTGGAACTGGCTCGTAAGGCTGGAGAAACCTGGGCAGATATGGGTGTTGAGGACAAATGGGGTAACGGAGATGTTACTCGCCGTGTGATCAAAGATATGATTACTGATAATGGCCGTGGTGGCCGTCATCACGGTGGCGGATACTATGAATACCATGCTGATGGATCAAAGAATATCTGGCCCGGGTTATATGACCTGTACTACAAAGAAGCTACCTGTGTGTCTGACGAAGATATAAAGGATCGGTTAATGTTTCGTCAAGTGATTGAGGCGCTTAAATGCCTTGAAACTGGGGTTTTGAGATCGGTTGCAGATGGCAATATCGGCTCGATTATGGGGATTGGCGCGCCAGCTCATACCGGGGGTCTGATTCAGTACGTAAACACCTATGGGTTTAATAAATTCGCGGCTCGCTGTGATGAGCTTGCCGACAACTATGGCGAGCGCTTTAATTGCCCTGAGATAGTCAGGACGCACGCTAAAAGTGGCGAGTTAATGCTGTAGCATGTTGTTGACGTAAAAAACCTGACTAGTAGATAACGCTAGCCAGGTTTTTTTACGTCACTACATTATGAAAGAGCGAGTCGCATTTAAAAGTTCTGGGAACATTGCTCCTAGTTTGGCCATCCAGAAGTTAAACCAATACTCAATTTTTTGTAAAAAAGTAAGCTCAAGCCGGTCAGGCAAGTTCTGCTGTTTGTCATCTAGATAGGCATGTATAGCGTCGACATCATCCACTCCAAGTGTCTCGTAAAAACCGATCATTCCTTTGTGGGTACGTGCGCCACCAATGACTATTGATGCGAAATCACTGTGAGTTTGTTCGTTCATATACCGAAGGTTTGGCACAACGTAGTTGCTTAAGGCATTAATGCCATGACAGGAGGCGCAGTTGTTGTGGTAGATTGACTCGCCCAGCTTGATCAAATTAGGGTCTGTATTAGCGGCGTGACCAAGCGCTCTAATGGTCGTTAGCTTCTCATTAGCCACTGGGTTTGTTTGATTAAACTGTCCCTTTTTGAATACCAGGAGTTTATTTTGATTGGTTTTGTTGCGCTGAAGTTCATCGCCAACGGTTATCATGACCGTTCCTCCGCTGCCTTGCGCAACTGCGACATATTGCTCGCCATCAAGCTCAAACGTCATTGGGCCCGCAAGAACAGCGCTGTCAGACTTGTATTGCCAAAGTTTTTCACCGTCATAGGCATCATAAGCGGCAAAGGTACCATCCCAGGTGCCTTGAAAAACTAAATCTCCAGCGGTACTTAAAATGCCTCCGTTGGATGGTTTAGCGTGCTGCACCTGCCAGGCCCGTTGTTTCTTAATAGGGTCCCAGGCCACTAGCTCACCATAAATTAGCGCATCCATAGATGCTCTGGCTGCAACCCAGCTTTTTGGGTCACGATTAGTATTCAAATCCACGCCCGTATTCCAGCGATTCACTCGGTACATGACTTCTTCCACGGCGCTAAAGTAAGCAGGAATGCTCTGCGCTGGAATATACATAAGACCGGTTTTGGCACTAAAAGACATAGGCTGCCAGTTATGAGCGCCATAGGGAGATGGCCAAATGTAGCTGCCGCCATTCTTTTGGTAGTCAGCAAATTTACTCTCCACAGGTCGGCCTGTTCCCATGTCGACATGTGTGGCCCAGGTGGCCTTAGCAAACTTCTCGGCTGACAGTAGCTCTCCCGTTTTACGATCTAAAACATAAAAGAATCCATTTTTTGGTGCCTGCATAATCACGGAGCGCGGCTCACCATTTATCTCTAATTCTGCTAATACTAACTGCTGTGTTGCAGTGTAATCCCAGTTATCTGCAGGCGTTACTTGATAATGCCAGACATACTCACCCGTATCCGGGCGCAGCGCGACTATTGAGCTTAGATAGAGGTTGTCGCCACCACCAGGGCTGCGTAGATCTCGATTCCAGGGCGACCCATTACCGGTGCCGATGTAGAGTAAGTCTAACTCTGGATCAAAAACCAATGAGTCCCAAGCAGTGCCGCCACCGCCACCAAGCTTATACCATTCATCACCGCTCCAGGTTTCAAGCGCCGCCTCTAGGGCAGGGCTCTCTTGAGGTTTATTGCGGTTACCAGGCACGGTGTAGAAGCGCCACTTCATCTCGCCGGTATTAACATCATAGGCACTAACGTAACCGCGCACACCTAATTCAGCACCACCGTTGCCGATAATGACCATGCCCTTAACAATGCGTGGGGCACCGGTGACACTATAATTACCGTCAGTTGGGGTACTTTGGATAGACCAGTTTTCTTCGCCGGTCTTCGCGTCCAAGGCAATTAACCGTCCGTCTAGAGCGCCAAAAAAGACTTGCAGAGGGGTGTTCGCGTTGTCTTGCCATATGGCAACACCACGGTTGACCGGGCCGCAACATGTCTTGGCTAGCTGTGCTTTGGGTACTTTAGCGTCGTAATGCCATAGTTCTTGTCCCGTTCGCGCATCCAGCGCGTGAACATGACTCCAGCCAGTACTCACGTATATGACACCATTGTGAACTATGGGTGTTGCTTCCATGCCCCGTGCGGTATCAAACTTAAACGACCAGGCTAAATCCAGTTCGCCAATATTATCGCGATTTATGTTATCCAGAGGGCTAAAGCGTTGCTCCCGATAGGTCCGGCCATAGCTCAACCATTCACCACCGGGCTCGACGATGGCTTGTTGATTAACTGTTTGTGGTGTCTGAGAGGCTATAACGCTGCTACTAAGAGCTAAGGTTAAGGCAAAGAGAGAAAACGTTCTCATGTAACTTTCCTTTAAAATGTTATTATTATTTTGGAGATCCATAGCTTTAGTTGTCTTTTTGTTGCAAAACAGCTTCTACAAATTGAAGCCTGTCTTGGCCAAAAAACATTTCTCCGTCTACAAACATCGTCGGAGCGCCAAATAAACCCCTCTCAACAGCGGCCTGGGTGTTGCTGATAAGTTTTTCTTTTACCTCTGCATCTTGAGTCGACTCCACGATCGCGGAGGCGTTTAAGCCCTCATTAGAAAGCACTTCAATAACAGTATCCATATCCCCCATATTCTTGCTGTCGACCCATATGGCCTTAAAAACTGCACCAATGTAGGTTTCAAAATGCCCGCTGTCCAATACAGCCACAGCGCCTCTCATTAGGTTTAGTGTATTGATAGGGAAATGAGGGTTATTATTTAGTGGAACATCATATAGCTTAGCAAATCGGGGAAGGTCATCCATCATCATATAACGCCCCTTCGCAGGAACCATGACGGGCGAGCTATTGCCAGATGCTTTGAATAAGCCGCCGAGAAGAACGGGGTGGTAATCAATCATACAGTCATATTGTTGTTTCAGCTGCTGCAGGCGTTTATGTGCCAGATAGGCTGTAGGGCTTCCCACATCAAAGTAAAACTCTACCGTTTTTGTCATTTGGTTTCTCCTACCATTAAAGCATCTGAATAATAGTTTTATATCACACTAGAAAAGGCGGGTGTGGTTTTGTTTGAGAATCGCCGGTCATTAAATACGGGACATTACTTAGTAAAACTGCGAGTTGCCTTCTTTAAATTATGGGAACAATTGGCTTATTTGTTTTGAAATAATATCGATGCAATCCTTTTTTGAAACATCCTGTAGATCACTCAGTTTGTGCCAATAATCGAAGGAGGCTAAGGCGTAGGCGCTCTGTTTGCCTTGCTCTGTTAATTCGAGAATTTCAGGAATCCAATCTTCTAGCTCCTTTTGCAGACGGCGCTGATTAAGGTGATAATTTTTTTGTACTATTAGGGTGTTCCACATGCGGACTTTCCCGGACAGAAAGAAATTTCTTGTTGATGCATATCCGGTAGTGAGTTGCTCTGTGGCATGTAAGATTCTGACCTCAAGCGTGCCGGAACGATCACCGCCGACAAAGAGAGGTTTCACGCTTTCAAAGATGATGCTATTGGCGGTTTCGAAGATGCTATCCATGTCGTCAAAGTGCCTGAACACAGAGCGAATACCAACTCCCGCGCGCTCCGCAACCTGTTGCGCAGTTGGTATTAGAAAACCTTCGTCAACCAGCTCGATGATGGCCTCAATAATTAACTGACGACTACGCTCGCTGCGCAGCAGTCTTCCGTCCGGCTTTTCGTGAGCAACTGGATTAGTCTCTTCGGATTGCGTCATGTCATAAGCCTTTAAAATAGTTTGTCAATATTACTTTAGGAAGTTCTTCACTCTATTTTGTCATATTTATGGTGCTTAAACAATCACCAGAAAACCTAAAATAGTACATATTAAATGCGTATTATAATATAAAAAACAATGGTTTATAGTTATATTCCAGATTTAACATTAATTATCTCTTTTGAATTAGCCGGGAGCGATATGAGGGTGCCATCTTCCCCAAGTGTGTAATCGGCAAAGATCTCTTCGACGCCTTGTAGCCATAGGGTCTCAAGACCAGGAATATCCAGGGGTGGCACAATATGATAATAAAGCAGGTGCTGAGCTTGGGCGTCACGGGCAATTTCAGCTGCCTCGACAGGGCTTGTATGATAATCAAGGACATCGTGAAAAATCTTACTTACGGATGAATTTCCTGCAGCGTCGGCTGATTCACTCATTATTCTCAAAAGCTCAGGTGAAAGAGCCTCGTGTACCAATAAATCAATATTTTTTGAAAATAGCTCAACATTTGTATTCTTTGTCGTGTCGCCTGAGATTAATGCCGTTCTCCCTTTATAGGTAAAAAGGTAGCCAACAGCAGGAGATATAGGCTTATGGTCGACAGAGAACATCTCTATGGTAACACCGCCTTGGTCATACACGGTCACCTTTGTTCCGTCTTTGGGCACGTCGAAACTTTTAGTAGACATACCATTACCGCTGAGTGCAGCCACTGAATCGCCATGATGGGCATGACGATAGACCGCATCCTGTCCGTAGGCGTGGTTAAAACCCTCAACAACTGACTCTAAACCCGTTGGGCCGAATACAGGTAAAGCCTCTTTGTGCGTACCTGTTACCCATCTAGTCATGGATAGCTCACCCAGTCCATCGATGTGATCTGAGTGGAAATGTGTCAGGAACACGCCTTCTATGCTTCCTGTGCTGAACCCCATTCTACCTAAATTACGTGAACCGCCGCTGCCGGCATCGACTACAAACATTTTGTTGTTCGCAATAACCGCGACACAGGGTCCTGTGCGAGTGCTACTTGGCATTGGACCACCGGCGCCACACAGGGCAACGTGCATACCATCCCCGAGATCGGCAATTTTATCGCCCGCCATCACCTTTGTTACAGCATTGGGAAGAACTTTTATGATTATTGCAGAACGATTAACGTAACCCAAAGCAGCGATCAAGACGAGCAGTGACAGGAAAATGTAGGTTTTTTTAATAGTCATACTTTTCTCTTGTAGGGTTAATATATAGAGATAAGGATGACATGGTGGCAGTATGTATGTCAATATATTGAAAAGTCATGCTAACGTCACTTAAATCAGGCGGAGAAACCCTTTTATGTCCCACGACAAAACTCTTACTCTTATTGGCGCAGTTCCCTCGCCATACACCCGTAAAATGGTTGCATTACTCCGATATCGCCACTTGAGGTATCGAATTATTTGGGATGACCCAGTGGCTGTTCTAACGGGAATGAAAATAGCATTGCCAAAAGTGGCCTTATTGCCGACCTGCTTAATGCTAGATGAGGCCGGAGAGATAAAAGCTGTTTGCGATTCTACTCCCATTATTCGCCGCCTTGATGCTGAGTTCACTGACCGGAGAGTGATTCCTGCAGATCCTGCGCTGGCTTTCATCGATTACCTACTAGAAGATTTTGCCGATGAGTGGTGTACTAAATATATGTTCCATTACCGATGGGCCTCAGCAGAGGATGCTGACAATGCCGGTACATTGCTGCCACTCTTCCAAAAGATTGATATGCCCGCCGAGATGTTCAAGCAATTTAAACCCTTCGTAACGGAGAGGCAGGTGAGTCGCCTCCATGTTGTGGGTTCAAGCAAAGTTACAGCACCTCTTATTGATGCGAGTTATAGACGGTTTTTATCGGCGATGGAATCCCATCTTGAGCAGCAACCTTTTATGCTGGGGCATCGGCCTGGCGCCTGCGATTTCGCACTGTATGGGCAGCTCACGCAGTTAGTAGGTTTCGATCCCACTTCTCGAGCTATCGCACATGACATTGCTCCTCGCGTGGTGGCATGGACTGGCTTGATGGAAGATCAGTGTGGGCTTGATCCGACTGCTGATGCTTGGAATACTTTGGAGCACGCACCGCAAAGTTTAACTGCGCTGTTGAATGAGGTAGGCAGGGTCTATGCGCCGGCTCTATTGGCCAACGCCGCGGCCCTTGCTAAGGGAGATAAGACCTGGCAAGCCGCCATCGATGGCGGTATGTGGAGTCAGCAAACATTTGCCTACCAGGGTAAGTGTTTAATGTGGATTAATAGCGAGTACCAGCTCTTGAGTGCAGGCGATAAAGCGAGAGTTGATGTCCTGTTGGCAGGAACAGGTTGTGAGATTTTGCTGAGTTAGGCTATATTGGTCCTTAAGTTGCGGTGATTATATGAGTGAACAGTTTAAAGAGCAGGGCGGTGCGGCGACCATGGATCCGAGTGCACTTATGCGCTGGTTAACCTCAATGGTTATGAGCCGAGTCGTGTCAACTAAACGTTTAGAGAAAAGGCGCACAAAAGCAGAGAAACACAGGCAAGCCAATAATCAGCCTCACGTTGTAGAATACTTTCATCAGGTCGATGATGGTTACAGTCATCTGGCCGCGCAAGCACTTGGAGCCTTAGCCGAAAGGTATACCATCGACTTACAATGTCATCTAGTGAGCGGGCCCATTGGTGAAAATGCGCCTGAGCCAGACCTTTTGATTGATCTTTCTCGATATGATGCGTCAAAAATCGCACCTTACTACGGGTTAGTCTTCCCCCAAAATCGTGACGCTCCAAGCGCTAAACTTCTCGAAATGACCAAATCGATCCTCGCTGGCTTCAGCAGTCAAGATTTTGTCACTCACACGGCCACCGTTGGCAACGCGCTTTGGTCAGGCAGTGAGACTGTGCTACAAGCGCTAGCAGAGCAATTTGGGTCGACAACAGACAGTGAAGTTAAGGCTAAGCACGATTTAGGTAATGTACGACGAGGTTCGCTCAAGCATTATTCTGGCGCTATGTTTTACTATGGGGGTGAATGGTATTGGGGTGTAGACCGCCTTTACTATCTAGAACAGCGTCTTCATGCTTTGGGTGCGGATAGGAGCCCAGATACGCCGAAAATTATGCCCAAGCAGGAAGTAAGTGTAGGGAAGCTGCGGGATAATGGGAGTCTGACCTTAGAGCTATTTGGGTCAGTGAGGAGTCCTTACACGGCGATTGTTTTTGACCGAGTTTTGGCACTGGCAGAAACCACAGGGGTTACCCTAAATGTGCGGCCGATACTGCCAATGGTGATGCGAGGTGTTTCCGCAACCAGAGAAAAGGGTATCTATATTTTTACTGATGCCGCAAGAGAGGCGCGCGCCTCTAATGTACCCTATGGCGACTTTTATGATCCTATTGGCGAGCCTGCACGCCGCTGTTACTCGCTTTATCCCTGGGCCTGCAGTCAGGGCAAAGGCAATGCCTTGCTGTCGAGTTTTTTAAGCGCTGCTTTTGCAAAAGGTATCAATACAAATAATGACCGTGGTTTAAGGCAGGTGGTTGAAAATGCCGGGCTAGATTGGGCATCCGCTAAGCAAATTGTTGGTCAGGATGGTTGGCAGGAGATACTGGAAGATAATCGTTTGGCAATGTACGACAGCGGTTTGTGGGGTGCACCGAGTTTTAGGTTATTAGATGCAGATAAAAATGTTGTTCTTGCGCTCTGGGGGCAGGACAGGCTGTGGCTGTTTGAGCGCGAAATTCAGAACTTATTAGCGTAGTAGATGTTCGTTATCGGGCTATGGAGTCCGAGTGGACATTGCATTAGCATTCATTAATAAAACAAGAACCATCAAGGAGAAAGTTAAATGGTAGCAATGACCGATAGAGTAGATTTTGACGTTGAGCAAGGAATTGCAGTAATTACGGTAAATAACCCGCCGGTTAATGCCTTGAGTCATGCTGTCCGTGAAGGGATTTATGATGGCGTTAGAAAAGCTTTAGATGATGACTCGGTTATTGGCGTGGTTATTTTCTGTGAAGGACGAACCTTCATTGCTGGAGCGGATATTAGTGAATTCGGCAGTGCTCCTAAAGAGCCTCATCTTCCAGCCGTTCTCTCTCTTTTAGATGAATCAACTAAGCCAATAGTCGCGGCGGTTCACGGTACTGCGCTGGGCGGAGGTCTTGAGACAACGCTTTGCTGTAACTATAGAGTAGCGGTATCTGGTGCGAAATTCGGATTGCCTGAAGTGCATCTTGGCCTGCTACCAGGAGCGGGAGGCACTCAAAGATTACCGCGTCTTGTAGGGGTCGAAAAAGCCCTATCAATGGTGACCTCCGGGGCGCCTATTGGCGCTACCGAGGCTCTTGAGACGGGTCTGATCGATATGATTGTCGGTGACGATTTACGTGCAGATGCTGTTGCCTTTGCCCTTAGTAAGGCCACTTTAGATACTCCACATCCAAGAGTGCGCGACAATCAAGAGAAATTGCAAAGTACCGCTGCTAATCCAGAAGTGTTTTCAACAGTACGAAAAATGATAGCGCGTAAAACGCGCGGGTTTTTAGCGCCTGAGTACAATATACGCTGTGTCGAAGCGGCTGTTTCTCAGCCCTTTGATGAAGGGATTAAGACCGAAGGTATGTTATTCAGAGAGTTAATGGCAGGCCCCCAATCTAAGGCACAACAGTATTTCTTCTTTGCCGAGCGCCAGGCGTCCAAAGTCGTTGGCATCGATAAGAATACCGCTGACATACCGATTAATACGGTAGGTGTTATCGGCGGTGGGCTAATGGGTGGCGGCATCGCGATGAATATGGCGAATGTAGGCATTCCTGTTACCATTGTCGAAACAACTCAGGCGGCTCTTGATAGAGGATTGGGGACGATCCGAAAGAATTATGAGAATACAGCCAGTAAGGGTCGACTTAGCGCAGAGGATGTGGAGACGCGTTGCGGTTTGATCACTGGCGCGCTCGACTTGGGTGCTTTAGCAGACTGTGATCTTATTATAGAGGCAGTTTTCGAGAATATGGCGGTGAAGAAAGATATATTTACCCGTTTAGATGGTATCGCTAAGTCAGATGCAATACTTGCTTCAAATACCTCTGCGCTTGATCTTAATGAAATAGCTAACGTGACGGGTCGGCCCGAGTCTGTCATTGGACTGCATTTTTTCTCGCCGGCCAATGTAATGAAGCTTTTAGAAATAGTTCGCGGTGAAAAGACCGCAGATTCCGTGATAAAAAGCTGTATGGCGTTTGCTAAGCGAATTAAGAAAGTCGCTGCTCTAGTGGGTGTCTGCCCGGGCTTTGTTGGTAACCGTATATTGTTTATGCGCCAACACCAGGCGAATTTGGTGGCTCTTGAGGGTGCATCGGTAGAGCATGTAGATAAAGTGCTGTTCGACTTTGGGGTTCCTATGGGTGCCTTTCAAATGGCTGATCTTGCGGGTCTTGACCTAGGTTGGGATAAAGCGGCTTCGGCGAGCGCGACGGTAAGGGATAGGTTGTGCGAAGCTGGGCGCTATGGCCAGAAAACAAGCGCTGGGTTTTATGATTATGATGAAAGGCGAAGACCCGCTCCTTCTGCCTTGGTTGCTGATTTAATCAAAGACCATGCAGCAACCTCTGGTGTTGATCAGCGCGACATCTCTGATGAGGAGATCCTAGATCGTTGTGTCCTACCTATGATCAATGAGGGTGCTAAAATTCTTGAGGAGGGCATTGCCATGCGGGCCAGCGACATTGATGTTGTTTATGTCTATGGTTATGGCTGGCCTGTTTATCGCGGTGGTCCGATGCATTATGCCAATAGTTTGGGGCTAGATAAGGTGCTGGCGAAGTTGCGTCACTATCAGGCTTTAACTGGGGATGATTTCTGGGAGCCTAGTCCATTACTAGTGTCGTTGGCCGATAAAGGGCAACGCTTCTAGTTTGTGTTGACTGCGAACGAGTCTATGGACCGCAACTAAAGCGTCTTAGACTCGTCATTAAGTGCCCAATCGTTACAACCTAGGGGATATAATGAATCTTTCCGCGTTGAATGTGTTTTGTGCAGGTATCTTAACCACAATATTATTTTGGGTGATGACACCCGTTATGGCCTCAGAAGTCGATTTATTGGCCGGCATTTGGAAGCAATCAGGTAAGGACATTTGGTTGGAAATCAAGTTTGATCAGGCCGCGGGGACTGGGCGGGTGATCAGAAACGATAAGAGGCCAGAGTCTGTAGGTAAGCCCTTGTTAACTGAGCTGACCTCCAGTTCAGACGAGGGCAAAGTGGAGGGTTTGATGTATGTGCCGCAAACCAAGTCACGACACCGTGCCACTTTAAGATTAGCGGGCGCTAAAGGCATGACAATGAAGGTTAAGGTTGGTTTTATGAGTAAGACGGTGGATTGGCTGCGGGTTGAGGATAATCCGCAGCCACAGAAGTAGGCGATGATTATGCAAGATCTAGGGACTCCTTTTTTATAAATATGGTGATAGTTGGCGTGCAGCGTATTGCCTATTAATATGATCAGTCTAATGGTTGGTTTTGGGTAGGTTTTCTGAGATTATTCTATGAAAATACTATTCGTTATAGCATAGAGAAAGTGCCTATAGTAAAGGTATAGGTTTAGACCTTGTCGGGCATGATTACACCCGTTTTTTCAAGCCAGAGTTTTGTTTCAAAGTAACTATTTGGGAGTGTGTTTGTGTTAAATATTATAAATCGATACAGCTTAATAGCATTAGTCGTGTTCGCTTCAGGCTGCAGTCTCTTTAATGATGCTTATCAGGTAGAGTCCCGCAAGATAATTGATTATCTTCTGGCAGACATGCCATTACCACCAGACGCGGACATTCAAAAAGAGCCTACGGTTATTTTAGGCACGGGAACTGGCATCGCGGGCAGAATTGTCTTGATGTCTAATCGCAGCCCTGCGAGTAATTTGGTCTTTTACGGTAACTCCACTCAAGGGTCAGGCTGGGAGTTAGTCTCCTCTACGGTCGCGGAAGAGATTATTTTGGTTTATACCAAAGAGGGTCGTCACGCTACCATAGAAATTTTAAGGCGTAGCGATGGTGTTGGACGCTTATTTGGTGGAGAAAATGATAGCCAAATTACGATTTCGGTTGTCCACCCAGGGGCGATTCAAGAACAGAACCCTTATCTCGCGCTTGATGAAAATCGTATCGAGCTTGAGGGCACGCTTGCCGGTCGTGACAGCCAATAGTTATCGTTTTTTAGGGTAGGGGCTTGGTTCACCTATGGGTGGCAAGCCTTGATTGAAAATTCGATTTTTTTGTTATTGTTTCTCTCCTTCGGGGCACAAATTTGAGTTATTGTGAGATCCCTCTTAAGGATGTTAAGAGGGGTGGGCGAAAGTTTGCTTTTAGCCCTATTTCTGATAGATAGCCGACAACTATTGGTAGGTCGCTCCTCAATTATCTCCATTAGCTCTCTACGTTTGCCGTCAAATGGCTCTTTTGGCCACATTTGATATGCTGTATGCTTGGCCCTAGTGAGATCAATCGCCTAGAGGCTTCACAAAGTCTAATGAGTTATGATCAAATTGAAGGTACCGTAGCCTGATGGCCGATTTCGACGTTTTTAATGGTGATGCTGATGGGATATGCGCCTTAGTACAACTTAGGCAACTAGAACCGAGGTCTTCGGTGCTAGTTACTGGTGTCAAACGCGATATTGTATTATTGAGCCAGGTGCAGGCGGAAGACGGAGATCGAGTTACTGTCCTTGATGTTTCGATGGCCAAAAACCGTAGTGATTTAGACCGCGTTCTTAACAGTGGGGCAACAGTGTTTTATGTTGACCACCATGATGCTGGAGAGGTCCCAGCTTCATCATCCCTGATATCTCTGATCAATGAATCTCCCAATGTCTCAACAAGTCTTTTAGTTAATCAATATCTGCGTGGTGCGCGTTTAGCTTGGGGGGCGGTGGGCACCTTTGGTGATAACCTCAAACATACCGCTCAAGGAATGCTGAAAGGTAGCAATATCAAACCTGATCAAGTCGAAATGCTCAATAAACTTGGCATCTACATGAACTATAACGGTTATGGTTCGGACTTGAGCGACCTGCACTTTGCGCCAGCCGAGCTTTATAAGCTAGTTTATGAGTATGAGAACCCTGTCGATTTTATTGTTGATAGTAATCAGCATTTTGAGAAACTTGAATCTGGTTACCATCAAGATTTTACCTCAGTTCAAGCCCTGGCTCCGTTAAGGGTTAATAAGAGTAATGCTGTCTATATGCTTCCCGATACTCCATGGGCTAGACGTGCGAGCGGGGTATTTAGCAATGACTTGACCAATAGGTACCCTGACCGTGCTCATGCTGTGCTGACCGAGAAGTCAAATGGGGGCTATTTAGTGAGCGTTAGGGCGCCACTAAGCAACAAACATGGCGCGAGTAAACTCTGCGGTCAATTCCCTACGGGTGGCGGCAGGGAGGCTGCGGCGGGTATCAATGACCTTGCGGCTGACCAGTTAAGTATATTCATCGATAAATTTGAACAAACCTATCGGTCCTGCTAATTTAACGGGTTGTCGATATTATTTTTTAGGAGTCCGTTTTGGAGAAAATTCGTCCATTTTCTGTTCTAGGCATACAGCAAGTCGCCATTGGGTCTGATAGTAAGGCTAAGCTAAATGAATTTTGGGTAGGTCTGCTTGGTCTTGAGTATAAAAGCACTTTTGTCAGTAAAAGTGAAAATGTTGATGAAGATATCTGTTTGATGGGCTCTGGCGACTTTGCGGTGGAGGTGGATTTAATGCAGCCCCTTGATGTCGATAAAAAGCCTAGGGTCGATATACCCGCGCTTAATCACATCGGACTTTGGATCGATGACCTTGAAGCCGCAGTGAGCTGGCTGTCTTCTAGGGGGCTTCGTTTTACCCCTGGTGGTATACGCCCTGGTGCAGCTGGACATGACGTTTGTTTTATTCACCCTAAAGGGAATGATGAGTTTCCTTTGTCCGCTGAGGGTGTCCTCGTAGAATTGGTGCAGGCGCCAGATCGAGTCATCGAAGCCTACAAGGTGCTTGCCGGCGCTTAATCCAGTGATTTGGCGCTTAATTGCTGTTAAATCTGGTTATAAATAGCTTTTACACACTAATATCTGTATTCTCCGCGCCATTCTCGGACCATCTAAGAATTCCTATTCAATGTCGCAGCCCCGGTCCTAGGTTAGCGGCTAACAAAAGACAAAATTATGACGTTCAATTCTCTGGGCCTTTCCGCGCCCCTTTTAAAAGCTATTGCCACCCAAGGTTACGATACTCCTTCACCTATTCAAGAGAAGGCCATACCCGCCGTCTTGGCCGGTCATGATGTCATGGCAGCTGCTCAAACAGGAACGGGTAAAACGGCAGGTTTTACGCTGCCAATCCTGCAGATACTGTCTAAAGGGCGTCGAGCGCCAGCCAACGAGGTTCGGACGCTTATTCTGACTCCAACCCGTGAACTAGCGGCCCAGGTAGGAGAAAGTGTAGCTACATATGGTAAGCATATGTCTTTGTCCTCGGCAGTCGTATTTGGTGGGGTAAAAATAAACCCCCAAATGATGAAGCTTCGGCGTGGCGTCGATATTTTAGTGGCAACCCCCGGCCGTTTGATGGATCTCTATAGTCAAAATGCAGTTAAATTTTCTAATTTAGAAATTCTCGTGTTAGACGAAGCAGATCGAATGTTGGACATGGGTTTTATCCACGATATAACCAAAATCATTGCGTTTTTACCCAGACGCCGACAAAACCTTATGTTCTCGGCCACGTTTTCTGATGACATTAGAAAGTTAGCTAAAGGTTTGGTTAAAAACCCGATCGAGATATCAGTCACTCCTCGCAATGCGGCTGCACCAACAGTCACCCAGTGGGCTTGCCCAGTTGACAAAAAGCAAAAAGCTCCCCTTTTAACTAAACTTATTAAAGAGGGTAGCTGGAGTCAGGCTCTGGTTTTCACAAAGACCAAACATGGCGCTAACAAGCTAACAAAGCATCTTGAGTCACAAGGTATTGTGGCCTCGGCTATCCATGGCAACAAGAGCCAGGGAGCACGGACTAAGGCTTTAGCTGGATTCAAGGCGGGAGAAATCCGTATTCTTGTGGCTACAGACATCGCGGCTCGTGGTCTTGATATTGAACAATTGCCCTACGTTGTGAATTTTGATCTACCTAATGTGTCTGAAGACTACGTGCACCGTATTGGTCGTACTGGACGCGCCGGCGCAACCGGTGAAGCCATATCGTTGGTAAGCGCAGATGAAGTCGATTTGCTGTCTGATATCGAGAGGTTGACCCAGAAACTAATACCGCGCAAGGAAATTGAAGGCTTTGAGCCAGAGCAGGCGGTCAAAGAAACGACGTTAAATCGCCCAGTTCGCGCCAATAAGCCCCGTAAACTGCTATCTAGTCAAACTAATGCTAGTGATAATTCACGACATAACAACAATTCATCTAACGCTAAGCGCCGTTCTGTCTATGGCCAAGGTCCTACGCCTGGTAACAAGCTGAAGCGGGGTGGTCAAAACCAATCTCAAAGCGCCGGAGGTAACAAGGATCACGCTAATTCGGATAACAGAAGGTCGGAGGGTACTGGTGGTGATCGTCCGTCTAGGCCCGCATCGAAAGGGACATCTCCCTACGCAGGCGCCAGAAAACCTGGCAGTAACTCACCGGGTCGTAACCGGCCGTCAGGTGGTAATTCTAACCGGGGATCTGGTCGCGGACGCACTAATTAATTGCCATTAATTTTGTTGTTTAATCGGCATAATCATCATCAAGAGAAAACGCATTAATGTTTGAATTTCAGTTTAGTAAAGTAGCTACCCTTAGAAACGACATCCTTTCCGGTTTAACCGTTGCTCTGGCACTTGTGCCAGAGGCTGTTGCTTTCGCTTTCGTGGCCGGGGTAGATCCCTTGGTGGGGCTATATGCGGCATTCATGGTGGGTTTGATTACCGCCTGTATTGGCGGACGGCCGGGTATGATTAGTGGTGCTACTGGCGCCTTAGCGGTAGTGATGGTTTCACTGGTTGCTGACCATGGTGTCGAATACTTATTTATAACCGTAGTGTTAATGGGTCTGTTACAGATTGCTGCAGGGGTGTTCAAACTAGGTAAGTTTATTCGAATGGTGCCTTACCCTGTCATGCTAGGTTTTGTGAACGGGCTTGCTATCGTCATCTTTTTGGCTCAATTGGGTCAATTTGGTAATTCGGGCGAAGCTGGCTGGCTAGATGGAACCTTTATGCAAGGTTCTATCGTCGATGTAGCCTGGTTAAAGGGAGAGCAGCTCTACATGTTAGTGGCATTAGTCATGTTAACGATGGCAATTATCCATTTCTTGCCTCGCTTAACCAAGTCTGTTCCGTCATCTCTGGTCGCTATTGTCGTGGTTACTGTACTGGTACTAGGGCTAGACCTTAATACCCGAGTCGTCGGTGATATAGCGTCGATTGCTGGCGGGTTTCCGGTGTTTAGCATTCCTGCAGTCCCCTACAACCTTGATACCTTGTTTATAATATTACCTTACGCGACTATTTTGGCAGCGATTGGATTAATAGAGTCGTTACTCACATTGCGACTCATCGACGAGATAACTGAGACACGCGGGCGTGGTAACCGAGAATGTATCGGCCAGGGAGTTGCTAATACAGTAACCGGTTTGTTTGGAGGTATGGGTGGTTGCGCTATGATCGGACAGAGCATGATCAATGTTAACTCCGGTGGTCGTGGGCGAGCTTCAGGTATTACGGCGGCTATATTCCTACTCATTTTTATCTTGTTTGCCTCACCGCTCATTGAACAAATCCCTTTAGCAGCCCTTATTGGGGTTATGTTTATCGTGGTTATTGGTACGTTTGAGTGGAGTAGTTTCCGAATTGTCGGTAAGGTCCCACGTAGTGATGCATTGATTTTGGTTCTAGTGTCAGGTGTTACGGTAGCGACCGATTTGGCAGTCGCGGTTGTGGTAGGTGTTATTGTGTCGGCCTTGGTGTTTGCTTGGGAGCACGCCAAACATATTCGTATTGATACTCGAGAAGACCACAAGGGTTCGACTGTTTACGCCGTTACGGGTCCGTTATTTTTCGGCTCGGTCACATCGTTTTTGGAACGTTTTGATCCAAAACAAGATAATGATGACGTTATTATTGATTTCGCGCGATCTATAGTGGCAGATCACTCTGGTCTTGAGGCCATCGATACCTTGGCGGAGCGATATCTTAATGCAGGTAAGGCTCTACACTTGGTGCATCTTAGTGATGAGTGCAGAAAGTTACTTAACAAGGCGGGTAATCTTGTTGAAGTAAATGTCATCGAAGATCCAAAATACTTTGTTGCTGAGGATAGTCTTGCCTGATCTGGATTAGCAGGGTGTTTTTTTTAGGCGTTGTCCTTTAAGGTGAGAGTATGGGATTTAATCTGAAATTGGCTATGTTCAAACCGGCGCTAAAATTCGCGATGGAGCGCTCAGGTCATGGTGCTGCTTTAGGTTTTAAACTTACGCGCGTTGGCCGAGGAGAAGTTGAAATGACCTTTCCTTATAAAGAAGAGGTTGTCGGCAATCCAATCACTGGGGTGGTGCATGGCGGGGTAATCGTAAGCCTACTCGATACCTGTTGTGGCTGTGCCGCTATCACGGTATTAGATCGCAGGGCTATAACACCCACAATGGACCTGCGTCTTGACTACATGCATCCAGCAGAGCCCAAGAAGCCCATTTTCGTCTCCGCCAAGGTGTATCGCAATACCGCTAACGTGATCTTCTGCAGAGGTTCTGCATGGCAAGGCGATGAAGACAATCCAATTGCTCACTGCGTCGCCACCTTCATGAAAGTGGATGCTGAGGGCATGCGGTTTAGTGATATTCTGCGCCGCCGAGTGAATCGTCTCTTTGGCTCAAGCAGCAAGCCTTCCAAAGAAGCATTGGAGGAGCCCGAATGACCCAAGAGATTAGCGCCCCTGAAAATATTGATGGTAGGTTGAGACAGGACCAGATAACAGAAACGGTTATTACTGCACGACGGGCGAATGACCCACAAAAGATTCTAGATCTGATCCCTTATAGTAGCTTCATTGGCGCACAAGCTAAGGTTGAGTCTGAAGGCGTTCTTTACTCGCTTGAGAGAAGGGCGAGCAACATTGGCAATCCATCGCTACCGGCGATCCATGGTGGAGTGATTGGGGGCTTTTTGGAGCTTTCAGCCGCAATAGAGGTGCTCTATGTCTTAGACGTCAGCGTTATCCCTAAAGTTGTCGACTTCTCTCTGGATTATCTGCGGCCTGGGCGCTATAAAACAATTTATGCCAACTGCACCGTGCTTCGGCAGGGTAAGAAACTTGTCAATGTGTCGGCGACGGCTTGGCAGGATGACCCGGCTAGGCCCATAGCGACCGCTCGCTGCCACTTTTTACTTCCATAATATCGTCCGTAAAGGTTGAAATTTGCTACTTTGCCCCCATCTCGAGAGGCAGACGTCAAACATATTAATATTCAATTTCATTGCGTACCCATTAGGAGAGCACAAAAGAATGACAGCTAAAGCAAAGACAGGTTCAGAGACCTTAGGTTTTCAAACTGAAGCCAAGCAACTACTTCATCTTATGATCCATTCTCTGTATTCAAATAAGGAGATTTTTTTAAGAGAATTAATATCAAATGCATCCGATGCGACTGACAAGCTTCGTTTTGAAGCTTTAGAGAATACAGCCCTGTATGAAGATGAAGGCGAAGTCCATATCCGTATTGGTGTCGACGAGGAAGCGAAAACGATTACCATTTCAGATAATGGAATTGGTATGTCTCGGGATGAGGTGATCGCTAATCTGGGTACCATTGCGCGTTCTGGAACTGCTGATTTCTTAAAAAATCTAACGGGTGATCAGCAGCAAGATTCTCAGCTGATAGGTCAATTTGGGGTTGGTTTTTATTCTTCATTTATCGTCGCTGATCGCGTGGTCGTAGAGACCCGTCGTGCCGGTGCGCCATCGTCAGAGGCAATTCGTTGGAGTTGTGAGGGTGAAGCCGATTATCAAATAGAGTCTATCGAGAGGGCTGAGCGTGGCACACAGATAACCTTGTACTTAAAGTTGGATGAGTCTGAGTTTGCTAACGATTGGCGGCTTCGCAGTATTGTTAAAAAGTATTCTGATCATATTGCCATACCTGTGGAGATGCTAAAGCAAGAAATGCCTGCTATGCCGGGCTCGGAGCCTGACGAGTCAGGCGATAAGGAAACGATTATTGAGAGTGCTCCTGAGTGGCAGGCCGTAAATGATGCCAAGGCACTTTGGACTCGCTCTAGATCTGAGGTTACAGAAGAAGAATACAAGGAGTTCTACCGTCACGTGTCTAGTGATTTTGCTGAGCCTCTAACCTGGAGTCACAATCGTGTTGAGGGAAAGCAAGAGTATACAAGTTTACTGTATATCCCGGGCATGGCGCCAATGGACCTCTACCAACGTGAGGCATCTCGTGGTATTAAACTGTACATTAAGCGGACATTCATTATGGATGACGCCGAACAGTTTATGCCAATGTATCTGCGTTTTGTTAAAGGCGTTCTAGATAGCGCAGACTTGCCACTTAATGTATCGCGTGAAATCCTTCAAAAAACGCCCTTAGTTGACAGCATTAGGGCTGCATTAACCAAGCGAGTTCTAGATATGCTCGGTAAGATGGCGACGAGTGACCCAGAGAAGTATGCTACATTTTGGTCGCAATTTGGCGCTGTTTTAAAAGAGGGCCCAAGTGAAGATCATGGCAATCGAGAAAAAATCGCTAAGTTATTTCGCTTTGCTAGCTCTACCGTCGACGGTGCTACCCCTACCGTAAGTCTGCCTGACTATATAGAAAGAATGAAAGAAGGGCAGGACAAGATCTATTACGTTACTGGAGACAGTCATTCCATTATCAATAACAGCCCCTACTTAGAGGTTTTTCGCAAGCACGGTATCGAAGTGTTATTGATGTCTGATCGAATTGATGAATGGATGATGGGCTACCTTACAGAGTTTGACGGGAAGTCATTCCAAGACGTTGCTCGTGGTGAACTTGATCTCAGCAAAATAACCGGGGATGTACCTGAAGAAAATTCCGACAAGCTGGCTAAAAAAGACGCTAAGTCTGATGAACATGCTGAGCTACTGACTCGCATTAAGGATCTTCTCAAAGAAAGAGTTGAGGAGGTGCGCACTACGACGAGACTAACTAATTCTCCTGCCTGCCTGGTGGTTGGCGATAATGACATGGGCGAGCAAATGCGCAAGATAATGCAAGCTGCAGGGCAAGCTGTGCCTGAATCGAAGCCTATTCTCGAAATCAATATGGAGCATCCCTTAGTTAACAAACTGAGTGCTGAGAGTGATGATGGATCTGCAGCGATACTGGCCGGGGTTCTCTTTGACCAGGCTGCGCTGTCAGCTGGGCGACCTCTTGAAAATCCAGCTCAGTTTGTTCAGGAGCTAAATAGACTTATGTTCGGTTAGTGCTGGGCTCTTTGAGGTAAGGCGTCTCTTTGAGGCGCTTGTTTATTTGCGGCTGACATCCCGCGCTCTAGTACCTATAATAAGTTTTTAAATACTGTATTTTTGAGGCTTTAGTGGTTAAGAATAAAAACAAAAGGGTCGCAGTTCTAGGTGGTGGTAGTTTTGGTACGGCCATTGCTAATATGATCGCCGTCAATGGCTATCAGACTACCCTGTGGCTGCGAAGTGAGGATGCATTTGCTCAAATTACCGAGACAGGAGAGAACTCAGCCTACCTGCCTGGGTACCAGCTACATGCCAGCCTATCAATAAGTAATGACTTGAGATCGTCGGTAGAAGGCTGCGACACAGTATTTTTTGCAATTCCTAGCGGATCTTTTCGTGATGTGGCCAAACAAGTCAATCCGTGGGTTTCTTCGGGCGCCTTTGTGGTAAGTACAGCTAAAGGTATCGAAGCTGAGACATTCTTGTTGCCGAGTCAGGTACTTGAAGAAGAATTGCCAGATTGCACTGTTGGCGTGATTAGCGGGCCCAACCTTGCGAAGGAGATTGCTCAGTTTGAAATAACTGCGACGGTTGTTGCGAGTGAGGATGACGTTTTTTGTGAGCATATCCAGAGTCTTTTGGTGTCTGATTATTTTCGTGTTTATCCGAACCACGATCGTTTTGGGGTAGAGTTGGCGGGAGCACTAAAGAATATTTATGCCATCGTCGCAGGTATTGCTGACTCTATGGGTGTAGGGCAGAATACTAAAAGTGTTGTGCTCACTAGAAGCCTCGCTGAGATGAGTCGCTTTGCGGTTGAATTTGGTGCAAACCCACTTACGTTTTTGGGTTTAAGTGGAATAGGGGATCTTTATGTTACATGCTCTTCACCCTTGAGTAGAAACTTTCGGGTTGGCTTTGCGCTTGGTAGCGGAAGAACTCTTGATGAGGCTGTGAAGGATGTCGGGCAGATTGCGGAGGGTGTTAACACAACGCGACTAGTGATACAGAAAGCTGAAGAGTTGGGGTTATATATGCCCCTAGCCTCGGCTTTATATGCTACTTTATTCAAACAGCGGCCAATTAAAGAATCGTTGCGCGAAATGATGCTTGCGGATCAAAAACAGGATGTTGAATTCATGGTGAAATCAAATGGCGGATAACGAAATGCATGTGAAAAATACTAATACCTGGGTTAGATTAGCCTATATGGTTCTATTTAGCGTCCTGCTTATGGCCGGACGTTCGGTTATTTCTCTGATTGTACTTGCTCAGTTTTTATTTGTACTAGTGACTGGGAAAGATAACGACAATTTGCGAAATTTGGGTCAAGGATTGGGTAAATGGGTTTACCAAACTATTATGTTTTTAACCTTTAATGCCGAGTCCAAGCCTTTCCCCTTTGATGAATGGCCCGTCGCTGAACCGACTTCGGGGTATTCCTCGGCATCTGTCGAAACAGAGGATGTAGTGGACACGCAGGAAGATTCTGATGAATTAAGTGATAGCAGTATTCCTTCATTTGTGGCTAGCGAGGATGCCGATAATGAAGACGAGGCAAAACCTAAAAAGGGTAAGTAAGGTTAGCGTTACCGTCTTCCTCTATGCATGCATAACTATAACTAGCCCATGTGAATTCTTAGGGTAATCAGTGTGATTTGGTGAAAACCGGCCAGCAACGAGTAATATTATCTTGAAATTACTTGGTTAGATGATTTAATGCCGCGTGGAAATGGTTTTGCGTATTGGGAATGACTCAAGAACGTAAATTAATAGCGGATCTTTCTGATCGACTAGATGTCCAAACTTGGTCAGTTTCAGAGCAGTTGATCAAGAGCAAATGGCCACTAATTTAACCTCTCAGCGGCTTTGCTGTGATGATGGCGGCGAAACTAGCCGTAATTAACTGGATGTATTATGTCGATTGAATTTGTCAGAGAAAGATCGTTTGAAACTAATGGCTTGACTCTAAAAGCCAAAGAGTGGGGAAGATCGGGCTCGTTGCCAGTGATCGCTCTGCATGGTTGGTTAGATAACGCGGCAACCTTTGATCGAATGTTACCGTTTATGGATAATCTTAACGTGGTAGCTCTAGACTTGGCGGGGCATGGTTTAAGTAGCCACCGCTCAGTTGATGCGACTTATGACATCTGGATGGATGTTGGCGAAGTGATGGCCGTGGCGGATCAAATGGGTTGGGATCGGTTCGCAATTATTGGTCACTCTCGTGGCGCAATCATATCAGGCCTTATCGCTGGCACTTTTCCTGATCGAGTTAGCCACGTGGTCCTCATTGATGGTTACGTTCCGATGCCGCAGGCAGCTGATAGTGCTGCTAGGC
>JACNKP010000025.1 GCA_014381985.1 SAR92 clade bacterium
TTAAATAAGTCACTTTTTTATAGAGAGAAGATGTTATAATAACAACATGAAAACAGGAAATTATGTCCTTATCTGCTAACCCATTGAATCGGTTTATTATTATGAGCAATCAAGGAAAAGCGGCAACCCTAGACCAGGCACAGCATAAGACTATGCTTGAATATCTCTCTAACTCGCGCCATTCGGAGCGAAACACAGCAATCTACCTATTTACTTACCGCGCGGGCTTGCGCATTGGCACCGTTGCGGGTCTTCGTTTAAATGACGTTATTGATACAAGTGGTAAAGTGAAGGAAGTAGTAAATCTACATAGTTCTATTGTGAAGGGTGGTAAGAACTATGCTGCCTACATAAACCATCCAGAGCTTCGCCAGGCAATAAAAGAATATATAAGTGTCAGACCGAGTGGGCGTCCAATAGAGGCTCTATTTGTTTCACAGAAGGGCAATGGGTTCACTTCTAACAGCCTTTCTCATCTGATGCTGAAGCTTTATGGCTCCGCGGGGTTTGATGGCGCATCGAGCCATTCCGGCCGAAGAAGCTTTGCAACCAATATCCTATGCTCTGGAGTGGACATTGTTGCTCTCAAAACACTCATGAATCACTCTAATATATCCACAACTGCTGAATATGTTTCACACAATGAAAACTATTTAAAAAGAGATGACTTTTGCGATCTGTGTGCTCATAGGTCTAGGTGCCGCTAGGTCGGGGTAATAGATTCTACCCGTGCAAATTACTGCCTACTCCAGGACGGTGGCGATTTTTTAAAAAATACCTAAGGCTAACCCAGCAGCCATACCCTGACCAAAATCTTCACACTGTTCTTGGTGCTCATTTTTGAAGCCCCCAACGATGATCAGTGGTTCGCACACCTTACGCAACGGATAGCCTTTAACAATACGGTCTACTTCACGAACAGCACCGGTACCATCATTGCCAGAGCTGACAAAAATGCCATAGGGCAGGTTCAGTTGATAAGGTTCAGCGGGATAGAAGGTACGATCAAAAAAGTCTTTCAAAGCGCCGCTCATATAGCCAAAGTTCTCAGGCGTCCCAAAGAGAATGCCATCAGCCCAGCGCAAGTCGCTCAAATCGGCATCAAAAGCCGTTATAAAGCGCGTTTCAACATCTTCCTCACGCTGACACCCCTCATGCACGGCTTCCGCCATACGCATAGTGCCGCCGCTTTGGCTGTGGTAAACAATTAATAGGTTTTTCATTACTGCATACACACCATTGGCTAATGTTTGTTTTACACATCTGACTGCACTAGATCACAGTCCCACGCGTTGTAAGACGGTAACATTATAGACGTTGCCTGAAAACAGGGATTCGTATGATTTATTTGCTAGGGATAAGCATTGGTATCTTTTCTGTTGCGTGGTATCCGCATTTACCAGATATCTTTCTCTATTGCCTCTTTATTTTATTGGCTACTCTCGTCTGGGTAGCGGCCTGTCACCTCTGTTCTGGTATCTCTGCCCGTATAAAGCAAGGTGTCACATTATTTGTTTTTATGGCGTGGGGTAGCTGTTGGGGAGTCTTCTCGGGGCACCAAGCATTACATCATCAACTGCCAGATCGGCTGGATAAACATGATTTTAGAGTCACTGGCCGAGTTCAGCAGATTTTAAGCGAGAGTGATGAACGTGTACGTTTTGCTTTGCTGGTCGACTCGGCCCACGAAGTTGGTCATCCGGATGATTCTGTGCCTCTAAAGCTAGTTTTGCTCAATGACTATGTCTCAGCTCACCCAAAGCATAATCTAGAGATTGATGTTGGTGATCGCTGGCAGTTTGTAGTAAGACTTCGACCGCTACGGGGCATGCTTAACCCAGGTGGCTTTGATTATCAAAGCTGGTTGCTACAAAAGGGATACTCGGCGCAGGGTTATATTAGAGATGCGCAAGCGAGTTATCGTTTGGCGGATAAGCCGGTTAACTTGGTCTCTAGAATAGAGTCTTATACTAACGGGCTTAGGAATCAGATAAAGCTTCGGATCAAAGAGGCCGAATTGACCGCTTTCGGTGGCGCGATAATAACAGCGCTAACAATAGGCGATCGCGAGCCACTTAAGCCTTGGTGGGACGATTTCGCTCGTCTCGGTATCGTTCATTTGTTAGTGATCTCAGGGCTGCATATTGGTTTGATTGCTGGATTTGGATTTCTGCTTGGCAAGGCTTTGGGGCGGTTTCTCTACATGGTGACGCTGCGGTTATCGCTCCAGCATGTGCCGCATAAACTGATTCTGTGGTCACCACCGGTGTTAGCCATTGTTGCGGCATTTACCTATAGCGTGTTGGCGGGATTTACATTGCCAACACAAAGGGCGCTTATCGTTGTTTTAGTGATCATGTCGGCTAAGCTAATGCGTCGGCGTGTCTCGGCGGTAGTTTGTTTATGCTGGGCTTGCGTACTTATTGCGATAAGCCAGCCCCTTGCGATCTTAAGCGCTGGATTTTGGCTCTCGTTTATTGCCGTTACCACATTAGTTTGGCATTTTTACCCATGGCACCCTAAGTCTAAGGGTGTCGATTTCCCCAAAGCCTTATCGGCGCAGCTAGCCCTTCTTGTTGTTATGTCGATACCGCTTTTAATCTTCATTGGTAAATTTTCGTGGTTAGCCCCAATTATTAATCTCTTAGCAGTTCCATGGGTGTCATTTGTCACTATTCCAATTGCCCTCATTGGGGTGCTCTTTATTCCGGTGAGCCTCGGTTTGTCTAATTGGCTATGGAGGTTAGCAGATTGGTCTGTTTCTACTATGTGGGGCATTCTCAACATTATTCCATCAGACTATGGGTTCTTGACGCTGCCTGTTGGCTTCAGTAGCAGCATTGTTGCGGGTTTGTTGGTCGGTGCAGTCGCTATCATTCTGCCGTTGCCGCGTTTGCATAAAGGCCTTTGCGTGCTTCCAATTACCGTGGCTCTGTTAGCGCCTAGTCAAGAGATGGTGTTGAGGATGACTGTGCTTGACGTAGGGCAGGGGTTGGCCATTGTCATCGAGACGCCTAGCAAGACTCTTGTTTATGATACTGGCCCCAAATACAGCGAACAGTTTAGCGCCGGCAGCAGCATTATTGCACCCTATCTATGGCATCGGGGGCGACGTCGTGTCGATTTAGTTATAGTGAGTCATGAGGACTCTGATCATAGCGGTGGACTTGATTCACTCTCTGATGTTGTGACTATCGACAAATACTTGTTGGGACCAGGGTTTTTGGGTTCTGCTCGAACTGCGCGCGTGTCCGTATCAGATAAACAAGTAAGATATCAGACGTGTCTTGCGGGTCAAAGCTGGCAGTGGCAGTTGTCAGGCATGGAGACGCTGCATATTGATGTGATTTGGCCGTCAAAAATGGGCCCTAAAGAGGGTAATGATAGCTCCTGTGTTTTATTGTTGAGCTGGGGTGACCAGAAGATTCTACTCTCTGGAGACATAGAGGCCGGGGCTGAGCGATTGATTCTTAAGGCTGGCGCCTTGCCTGATACACCGATTACCGCGCTTGTGGCACCGCATCACGGCAGTAAAACTTCATCACTTCGAGGTTTTGTTGCCGCAACGAAACCCAAGCATGTCATATTTTCTAGCGGCTTTCGGCATCACTTCGGTCACCCCCACCAAGAGGTTGTTAATCGGTACCGAGACGTGCAAAGCTCAATATGGAAGACGTCGGAGTTGGGTGCTATTACGTTCACCTGGCCTAATGAGGGTGACTTAGTGATTGAGGGCCAAAGAGAAAGGGTGGGGTTTAGTTGCCTATCATGCGCTGTCTGGTGGCGGTAATCTTTTCTGCGGTTGATTTTAGGTTGTAGGTCGAAAAATAGTCCGGTGTAAGCAGTGGGGCCTAGTGATTGGCAATTTCAGCTAATTTACACTGTGTACTATAAATATACGGGCAAGTATGACCTGCGGGCCATTGTTATGGTTTAATTGGCGCTGTTATAGCCGTTGTGGCCCGAAGAGGGCGAACAGTTCAAGATTAATGACAGAGTTCTAAATAATGACAACAGTGTCGAGTAATACTGTGAAAGGCTACACCCAGAGGCCACAAGGGCTTCTTTGGGCCTATTTAACGCCTGCCAATGGCGTATATCGACCCATGATGGGAGAACTATCTCAGAATGTCTGAATCCACTAGTACCTCAGGAACAAAAACCTATCTAAGGCTACTTGGTTATGTGGCGCGCTACTGGTTTCCGTTTTTAATCGCCGTATTCGGTTTGCTGTTGCATTCTCTTGCCGAAATCGCCTTTATCGACCTGTTGCGCTACATCACGGACACAGTAGCTGTTCTAACTGGGTCTGCGGCTGATTCTGCGGCTGCGTCCAAGTCAGGGGTTATCGGCGGTATTGCGCAAGGACTATTTGGCGATGAATTAGTCAATGAAAGCTGGCTAGTCATACCGCTATTTTTAATTATGATTAGTGCGGTGAGAGGTGTTGGCTATCTGATTGGCACCTATTTCATTGCCTATGTAGCAAATTACCTAGTGCATGCGTTGCGAACGGACCTGTTTAACCGCTATTTACTGCTGCCATTTAAGTTTTTTGACCAGTCAATGTCCGGAAATTTGGTGTCGGTGGTTACCTTTAATGTGCAGCAGGTGACAGAGGCAGGTACCAAAGCGATTAAGACTGTCATACAGCAGGGCAGTTTAGTGATTCTATTAATGGGGTATCTGTTGTATGTGAATTGGATACTGACTCTGTTCTTTATAGCGGTATTACCCATTATTGGACTGATCGTTACCAAGGTAAGCAAGCGCTTTAGGCTAATTAGTAAAAATATTTTGTCAGCGATGGGTGATGTGACCCACGTGACGCAAGAGGCTGTGCAGGGCTATCAAGAGGTTCGAATGTTTGGTGCTGTCAAGACTGAGCGTAACCGGATGAGTAATGCCAGTCATGATAATCGGCGGCAGAACATGAAAATGGCATTTACCGGCGCATTGAGTAACCCGCTAATTATTCTGATTGTTTCTTTTGCCTTTGCCGGTGTCACTGGGTTTATGCTCAATCCGATTATTCTCAACACCATGACTACCGGTAGCTTTATTGCCTTTATTGTCGCTTCAGGTGTACTGATTAAGCCTATTCGCCAGCTTACAGAGGTTAATAGTGATATTCAGCGCGGTATTGCGGCCGCAGAGTCGATCTTTGAAATTCTTGATTCAGACGCTGAAACGGACCAGGGCACTTTCGAGACAGAAGCGGTTACGGGCGGATTTGAGTTCTTTAATGTCAGTTTCACCTATAAGGGAACCAAGAAAGAGGCCCTTAAAGAGATTAATCTCAAGGTTAGTCCTGGAGAGACCATCGCTCTGGTGGGGTCTTCAGGTAGCGGTAAGACGTCATTAGTGAGTTTGATTCCTCGTTTTTATAACCATAAAGAGGGGCAGATCCTGCTTGATGGCGTTGACGTTAATGAATTTGCGCTCACTAATTTAAGAAAACATATTGGAATCGTGAGTCAAAACGTTACTTTGTTTAACGACACTATTTTTAACAACATCGCCTATGGCGAATTAAAGGATAGGTCTGTTGATCAGGTGCGAGCGGCAGCTAAAATAGCCAATGCCGATGAGTTTATTGAAGATTTGCCTGATGGTTATGATACTCACATAGGGGATGACGGCGTGATGCTCTCCGGTGGTCAAAGGCAGCGGATAGCCATAGCGCGTGCAGTGCTTAAGAACGCGCCAATCCTTATTCTTGATGAAGCAACTTCAGCTTTGGATACAGATTCAGAGCGCCATATTCAGGCGGCCTTAGATCAGCTGATGAAGGGCCGCACAACCTTTGTTATCGCTCATCGGCTGAGTACCGTTGAAAAGGCCGATCGCATCTTAGTGCTGGAAAAAGGACTCATTATTGAGCAGGGGACCCATGAGCAACTACTGGGTAATAAGGGTCGCTACGCTAAGCTATATCGAAATCAGTTTGATGAGTCTGGGGGCTAGCTTTGTCGGTTGAAAAGAGATGGCTAAATGCCTGTTACAGTAATAGCTCATTGCTATTGTTGTTAGCGCCACTCTCTTGGCTGTTTAGTCTTATATCTGCCGTTAGAAGGAAGGTTCTGCAGTGCTTGTATCAAGGTAAGCGTTTTTCGGTGCCTGTCGCGGTGGTGGGTAACATTTCTGTTGGCGGTAGCGGCAAGACGCCGTTGATTATAGCGTTAGTTAACGCACTCAATAAGCGTGGCTATATAGCTGGCGTTGTCAGTCGTGGTTATGGCGGTGCTGCTAATGCCTATCCATTGCTCGTCACGAGTCAAACGCCCGTAGACCAAAGCGGCGATGAACCCCTTTTGATAGCACGATCGTGTGGATGCCCCGTAGTGGTAGATCCCGATCGTGTGAGAGCAGTTGAATTTTTATTGCATGAGACTCCCTGTGACATCGTTCTTAGTGATGATGGCTTACAGCATTACCGTTTATATAGAGATATTGAGATCGCAGTGGTAGATACTGCGCGAGGCCTAGGTAACGGGCGCCTGTTGCCGTCGGGCCCTTTGCGTGAGAGTCCTAGCCGCCTAAGTCAGGTAGATTTTGTGGTGCTTAATGGCTCTGGGGCTGACATTGCGACAGAGCTAGACTTGGTAGGGGCGCACCACGTTGAATTGCAGGCTTTAGGTTTGCGTCATATAGCCAGCAATATAATAGCCCCAGTTGATCTGTGGGAGGGCGGCAAAAAGGTACATGCTGTTTGCGGTATTGGCCACCCCGAGAGATTTGCTCAAACACTCACCGCGCTGGGGTTTGAGGTTATTTTGTGTTCGGTCAATGACCATCACCACCTAAGTAGTGATGACCTCACGTTTGGTGATGACTTACCTGTCATTATTACCTCGAAAGATGCGGTTAAATACAGTGGTGTCATCCCTGAGAATCTGTGGGTGTTGGAAGTAGAAATGTCTATTTCAGATGATTTTGTTCATAGTCTTACCCAACAAGCAGGTCTGACTATCACGGCTACATAAGTTAGTCATATAATGAAGCTATAACCCTAAGAGTACTTTGTATGCCCTTTATCGTCATAATCCCTGCCCGCTACGAGTCCACGCGCTTGCCGGGCAAGCCGCTCAAAGATATTGCTGGCACCAGCATGATTCACCGTGTTTGGCAGCAGGCTAGTAAGAGCGGTGCATCGCGGGTGATTATTGCAACTGACGATGAGCGGATTAAGCAGGCTGCTAGCGACTTTGGTGCTGAGGTATGTATGACCAGAGACGATCATGTGTCTGGCACCGATAGATTGCAGGAAGTGGCGAATATATTGGCGCTTAAGGGTGATCAGCTGGTAGTTAACGTGCAGGGCGATGAGCCACTGATACCGCCGGCTGTGATCGATCAAGTGGCCAACAACCTTGCCAGTAATCCTTCGGCGGGTGTATCGACACTCTCAGAGCCAATTACTGACATTATGGCGTTTAGGGACCCCAATGTCGTTAAAGTGGTCGCTAACAATCAAGGGATGGCCAATTACTTTAGTCGTGCGTCAATCCCCTGGCCTAGAGACGGTGCTCAGGACGATAGTAATAACATGGCATCCGCAGTCTCTCCTAGACGGCATATTGGCATCTATGCCTATAGGGTCAGTCAGTTGAATGCGTTTGTTGCATGGCCGGTTGCACCAACCGAGCGATCCGAGTCGTTGGAGCAGTTGCGATTCTTGTGGAATGACGTGGCGATTCATGTGGAAGATGCCATTGAACAAGTGCCTGGCGGCATTGACACAGAGCAGGATCTAGAGGCTACCGCATTGCTATTATCTTAGTATAAAATTATATTAAACAGTATCTTATAGGATATACCTTACAACTTACATAATATTAATAATGCAGGCAGATCACAGAGTATGAGCAAACTATCCGTTTTATTTGTGTGTCTTGGGAATATTTGCCGGTCACCTACAGCGCATGCGGTATTTCGGCAGATCGTGATTGCTCAGGGACTTGATAGCAAAATACAGGTCGACAGTGCTGGCACAGGCGATTGGCACCTAGGCCGCGCTCCAGATGCGCGTTCAACGGCAACCGCCGCCGAAAGAGGTTATGACCTATCCGATTTACGCGCACGCCTAGTAACGCCCTCTGATTTTGCTCATTTTGACTACATTGTTGCTATGGATAACAGCAACCTGGGCAATTTGCAGGTTATGTGCCCTAGCGGTTTTTCTGGAGAGCTTAAGCTTTTTCTAGATTATACCGGTAAAGAGCGGCATTCAGACTACACCGAAGTACCAGATCCGTACTTAGGGGGTGCAGACGGTTTTGAGTTAGTGCTCGACTTGATCGAGGATGCCTCACTAGGGCTTTTGGAGCGTATCAAGGCTCAGTTGCACCAATCAGGTAACGTCCGAGGATGATTCTTTAGATGGGCGATCTGCAGATCGAGACAAAAAAGTCGTTGCTGACCATGAACACCATGGCTTTGGCTTCAACAGCAGAGTATTTTTGTTCTGTATCAACGGTTGATGAAGTGCAAAAAGCGCTGTCTTTTGCCAGAAAGCATAATTTAGCCGTTACCCCTTTGGGGGCGGGTAGTAATGTCGTACTTGCGAGTAACTTAAGCGGGCTGGTTGTGCATTTAGGATTAAAAGGGTGGGAGTCTGTTGTGTCACAGGGCGTTTCCACTGAATATGTTGATGTGACCTTTGCCGCAGGTGAGAACTGGCATGACATGGTGCTTATGTGCCTAGACAGGGGCTGGTACGGTCTAGAGAACCTGTCATTAATTCCAGGTAATATGGGGGCAGCGGCAATCCAAAATATAGGTGCCTACGGCGTAGAGCTCTCTAGCCGACTCGTCTCATTACAGGTTGTCGATATTCACTCGGGCACATGCTCAGAGTTGGATCGTGAAGCTTGCCAGTTTTCCTATCGAGATAGCGTTTTTAAGCAATCATTGAAAGATAAATGCATTATTACTCATCTAACGTTGCGCTTATCAACTGAACCCAATATAAATATTGATTATCCTGCTCTGAATGCTTATTTTGTGGCGCTAGATAAAGACCCTACACCCCAGTTGGTCTCTAATGCAGTGTGTAAAATACGGCGTGAAAAACTACCTGATCCGAATGAGTTGGCTAATGTTGGTAGCTTTTTCAAGAATCCGGTCATTGCTCGGTCAGCTTTGGCCCATGTACAGGCGGTCGATGGCAACGTCGAGGTTCCTTTTTATCCTCAGACGGATGGGTCAGTGAAGGTCCCAGCGGCGTGGTTGATTGATCAGTGTCAATTTCGCGGTGTGCGCCGAGGGAATGTTGGTGTGCATGACAAGCAGGCTCTAGTGTTAGTGAATTACAGTAATGAGGGCGATAACGACAGTGCCAGAGAGGTTCTAGCCCTAGCAAAAGAGATTCAAGTTGCTGTAAAGGTAAGATTTGGCATTGTCTTAGAGGTGGAACCGCGCATCTATGGATCTTTTTGAACAGCAGGTTATTCCGCTTCAATTGAGTCCAGACCGCCAGAGTGAAATCACGTTTTGGCCTAGTTGGTTGGGGTCCACTGAAGCCGATGATCTACTTGCCATTGCTATTGATCAGGTCGCTTGGCGACAGGATAATATTCATATAGCGGGCAAATCGATCCCTATCCCAAGATTACAAAATTGGTATGGCGACCCTACCACTAGCTATACTTATTCACGTATTAAGTTACAAGCGGTAGCTTTTCCTCCTTGGATGGAGACGCTCCGACGCAGGGTAGAGCGCCAGACTGGCAATTGTTTTAACAGGACGCTGGTTAATTACTACCGTGACGGCCAAGATAGCGTTGATTGGCATGCTGATGACGAGCGTGAGTTAGGGTCAGAGCCGATTATAGCGTCAGTCAGTTTGGGTCAAGAGCGAGCTTTCTTGTTGCGTCATAAAACGACGAAAGAAAGGTTAAACATAAACTTACCTCACGGCTCCCTAATGATGATGGGGTCAGGTATTCAAGAGCATTGGCACCATAGCATCGCCAAAGATAAGAATGTTGTTGGGCCCAGAATAAATTTTACCTTCCGTAATATGGATTAATATGGTCGTCAGAAGAGGCGAGATTAAGGAGTAAGCATTGAAGTTATCTGCATTTGGAGACAAGTTTTCAGCTTCGACAGGCATTGTTGAGCTGATGGACGACCTCGGTACAGCGCTTAATGAAAATCCGGATATGATTTTTATGGGTGGCGGCAATCCTGGCCGTATTCCGGAGGCAGAGGCTATCTTTAAGAAGCGACTCGAAGCAGTTCTTCAAGACCCTCAGCAGTTACATAGCCTAATGGGAATCTACCAGTCCCCGCAAGGCGATAAATTATTCCTTAACCAGATTGCTAGTTTACTTCGCAAGGAATTTGGCTGGGACGTTTCTGAGCGGAACATTGCTATCTCTAACGGCAGTCAACCGGCGTTTTTTATTTTATACAACATGCTAGCGGGGACGATGAGTGATGGCACGCATCGCTCTATCCATTTGCCTTTGGCGCCAGAATACATTGGGTATACTGACATTGGCTTGTCGGAACAGTTTTTCACCGCAACTCGACCTGAAATAGAGTTGCTTGATGAGCGCATGTTTAAGTATCACGTCGATTTTTCAAAACTACAGGTCACTGAAAAAACAGCGGCTATGTGTGTTTCTAGGCCAACCAATCCTACCGGTAATGTCCTTACCGACGATGAGGTTGAACACCTTGATGAGATTGCTCAAGCAGCTGACATTCCTTTAATTATTGATGGTGCTTACGGCTTGCCGTTTCCGGGTATCTTGTTTAATGAGGCCAAACCTCACTGGAATCAAAATACGGTATTGGTTCTGAGCCTGTCAAAGCTTGGTCTGCCTGGCGTCAGGACAGGTATTGTGGTGGCCAGAGAAGATGTTATTCAGGCTTTTAGCAACGCAAACACAGTGGTCAGTCTTGCCTGTGGAAACTTTGGTCCGACTATTGCCCGTGAGCTGTTTAGGACAGGTGAGATCTTGTCGTTAAGCCGAAAACTGATCAAGCCATTCTATCAGCAACGTGCCACACAGGCGGTCAAATGGTTTAAAGAATCGTTTGGCGATGTGCCATATCGTATTCATAAACCTGAAGGCGCTATATTTTTATGGTTGTGGTTTGATGGGTTGCCTATTAGCAGTCAAGAGCTTTATGAGAGGCTCAAGCGAAGAGGGGTGTTGGTAGTGCCTGGGCATAATTTCTTTCCAGGTATGGACAAGGCGTGGCGGCATCAGCAGGAATGCATTCGAGTATCCTATGCTCAAGACGGGGGTACCGTGCGCAAGGGCATTGCTTTAATTGCAGAAGAAGTTGCTAAGGCCTACAAACAGTGACCCCAGAGCGTTTTTCCAGAGCTATAGCCGTGCTTAATCACCGTCAGCCTGACTTCACCGTGGTCACGGATCAGGTGCACAAGGGGCAAAACTTGTCTGCAATTATTCGTACCTGCGACGCCGTGGGAATAGCAGCCTTGCATTCGGTGTACGATGAAGCGACCTTTAGAGCGCATACCGGCACGACAATGGGCACCCACAAGTGGGTAGATACGCGCATTTACAGAAACGTTGATGAGCCTCTAACACAGCTTAAAAACAACAATTACCAGATAATTGCGGCAGATACCTCAGGGAATACACTGGATTATAGGGAGGTAGATTACACCAAGCCTACAGCGGTGTTATTGGGTGCAGAAAAATATGGGATTAGTGATGCCGCATACCCCCATATAGATCATTGCGTTACCGTGCCCATGCTTGGTATGGTTGAGTCATTTAATGTGGGTGTCGCCTGCGCGATTATTCTTGCTGAGGCTAGGGGTCAACGTGAAGCTGCAGGTCTCTATGAGAGTCGCCAGATGTCTGAGGAGTCATACACAAAAACCTTGTTTGAATGGACCCAGCCGCTGGTGGCAAAATACTGCCAAAAACATGATCTACCCTATCCTGCACTCAATGAAAAGGGTGACATTGTTGATTTGGATTGGCGTAAGGGCTGACAGGTGCAGTTGCAGTCCAAATTACCAGCAGTGTGGTAAGGCCCTAGGGTTTTTAAGAGCGCCATATCAGAGTTGTTTCTTTAATGATTAACGCGCTTTGCTTCAGTGGCCAGAATTTTATCAGCGTCAAGTGATGCGATTGAAATATTTGTGTCTAAGGGTATATCTCCAGTTGCTTGTAATGCGAGATAACGTACCGCACAGACTCTTAGAAATGAGGTGAAATTACCTAAATCGTGCCCGGCCTCTATGGATTCATTATAGAGTCTGTTCACCATCAAGGGTATGGTCAAGCTATCCCGCGTTGCTATCTCTTCCAGAACAGTCCAATAATAACTCTCAAGCTTGATGCTGGTAACTTGCTTTTGGATTCGTATAGACCGCGACTTACTTACCCAAAGGGACGAAGGTGCTTCTATAAATAGTTTACACATAAGGGCGATATTCATTCTAAACTGAGCCATGAGCTATACGTACAAAAAATATAATTAAGCTATGATAATAGATTATCTCCGCTTTGCATCCATATTTCTATAGAAAAGTTAGTAGGAAATCATATTATAGATCAGGTGGTTATCGCATATTCGTCTAAAAGCGTGAGCAGCGAAACATATTGTAGGTCAGACAGTTGATCTAAAGCGTTTGAAAATGACTCAAGACCGTTTCTGAATGCGTGTTCTAACGTATCGTTGGTCACGTCAAGCAAGGCTGCGGTTGAATCGACAGTAGTAATATCAAGCATTATTTTCTCTCCAAAGGGGTTACATTAACAGCAATAATAATTAAGACTTATGACAACTACATGACAGCTAGTGATGGTTCCACCAGATAGACAACCTTCAAAAGTACTGCTTATCGCACATAAAGCTTTAACGAGGGTATTTTATTCTTGCTGGAGAAAACAAGGTAGTACTTAATTACTACGTGGAAACCACCTGGCCAGTTAAATAGAGATTTAATGTTTAGTTAATATGGTCATGAAATTACCTATATTTTCAGGCTTCATTAAAGTGTTAAGTCTTTTTGTGTGCAATGCTTGCCATGTGTTAGTCAGTTGACTGCGAAGAGCCAAGGTCTAGGTAATGGGGCGAAGAACATAATGGTAGGTTAATCGATTAAGTGGCAGTGAAGTCTTCAAGCGTTTTTAATAGAAGTTTTATTTTATCCATCGATTCTTCAAATTCGCTCTCCGCTTCAGAATCTGCCACGATTCCACCGCCACCCCAGCAGTGCATGACTGCCTTTGAGGCAAGCATGGTTCTGATAGCAATGTTGGTGTCCATCTTGTTGTTGGCGCTGACATAACCAATACTGCCGCAATAAACAGATCGACGAACGGGTTCAAGCTGCTCTATGATTTCCATGGCTCGTCGTTTTGGCGCGCCTGTTATTGAGCCTCCAGGGAAACAGTCCCGGAGTAGATCAATTGGACTGCTGCTATCAGATAGATCTCCTGTCACGGTACTGACTAAATGGTGTACATTGGCAAAGCTTTCGACGGCGAATAGCTGAGGTACTTTGACGCTTCCGGGTATACAGTTTTTGCCAAGATCATTTCGCAATAGATCTACAATCATCAGGTTCTCGGCTCGGTCTTTAGCGCTGCTAACAAGTGCGGCAGCGCGCTCTTGGTCTTCTATGAGCGACAAGCCTCTTGGTACGGTTCCTTTGATGGGTTTTGTTTCAGCCTGCAGTCTGTCTCCTGACGGGCAGTTTGACACTTTTAAAAATCGTTCTGGTGATATACAAAGAACGGCATGCTCTTGCCACTTCCAATAGGCTGAGAAAGGAGAGGGGAGCGCCTCTCTCAATGCAAGATAGGCCACCCAAGGGTCGCCTTTATATGACGTAGAAAAATGCTGTGTAAAATTGGTTTGATAGCAGTCTCCGCTTCTGATGTAATCTTTGATTGTACCAATCGCTTCGGCGTATTCAGCTCGCGTGAGTGTTGGCTTAAAAGCTTGGTTAAGTTTGAATAGAGAGTTAGGGCCAACGTTTGTCTTGGTGGTTGTCCCGGTCAGGCGATTAATAACATCCGCCTTCAGTTCCTCAGAGCAGTTTTGATGAAAAATAATCTGACTTTTCTTTAGGTCATGGTTAACAATTAGGGCCCATAAAAACCGACCAATGCGCATGTCTGGAAGTTCCGTAACCGACGCGGCAACACTGGGAATATCGATTAGCCTGCGGCCTAAATCATAGCCAAAGTAGCCTAACATGCCGCCGACAAAAGGTAGGTCTTGGTGATTCGGTTCGATAGGTAAAAGAGGCTCTAATACTTTGTTAGCGAGGGAAAAGGGATCTTCCTGGCTCGTTCGAGAGCTGTTTTCACTGATGATAGTGGTGTCGTTGCCGAAGGTTTCTATCATTACGTCAGGGCAGCTAGAAATGATATCTAAGCTTCCTTTATCACTGGTCGGTTTGCCGCTGTCTAGCCAGATCGCTTCAGGCATGTCACGGATCGAATCGAACAGTAAAATACTACTGCAACTATAGGGTATTTCATGGCGAAAAATCGATTTCATTGTTACTTTGTACGTCTCGCAGTTGCCGGAGAGATCTCACAGAGGCCATCCTCGAAGGTTGCTACTCTAAGGGCTTACTTTCAAATAGGCAATGGCGGATTGGCTGGCGTGATGTTTTAATTAAGCGCTAACGGTTGCTATAAAAATAAGGATAAAACGAATGGTTGATATACGTGTTGCTAATGCCGAGTCAGACGCGCTAATACTAGCTGAACACAACTGTGCCATGGCGCTTGAGACTGAAAATAAGTTGTTAGATCTCGAGGTGGCTATTCTTGGTGTTAATGGCTTGTTTAAGCGCCCAGAATTTGGCTTTTATTTGGTTGCCCAGGTCAATGGTACGGTTGCTGCGACCTTGATGGTGACATATGAATGGTCTGACTGGCGTAATGGCTTATTTTGGTGGATTCAATCAGTTTATGTGAAACCACAGTTTCGTCGTCAGGGACTCTATCGTGGCATGTATGAGCAGCTTAAGACTATGGCTTTAGATCAGGAGACGCCAGTCTGTGGCTTTAGGTTGTACGCTGAAACTGACAATGTTGGGGCACACGCGACTTATGTGGACAGCGGCATGCATGTGTGTGAGTACCTCATGTTTGAAGAAGAGACTGCTTAGCCTGGGAAAAGTCGGCTAATAATTGAGGGCACGGCATTTTCTACTCTTAATATTCGAGGGCCTAGGTGGACTGCCTTAAATCCAATGTCGACAAGTTTATCGATCTCATAGGGTATAAATCCGCCTTCTGGTCCAATCGCTAATGTAACTTTTTGTGGCGTATTCACTGGGCAGCTTTCTTCGGTATTCGGGTGAGCCACCAATGGGGTAGTTCCGTTGATAAGGTCCCGTAATTCATCTTCGACGAAAGGTTTAAATAATTTGCGTAGATGCACCGTGGGTAAGACTGTGTCTCTTGCTTGCTCTAACCCTAGAATCAGCTGTTCTTCGATTGCATCTGGCGACAGAAAAGGTGACTGCCAAAAGCTTTTCTCGACGCGACTAGAATTAATAAGGTATAGGTTCTTTACCCCCATGGCAGCAATCGTTTGCAATGTTCGACGCAGCATTTTTGGCCGCGGTAAAGCAAGTAGCAGAGTTAATGGTAGCGATGGTGGTGGGTCTAGACTGAGGTCCAGCGTTAATATTGCCTGTTCATTGTCCAGCTGGACAATGCTGCCAGTACCCATTAAACCATTGACATGTCCGACCTTAAACGAATCACCAATCTTGGCTTTATGCACGTCTAGCAAATGTTCTAGCTGCCGGCCAGAGACCTTGTAAGTATTGTCAGATAGTGTGGCTGTAAGCAGCAGCATATTCATGGGGGGATTGTAATCGATATTGTGCTACATAGGGCAGTAATCACTCACCAAAGCCTGGCGTCGACGACAAAACTCCCTAGTCGCAAGCTAAGCTTGTGCGCGTCACAGGCCAGGAAGATAATAGTGTCAAAGGGCGAGTGCTTTTCGCTACAGCCATAGCTTTGATTCTGAACGTTTAACCGCATCAGGGTGTCAATAAGCAATCAAGTTAGTCTAACAAGGAGAACTACATGTCAGATAAGATTCCACGAGACAGTGCAAACGATTATACCGAGGCAATGGCCCAACAGCGTCGTGACTTTGTCTGCGAGAAAACAGCCATCTCTCTGGATAATATCGGGCATTACTCTGTTGACCCGTCAACGACAGCGGGCAATATAGAAAACTTTATTGGCGTGGCCCAGGTGCCTATGGGCTTAGTTGGGCCCTTGCAGGTTAATGGTGAGCACGCTATTGGTGAGTTTTACGTACCCATGGCGACCAGCGAAGGAACGCTTGTTGCTAGCTACAATAGAGGTGCTAGGTTACTTCGTGAGGCCGGAGGGGCCAAAGTCACCGTCGTTGATGATGCCATGCAGCGTGCCCCTGTGTTTATTTTTGAAGACGCTCGTGAGGCTCGTGAATTTGGCCTATGGGTAGAGGAGCATTTTGAGGACATAGCAGAGCAAGCAGAAAGTACAACCTCCTCTGGGGGGTTGCGTGATATTCAGCAATTTTCTGCAGCGCGAATGCGTTATCTTCGTTTTAATTACACCACCGGTGATGCTGCGGGCCAGAACATGGTTGGTAAAGCGACGTTTGTCGCCTGTGAGTGGATTAAGGACAACTATCCTGGGATCAAGCGTTACATGCTCTCAGGCGCGATGGACACCGATAAAAAACACTCTCAACTGAATACTTTGCACACAAGGGGAAAGCGTGTGATTGCTGAAGTCGTGATCCCCAGTGCATTGTTAGAAAAGGTCATGGGAATTACCGCAGAGGCTCTGTTTAAAGCTAGATCGATCACCCAGGTAGGGGCGTTATTAGCAGGATCTATTAATACGGGAGCCCATTCAGCCAATGGTATTACGGCAACATTTATTGCTACTGGGCAAGACGTTGCCAATGTGGCTGAATCTTCAGCTGCAATTGTGTATGCGGACTTGGATGACGACAGTAACTACTATCTTTCCATCACCATTCCTTCACTAATAGTGGCAACTTATGGCGGCGGGACTGGACTACCAACACAGCAAGAATGCCTGAAAATGATGGGGTGTAGTGGTGCGGGTAAAGTCAAAAAATTGGCAGAGATCATCGGGGCAACGGTCCTGGCTGGTGAGGTATCGTTGATGAGTGCAGTGTTGGCGGGTGATTGGGTTACTAGTCATGACGCTTTAGGGCGGAATCGTTAGTTATCGGTTGTATCAATTAGCGTTGCATTCAATATAATGGCGACCCTGGGCTCGTAGTTCAATGGATAGAATAGGGACCTCCTAAGTCTTAGATGCAGGTTCGATTCCTGCCGAGCCCACCATTCTCAGATGCCTATAGCGCACATCTGTTCCAAAAAGCCTCCATGATGGGGGCCTTTTTGAATCATCTGGCTAAAACGCAAAGGATCATCACCACGCCGCAGCGGCTTGGATTTGATCGGACATCACTAATTACCGTACCTGATCATTGTTTAAAAAACATGTTTTGTAATACCGGTCCTCGAGTGCATCGTCTCAACAACAGTTGACAGCGAATTAAAGGCAACAACAATCGGCGTAGGCAGCGCGTATTGCCTGATCTGGCGTAGTTTGTTATTTTAGCTCTGTTTCTAGAATCACAATCTCTGTTTGCCCGATATTCCTCACATTGTGTGTGGTCGCCGGCAAAAAAAGTGTCTGTCCATCAGTTGCTAATAACTTGGTGCTGGGTTTCGTGCTATCTTCAGGTATCAAAATTAGCGTCCCACCTTTAATGAAATACACCACTCGATTGTCATAAGTATGAGTATGCATGCCAGATTCTGTGCCAGCGGGGTAGGTTAGGCGCACAACTTCAACGTCTGCGTTATTAAGTACAACCTCTCTCTGCCCTGAGGATACTGCCAATGAGTAGGGCGCACAAAACAAAAGTGTCGCACATAAATTAATGGTTCGATTTTGTCTAGTCATAAACCCTTCTGCGTTGGTTTCTATCGACGGCTAATGTAGCAGTAAACCCTTCCGTTATTCCACTGCAGCTACAAATGTGAGAAGTATGCCTAGATTGGTCTCCTGTGGACTCTACGTGAACTAAAGCTTGTTGACACGAAACCCCAGTCGAGGAAAGTGGACCGCAACATCTCCGGCCACAGGGTCTGTGCGCGCTATGGTCAGCTCCTCTAACGATGCAGAGAGTAGCTTGCCCTTCGTAGGCTGGAATCCATAATCAATCGGTAGCACTTCAACCTGGTCTCCATATGCCAGGCCTTCAACGTCTATGCCGGGCCATTTTTCCTGTGCAGTGACGTGGGTAGATTGGGCAATTTCAATGGCTTTAGGTCCGGATATCTCCTTGATAGTGCCATTTCCAAAATTGGCCATACGCGAAATCCAAGCTAGAACATGGATAAATGGAGAAAAGTCGTCTCGTAATGCCTCGTTACTATGGAGAAACCAAAGGCAATGATAGGTAGAAAAGTCCAAAATATTAGGAGCCTGTCCGCCGAGATAGTTGGCCGTTGCAAGTTGATTTTCAAGTCTTGTTAAATGCATCAACCAGTGAGTTTTAGCTATGGACAGGTCCATTCCTATATCAGCGGAGCCCTTAGCTAGCTGTCTGCGATCTTCCATAAAGGCTTTCGCTACCTTGGGATCTGCAAAGGCCTTATTCTGAGCTAGAGATTTAGGTTGGAACGCCATAGCAACAGTCACTTTAAAAAAGAAGGTATCCACCCAGTGGGCTGCGGCCCCAAGCGTGGCTTCCTGATTTTGCGGATAAATAGATTTGTCAGGGTAGAGGCGATCAATAACACGGCAAATAATTGCGGAATCACAATAAATATCGGCGCCAATTTGCATAACAGGTGTTTTTCGATATCCCCCAGTAAGGGCCATTAAATCTGGCTTTGGCATGATCACAGGAATATTGACCATTGTGTAAGAGGCATTCTTATAGCCTAGCAGAGCTCTAACTTTTTCGGAGAACGGGGATCCCTGGTATTGGTGAAGTATGATTTCGCTCATGCTCTGTTTCCTTGATTTGATGTAAGTTATGCAAATCATGTTAACAAGCAATGACGTATGAAATCATTCTTTTTTGTCGCTGAGATACCCACACGATTACTCTAGCTTCTTGGCGGGGCATAGATCGAGATGGTTGCCATCTAACTGTGAATAGGAGTACTATTTTGTCATCAACTAACCGATTATTAATGTAGCTTTAAAATTCAACTAAGGGTGATAATATGAAAAACTACAAAATACTGTTCCTTTTGATTACTTCGTCTTTGTTCTCTTTAAGTACCTTTTCTGCCCACCATGAAGAATCTACTGTCCTCGCGATAGGTGATGTTCAGTTGCCAGAAGTAACCCATAGTGCAGGTTTTAACCAGATGAAACAGATGTTAGGTATATGGGAAGGAAAATTAACGCAATACACTGGTGCAGTAGTCGATGTTTCATCAGAATTTAAATTAGTTTCAGGTGGTAATCTAATTACAGAAAAGCTAATTGAAGATGGTGTAGAGATGTTGACAACTTACTCAGATAATAAAGATGGCGAATTAGTTGTTAAGCACTATTGTTCTCTAGGCACCCAGCCCGTATTCAAAGTGACCGAAGTGTCGGATGATATTGTCGCGGTTACACTCAATGAATCCGAAGGAGGCTATCATCCCAAGCACCACAGTTATGTAAATTCCATGAGATGGAATGTTGATGCAGACAATGATAACTTGGCTGTCGTTGATTCTACCCTATATCTAAACGGCGACTTGGTAGAACAACAAACGGTAATTAGACGAGTGAACTAACTAGGGTGAATTGACTGGGTTAACCAGTTCGGGAAAAGGGCTGCGCAATGCGTAGCCCTTTTTTAGTGACACGACAGCAGGAGGGCATTTCTAACGCTTAACCCAAGCTTTTCCATTAGCCGTCAACTCAAGTGGTGGCGGGGCCCAAGTTTGCTGGACTACAGAGTCTTCTGGTATATAAACACGCATAATGAGATAGAAACCCTCAGGTGGGGCTGGCAACCAGTTTGGTAGATGCTCTTCATCTGTGGTGTCATAGCTAACATAAAGAGTCAGAGACTTATCTTGGTTTAAGCTTAGTCCAGGACTTCGATCGCCAAGGCTAAACCGACCCATACTGTTCTCAACGAGACTGTAGGTTTTACTGTCATACATAGTGATAGACCAAAACGCTTGGGCAGGAGGGAGATTATCGGCAGCAAAGTTGATACTGTATTTATTGGCGCCACTCAAAGCCTTACCGTTTGAGTCTGTGTAGAGTGACAGATATGTCGCCTCTATGGGATCGTTAGCCATAAGACCCATTCGAGTCACGCCAGCCCGATATAGGTAGTCAGTTGCGTATCTACCCATATTTGCCTGCGAGTAGCCCCAACCGTTGATTGACGCACCCCCAGTAATGTCATCTGCAAAGGACGTAACAATCTTCATGCCTGTGATTACTGCTCGATTTAAGCCTTTTTGAATGGCGGGATCGAGCCCAGACAAATCGACTGACTGCCCAGGACCTATACCGACAACAGCAAATTGATCTACGAGTTCTTTATCTGCCGGTGGTGGTGGGTTACTGGTAAATTCACGATTAATAATGGCCCAAAAATCCGCTGGTGTGGAGGAGTCAAGTGAGGGTAGTGCCGCGAGTGGCTCAAGAGTACTCGGCACCGACGCGGCACTAAGGGGGACTACATCAGAGCCGTCCAGCCTTTTAAATTTGAACTTATCCTGCATCATATGAATCTGCTCAAGCTCATTTTCATTATCGACAAGAATTCGAATTAGAGGCATAGCCCAAGTAGTCGGGCTGTGGAAAATTTTCTTTATACCGTAAGGTTTTCTGCCCTTCCAGTCCGGGCCAACTACCATATATTTGCCCGCCGCCCCCTTGTTGTGCCGGGTTCCGATGTCACCGAAGTTGGTGGCGTAGGCATCAGCCAGCTGGATGGTGTAATACCGGTCACTCATCGCCGGTACGTCAAACACAAATGGCTCGGTGAGATCGACAAAGGCCAGAGTGTATAGAGTGTCATGATTGGGGCTTGCCGCTGCTGCGTTCTTACCCGACTCAAGTACACGAATATGATTCAGGCTGTTCGCTGGCCCATTATATTTCGGTGACTTTTCGCCATTGAACAGGTACCGGAAATGATTCACATGCAAGAGTGGGTAAGCATAAATAAACGCTTGCACACCGGTGGTGTAGGCGAGCTCTTCTTTTAGATCAGGCGATAGTTTATCTAAGGGATCAGCGGATATAGCCAGACCTGGCAATAAAAATGCAGCTACAACTAGAGTAAAAGGCCGTAAAGTATTCGTTACTAATACCTCCAAGAAATTTATTTTCATCATATTTTTCACCCTAAAATGGAGAGAATAACAATTCTGACTATCGCAAAATGTCGGTTTGCGTACCCAGTTCTATTTTAACTTGTGAGTAAAGTATAGTTGACAGTCTAATTCGTGAGGGTTCAATTGAAGTCAACATAGGGTTGATATACAGTCAAATTTTGATTGAATTGGCTATTCAGCTATGATTAACGTTTTGATGAAAGGAGAGAAATTGTGATTTCAGTAGAAGCTAAAAGTTTTGATAATGCAGATGAAGTAAATAAGAGATTTGCAAACGCGCTTATCGAGTCCGTTAATGTTCGCGGTCAGAGAGTCAATAAATTAACACTTCAGCCAGGTTGGAAGTGGTCAGTTGACGTAAAACCCGTCATAGGAACAGTAACCTGTCAGGCAAGCCATTTAGGACTTATTTTGTCGGGTAAAATTTATTGTGTTCATGATGATGGGAATGAAGTGACCTATAGTGCGGGCGACGCCTACTCTATAGCGCCAGGTCATGATGCATGGGTTGTGGGCGATGATGTGGCCGTTTGTTATGAATTTGCAGGAATGTGGGGAGAATAGATTTCTATAGCAATAGCACTTACTTACCGACACTTCAGTGGCTAAGTTGCAATCCTAGAGTCGACAACAATCTGCATAGGGGGAACCTCGATCTAGCCCTGATTTGACTGGATGGGGTATTCAGCTATATTTACGCAAAAAAGTATCCCGTGCATGGGCTTAAATGGCACGGTAGAGTCCCAGATGACAGCAAAAGACCCTTAAAAGCTGAATCACTAATGCTTGCCTGCAATGGCTTATAAAACTAGGTGCCTGTGAGCGACATTATTTCTTGCAGAACACCTCAAAATTCTTTGCCGCATTCCCAGATAACTCCGAAAAAAACAATGCCGCTGAATATGACTTTTCAGATTTTTTCTCGCTTCCTGCTTTTCTTTCTTTGTCTGCGGTTTTTAATAATTCTCCAGACGTGTATAAGAAAAATCCTGCCGCGTCACTAACTTTTTTACAATCTTCGCTCTTCCAAAACCCTATATCCCCTTCTTCAGCCTTTACGCATGCTGAGATGGAAAGAAACAAAGTTAACACACAGAAGATGGGGGTAAATTTATTAAGAATGTTCATATCTAACTCAGCTTTATCTAAATGAGAGACTTAGAGTATATGCGTAATAGAAGAACTTATGAAGGGAATAGGTGTTTTGTCGAAAGCCTCAGGCAGACACTCCAGTTAAAACAATCTGCATAGGTGGAATCTTAAAGGTTCTGCCTTTTTTTGTGTAGACCATATAGATATCAGAATTAGGCTCTTTCAGGAGGGGTACCTCGATCTAGCCCTGATTTGACTAAACGACTATTATTAGATTAATTCAGTACTATGATAGGAATGTTTGATGGGTGTATGGTTGACTGCAATTAGTCCAACGGGCATTAAATAGCTACCAAGAGGTGTAGAAGGAGTTCCAGATGATTTCCACTCAAAAATTAAAAGATGCGGAACGTGTCGTTCGTATTACGATGATAGTAATTCTACTTACAGCAGGGTCTAGTAAATTTTTTAGTAACGGTGCGTTTTTTGATTATTACTCTGAGTTGTTTCAGGGTGAACTGCGTATTAACTTGCCTAGCTCAATGGTTGATTTATTCCTATTGACGGTTCCATTTATAGAGTTAACTTTGGGGCTAGCACTGCTCAGTAATAAATATAAAAACTATACCGCCTACGCTTGGTTAGGTTTCATGCTGAGCCTTATGTTTGGGCATTACATCCTTCAGGAATGGTCAGCAGTGAATGAGATGCTGGATTATATTTTTCTTGGCTTACTGTATCTTGTTCTACCCGCACATTCGTCATGGCTGGCTAGAGATAGACAAGATAATCTATCTACCTCTACCTCTACCTCTACCTCGATCTAGCCCTAGTTTGACTGGATGGGGTATTCAGCTATTTTATTTTAAGGCTTTCTTTTCAAGCGTGTCTTAGGGTCGCTGAATGATCGGATGAGAAAAATTCAAAAAGATGTGACCTGTCGCAGGAAAATTACCGTACTTACTCAATACTAAAGTCTCGCAATGACTCTTTGCTGATTTAGAGAGAGTAAAAGCGTCATAGCTACTTTAGATATACTAGGCGGTGGAATTTACCTTAATAACAAAAAAAGAGTACGAATAATATGGACAAGCCAAACCTTTTTAGAAGATCAGTAATGTTAGTGGTACACCTTTGGAGAAGGATAATGGATGTGAAAGTTAATCCATTACGGCATATCCCCGATCAAAGTTTACAAGCGTACTTTATGGTAGTGCTGTTTGTGATATGGAGTATTACCTTTGGCTTTATTGCCACATACTATTTTGGTTGGTTAGGTTACAGCACGGTGACCAGCGTGGTTGTTCATTTAACTATCTTGATACCAATGATGATTACTAATGCTGTATTCATTGATGCAGAGCGTACTGGAGAGCAATGGTTAGAAGAATGGAAAGAAGAACAAAGCAAATATAAGCTGTTTTTGAAGAGAATGAAAATGAAAAATTTGGTGCGATGGGATATTGATAAGGAAGCATAAAATAACGCTGCTTTAGGCTCTCGAGGATTGGTAGTATTGATTCGTCAACTCTGCCTATCCAACAGGACCGTGACATGTTGTTCAGAGATTGCGATGGCATGCTAGTGAACCTGATTGAATTTGGGAACACGAGGCACGAGTGGTCCTCGCCCCGCATCAGAGTAGCGATCTTGAGGGGTTAACGACATCCTGCCTGTTTAAAAATATACAAATTTTCTTGCTTGGTGTATCTTTATATTTTGTATTTAAACCAAAAAGTTAATTATTAATATAGGAGATAAATATGGAATGTGGTTGCGGAAGAAGCCCAACTGGTAAATGTATCGGTTGGCACAAACTCTCTGAAGAGGAGTATCAAGAAAAACTCAAAGAGCATGAGGACAAAGATAACGAAGAGGAATAGATTCTATTTAACGGCGACTGGGTTTGTCTATGAAGAACAGTGAAACGACTTTATTAAACGCCAGTCAGAACAATCTGCAAAGGTAGAATCCCCTCTGCCTTTTTTGTGTCGGACATATAGATACCAGTAATAGGGTCTTTCGGGAGGGGGGTACCTCGATCTAGCCCTGGTTTGACTGGATGTGGTATTCAGTTATGATTGGGTCATCACAATCAAAGGATCAGCTTCATGGCCGCACGTCTTGGTAATTTCATAATCTTCTTGATTCTCACAGTTATTACTCTGGGTATTTACCCTCTCTATTTCTTTGTAACCAGACAGCAAGAGAACACTGAATTGCTTAAAGAGATACGAGACGAATTGCAAAAGCAAAATCAGTAATAAAACGCGTAATAGGAAAAAGAAAATGACAATCACTCCACGTGATGAGCAAATGGCCGCTTTGATAGAAAAAGACCGAGGCGGTCCGATCAACATGTTGAATCTACTGAAGTTCAAAGAATTCGCTGAGTATGCAGATGGCAGTGATGCAGAAATCTCTGGTCAGGAAGCTTATATGCGTTACGGCGCAAAGGTAGCTGTGCTGGTTAAAAAACTGGGTGGAGAAATGCTTTTTGGCAGTGGCGCCAACGCATTGGTTATCGGCGATGGTGAATTACAGTGGGATATGGTGGCGATCATGAAATACCCTTCGGTTACTGCGTTCGTGGATATGTTCAATAGTAAAGAGTATGACGATATTCATTTGCACCGTGATGCCGGCCTAGCTCATCAGTTGTTGGTGCAGTGCTAAGGATGGTACTGAACTTGGTATCAAGATTGGTATAACGGGTACTGAGGCTATTGAGATAAAGCCCTTGAGTCGACAACAATCTGCATAGGTGGAATCGCCTCTGCCTTTTTTTGTGTCGGACATATAGATATCAGAGCTAGGCTCTTTCGGGAAGGGTACCTCGATCTAGCCCTGATTTGACTGGATGGGTTATTCAGTTATGCTTTGACCATTAATATATGATTTCAACTTAAACAACTAAGAAATGGAACCCTAATGCGAAACAACAGAATTTCCCTTCAAGGCTTAGCCCACATTGGGGAGTTTATCGGTGGCATCGCGATTATTGTCTCGTTAGTTTACCTTGCAATGCAGGTGTCAGACAGTAACCGATTGCTGCGGAGTCAGGCGCATTATAATGCTTTAATGCTGGCTCAGGGGCCGGGGGCCATGATGGTCCAAAATCCTGAGTTAAGTATTCTGGTTGACCGATGTCAAGCTGGCGACGATGACCTTTCGCCTGCAGTGTTATCACGCTGCAACCAATACGCTCTAATGGAAATCAATGGCTGGGAGTATCTGTATTACCAGCACTTAGACAACTCTATACCCCCTCAATTATGGCTGGGTTCAGATGCCTACTACCGAAATGAAATTCAAACTAAAGCTGGATATGCAAAATTTTGGAAGGATTACCACATAGCGTACGCTGAACCATTCCATAGTTATGTGGCCGCGATTTTTGCTGAGGAAAGTGACGTTTCACCTCAATAACGTCTCACCTCGACCTAGCCCTGATTTGACTGGGTGGGGTATTTAGTTGTGATTAGGTAATCAATAAACGGAGAGAGTAGATAACAATCTGTATGGAATTATTTAGTTAAAGTTATATGTGCGTTCATTTTCATAACTCCTACAGCTTCCATAAGCGGCCATGTAACTTACCTTAACGCCGTTTCTTTTCATTGATTTAACCATCTCTGTTTCATGGGAGTTTAAGAAGCCATTCTCCTCCCAGTTTTCATCGCTGACTGCTTGCGCAACCTCTTCGCAATCTGTTCTAGGGTTTAGATGAAGCCAGACGTACGAAACGAGAAAAGTAAACCATATAGTCACCAAATGACTTTTTATTTTGCTTTTATTAGCTTTTAGATATGCCTTAAGCTTCATTTTGTTCTTACCCCAGTTTCGTTGTTCTTTCCGAAGAATATTCAACATAAGAGGTATCGAGCCGTAAATCAAGGAGAAGAATCCCCTCTACTTTTTTGTGTCGGCCATATAGGTATCAGAACTAGGCTCTTTCGGGAGTGGTACCTCGGTCTAACCCTGATTTGACTGGATGGGCTATCCAGCTATGATTAAGTACTCAACTCAAAAAAAAAGAAATCTGCAATGAAATCAATGATGTCGAAAATCGGTATTATCCTATCGCTTATGGCCTGTACATTCACATTTGCAGAGGATAAGCCTGCAGATCAAGCACGTCCGTACTATATTCCTGTATATGTGCCACAACCTAAGTACCCACGCCGAGCGCAAATGCGCGGCAAACAGGGTTATGCGGTGATCGCGGTAACGGTTACGACGTCTGGAGCCGTTCGCGATCCAGTGCTAGTAGAGGAGTTTCCAGAAGGTTGGCGTTTTGGGCGGGCGGCACTTAAAGCCGCTAAAAAATTAAAGTACAACCCACGCGTGATTGACGGGCAGGTTCAAGAATCAACGGGCGTAATTTATAAATTTACATTCAATTTGAGATGACTGGCAGGTTATAAAATTTCACCAAAAAAATGGCTCACTTGATTCAATCAAACTTCGCAATCCGCTATGATGCCATCAGAGCCTTAGAGTTCATAACAATCTGTATAGGATAGATATGAAACGATTACTTTTACTTACAGCGGTATTCTTAACTGCTTGCGGCCCCTCTAACCAAGAGAAAGAAGAGATCGCCATAATTGATGAAATAGATCAGCTCGTGGCTGTGGAAAAAGCCAGAGCTGAAGCATTGATTAAGACCGAGACTGAAACCGAGACCCAAAAAGCTTCAATCAATCCTCCAAAGCCCTAGAGTCGACAATAATCTGCATATCTCTCACCTCGATCTAGCCCTGATTTGACTGGATGGGCTATTCAGCTATGCTTAGGTAATCAATAAAGAATCTATAGGAGATGAAGACGGTGGCAAAAGGATACTGGATTAATCATGTTGAAGAAATTATCGACCAAGAAGCATTTGATAGATACGTTACGAAGGTGAATGCTCTTATTGAGCGTGGCGAATTTAAAATGATTGCTATAGGTCCTGTCGCAAAAACTCAAATAGGCGCAAAAGATATGCAATTCGCGGCGGTAGCCGAGTTTGAGACATTTGAAAAAGCCATGTCCTTTATAAGCCATCCTGGTTATGTTGATGCACTTAATGAGCTTGGCGCTGACGAAATCATCTCCGTAAAAAGGACAAGTTGTGTTGTGAGCGGTTAGTCACTCTGCAACCAAGTTGAGTGTTGTAAGGCCTTAGGTTTTGGTAGGTGTTAATCGCGCGCGTTAATGTGTGTAAAAACTCTTTTTATAAGCGGAAAGAACTTATCACCTCGATCTAGCCCTGATTTGACTGGATGGGCTATTTAGCTATGACTGATTATTTCTCGCAGTAGGACATATCTGTTATTTCACTATTTTTATAACAATCTTTAGATTCTAATTGACCATTCTCGTAGTATCTTTCCAAAAGTCCGTCACGCAAGCCTTCTTTGAAGTTATAGTTTGCCTGTACTTGACCATTTTCGTAGTAATACTCCCACAGTCCTTCCCATACTCCATCTTTGAAGTTTCCGTTGTCTTTTAATTGACCGTTTTTATAGTAATGCTCCCAAAGCCCTTCTGGTTCTCCGTCTTTGTAGTTTTGTTTGGACGCCAATTGATTATCACTCCAATACCAGACCCCACTACCAGTAAAGGGTGTTTCGGCGTTAATCTCATAGGTGATACCTTGTCGGGTAACAAGGTTTTTATAAGGAACGTCTTTTGGTCCACAAGAAGTAAGAAGAACAAAACTAAGGATAATTAGCATTTTATTCATATCTAACTCAACTAATTTCTCTGTTGATTAAATCTGATTGAAGGAATTTTAGTTTTAATTCTCCGTTTTCAACAACCATGTATACACTCTCCATCCAGTAGGAATAGATGGATTCATTAGTCTTGGTTTTGAATACCCCATTGTTGTAATAGGTGATGTGAGCAGAATACATATTGAGTGTGACCTTAAAATTTGAAAGCACCCATTCTGTTTCCACAATGGTGCCTGTTGCCTCGGATATGAAATCATGGAATGTTTTTCTATCAAGGTCTAGTCCGTCCTCAAAGATTTGGAAGTCTTTGGTGATTACCCTAGAGAAGACTTCTTTCTCATAACGATTAACATCCAACAGGTAGAAAAACTCCTCTAGTTTTGCAATGGCATCATCTTCCGTTATTGCACTAGACTGACTGAAGGCATTAGACCAAAAGAGCAGTAGTGCTGATACGAGGATTAGGATTTTATTCATATTCAACTTTATCTAAATGAGAGACTTAGAGTCTATACCGAATAGAAGGACTTATGAAGTGTCGGTATGACCTCGATCTAGCCCTGATTTGACTGGATGGGGTATTCAGCTATGATTAGGTAATCAATAAAGAGAGTTACCTATGATTATTTCTCTGCTTTTTTTAACTATTGCTCTAACGAGGTGAGAAGGAAATGGAAACTTCTCTGTATTTTAAAACTGCGCTTATATTAGCAACTCAGTTGGGTATTATATTCGTGGGCTGCTTCTTTCTCATTTCTGCTGCTAAAAAAGCATATATGAAGGGAAGGCTATTTTTTGGGATAGAGTTTATAGGGCGAAAAAATAGCAGAGGAGAATTGGACCTTATCCCAATTGAACAAGCGCCAATAATTAAACCTAAAGAATCTGGCTCTCCTCTGAAAAATCGCAACGAAGAGTCTACTGAAGATGACAAACAGGCTACTACCAAAAAGCAGACGCTTCTAAATAAATTTTTGTGGGTTTGGATGATTAGTCTTTTTGGGATGGTATTCCTGGCTCCAGGTAGCACATCCATTGGCTTGATACTAATGACCATATCCAGCATCACTTTCGCGCCACTGCTAGGAGTGATGATGCTTGAAATGGATGAAAATGATGGGCTGCGTGCGACTTTACTTACATGCCTAATAACAGTTTGCGCGGCACTGGTTGGAATGTACTCAGGTATAGATTTCAGTTTTATGAGAGGATTTCTATTTTTCGGGCTTTGTGCACTACTCCTGGTAGGATTTGGAAGGATATTTTTCGGCATGACAAGTGCAATGATTCGTCTCAAAGCAATATGTGGCGCTGTATTGTTTTCTTTGTTTCTTGTTTACGACTTTAATCGACTAAAGCAGCTTAGTGATATTGGGATTAATGACTGGTCCACTGCCCTTAACGTGGCGATTAGTATTTACCTAGATATATTGAACTTGCTGCTAGAAATAATGCAAGCAATGGGAGATAGCTAGTACTCTTGGGACGGCCCGTCTTCGATGCTTTAG
>JACNKP010000011.1 GCA_014381985.1 SAR92 clade bacterium
ATTTTCTGTTTTTGTTGCGTTTCGTTGTGCTCTGTTTTATATAACATTTTTATCTAATAATGACTTACCTTTCCTCTGAGTTACCACTTAAGTGACCACCGAGCGCCTCGCTTCGTGTTCATTCTAGGAGATTAGGCTGTCTCAATGTTACAGACGTTTCTTAGCGCAACCATTAAATACAATTAAATCAAAAACTTACGAAATTCCCGCCTTCAGTTATTATATTTTTCTATACAAATCAATAGGTCACGGACTTGCCCCGTTGGGTAGATTCAGCTGTTGCATATAAGACGTGGTTGTAAGTTAATTGTGCAAGTTAAGCTAGTTAAAATATAGGATGATAATTATGTCTAATCATAAGGCTTTAGAAATGTTTGGTCGCTCTGGCAACCCATCATTAAATGCAGAAACATTTTCTAATTCAGTTAAAGACGCAAACTTTAGTAACTATGTGCCAGCACAAACCATGACCCTAGAGGGCACGGTTAACAAGACAGGTATATTGTTGGCGCTAGTAGTTATTTCAGCTTTTTATACATGGTCAATGTTCTTCTCAACCGGCAATCCTGCCACTGTGATGCCACTGGCAACGGGCGGAGCTATTATCGGCTTTATATTGGCACTTGTGACTATTTTTAAAAAACAATGGTCGGGTACAACAGCCCCGTTATACGCTATCGCTGAGGGCTTATTCCTTGGTGCTATATCCGCTATATTTGAAGCCCAGTATCCAGGGATTGTGATACAGGCAGTAGGGCTTACCCTTGGAACACTGGCCTCGTTATTATTCTTGTATAAAACTGGCATCGTAAAACCCACCGAAAACTTCCGCCTTATGGTGACATCTGCCACTATGGGTATCGCCATGCTTTACCTAGTTAGCATGCTAATGAATATGTTTGGCTCTGGCGGTATTGGATTTATTCATTCAACTGGCTTATTTGGTATTGGCTTTAGCCTATTTGTTGTTGGTATTGCCGCATTAAATCTGGTTTTAGACTTTGATTTTATCGAGCAGGGCTCAGAAATGGGTGCACCTAAATATATGGAATGGTTCGGTGCTTTTTCATTGATGGTAACCCTGATATGGCTATATCTTGAAATGCTTCGGCTATTAGCCAAGCTGAGAAGCCGTTAATGGATGCTAATACCCTTATATTTGGCGGTATATCCTTATTGTCGCTAGCGGTTTTTTTCTATCTCGGGCGCTTTAGAGCCTCATCAAAACAAAGAAATCGAGAAGACCGCATAGATTGGTCTTCTCGAAAATTCTCACTGTGGAAGATACTTCTTTACAGCCTAGTGGCGGTTGGTGGCATTGTTTTGCTGACACAATTTTTTAAATAAAGTTCTACCGAGATGGCACTACACATGTCATTTTCGAGCCCTTAGATTTCATTGCCAAGTTAGCGGCGATGGTGCCAAAGCCAAGGGTTAACCTCACTCGATTCCATGGTGTACTGGCTCCTAACAGCAAACATCGCATCAACGTAACACCAGCAAAGCGTGGCAAGGGCAGTGCCAAGAAAGGCTCCTCCTTGATTCAGACACACTTAACCTAGCAACAGATGCCAAGCACTAGCTCGCAGAGTTGCCATCCGGTCGGATATCCGCTACACATGTGTATTGAAATTGTTTGATTTATTAAAACTTACGGGAACGCTCGCATCTAGGGTGTACAAAGCGAGCGACATAGCGAGTTTAAAAGCCTATTGAAAGTTCAGATGTTGCTCTAACCGCAAAAAGGAAATTCACACCATGAAGAAACTATTACAGATATTGGGCGGAATACCAGTTTTCTTAGCTGTTGTTTTTGCTGCGTATATTGCTGAGGATATGGCTGTGGATATTGCTGGGAATATTGCTGGGGATATTGCTAGTACTCCTATTGTTAACGATTTTTTTCTAAAAAGAGAACTGATGGAAATGGCCAAAGAAGATACTAAAAATGCTCCCAGGATGTTAGATTCAGAGGCTCGCTTGGATTCCACAATTGGAATAAACAAGCAATTTAGGTACAACCTCACGATGATTAATTGGTTAGAAAGCGACCCGCATGTGCCCGCATTTAAACAACGAATGTTATCCGAGATAAGAAATCATGTTTGTACTGCCGAAAAAATGAAATTCTTTGTATCTAATGACGTACCTGTGACACACGCTTACTTCGATAAAGAGGGGAAACAAATCGCAATAATAACGATCAAGCCAACAGACTGTGCAAGCAGTGTTCCCGACGTCTTCATCTATTAACAAGCGGCTTAAACCCCGCTCAAAGATTGCAGACATCGCTGCTATTCGCTTCTGCCTTAATCACACACACTTAACCTCGCAACAGATGCCTAGCACTAGCTCGCAGAGTTGCCATCCGGTCGGATACTTACGCAGCTCAGCATACTCTCACGGAGAACGCAGGTGGACATGGTCCCACCCTGCACATGTATAGGTAGTCGGGGATTTTTACTGGGTTAGAGGTTGTAAAGTTAAAGGTCGTTTTGGTTGGGTGAGGTATGGTTATATTAAATTGTTTACCCGGTTTCTTGTAACGCATTAACTAACCAGAGATTTTTCATTCAATTAAGAAAAACAGGCCAAGAATTTTTCTTAGCCAACCAATCAAGTTACTTTTGAAATTCAGGGTAAATGCGGTTCGACGACCACAACACAACGTCATGACAGCGCGCCGTCGTTAAAACCGGTACCTTAGCTTGACGGTAAAATTGTCAGCCTGTGGGTCATTCCAAGGGCGTTGATATAGTTTGTCTAATCTATCTTCTTCATCAGACTCAACGATTCTTCCACCTTTTGAATACACTACATAAAGATAAGCTAACGGGAGGATTTCATAGCGATATCTAATTTGAAACGCCAAATCACTCAAGCTAAAAGGTGATAGATCAATATCAACAGCAGTCAAATCGCCGCCGCCATCCCCCAGATAAGCACTGGGATCTCTCGCCGTAAAAGCAACCATTTGGGCCTTAATCCGTAATTCGTGCTTTTCACCACCAAACCAATTCATCGAGGCAACGGTCGTTCTTTGTTTTTTTGCATAGATGCCTAGTAGATTATCCTCAATCCAATTGAGCCAATCTTTCTCATCGTTGTGCTGATACATCAATGAGAATTTGAGGTTATCCCTGGGCGTAAAATTGACCATTGCAGTATAAGTTTTCGAGAAACCCAACGCCGAAAACCATTCTGACCCTTTCTCCCGAGCGACCGTTAATCCATAGCTAAATCGGTTTGAGGAAGGCCCCATAAATTGAATTTGAGTACCATAGTTAGCTGGCTTTTTGATGAAGGGCGCGGTTAGGTTGTTCCGGGTGATCCAAAAATCTTTCCCGGCATCGCGATAGAAGTTCTTAATCATCAGCGCTGAGGTGTTTTTGAAATTCGACTTATATTCAAATTTTACCGAACGACCTGCCGTATCGAAGTCTCCATTTGTTTCAATTCCGAAGGCGACCCCCAACTCGCTCGAGAGAAGGAATGAGTCTGGATCAAACTCGGTGAACTGGAATCCGTTTTGGTTGCTAATGTAGGACCAGTTATTGATCATTTGATAGCCCATGTCGTTAATATCTACCTGGTCATCAAAATAAAACATGCTGAGATTGTGCCATCTATTTTTTTTAGGTGATGCCGTGATTCCGAAGTTAAAAGCCTGACCGGAGGTATTATCTATCGCGCCACTGCTGCGTGACCCATGTTCGATACTAGAGCCTATCAGCACCGTTTCAATTCTTAATTGGTCAGTGGGTCGATAAGTGAGATCTAACGAGTGGACGGTTGCCTCTCGGTCTACGACAGGCCTCTCTACGTGGGTTCCCAAATATCCTAGGGAATACTTTTCCGAATTCTTATTGAGCCTGACGGCGTAGAAATCCTTGCCTTCGCTGTAAGGAGAATCCGCCTCAGATGCGGTCAATAAGCCAAAATCGAGGGATTCTCCTTGCTGCGTGTAGCGCAACGCATAATCTATGTCGGTCACCCCAACGGTGTTAGCCTCGCAGACTTTTTCGAGCTCGCCAGTGTAAACAGCGCAATTGTAATCAGGAGCAGCCCCTATTCTTCGTGTATTAATGATATAGAACACGTCGTCATTCTTGACATCAAAGAGGGAGTGATTCTCTGAAAAGAAGGGCCGCTTATCAGAATAAAATGTCTCACTTGAGGAAAAGTTGACCACCAACTCATCGCTTTCAACTTGACCGAAGTCAGGATTAATCGCGAGGTTCAGCTGTTTGCCGGAATCAATTTTCCAGAAGACTTCCATACCCACTTTTGTGTCAAGTGACGCGCGGACGCGATCTTCTGTGACGTTAATAAACGGAAAAAAATCTAACTTCGAAACACTGTAATTCTGGAATTCATAGTCGTTGAAAATCGACATGAATTTCTCTTGTCTGGGATTACCCTTAATCGAGGTATTGACCCTACCCTCTGACACGACCATTCGCCATAAAGCGAGTTTCACTTTTCTGATATCTCCTTTTTGGACTTTCATCGGGGCGATGCTCCAAGGAATGAACATCTCAAGAAACCATGCATCTCCTTCAATATGCGTAGCAGAATCCCAGTCTGCGTCCCAATCAGTGTTGCCTTGATTCTCGTTCCTGTAGATGCTGTCGCTGATCGACCCACCGGCAGAAACCGAGAAGCCGTATGCAGTTAGGCCGTCTCCATCAAAATCGATAGACACGCCGGCCCGATCGGCATTCGCCCTTTCATTGTCTCTTTGATGTTGGTTCGCTCGGATCGTCTCTCGGGGTTGCTCATTAATGAAACCAAAATACATGCCTTTTTCGTCTTCAAGAATTAGAACCTTCTGAGCGTGCTTGGGTTCTGCTAGAGAAAAAGGTATCGATTCAAAATATTTTGTCCACTCTCTAGCGCTCGACCAAAGCGCTTCATCCAAAACACCATCTATTTTGATCTCCTCAGCATCAGCGGGCAGCGATGGTATGAGAAACAGCACGAGTAATAAGGTTGTAAAAAAATGTCGTGGATGAAGCAATTGTCCGCCTCCTAAACCCGATTGGCGCTAACGCTATTCAGGGTCATAGATGATGACCTATGTACTAGTCAGATGAAGGGATCAATAAGGATATGACCCGTTATTTAAAGCAGTGGCAGAATATTAGCTCTGTTATCAGCGGTCAAGACGGTAGAGCTTGGAAATACGGTAAGTTTCGCCTTAAACTGACGGAGATCAGCAAACGATAAAATGTTGCTGTACTATGTATTTTATCTTCTTTAACGGCATAGGAAAAAGCGCCATGTTAACACTGCATTTTGCTCCCAATTCACGAGCAGGCCGGATTGTCTGGTTACTTGAAGAGTTGCAGCTAACCTACGAACTGAACCGTATGGACTTTCATCCGAAAGACCTCAAGTCTGATGAACATCGTGCCCGCCATCCACTAGGACGGGTTCCCGTGCTAGATGACGGTGACATTAGCATTTATGAATCGGGAGCAATTATCGAATATGTTATTGAACGCCATAAGAATGGTGGGCTGAAGCCTGCGATTGACTCTCCCAATTTTCCGCTCTATTTGCAGTGGTTTCACTACTGCGAAGGCATGCTGATGCCACCGGTAAATACTATCGTTGTGCAGACGGTCTTGCTGCCACCTGAGCGTCGTGATGAAACAGCATTGGGGCAAGCGCAGCGGCTGCTGACAAAGGCATTGGAACCCGTGGATGAGGCACTTGCAGGTAAGGAATATATGATCGGAGACTTCTCCGCTGCTGACATTATGCTAGGCCAT
>JACNKP010000038.1 GCA_014381985.1 SAR92 clade bacterium
GAGAAAAATAGACAATAAAAAAATTCGACTAAACTATCAATAGCTGACTTTGGGACCCGTAGAAGACACTCATTTCTATGGCAAGATTGGTGTGTGCAAGCAATGCAGGAAGGGCTTGGATCTAGTTTCACAGGTACTTCTAATTGCCTTATTGCGATGAGGCGAGAAGTTGAAGCTATTGGTACTAATGCGCATGAATTACCCATGGTTTATGCAGCACTTGCTAAAAGTAATTCAGAACTTGCGAGTGCTCCGTACAAGGTTTTTCAAGATTGGCAAGAAGAACACGATGGTAACCTTTTAATCATATTACCAGACACTTTTGGAACAGAAGGATTTTTGAAAAATGCACCAACCTGGATGAATAAATGGACTGGCATTAGGGTCGACTCTGGAGATCCCACTCAAGGTGCAAAAAATGCAATAAATTGGTGGCAATCTAGAGGAGAAGATCCCAAGGAAAAACTGCTTATATTTTCTGATGGTCTAGATGTGCCAAAAATAACCGAGTTAAATAATAAGTTCAAAGATCAAACTAAAGTAGCCTTCGGTTGGGGGACACTTATGACAAATGACTTTAGAGGATTGGTACAAGACAAGGCTTTAGATCCGTTTTCTTTAGTTTGCAAAGCGATAGCGGCAAATGGAAAAGAAACAGTCAAATTGTCAGACAATCCTAATAAAGCAATGGGTTCAAAAACTGAGTTGACCAGATACAAAGATGTTTTTGGTGATGGAGTGCAAACAAAAATAAATTTGATTGTTTGATTTAATGACTACAGATCATCACCAAAATTATAATTTCTCTTAATTTATCAACATTATTTTAATGTTAGGAAAAATACTATTCTTATAGACACTAATTCCAAACCTAAAATGTAATTTAATGATTATAAAGTATGGTAGTCGCACAACCCAACCGGATAAAGTATCTGCCTTCTAACGAACCTCTCCATCAAAGAACCTTATAAGATAATTAAAAATCAATGCCTTACAATCAACTCATTTTGCTTTCTCAAACAGCAGTTTAAAACGAGCCTTTGCTTTGCCCTTATGCTTAACGGTTAAAGCTTTATCTAAATTCTTAGCCGCACCAACCTGTATCAATGCAACCATACCAATATTGTAATGCGGCATACACTTGATCCCATACAGCCCCTGTGCAGTCAGAGTTACAGAAAATTCTTTGCCAATCTTGCTTTTGAAGGGTTTCACTCCTGCAGGGATCATGCCCTTGATGGTTTCAGCATTGTGGCCTTTAGATTCGGGGATAAAGGTGACGGTGTCACCTGGCGCAATGGCTAAATAGGCTGGCTCAAATACCATTTTCCCTGTCCTGCCCCTGTTCATCATTTTAACTTCAAAGGTTTCGGCCATACCTGAAGTCGCAAAAAATAGTGTTACCAAGCCGATCAGTAGTTTGTGTAGATGCATTGGGTCGTTCCTTTTTTTAGCTGACATTCTTCAAGTAGACAGCAAAATATTGTTTTTGAGCCTGTATTGATGCCCCTGAGTTGCAGTTATAGTTTGGGAGGGCAGTGTCTTTTTCTGCCCCACCCTAATTTATATTACTTCATCTTAGTTACGGTAAGTTTGCCCTTTACGCGATCAGCAATAAACTCAATGTCTTGACCTTCTGACATATTGGTAATCATAGCCTCATCGGCGCGAAATACCATTGTCATCGCAGGCATATCAAGGTTGGCCAACGGGCCATGTATGATCGTCACCTTGCCTGCTTTGGAGTTTATTTTCTTGATCTTCCCAGTTGAGTATTCCACGTCTGCCTGTGCCGTTTTTATGTTTACTAAAATTGGCCCGTGCATGCCAGATTCGTAGTGTCCGGGGATCAGGCATGCAAACTCAAATGTGCCCACATTGGAAAACGTCCAGATGACTTCACCGGACCTGCCTTCGTCCAAACGGATAGAGTTTGGATCGTCGTGTTCCATGTCAAGTTTCGCCATCATTTTCTTGTGCTTTGCATTACCCTCAAAGGTATCAATGACAAACTCATGCTCCAGTTCACCTTTGTTAATAACATTAAAACGAATGGTCTCGCCTTCAGAAATTTCAATAGATGTAGGTTCAAAAAGCATATCACCATCATCAGTTTCTCTCATGGTTACATCGATTACACGAGTAACATCAGCGGCGTTGCCCGGCTTGCCGATCAACATTTCTATTGCAGTTACTTCATCATGGTTGCCAGAATGACTGCCACTCGAGAAAGCAGGCGCAGTAAGAGCAAAGATGACTGCAGTTGTTAAAAGTAGTTTTTTCATTATTTTTCCCTTGTTTTTGGTTGATTGTTTAAATTAATAACCTTTTAGACCTTCGACGTCAGTTTAGGTGTCAGTAAAGTTTTGGAACTGGTATTAGACGTAAACTCAGGGAGCTTACCGGTCCACTCATAGGCTTGTTCACCCGGGGGGTTTACGTACCAACCTGGATCTGAGTAATCCTCAGCATCGATACCATCACGTACCTTCACAACGGAGAACATACCGCCCATTTCAATCGGCCCATAAGGGCCCCAACCGGTCATCATAGGAACCGTATTGTCAGGTAGAGGCATTTCCATAGTGCCCATATCCGCCATTCCAGCAGTGCCCATAGGCATGTATTCTGGTTGGAACTTACGGATCTTTTGGGTAAGTGGCTTCTTATCTACGCCAATGAATGTAGGCACATCATGGCCCATCGCATTCATCGTGTGGTGCGATTTGTGACAGTGGATCGCCCAGTCGCCCAAATGCTCAGCTACAAATTCGTAAGCACGCATCGCACCAACGGGAATATCTATACTGACCTCGGGCCATTGCGCGGCTTCAGGTACCCAACCTCCGTCAGTACAGGTAACCTTAAAGTCATACCCGTGCATGTGAATCGGGTGATTCGTCATCGTCAGGTTACCAACCCGAACGCGAACTTTATCACCCTTATTCACAACAAGCGGATCAATGTCAGGAAAAATGCGGCTGTTCCATGTCCACAAGTTAAAGTCCGCCATTGTCATGATGCGCGGAACGTACGTCCCAGGATCAATGTCGAAAGCATTCAACATAATCAGGAAGTCACGATCGACAGGCATGAAAGTCGGATCCTTGGGGTGAACGACAAACATGCCCATCATTCCCATTGCCATCTGCACCATTTCATCTGCATGTGGGTGGTACATAAAGGTTCCAGATTTGATCAGGTCAAACTCGTAGACATAAGTTTTACCAGAAGGAATACCAGGATGACTCAGACCACCTACCCCATCCATACCAGATGGCAAAATCATACCGTGCCAGTGAACCGATGTGTGTTCCGGTAGTCTGTTGGTGACAAAAATTCGCACCCGATCTCCTTCAATCGCCTCAATTGTGGGGCCAGTCGACTGACCGTTGTATCCCCACAGATGTGCAATCATACCGTCTGCTAACTCGCGCTCTACCGGTTCTGCAACTAGGTGGAATTCCTTCACTCCATTGTTCATTCTGTGCGGCAAGGTCCAGCCATTTAACGTTACGACCGGATTGTAGTCTGGCCCCGATGATGGACGTGGCGTGATTGCTGTCGCGGCAGTATCCATTTGGGCCGCCTCGGGAAGACCTTTGTTCGTAGTCTTGCCCCAAGCTTGTGTGGAGACAAGCGCAGCACCTGCTGCGCCGGCTCCTATTAATTGACGTCTATTTATTAACATGTCATCAGTCCTTTCAGTGTCCTGCGCCGGCACTTGCGGCAAGTGTTGTTCCTTCTCCATTGGCACTACCGCTACCAGCACCACCACCATAAATCGCAGCAGTTAGGTCAGCTTGCGCCATATAGAATTGGCGTTTCGTATTCGCGGCTTCTAACGATGCTCCAATTTTTTCACGTACATCAGTCAGCAATTCGAAGGTGTTAGTGATCATGCCGTTGTAAGACAGCAATCCTTCCTCCTCTACCGTTTGGCGTAGTGGCACGAGAACGTCGCGGTAATGCAGAGCAATCTTGTAAGATGCGTGATAGGAGTTTTCTGCACTTCGCGCTTCTGACCGTATGTTCACGGCCCTTTCAGCCAGAATGTTGACTGCCTGGAGATACTTAAGTTCAGCTTTACGCATACGTGCTTTACCAGTATCATAAATTGGAATTGCAAATTCTAATTCCACCTGAGGGGTGATTTCTGTTTTTCTTTTCCCATCTTCATACTCTCGTTCAGATTCAAATCCTGCAATAATTTCCAGATCAGTCAAAAGTTGCGTTTGACTCGTTAACCCGAAGGCTGCCGCTTGTGCTTCCAGGCCCAGCTTGGCAACTTGTAAATCCAAACGGTTACGAAGTGCTTTACCTTCGATATTCGAAATTTGCTCTACAGAGAGTGGTAACGCAGGCAGTGTGCTCGGGATGTAATAGTCCACTTCCGTGCCCCAAAGACCCATTAACTTGGTAAGGTCTTCTTTCGCACGGGTTGCGTTAAGACGTGCTTGTGCCAACTGACCCGCAAGCTCAGCGTTAAAAGCATGCTCGCGTGCCTGCCCAGCTTTGTTAAGCGCGCCTGTTTCACCTAACTTGCGCGCTAGTTCAGACCCTGCATCAGACGTCGCCATAGCGCGTTCTAGGTAACTAGAAGCTTCAGAAGAAGCGACCGCGTTGATCCATGCTTGACGCGTTTGATTGGCCAAGATCAGTGTATCATTTACCGCTGTCAGTTGTGCTTTACGAAAATTGACATCAGCAAGAGCGAGACGCTGCTTACGGGTTTTGGCATCTAATATGTTCGTTGCAATCATGCCTTCAATTGCGCGGTATGCGCCTAACTCGGCGGCCCCAATCCCCAGGACTCCAATAGAGATAACAGGGTTTTCAGGTATTGATTGTTGCCATGCCTCTGCAGCAGAAAGGCCAACGTTTGCATAGGATGCTTGCAGCCCTTTGTTGTTGAGCAAAGCAACCTGAACAGCAGTATTTATCAAAATAGTTTTGCGATATACCATGCCGTGTACTTGCTTCTTAAGCTCAGCATTCTCGGCCTGCGTTTGGGCGAAAGCAGTCCGCTTTCCGATACTTGCTGACGTTCGGTTCGACACATCAGCAAAGCCTGCCTTAGACTCTAAGTAAGCGCCGGGGACCGTTGTTGCGCAAGCGCCAAGCGTCAGGGCAAAGCCAAAGCCCATTAAGAGTTTTGATATTTCCATCACTTGCCCACCGTTTGTTCTTCATTGACAGTTCGCCAATCACGCGGATCAATTGGGCCGCGGTGAATATATCCAGCAAAAGGATCTTGATAATTTATTGACGATGAAACTGCCGTGTTGGTGACCAATTGTAGTGTTGTTACTACTGGCAAATGCGTGGAATCGTAAGCGCATGCACTGAGTGCTAGGGCAGGAGCCCCAATAATAAGATAAATTTTCATGAACGTGACCTGATTGATAAATTTCGGGCTCACGCACTAACCCGTGCGCGAGATGAAGACCCATAACAGGGTCCTTAGATCAAATCAG
>JACNKP010000044.1 GCA_014381985.1 SAR92 clade bacterium
ACGCCCACTGTGTCAGACTACAAAAGCAGGCAAGACCCCATTCATATGCGGGTCACCCAGAAGAGAAATGCGTCGATCTGCGATCGCCCCAATTTCTGCAATCGCTAAAGCGAGGGTGTCAGCCGCAAAAGCTACGGGTTCGGCATGAAAATTACCCCCAGACAATGCCTCCAGGGTGTCGGCGAACACCAATGGATTATCTGTCACTGCGTTAGCTTCAATTTGCAGTGTTTTGGCGGCATTATTGATGATATCTAAACAGGCGCCCATAACTTGAGGCTGACAACGCAGTGAATAGGGATCTTGCACCTTTCCGCAATCGACATGAGATTCTAAAATGTCACTACCCTGTAAAAAGTGTAGGTACTTTTGGGCAACTATTTTCTGTCCTGGCTGACCCCTTAAACTGTGTATCCGGGCATCAAAAGGTACAGTGCTACCCTTCATAGCATCAACCGACAAAGCACCGGTCACCAAGGCGGCGGCAAATACGTTCTCGGCTTCAAATAAACCTGCCAAAGCCAATGCGGTTGAGGTTTGCGTGCCATTAAGCAAGGCCAAGCCTTCTTTTGGCCCCAACTCGACAGCGGTTAATCCACATGCACTAAGGGCCTTTTCTGCCTCCATTAATTGGCCTTTGTAATGAACCTCGCCGACGCCAATCAAGGCCGCCGCTAAGTGCGCTAAAGGGGCAAGATCGCCAGAGGCTCCGACAGAACCTTTGCTTGGAATGCAGGGCATAATGTCATGGTGGTATAGATCTATCAGTAGCTGAACCACTTCAGGACGCACCCCCGAATAACCATGGGATAGACTCACAATTTTTAACGCAATAATAAGCCTAACAATTGGCGACCTGATCAACTTACCCACACCTGTGCAGTGGGATAGAACCAAGTTGCGCTGCAACAAGGCAAGCTGGTCGTCAGCAATGCGTGTTTGGGCTAACAACCCAAAGCCGGTGTTAATACCATAGGCGGCATCGCCTTTTACGACGATATCTGCCACTGCCTTGCAGCTCACATCAATATTTGCCCAGGCGCCATGCTCTAAATTGAATGGCGCGTGGCGGGTATAAATGTCTCTTAATTCACCAAGGCTGACCTCGCCCGGCGCAAGATTGATGGGTATACTTTTCTGTGTCATTGATCAACTTCCTGTTAACTATGTTAGTCGGCAACGCCGGTGCGAAGCATGGGTATATTGAGCCCTTTCTCGACGGCGCAAGCAGCAGCATCTTCATAACCAGCGTCCGCATGACGGGCAACACCCGTGGCAGGATCGTTCCACAGAACACGCTCAAGTCTGCGGTCCGCCTCTGGTGTGCCGTCGGCAACAATAACGACACCTGCGTGCTGCGAATAGCCCATGCCAACGCCACCACCATGATGGATAGACACCCAGGTGGCTCCACTGGCAGTATTTAATAGCGCATTGAGTAAGGGCCAGTCAGAGACTGCATCTGAACCATCTTTCATGGCTTCGGTTTCTCTATTTGGGCTTGCAACTGACCCTGAATCGAGGTGGTCACGACCTATGACTATGGGGGCTTTAAGCTCGCCACTGGCAACCATTTGATTAAAGGCCATGGCTAAACGGTGACGCTGCCCTAGGCCCACCCAACAAATACGTGCGGGCAAGCCCTGAAAGCTAATACGCTCGCGCGCCATGTCTAACCAATTATGTAGATGTTTGTCATCTGGAATAAGCTCTTTAACTTTGGCGTCTGTTTTGTAAATATCTTCTGGGTCACCACTTAAGGCGACCCAACGGAACGGGCCAACACCTCGACAAAATAAAGGTCGAATATAGGCCGGCACAAAGCCGGGAAAATCAAAGGCATTTTTCACCCCTGCATTAAGTGCTTCTTGACGAATATTGTTGCCATAATCAAAGGTCGGAATCCCCATTTCATGAAAATCTAACAAGGCTTGTACGTGAATGGCCATAGACTTTCGCGCTTGCTCTGTAACCAGAGCTTGGTCGCTTATTTGTAGCTTTTTCCACTCTTCAGGTGACCAACCAACCGGCAGATAACCATGGATAGGATCGTGAGCAGACGTTTGGTCTGTGACTGCATCGGGCCGAATACCTCGAGCGACCATTTCTGGCAGAATTTCTGCGGCGTTCCCCAGCAGACCTACGGACAATACTTCTCCCTGACCAATCGCGGTGTTAATGATGTCCATCGCCTCATCTAAGCTATAGGCTTTCTTGTCCACGTAGCCGGTGCGGAGCCGAAAATCGATATGAGCCTCTTGGCACTCGACCGTTAAACTGCAAGCACCTGCTAAGGTTGCGGCTAGCGGTTGAGCACCACCCATTCCACCAAGGCCAGCAGTTAAGATCCAACGACCGGATAAGTCGCCGTTGTAATGTTGACGTCCCATCTCAACAAAAGTCTCATAGGTGCCCTGCACAATCCCCTGACTACCAATGTATATCCAAGAACCCGCTGTCATCTGCCCATACATGGCTAGACCTTTACGGTCGAGTTCGTTGAAATGCTCCCAATTGGCCCAGTGGGGGACTAAATTAGAATTAGCGATTAATACGCGAGGAGCCTCGCTGTGGGTTTTAGCCACCATGACCGGCTTGCCGCTTTGGACTAGCAGGGTTTCATCCTCATTAAGGTTACGCAGACACTCTACAATCTTATCGAAACTTTCCCAATCTCGAGCTGCCTTGCCAATACCACCATAAACGACGAGGTCTTCAGGCCGCTCTGCGACGTCTGGATGCAAATTATTCATGAGCATCCTTAGAGGCGCTTCTGTGGTCCAATGTTTAGCGGTCATCTCTGTTCCTGTGGGCGCTTTTACCACCCGTGGTCCAGCCACTGAATCTGTCTTAGCCATTTTTAAACCTCTATTAATTAAAAGCAGTGCCCGATAGCACCTGTATAATGTTGTCTATACAAGCAAAGATATTCTATACTGCTGTCAGGCGCAACATTTTTTAGCAATTAAAACGACACGAGTCTACTCATGAAGAATCACGATAGCTTATGGATCAACGCTACCCTGACAGTGGTTACACAAAAAGGCATGCCCGAAACAATCAGTCCAGCTGCGATTGCCTGTAAAGATGGGTTGATCAGCTACCTATGCCTAATGAGTGATCTGCCGCAAAACCCGGATGAAATGGCCACTCAAGTCATCGATGTGGCCGGTGCATGCATTACACCTGGCCTAATAGATTGCCACACCCACTTAGTCTTTGGCGGCAACCGTGCTGAAGAGTTTAATTTGCGCTTGCAGGGACACTCTTATGCACAGATAGCTAAACAGGGTGGCGGCATTATGAGCACGGTGAGTCAAACACGTGCGGCGACAGAGCAGGTACTGGAGAACTCTGCTCGCACCCGGCTTGATCAACTGTTAGCCGATGGCGTAACCACGGTAGAAATAAAATCAGGCTATGGCCTTACCACTGCTGATGAAAAGAAAATGTTACGAGTTGCTAGGCGACTGGGCGAATCATCCGCACTGAGTGTCACTACAACCTTTTTAGGGGCTCACTCGTTGCCGCCAGAGTATCGCGACCGACGCTCTGAGTACATTGACCTAGTCTGTAATGAAATGCTGCCCAGTTTGCACGCTGAGGGCCTTATTGACGCCGTCGACGCCTTTTGTGAGGGCATAGCGTTTAGCGCTGATGAGGTTGATGCTGTCTTTGCCGCCGCAACCGCATTAGGTTTGCCGGTTAAATTACATGCCGAACAATTATCCAACTGTGGTGGTGCGCAGCTGGCTGCAAAATATAGCGCCTTGTCGGCAGATCATTTGGAATATCTCGACGAGGCCGGCGCCATCGCAATGGCTAATAGTGGCACTGTGGCCGTGCTATTACCGGGCGCTTTTTATATGCTGAGAGAAACTCAAAAACCACCCCTGTCACTGTTGCGTGAACATAAAGTACCCATCGCCATCGCCACCGATGCAAACCCAGGCAGTTCTCCAGCGCTGTCGGCTCGCCTAATGATGGTCATGGCATGCCAGGACTTTGGCCTAACACCACAAGAAGCGATCCATGGCATGACCATTAATGCCGCTAAGGCCTTGGGGTTGGACAATGATATTGGCTCACTTCAGATAGGTAAAACGTCTGATTTAGCCGTCTGGAACGTCAAGCAGCCCGCAGAATTAGCCTATTGGTTAGGGGGTAATTTAGTGCAGTCAGTCATTAAAGCGGGTCAATCTATTTACCCGATGGACTAACTTATCAATTGTCTTTGTTGATGGTCTCAGTCAGAGAAAATGACTGAGCCGAGTGGTACAGGTGGGCCACCGAAATAAGATTCCCCGACGACCAAGTGCGTCGATCCAGGATCAAGCAGGGTACATTGTCATCCATTTGTAATAACTTTTTAATGGTCTTACTCGGCATGGCGGCTCGCACTGTGTGCTCAACCTTATGCAGGGGTACATTGGCTAACAAATAGGCCGCTGGCGTGGTCTGTTTAAGATCAATTTGAATATACTCAGGCACCGCCTGAGCGTTGACATAGCGATCCTCCACCTGGAGCATCTTGCTATCTTCCTGATGCACAATAGTCGTGTGATAAACAGACTTGATGCTGTTCGATAATTCCATTGCAGCGGCAATAACACTGGTTAAAGGAACAGACTCATGGGTGACAACAATATTGCTGTAACTGTGTCCACGTTCACGAACTTCCTCGGCAATATTGCGCACCTCAACCAAATGACCCTTGGTTTGGGCTTCAGCCACAAAGGTGCCAACACCGGCAACTCGAACAAGCATACCTTCAGCGGCCAACTCCTTGAGCGCTCTATTAGCCGTCATTCGTGACACTTTTAGCGCTGCTACCAGCTCGTTCTCAGAGGGTACTCGACTCTTTGGTACTAAATCGCCCCGCTCGATTTGCTTCAAAATGTGATCTTTCACTTTCTGATAAAGAGGCGCAATTGAATCGTCAGCATTAATCATTGGTCATCGCCCAAACAAAAAATAGGTTTCCTGTATATACAGGTATCCGCTATATTATAGGTGCACACAACCAACAAGCAACATTAAGGTCAGACATAACCTATGCCACAACAGACTTATTTTATTAAGAAAGCACTTTTAAGCCAAGGCTGGGCGAAAAATGTACGGTTAGGCGTGGACGACAAAGGCCTCATAGTAAGCCTAAAAACTAATGTATCGGCTGAACAAGACGACCATAGACTTGGCTTGGTTATTCCCGGACTTGTGAACTGTCACAGTCATGCCTTTCAGCGCGCAATGGCTGGTCTCACCGAGTATCAAGTATCGCCTACAGACACATTTTGGTCATGGCGCAAAACCATGTATCGCTTTGCCAATTTGGTTTCACCTGAAGACCTCCAAGACATTGCCAGCTATCTCTATTTGGAGATGATCAAACAGGGTTACACCAGCGTTGCTGAGTTTCACTACGTCCATCATCAGCCCAATGGAAAGCCCTATTCATCGGTGAGCCAACTCTCGCAGTCGGTTATTAATGCAGCCAATATCGCCGGTATTAATTTAACCCTGTTGCCCGTGCTGTACATGAACGCGGGCTTTGGTGATCAAGCGCTGCTAGACGATCAAAAACGTTTTGGTAATTCGGTCGATAGCTATTTGGCACTCCATGACGAAGCAACTCGATATTGCTCTGACCAGAGCCAACACAGCGTTGGTATGGCTTTGCATAGCCTTCGCGCAGTCCCAGCTAGATCTATGACTGAAGTGATTAGCCATTTTAAGGGCAGGGTTCATTCATGCCCCATCCACATTCATATTGCTGAGCAAACACAGGAAGTAGAGCAGTCAATTAAGGTCCTTGGCAAGCGACCCGTGGAATGGTTATTAGATAACCATGATATCGACAAACAATGGTGCCTGATCCATGCCACCCATATGACACCGAAAGAAACCGCCGAAGTCGCTAAATCTGGTGCGACAGTCGGTATCTGCCCAACGACAGAAGCCAATCTTGGTGATGGCTTTTTCCCGCTGAGACAGTATCTTGATGATGGCGGCCAGATAGCGATTGGGTCTGATGGCAACACTTGCACAAATCCGATAGAGGAGCTGCGCTGGCTAGAATACGGCCAACGTCTGCTCAGCCGCACCCGCAATGTTGCCTCTGATGACAGAGAACGACATACCGGAACCAATCTTTACAGCCACTGCCTTGAAGGTGGAGCTCGCTCTATTGGACAAAAAACCGGTGCGCTGAAACTAGGGGGCCGAGCTGATCTTATTGTTTTGGACGATAATTCAGCAGATCTTGCCAATATTGCCGCAGACTCTATTTTAGATGTACTTATTTTCGGTACAAGCCAATCTTTAATCAAAGACGTGATGGTCAATGGCACTTGGAAAATCACCAATTATCATCACGCTGATGAAGAACGCATCAGAAACACGTTTATTTCAGCCACCAAAGCTCTGAGAGACTAGAGCAGCACGAAATTCTTCTTCTGTCCGTCCAGCGCGGTGATGGCAGGAACTTAGGACCAGAGCCTAAACGCGCTACCATTTATTAGCTGATCAATTAATATTAAAATTATATTTTTTGGTCACGCCATGCGTTTCAATCGGCAACCCATTTTCAGTACTTGGCTCGTACTTACGCCCTTTGGCCGCTTTTAAAGCCATGGCAAATATTAGTAGATAAGGATTTTTTTAGATAAAAGTGGCGGGTAGGAACACGCAGACTCGAACTGCGGACCCCTTGCATGTCATGCAAGTGCTCTAACCAACTGAGCTATGCTCCTATTCTTCCCGAGGGCGCATTTTACACAGCCCCTCTTCGTCTGCCAAGATTTATTCTCATAAACTAACCTCTTACTATAAGACTGTAAGTCTGTGCCATAGGATTACAAAGAGGGATTAAGCTGTTATTCGTCGGCTTTGGCCTTAGCTAGGATACTAGAGATGAAAATAAGGGCTTTATTTATAAAAAGAGCCTAAAATTATATTCTTGACGTACTAATTGACTGAACAAAAAAACAGCTAGTTGCCTGCTAAAGAGAACTAGTAGAAATTATGCGTATTCAATCGTTTGTATAGTCTAAAGTAGCAATTGGAATATTAATGACACATTTTAGAAGGTACATCATGAAAAAAGCGCTTTCAAAAAGCCTTGCCCTCATTACTGTAATGACTCTTGGCGCCTGCGGTGAAACGGCTAAAGATTCGGTAGAAATAAGCCTACCTAATAAAAACCCATATCCCTCAACTTATCAGACGCCGGAGAGTCCCGCATTTGCTTTAATTGGGGCTAACTTGCTCACCGGTGATGGCGCGGAACTCACCAATACTGACCTGTTAATAGAGAACGGAAAGATAGTAGCTATGGGACCTGCGCTTGAGTTACAGCCCGGCACAATTCAAGTCGATGCCAGGGGGCAATGGGTGACGCCTGGACTTATTGATGTGCACTCTCACATGGGTGTCTATCCCTCCCCCGCAACCTCCAACCACTCAGATGGTAATGAAATGACCTCACCCGTTACAGCCGAGGTCTGGGCTGAGCATTCAGTGTGGCCCGAGGACCCTCAGTTTGAAAAAGCCCTTGCTGGTGGTGTCACCACTGTGCAAATTCTACCCGGTTCGGGCAACCTAATCGGTGGTCGGGGTGTGACTCTAAAAAACATTCCTTCGATTACCGTCCAAGGCATGAAATTTCCTGGTGCTCCATACAGCCTAAAAATGGCCTGCGGTGAAAACCCAAAGCGCGTTTACGGCCGTCGTAACACTCTACCTTCTACTCGCATGGGTAACATGGCGGGGTATCGCGCAGCATGGATTGAAGCATCTGACTACAAGAAGTCTTGGGATGACTATGTCACTGATGCCCAAGCAGGAGAAGATGTGGATCCGCCCAGCCGAAATTTACGTCTGGAGACCCTAGCCGGTGTTTTAGAAGGTGATATTCGCATTCACAACCACTGTTATAAGGTTGATGAAATGGCACAGATGATTGATATGTCGAAAGAATTTGGCTACAAAATCGCTGCGTTCCATCATGCCGTCGAAGCATACAAAGCGGCGCCGATGTTAGCCAAAGAAGGTATTTGCGGTGTAATGTGGGCTGACTGGTGGGGTTTCAAACAAGAAGCCTTTGATATGGTCCGCGAAAATATTGCTCTGGTCGACTATGCTCAAGCTTGCGCCGTTATTCACTCAGATAACCCTATTCAAGTGCAGCGACTCAACCAAGAAATGGCTAAAGCCATGAGCGCAGGTAATCGCATGGGGCTTGATATCAGTGCTGCCAAAGCCATGCGATGGGGCACCTACAACGCTGCTATGGCGCTGGGATTAGAAGACCAGATTGGTTCTCTGGCGGTGGGCAAAAATGCCGACATTGTGCTCTGGACCAAACACCCTTTAAGCATTTACAGCTTGGCACAAAAAGTGTGGATTGACGGTAATCTGCGTTTTGACCGGTTTGATAAATCAGTGCAACCCACTAGTGACTTTAACCTAGGCATTATTAGCGCAGGCGAGGCCCGACCATGAATAAACTATCTGTCTTTATCATTCTTCTGTTTGCCTACCTGTCAGCCAGTGCTAGCTCGATACTTATTAAGGGTGCCGACATATACAGCACTACTGGGTTATTACCTAAGAGTAATATTTACATAGAAAATGGGATAATCACCGCCATCGGAAGAAGCACTCCCATGAGCGCAGATATGGAGGTAGATGGCAGTGGCATGAGTATTACAGCCGGGCTATTTAACTCCTCGACGCACATAGGGACTGTCGAGGTGAGCGCCATCAGTCCAACGGTGGATTTTTATTCTGACAATGAGGCGGTCACGGCAGCCCTAAGAATAGCTGACGCCTTCAATCCACGATCAACACTAATACCTCACTACAGAGTGCATGGTTTAACTCATGCCTTGCTGGTTCCTGAGTCAGGTACTAATCTTTTTTCGGGTCAGGTCGGTTTAGTGCAATTAGGTAACCAACCCAAGGTGATCCATAACAGCCTTGCTGTGGCGCTGGATTTTACCGAATCTGGTGTCGAGCTATCGGGTAATTCTCGGGCAGCAGCTCTCGTACAAATGAGGCAAGCCTTAGACGATGCCAAGGATTTTTCACGCAACAGAAAAGCGGCCATGGCGGGTGACCATCGCGATTATGTGCTTTCTTATGCCGACTTAGCGGCACTAGAGTCTGTGGTTAACGGTCACAAGCCACTTTTAGTTAAAACGCACCGAGCCAGCGACATTACTACCATTTTGGCTTTAGCCAAAGATTTCCAATTGCAGTTGATTTTGTCTGGTGCCATTGAAGGGTGGATGGTTGCTGAGGAGATCGCTAAGGCGGGAGTGCCTGTGATCATGGATCCGATTCACAACCTGCCAAATAGTTATGAGTCCTTAGGCGCACGACTTGATAATGCCAAACTGCTCGCTGATGCGGGAGTGACGCTTTTGTTCACCGGGATGGGCGGGTCGGACACCCATAATGCTTATCTCGTCAAACAATCGGCGGGTAATGCCGTTGCTAATGGCCTATCTAAATCTATGGCCATTGCCGCCATGACGTCCAACCCCGCTAAGGTGTTCGGCGCCAGTGTCAGCGGCGACATTGCCGTGGATCAGACGGCTGACTTAGTATTATGGGGCGGCGACCCATTGGAGCTAACCTCTGAGGCCCAGTTAGTGTTGATCAACGGTGAAGTAATCCCGATGGAGAGTCGCTCTTTTCAGCTCCGTGATCGCTACTTTAAGCGCTTAAAGAAAGACTAACCATCTAGTTCAAAGATGGTTTTACCTCTTGCTATAGTCCTCTCTACCTTGATACCTAATAACTCGGTAGTGGGGATGGCGAGTGGATTTTTACTCAAAATAACAAAGTCTGCTTGCTTACCCACATCAATCGTTCCTTTTTTATCTTCTTCAAAATATTGATAAGCAGCATTAATCGTAACAGCCTTGATGGCCTCAAGCGTTGAAATGCGCTGTTCTTGTCCTAACACCTGTCCGCTTCGTGTTAGTCGGTTAGTCGTTGCCCAAAGCAAACGAATCATATCGGGCGGCACGATGGGAGCATCGTTATGGACTGTAAAGACAATTCCTTTATCTAGACTGCTCTGAGTCGGGCTAATACGACTAGCGCGTTCTACACCAAAAACCGAATCTCGATGCCAATCGCCCCAATAAAATGTGTGTGCTGAGAAAAACGAAGGAATGGCTTTCATTTCTGCCATAAGGTCAAGCTGATCCTCTCGCACCGTTTGGGCATGAATCATCACAGTACGATGATCAGGCAAATTAGCCGTATCAATGCTGCCTTGCAACGCATTAACAAACAGATCTGCGGCTGCATCACCATTGGCATGAGCCAAAATAGGCACGCCTGCACCTATAAATTTGGCAAAAAGTCCATCTATTGATTCTGGGGGCATAATCGGATAACCACGATAATCATGGGCAGCTCCCTCTGGCGGTACTTTATATGGCTCGGTTAAATAGGCAGTTTTGCCTTGAGGAGAGCCATCTAAAACCATCTTAACGCCTCCAACCCTAAAACCATTTTCATAATCGTCCAAGATCGGAAGTGCAGGGCTATCGTCTCCAAGGTAACTCTGGTCAACTCGCTGGTATGCCACGACGTCGATAGGAAAGGGTTTTACCTTAGACGCAGATCTCAGTTGCTTTATAGCATCCTTAGACGCAGCGCCCTCCTGTGCTGTGGTGATTCCATAGCTAGCATAATCCAGGACACCGTCATGCAACTGTTTAACCGGGTCGGCAGAAGAGGTAATTAAGGCCTGAATAGAAAAGCCAGCCATCTCTTCCAGCACCCCATTGGGTTTTTGGCTGTCGCCCAACCGACGAATCACACCACCTGGCGGATTAGGTGTATTTTCATTAATTCCGGCAATTTCCAGAGCTTTGGAGTTAACAGCAGCTAGATGACCTGACACATGAATTAACAATATAGGGTGAGAGGTAGAAACTTTATCTAAATCTCTTATGGTCGGATGCCGCTTTTCAGCCAGCAGCGAGTCGTCATAACCCATGCCGACCACCCACTCGCCTGCTTCTAGCGACTTTGATGCCATGTGGCGCTTCAGCTCAGCCACAAGGCCTGGCATGTCCTCTGCTGGCCCTACTGGAGGGGAAGAAACATTCGCCATAGCAGAGACTCTGCCATGAAATGAAATGTGTCCGTGAGCATCGATAAACCCAGGCAACAAAGTAGAATTCTCAAGGTTCACCACATCAGTGGCTTGTCCCTCCCAATCGTCCCTTTGGCCTACAAAAATAATAGTGCCGTCTTTAACAGCAACAAAATTGGTCGGCCCAGATTGATCGCTAAGAGTAATAATATTGTCACCATAGAAGGCGATATCCGCTTTCTGCCCCTCGACTGCGTCTAACCTAGACCCATCGCAACCACCAAGAACCAATAGGGGTAAAAATATAGCTAATCGAATATCCGTTAAACCAATCACAATCTTTCCTCTCTGTTAATGACTAAACCTATTACGCCAGCATACAAAAAATAATCACCTCCCCATTTAAATAGAAATGCAACCTAAATGAAATAAAGATTTTGCTTATTTGTCTGAAATCTGGCTGATAAAACGTCGATGGCCGGCTCTATTAGCTCGCAAAGATAGAAATCATGTGCGAAGTTTAAAGTCTGCAGGCAGTATATCCGCATCCGCTAACGCTGACGTCACTGCTAGGCAACGAGATGCAACCTTGATTGCATCTCGCAGCTAAACATTCTGACCGCTATAGGCTCCATCCTAAAGTAATACCATAGGTGCGTGGCGCTGCAGGCGTCGCGTTACCACTATTGGATGACGGGTAGTTATGCAAGTAATAATCTTCATCGGTAAAGTTTTTTACCCAACCAGTAACCGACATGCCGCCATTGGCTGGCGTATAAATTAACCGGAAATCACCTACGTCGTACTCAGGCACAGCCGCTTGTAAGAAATTATCTGGGTCTTGCCAGACAAGATCTTTATGACGATAATCTATTTGCGCCGCGAGCTCAGCACCACTGGCTAATGAGAAGTCATATCTCGCCAGTATGTTCCATGAGGTATCAGGAGCATTACGCAGCTCATTGCCATCTCTATTTGGCGCAGCCCCGTCACCTGGAGCAAGGTAGCCAGCTGGAATGCCAAAGTTTTCGTAGGCAGTGTCCAGATAGGTATAAGAGCCGCTAATAGTGAATGCATCTGTAATTAAGGCGGTAAACTCTAATTCAAGACCGTCTATCGTCGCATCTGATGCATTTTGCGTAACCAAGACACCTGAAAGTCCCTCGGGCGCACCGATAGGTACCAATAATTGCAAGATTTGTAGATCTTTGTAATCTGTCGTGAATACCGCGGCATTTAGACGAAGCCTGTTATCCATCCATTCGGTTTTTGCACCAAATTCGAACAACGAAGCCGTTTCGGGGTTAAACGGCGTTGAAGCAGCCAAACCACTCGCGGCAGTGCCTTGAAAACCACCAGACTTAAAGCCTTCTGAGTAAGACGCGTACAAGAACATGTCATCATTTGCCTGATACTGCAAAGATAGCTTGCTTGAGAGGTTATTCCAGCTTTCAGTCGTATCAACCTCAAACGTTCCAACCACAGCAAAAGGGTCGGCAACGCCAACTCGGCTATTACGCTTTTCTTCATAGGTGTATCTAGTACCTACTGTCAAACTCAGTTGATCGCTAAGACTGTATGTCGCCTGCCCAAAACCTGCATAAGACTTTGTCTCATTACTTTGATCATCTGACCCCGTACCCAGAGGCACAGCCCCAATAATAAAGCCTGGTACACCTAGCCCACCGTCCGAAACCTCCATATCTAAACCAAGACTAAAAAATTCTTCTCTGTCAGTATTCTCACTCATAAAGTAAGCGCCAGCAACCCATTGCACATCACCATCGCCGATCGATGTAAATCGGAATTCTTGAGTGAATGTATCTGAGTCATCGGTATAGTCGTTAGACCCATAAACCAGATAGGTATATATAGGTAATACCGAGGCATATAAAGCATTGATACCAGTAGACAGACCCGCGCTGCTCTCTCGGGTGCCAATGACATCAGAGTTTTCTGCATCTACACTGCGAAATGCCGATAGAGAGGTAAACATAAGGTCTTCACTAAGGTCATAATCTACTCGAAAAGTCAGACTTGATGAGTCACTTTTAAAGAATCCCGGATCATCATATAAACCCGTATGAATCTTATCGTCATAATTTTCAATCAATGCCGATTCAGCACGGTACCCTACACTGGGCGTGCCAGTAGCCGACCTTAATATATGATTTGGTGCCCCATATTTATCAATTTTAGAGTAGCTCGCCGACATATTAACCTCTAAGTCGTCACTGGGTAAAAATCTCAAACCCGCACGAAAAGTGTCACTGTTAACCTCTAAACTGTCCTTTGCACTAATACCACTGGGAAAGAAGTCTTGGTAATTTTTCAGGTCCGACTTGAAATAACCATCGCGTCGGCGACTGGAAAAAGATACCTTACCGTAAACGTTATCAGCCACTTCACCGCTGGCTAAACCTCTTACGTTTAAAGCATTAAAGTTACCCGCAGTCACTTCACCGACAACCTCTGTTTCTTCGCCTGGTTTTTTAGTGATCATACTAACAGCACCACCGACAACATTTTTACCAAACAGGGTTCCCTGTGGGCCACGTAAAATTTCCACTCGTTCAAGATCGAACAAGTCGGTGTCCATTCCAGCGGCGCGACCAATATAAACTTCGTCAATAAATACAATGACAGATTGATCACCGCCAGCGCCATCTTCATTAGAACCAATACCGCGAATATATAGTTGCGGCTGCCCAGGGTTAAAGGTTCCCATGCTAAAGCCTGGGGTGCGCTCTGTAAGCCCCTTAATATCATTAATGCCTTGAGCTTCCAGATCTTCTCCACTAAATGCCGACACTGCCAGTGCCACACTTTGGAGACTTTGCTCTCGCCGATTAGCGGTTACGATTACTTCCTCTAAACTGACAGTTTGTTCGGTAATGGCCTGGTCTTGCCCTGCAGCTTCGACCCCAAAACATAGCGCAAAAAGCCCTGCATAGACTTTAACAGACAGATCATTTTTTTTGAATGTCGATGACATACTCATAATACTCTCCCAAAATATTTAAATTATTTACTTAAGGATAGTACAAATCATCTGTATTTAAAGAATAAGTTCAAAAATAGAGGGCATATCTATAGCTCAAATGAAGTATAGATTGCATCAACAAGAAGGCCTTGATTGAGATGCTTAAAGACCCAAAAAGACTAAGAGGCGAGGCTTTTCTCTCGCAGCTTACCCAGCAGGTCACGCGTTTGAGCCGCCTCTTCAAACTCAAGATTTCGGGCATGCTGGTACATCTTGTCTTCTAGGCGCTTAATCTCTTTGGCGATATTTTTGATGGGCTCTGCACCAATTACATCGTAAGCAGTATCTGCCTCTGCCGCTTGTCGGTCACGCCGATTCTGCCCGGTCGCTGCATAAGCGCCTTCCATGATGTCCTTAATGTCTTTAACAATACTCGTAGGTGTAATGCCGTGTTTTTCATTATAGGCAACTTGCACCGCTCGACGACGATCTGTCTCATCAATAGAGCGCTGCATAGAGCCTGTCATTTTGTCGGCATACAGTATGGCTTTACCACTGAGATGTCGTGCGGCGCGGCCTATAGTTTGAATGAGAGACTGCTGGGAACGCAAAAACCCCTCTTTGTCGGCATCAAATATGGCAACTAACGACACCTCAGGCATGTCCAAGCCCTCACGTAGGAGATTGATGCCCACCAGCACATCAAACTCACCTAAACGCAAATCACGAATGATCTCAACACGCTCGACGGTATCGACATCAGAATGCAAGTAGCGCACCCGAACCCCATGCTCATCCAGGTACTCGGTAAGATCTTCAGCCATTCGCTTAGTGAGTACTGTTATCAGTATGCGCTCGTTTTTAGCCGCCCTGGCTCGAATTTCTGATAGTGCATCATCAACCTGAGATGTGGCAGGACGAACCTCTATAATAGGGTCAAGTAACCCCGTTGGCCGCACCACCTGCTCAACAATCTGCCCAGCATTGGCTTCTTCATATCGGCTTGGCGTTGCCGATACAAAAATCATCTGCGGTGCTAGTGCTTCCCACTCATCAAAACGTAGCGGTCGATTGTCTAATGCTGAGGGTAGTCGAAAGCCATATTCGACTAAGGTTTCTTTGCGCGATCGATCACCTTTATACATAGCACCCAACTGAGGGACTGTGACATGGCTTTCATCGATGATCATCAGCGCATTGTCAGGCAGATAGTCAAACAACGTTGGTGGCGGCTCTCCTGGCTCACGTCCCGAGAGATAGCGGGAATAATTCTCGATGCCGTTGCAATACCCAAGCTCACGCATCATTTCAGAGTCATAGGCTACGCGCTCGCCCAGACGTTGCGCTTCCACCAGCTTATCGACTGAACGCAGCTGCTCCAGACGCTCTTTGAGTTCTATTTGAATAAGATCTGCCGCCTCTACCACCTTCTCTCGCGGCGTTACATAGTGCGTCTTAGGATAGATGGTAAACCGTGGTACTTGGCGCAGCACCTCACCTGTGAGGGGGTCAAATAAAGTGATTTTTTCTATTTCATCGTCAAACAACTCGATACGCACCGCTTCATAATCCGAGTCGGCTGGATACACATCGATCACATCACCGCGCACGCGATAGGACGAACGATCAAACACCGCATCATTGCGGCGGTACTGAAGCTCTGCCAGTCGCCGTAATATATCTCGCTGACCAATCTGTTCACCCCGAGACAGATGCAACATCATCTTTAGATATGACTTGGGGTCCCCCAAACCATAGATTGCAGACACAGTTGCAACCACAATCACGTCTTTACGTTCAATCAGTGACTTGGTCGCAGAGAGACGCATTTGTTCAATATGAGAATTTACCGCGGAGTCTTTTTCAATAAAGGTGTCAGAGGATGGCACATAGGCTTCTGGCTGAAAGTAGTCAAAGTACGAAACAAAATACTCAACCGCATTGTTGGGGAAGAAACTTTTAAATTCACCATAGAGCTGTGCAGCCAAGGTCTTGTTGTGCACCAACACAATCGTCGGGCGTTGCACTTCTTCGATAACTTTAGCCACCGTAAAGGTTTTACCAGAGCCGGTTACGCCCAATAAGGTTTGACCTGACAGACCGTTTTCTAGACCTTCAACCAACCCTTTAATAGCAGCAGGTTGATCACCTGCTGGCGAGAACTTACTGACCACTGTAAAGGGCCGAATGGCGCTGATTGACGCTTTACTCAACAAGGTGCACTACCCTCTAATTCAGGGTTATTAGCGCCGGCACAGACCGCCTTAAAAAAGTCAGTATTTTTATCGGTGAGATTATCCATCAATGCGTTAAAACCCTGCTCTTCGAGAATCTCTCGATATTTATGTTTTTTTATCGCGACATAAGTAATCCCTTTAACGCGAATATCTACCGCCTGCCAGGCATTAGCTTCAGTACGCTTGATGAGTATATCTAGATTAATATCTGGAATAATCGGGGATTCCATTAATACCTGAACCCAACCCATACCTTGCTTTTCGTTGACTACCACATCAGCAACTCTAAAAGCTTGCCCGCCATAACTTTCAAGACCTTCAAACGCATAGCGAACTAGGGTTTGATCCACCGTTGCAATCAAAGATAGTCGTTGTTGGTTACTTAATTTTGTATAGAGCGACTTGCCTAATAGTGCCCGCGTGGTCGATGAACTGTCCCAGAGGTTAATTACCGTTGACGCTATAAAGTCGTAGTAAGCAACGGGATTGCTTAGATATATTTCTTGATTATTCGTCAGCTGATGAGTGACCGACGTAAATAATGCGTCAAATTGAGTATGGACTATTGCTTTAGCGTCTTCTGGCGCAGGCACAGATTCCTCTTGAGCGGCACACAACGGCAATATCACCAAGCTCATCATTGCTGGAATAAATAGTCGCCCTAAACCCCAATTCTTCATCCTATACCCTTGTCTTTTGCAGTTGATAAGTCGCTGTCGTTAATGGACATCGATACCCCGAGAAAAGCTAGTCTTCTCATTAAATATACACGTGTAAATTACTGACGCCCATAACCGACCTATTCTAGTCTTTTTAATTGTCGCTGTAAGCATGACATTGTCGAAAAACGAGCTGTATAAGAACAACGAAGGAAATTGTTGACTCCTTTATGCGGGGTGCTAAAATGCGCGACTTCAAGACGATTTACAATTCCGCCTTAGCTCAGTTGGTAGAGCAAATGACTGTTAATCATTGGGTCCTTGGTTCGAATCCAAGAGGTGGAGCCAAATAGCAAACAAAAACGGGGCCTTAAAGGCCCCGTTTTTGTTTTTCTTGTTAGTCAATTAAGTAATGTATCCACCACATATCCTCAAGTAGCTTAATCATAAGATCAGGTTGCTCTTAGAAGCACAAAGACCAGATTTAGAATATAAGAAAGAAAATAGCAATGCACTCGCACATTACGGCGAGCGTGTGCAAAATAAGAAGGAGTAAAATCCCATCATTCGGCAAACTAATCTATTAGGAGAAACCTACCCTATGGTTTGTTACTCAGATAAAATTTGTTCAATAAAATTATCGACTTTATCTTTGTTCAATAATGACCATTTTTCAATTTCAACCAGCATTGGTTCCAGTGTTTTTCCTAGTGCTGTAGGGCTGTATTCTGTCTTCGGAGGAACTACAGCATACACATAACGATCTACTAATCCTGCCTTTTCTAGAGCGCGCAGGGTTTGTGTTAGCATTTTATTTGAAATATCTGGTATCTCTTTTTTTAGCTCGCCATAGCGATATGTTCGAACTAATAATTTTCCAAGAATACAAATCTTCCATTTTCCACCAATGACTTCTTGGGCTCTTTCAATTGGGCATGTTGAAGTAATTGTTTTCATATTTCTCCAATAGGTTTATTAGGTACTTTTTGGTACGTACTTGTAATTAATAGTTAAACAGATATTATATTTCCCTAAATGCTCGTTGAGCTATTTCGTAAAAAAGGTACAGGATGAATCAACTGAAAGCAATTAAAGCCAGATCCAGAGCAACAGTATTAACCTTATTGTACAGGCGTTAATGATGGAATTATTTTTAGGTTTTTTAGCCGGTGCACTAACACTTATCAACCCCTGTGTTTTGCCAGTACTTCCTATCGTACTTGCCTCAGCCCTTCAATCTGGAAGACACGGCCCTTTAGCGATTGCTGCGGGTATGAGCGTATCCTTTGTGATATTCGGCATGCTCGTCGCCACCATAGGTCATAGCATTGGCCTTACTGAAGATGTTTTATCGCAAACCGGTGCCGTATTAATGATCGTCTTCGGTATTGTTCTTTTAGTGCCGCAATTAAACGAGCGATTCGCTACTACGGCTGCCAAGTTTAGTAGCGGAGCTGATACGCAGATGAATAACCTTTCTACATCCACTCTGAAAAGCCAGTTTTTGGGAGGGATGCTTTTAGGAGCTGTATGGTCTCCGTGTATTGGCCCAACATTAGGAGGGGCTATTTCACTTGCCAGCCAAGGCAAAGATTTATTATGGGCGTTCTCCATTATGAGTAGCTTTGCTTTGGGTGTTTCGAGTGTCATTTTAGCTTTAGGATATGGTACTCGCAAAGCTATTGGTATTAGACAGAAACAATTGCATGGTATCGCTGTACGTGCAAAACCGATCATGGGTATTACTTTTCTGATGGTCGGTACTATGATTTTTTTTAAATTCCACTACGTCATTGAAGCTTGGTTGGTTAATGTTTTACCCAACTGGTTTCTAGATCTTTCAACTAACTATTAATAAAGGAAACACTATGAACCGTCGTACTTTTATCAGTGTATTAACAGGCTTGGTATTAATGTCAGGCATGTCGTTTGCCAATGAAAGCATCGTGTACACACCTGGACTAATTAAAGAGCGTTTATCCGCAGGCGAAACCTTATTTGTTGATTACTCAGCAACGTGGTGCAGCACCTGTAACCGTCAGGAAAAAATATTAACTAAAATACGAGAAAACAACTCAGCCTATGATGAGAAAATGACCTTCGTTAAAATTGACTGGGATACTTATAAAGGCCATGAAGTTACTAGCTCTCGGAACATCCCCCGCCGCTCTACTTTATTAGTATTGCGTGGTAATGAAGAGATTGGTCGTATTATTGCCGGCACTGACCCAAAAGAAATTGAAGCATTAATGGATAAAGGGCTATAAGAGGATGTTTGTTGGTATGAGTTGCCGTCACCCTCAAAATAAGTCCCTACCATCGTAACATCAACAATTTCACTCGCAGCTATAGCGATGTGCCTTAATACGTCGCAATAAAGCAGGCGGGGTCATAAAAAAGGGCTGCACAAAGTGCAACCCTTTTTTTAAACTGTCAAACTCAGCGATATCGTTTAACGACGGAAAAATATTAATCAAAGTAACCTAAATACACATTCGTTCAATCACTATCAATGCCGTCACAATCGACCGATATACCTCTAAACTAAACTGTTGAGATCACGCTAGCTGACCTTTTTACCGCCCACTGAGGTGGAGTGATAAATACGAGGGGTATCACAGCTCATTACATCATCGTAAGTGGACTGAAGCACAGCCGCGCCACCTTTTATCATCATGTCGTGAGCCTTTCCTCTAGATGCCATACTTTCAGTAAGGTACACCGAGTAAAGGTCAGTTGTGCTATCTCTTGAATCACCGGCGAATGGTAACCAGCGAAGAAGACCACCAGGCATTCCAACCTCATCCATCCACTTAGCCCATTGCTTGTCAGCAACCATTAGATCCTGCAACGTCTTCCCATCGTTCAGCTCACAACCTGAAATCTGCACAAAAGCATGTCCTGTTGTCGACTGGAATGGCCTTGCCATCAAGCCTGTCATGAGATTATGGCTGTCGCAGACTTCAATAGCCTCCCACTTCTTCTGAATTTTGGCTCCCTTAGCCATCCATTCGTCGTTAACAGTTCCAAGCGCTTCATGGTTATCAGCAACACCCAGCCAAAAGTAGTCATAAGGGAAGTCTTCTGGATTATTAACGTGCGGGGTCATTACCCAGGCAGAGTAATTGACACTCATATTGGAATCAGCCCACTCATCCCATTCGCCAGCTACCTTCAATACATCACTTAAGCCTTTACCTTTATTGTAATTACAAAAATATCCCTCTAAAGCGCCATATTGGGGCTCAGCATGATCATCACCAAAGGCTGAAGTTGTAAGAATAAAACTTGATAAAATAATTGATATTGTTGTTATAAATTTCTTCATAGTCTTTCCTCTTTATTCAATGAATGTCTTAATAAATATAAAGATCGAATGTTGGCCTCATTATTCCAGCCTTACAGTTTGATCTATGTAATTAATGATAGTCCATGCATAAGCGAATAACCATAACAAACCTATTCAATATTAAATTATTGAATAAAATTAAGGTCACTGCAGATCAACTATAACCATTAGGGTTTTTTGATTGCCAGCGCCAAGCATCTTCCATCATCTCAGCAAGTGAGCGCTTTGCTTGCCAATTCAAAACGTTGCTCGCCTTTTCTGCGTTTGCCCAAAATGCAGGTAGATCACCTGCTCGGGGTTCAACAGTTTGGTAAGCAATCTTGACTGTTGTCGCTGCCTCAAAGCTTGCGATAATTTCTAATACCGAGATGCCATTGCCTGTGCCCAGATTAAAAGCCTCGACCCCGCGAAAAGAGGGCTGTGTGGCCAGCCAATCAATAGCGGCCACATGGCCTTCTGCAAGATCCATAACATGCAGATAATCACGTACGCAGGTTCCATCAGACGTTGGGTACTCACCGCCAAAGACTCTAAGCTTGTCACGCTTACCCACCGCCACCTGAGTAATGAAAGGCAATAAATTATTGGGAATTCCCGTAGGGTCTTCACCAATATCACCACTTGGGTGAGCGCCAATAGGATTGAAATAGCGCAGAGAAACCGCACGAAAATTTGGGTTTGCCCGGGCTTTATCTAAAAGGATTCGCTCAACCATCACCTTGCCTGCCCCATAAGGGCTTGAGGGTGATCCTAAATTCATAGTCTCGACATAGGGGCTAGGATTAGCCTCACCGTAAACGGTTGCTGATGAGCTATAGACAAAATTATTCACACCCGCCTTTGCCATCGCCTCAAGAAGGCACAGAGATCCGTGCACATTGTTCTGATAATATTCCAGCGGGCATTGTGCCGATTCCCCTACTGCCTTTAACGCTGCGAAATGGATCACCATATCGATAGAGCGTGTTGCAAACAAATCATCCAAAGAATCTGTATCCCGAACATCGCCCTGAACAAAATCAATGGTTTTTCCTGTTAATTTTTCAACACGGCTCAACGCCTCAGCACTGGCATTAATGAGGTTGTCATAAACAACCACCTCATAACCCTGGTCTAAAAGGCACACTAAGGTATGAGAACCGATATACCCCGCACCACCCGTGACTAAAACTTGCATCCTTACTTCCCTTTTTAATTGCCTCTCAAGGCACTCGTAGTGGTCTTAGAACAATAGATCTCTGACTTAAGCCCAAAGCCTTTTAAATGCGCCGTTTTTACCGGCCTTGGTTTTTCACAAATACGGTAGTCGAACCGCGCGAACCCTTCGCCGCTAATAATTCACACCAGCTATTTTTCAGCTTATCATAATTATAAAACGTGATGACTTAGTAAGTGTCTATTTTGCAGCCCTGACAACCATGGCTTTTGGCGACTATAAAAAACGACACCGTTACGCCCTAATAGGCGTTAGATTACTCTGAACGCTGATACTTTACTTTGCTGTTAGGACGGGAATCCCAGCAGAACCATCAAAGGACCCATTTATGTCGCAAAATGTATTTTACTTAATTTATATTGATTTATTGGATAAATAAATTAACTTAGTGTAATATTTCACTATAATTTCACTTTGCGTCAATATTATGAGCCAAAAACAGTTTGAGTCACAGCATAAAAATGATCTTCTAGCCGGTGGTGCAGTTAAAATGTGGTGCCTTGAAGATCTAAGGCTCTCAGCAGAAGGTACAGATGAGAGCCCGACCAAGCGCACACTAGAACGCTGGATATCCGCGATTCCATGGCTTAAGAGCTCCCATCAAGCTAATGATCAGCTAGATGACTTAAACAGACCTGCCACTCAACTTGTGCTGGACACCCTCGTAACAGGCGCTCGAAAGAAACGCAAAGCTGCCTTGTTTGTGCAACTGCATCGTCTTCCTATTACCGATGGCGGTCAGCCGTCACAAGAACCTAAGGTTTTGGTTGCAGAAGATGGCAAAGGAGCCAAACGTTGGTGCCTGTTGGGCGACACAGAAATGCCGTCATTGTTAGCTGGATTGACACTTTTAGCCGCTGGTAAACCCACCATGTTCTTTCCCTCAGGAAGCCTGGTCGTGACTTGCCGTGAACTCAAGCGAGGAGAACAAAACCCTAACGCCGACATTGATATCGCGACCGGTCAGTTTCCTGAGGCCTTCACGTCTACTATCGATGATCTATCGACAACTAAGGCTACAGAGCGAGTCCAACCAACCAAACTTTCTCATTTAGATCGCCTTGAAGCCGAGAGCCTCTATATTATTAGAGAAGTCATGGCTCATGCAGAGAACCCAGTAATGCTGTACTCCATGGGCAAAGATTCTGCTGTCATGCTGCACTTAGCCCGAAAAGCCTTTTACCCAAGCCCACCGCCGTTTCCGCTTATGCACGTGGACACACGATGGAAGTTTCAAGCTATGTATGACTTTCGTGACGCCATGGCCAAGGCCTCGAACATGGAGCTTATTGTGCATACCAACCCAGAAGGTATTGAAAAAGACATCAACCCTTTTGACCACGGTAGTGCACTGCATACAGACATCATGAAAACCCAGGGCCTCAAACAAGCGCTGGACTTACACAAATTTGACGTTGCCTTTGGTGGCGCACGGCGAGATGAAGAAAAAAGCAGAGCCAAAGAACGTATTTTTTCCTTCCGCAGCAGCAGTCACCGCTGGGACCCAAAAAATCAACGCCCAGAGCTATGGAATCTTTACAATTGCCGTAAATCGCCAGGCGAGAGCGTGCGCGTATTCCCCCTATCAAACTGGACCGAGCTGGATATCTGGCAGTACATCTATCGGGAGAACATCCCCATCGTGCCACTTTACTTTGCAGCCGAGCGGCCAGTGGTTGAGCGCAATGGCATGCTCATTATGGTGGATGATGACAGAATGAAATTGCTTCCAGGAGAATCGATAAAACTTAAGAGGGTGCGCTTTAGAACCTTGGGCTGCTACCCCTTGACGGGCGCAGTGGAATCATCGGCCACAGATTTATCTCAAATCATGCTTGAGCTGCTGCAGAGTCGTACTAGCGAGCGGCAAGGCAGAGCCATCGATTCAGATAGCAGCGCCTCGATGGAAAAGAAAAAACAAGAGGGCTATTTCTAATGGCACATCAAACTAGCTCTGGCAATCAGACCGATATTCAAGCGCGCGTGGATGCCTATGTTGACACTCAAGCTCAACTCGACCTACTGCGTTTTATTACTTGTGGGTCAGTGGATGATGGCAAAAGCACCCTAATAGGGCGAATGCTGTATGAAGCACAATTGATCTTTGAAGATCAGGTTACCTCCCTCCAAAACGACTCTAAGAAAATGGGCACCCAAGGTGGTGACATTGATTTTGCACTCTTAGTGGATGGCTTAGCGGCAGAGCGAGAGCAGGGTATTACTATTGACGTTGCCTATCGATTCTTCAATACCGATTGCCGCAAGTTCATCGTTGCCGACACCCCAGGACATGAACAATATACCCGCAACATGGTGACCGGCGCCTCGACGGCTGATGTTGCCGTCATTTTAATTGATGCAAGCCAAGGTGTGCTCACTCAAACCAGGCGACACTCCTTTATTGCCTCACTGCTGGGCATAGAGCATGTAGTTTTAGCGGTCAACAAAATGGACTTAGTGGGCTTTTCTGAAGAACGGTTCAATACGATCTGCGCCGAGTTTCAGAAGTTGCGCAAGCACTTAGCATTCAAGTCAGTCACCCCTATTCCGCTATCCGCACTCAAAGGGGACAACGTTATCGAGCGGTCTGGCCGCATGGATTGGTATCAAGGACCCACGCTACTAGGTTTTTTGGAAACCGTAGACATCAGAGAGAGACTGAACCAGCACCCGTTCCGGTTCCCGGTGCAATGGGTTAATCGGCCGAATGCTGATTTTCGCGGTTTTTCAGGCACCGTTGTCGCCGGCAGTATTAGCCCGGGTGATGCGATTCGAGCATTACCCTCAGGCCAAATCGCAACGGTTGATCGGGTTGTACTCTCAACTCAAGACCTTGATCGCGCCGTTACCGACCAGGCGGTGACCTTAACACTGGATCGGGAGATTGATCTTTCTCGCGGAGACTTGATCGTCTCGGCAGACGCCCCCTGCGAAGTCTCGGATCAATTTGAAGCAGAACTGGTCTGGATGGACAACGAGCCAGGTTACATCGGCCGGCGATACATTTTACAGCTAGGCACCAGCCAGGCGAATGCCAGTTTGACTGACATCAAGTTTAAATATGACATTAATACGTTCGAGCAGTCACCGGGTCGAGACCTATCACTCAACGAAATCGCCAATGTCCAGATTACCTTAGACGCTGACATTCCCTTTGAAGCGTATAAAGACTGCCCCGGATTAGGCGCCTTTGTTTTGATCGACCGCTATAGCAATGCAACGGTTGCCGCAGGGATGATTCGTTTTGCCCTGCGCCGCGCATCCAACGTGCATCGGCAAGCGCTTTCGGTAGACCGTGCCGCACGAGAAAGACTATCAGGTCATAGAGGGCGAGTAGCATGGCTAACCGGGCTGTCAGGTTCAGGTAAGTCAACCATTGCTAGTGCTGCAGAAAAGATCCTCCATGAACAGGGTTATCGAACTTACATCTTAGATGGCGATAACGTACGACACGGCCTTTCAAAAGACCTAGGCTTTACTGTGGCAGACAGGATCGAAAATATTAGAAGAATAGCCGAGGTGGCTAAGCTGATGGTGGACGCAGGCGTTATCGTACTCACGGCGTTTATTTCGCCATTTCGCGACGAGCGCGATATGGCAAAGAGCTTATTTGAGCCTGACGATTTTCTTGAAATCTTTGTTGACACGCCCCTGGCGATCGCAGAACAGCGCGACCCGAAGGGCCTGTATAAAAAGGCACGAAGTGGAAAACTACCCAACTTCACCGGCATTGATAGCGAGTACCAGCCACCGAGAAACCCCAGCTTAACCCTTAAAACGGAAGGCCAGACCGTCGCAGAATCTGCAAAGGTGCTTGTCGAGCTGATTGCGACACGCGCGCAGGATGAATAGACATACCCTACAACCGCCAAACGATGTATAAGGATAGATCATGTCATTCATTAGTACGTTAAAAGACCAAAGCTCCCGAACGCGCAGCCTAGTAAAGGCGCTCACCTGGCGCATCACCGCGACGCTAACAACCGCTGCGATCGCCTACCTGGTGACAGGAGAGCTTAAAACGGCTGCAATGATTGGCGGTATCGAGTTTGTCCTAAAATTCATGACCTACTATGGCCACGAGCGGGTTTGGAATTTCGTTAGGTAGTCTTAAGGAATTAAGGAAGCTTGGTTATCGATAAGGGGAGTTATCGAACCCTACCAACCTCTCTTCTCAATAAGCGCTTATATATACTTTTTCCTGCACTGCTATTGAGTCACCCTTCCATATATATCTTCAAAACGAACAATGTCATCTTCACCAAGATATAATCCCGTCTGAACTTCTATTAACTCCAAATCGACTTTGCCAGGATTTTCCAATGCATGAACAATACCCGCTTGAATATAGGTAGACTCATTTTCGGCAAGTAAAAAAGTGCTTTCACCATTTGTTACTCTGGCAGTCCCACACACCACCACCCAGTGCTCTGATCTATGGTGGTGCATTTGTACACTTAATTTAGCCCCTGGCTTGACCGTAATTCGTTTAACTTGATAACGATCCCCGCTATCAATAGAATCATATTTACCCCAAGGGCGAAAAACTTCGTGGTTTAACTCCCACTCCCTTCGTGAACGAGCCTTTAAGTTCGCGGTAATTATTTTCACATCCTGAACACTGTCTTTATGTGCCACCATAAGTGCATCTTTAGTGGAAACAATGACCAAATCGTTCACGCCAATGGCAGCCACTAACCTCTCATCTGTTTTTACATAGGAGTTATGAGTATTATGGAGGATTACATCACCATGAGTAGAATTTCCATCGCCATCCTTTTCGCTAATATCCCAAAGTGATGACCATGAGCCTATATCACTCCAACCAGCATCCATCGACACAACAACTGCCTGTGAGGTTTTTTCCATTACAGCATAATCGATAGATTCAGCAGGGCATGATTCAAACGTTTCTTTGTTAATTCGCAAAAAATCCAGATCAGCCTTAACATCCATAACCGATGCCTTACATTGCTCCAAAATGTCGGGACGGAATTTGTTTAGTTCTTCAATATAGCTGCTTGCCCTGAATAAGAACATCCCACTATTCCAGTAGTATTCCCCTGAAGATATATAGCCCTGAGCCACTTCCAAACTTGGTTTCTCTACAAACTCATCTACCGTAAAACCTTCACCAAGATCATTACCACGCTTAATATAGCCATAACCTGTATCCGGTTCGCTCGGCACTATTCCAAAAGTTACGAGCTTTCCAGCCTCTGCAAGAGGGATTGCTCGCATAACAGCCGCATTGAAAGCAGCTTCATCTTGTATAACATGGTCAGCAGCAAGGACCAGCAATAAGGGATCATCTTTTACAGTTAGCGCAGCCAACGCAATAGCAGGCGCAGTATTACGGCCAACCGGCTCAAGGATAATGGATCCAAGTTTATCAATTTCACGAAGTTGCTCAGCAACAAAGAATCTGTGCTCTTCATTACAAATAGTTATTGACGATTGGATATCCAGTCCCGAGAGTCTCTTAACCGTCGCCTGAAGCATAGTGTCTTCACCATGCAACCTTAGAAACTGCTTAGGGTGCGCCGCCCTAGAGAGTGGCCAAAGACGCGTGCCAGATCCTCCTGCCATAATGACCGGAACAATACTCACATTAATTCCTCTTTCTAAATTATCTTAACAAAACAGTACATACCTACGGCTTAATTATTCTCTTACAGCCTCTAGAAACTCCAAAAAATATCTCTCTAGAACTCGACACTAGCAGTTATCGTACTCCAAGAGATCTTAAGCATTTACACAGTCACTCGCCGAAGCCATTGAGCAAGATCAGCCTCATCAAGCTTGGATTGCGACAGTAACACTATTTTTTGCCCCA
>JACNKP010000070.1 GCA_014381985.1 SAR92 clade bacterium
TAATCCCTAAAATCGGCAGGATTGAAAACTTGGATAGCATGTTTATCGTCAACCCGACCCCAGGTAAATTCCAGGGTGCCCCCTTGTGGGCAACCCCGATCCCTAGGGCCCCCCAAAGTGCTAGCTGCGGGCTGAGAAACAGCATCAGTATAATAAGGCCCAGGATCAAACCGCCTATGGCATTCTTAGTGAGCAGTGACAGCCGGCCCTCAAACAGCACTGAATAGTCTCGCCAAGTGTCCATTTGAAGTTCGTTGGGCAGAAAGGAAGCGCCTGTTGCTACATAGTCCTTAACGGCTTTGGTGGTTGCAATCACGTCAGGATCTTCACCCACGCTGATGGCAAGAAAAATGGCGGTTTTACCATTAAATCGGGTCAGCGAATTTCGTTCTTCAAAAGTGTCTTTAACGACAGCCACATCGCCAATAGTAATCTCTGTTCCGTCACCGCGACTGGTTACGATGATCTTGTTAAAATCGTCTTCATAATAGGCCTGACCGCGCGTTTGTACCTGAATATCGCCACCATCGGCGCGGATAGTCCCCGCGGGTAAATTCAGGGATGTGCGACGAATTGCGGTGACAACATCGTCAAAAGAAAGCCCATAGCGACGCATATCAATCTCAGATAGCTCTATATCAACCTGTGGCTGACGAACACCCCAGACATCGACAGAGTCAATGTCTCGCATGGCGGCAAGATCATCACGAATACGTTCGCCATATTCTTTCAGAACGCGCTCTTCAGCATCGCCAAATAGAGCAATTCTGATGACCTCCTCGCGCTCTACTAGCTCAGTAACAATAGGACGTTCGGCGTCTTTAGGAAAGGTGGTGACAGCATCGACACGACTCTTTATGTCGTTGAGCATTTTTGTCATTTCATAGTTCGTGTCAACTTCGACCGTGACAGAACCTCGTCCTTTACGTGCTTCTGACGATAAACCTTTAATACCATCTAAGTTATAAATAGCCTCCTCAATACGCACCACAATTTGTTCTTCGACTTCTTTTGGTCCCGCTCCAGGATAGGGCATATTGACGGTAATGTAATTCACCGATACGGAGGGAAAAACCTCTTTCCCAATACCATAGGCACCAAAAAAACCACCGACTAAAATCAGTATCATCAACAGGTTGGCCGCAACAGGGTTGCTTACAAACCACTTAATGGACGCATTCAAAGTATTGATTCCTCTGTGTCGGCGCTCTGGTTCTTGACCAAGACCTCTTTCTTAGGCAGTACTTTCATGCCATTGATGGCTAGGGGGATACGAGAAGAAACAATGCGCATACCGGGTCTAAGGCCAACCGCAGTGATGCTGTTAGCTTGGGTCTGAATGACTGAAACCGACTGATAATGAACTTCATTGTCTTGATTAAGAATGAGAATCTCATTACCCCGATACACGGCGGTTTTTGGAATGGTTACTGCGTCCGTAATGGTTTTTCCGGCAATTTCCGCTTCAACAAAAAGCCCAATATTTAGTGGTGGTCTATTACCTGAAGCATCTGACTTAAACGGGTTCTCCACCTCTGCCACCGCATAGGTCATTCTGCTTTTCACATCAATTGAGGCGTCGGTTCGAACGATTTTGCCCTGCCACTCATAAACCTGATCACCGACTCTGCTGCGCAGAGTAACACTGGGATAGTAAATGGTTTTGTTGTCTTCGAAATTCACGGGCAGTTCAACTAACGCGGCTTCTCGATCTGACAGCGGCAGGCGCACTTCTACGACATCAGTGCTATAAACCTTTGCGATTCGCGCTCCGGGATTAACGTACTGCCCAAGGTTAGCAAATGTCTGGCGAATGCGGCCGCGAAAGGGCGCGCTAATACCGGTGCGAGCAAGGTCCAGTTGCGCCTTTTTTAGATCGGCTTGCGCCGAGTCAAGGCCCGCCTTTGCTGAGTTTAATTGTGGTTGCCGCAAAAAAAGCGCGTTGGCAGTTGTATCCTTGAGGTCTCGCCATTCACGTTTGGCTTGTCGCGAACGCCCTTGTTCCAGAGCGACCAGTTCAGCCGCTTTAGCCACCTGAGCTTTTGCTCGGGTCACCGAAAATTCATAATCTTCTGGCTCAATCTGAATGAGTTGCTCGCCCGCTTTAAAAAAACCGCCGTTGGCATACTGATCAGCGGTCGCAAGGACTCGTCCAGCGACTTGAGAAACCAAATCAATTTCGCGTTTTGGTGCGACTGTGCCCTGAGAGCGAATGATCACTGAAAGGGGCGAAGGCGAGATCGTCATCACCTGCACTGAAAGCGCCGGTTTAGGTGGTCTTGCTGTGCGTTGAGGTTTCGGACTGAAATAGGCCAGCGAGGCGATTAGAAACAGCCCCACAATTAAAGCGCTTACTGCGATCAGTTCCTTGCGACTTAATACTGACATTAATGGGTAACCTTTAAGTTGCGTATATGGTGATTTTCGATCAGCCCAGACGAAAGGCAATCATAAATTAATATCGGCAGCTAATAAACGCAGCAGAACCTGCCTGGTTGACAGTGTATGAGGCATTTACTAGCTAGTACATCGCGACCACACAGGCCAATGCTTTCTTAGTGAGAATTACGGCAAAAAATAGGTAATGGATTGTTTTACCCAGCGTTGGCTTTTTGGTGCTCATCCTGATCTGATAAGTCATTAAACATCTCTCTGTCTAACAGACCTTCACTATCGGCTACCACTGCGGTGACCATGCCATCTCCTGACACATTGACGACAGTTCGCATCATATCCAATAGGCGATCGACTCCAATAATCAAACCAATGCCCTCAACGGGTAAGCCAACTTGCTGCAAGACCATGGCTAAGGTAATTAACCCTACACCTGGCACACCGGCAGTGCCTATGGATGCTAATGTGGCGGTTGCAACAACGGCTAAGTATTCGCTCATAGTCAGGTCAAGACCATAGGCCTGAGCAATAAAGACGGTCGCAATGCCTTGCATAATTGCGGTGCCATCCATATTGACTGTTGCCCCTAAAGGAATCGTAAAAGATGCAATTGAATTGTGTGCGCCAACTCTTGTTCGGGCTACATTTAGAGTGATTGGCATCGTTGCATTACTAGATGAGGTACTAAAAGCGAATAATAGTGCCGGGCGCATGTTTTTAAATAGGGTTAGTGGATTTAAGCGGGTAAGTAGCGCAAATATACTGGTATATACAACGCTGGCATGGAGAAATAGAACGAACACTATCGTGCCAAAGTACAGTGCCAGATTAATAATGGCCGAGAACCCTTGGCTCGTAAATAATTTCGCCAACAGGCAAAACACCCCATAAGGCGCAAGGTTCATTAAAATAGCCACCATTCTCATAATGACATCACTAATCATCTGACAGCCGCGCAAAACGGTTTTTCCAGAATCACCCGCCTGTAATATAGCGACGCCGACTAGAATGGCGAAGACTATAACTTGCAACATATTACCCTCGACCATTGCCTGAAATGGGTTAGAGGGGAAAATCCCAATAAAGACGTCTTTAAAGGATGGCGCGGGTTTGGCGATATAGTTAGCCGCTTCAGCGGTATTGATGCCTACGCCAGGGTCGACGATGTTAGCGATGGTCAGGGCAAGACTCACTGCAATTGCTGTCGTCACTAAGTAAAGGCCGATGGTTTTGAGGGCTACCTGACCCATCTTGACGTCCTCGCCCATCGAGGCAGAACCGCACACCAAAGAGAAAAATACCAGAGGTACTACTAACAACTTTAAAGAAATGACGAAAACCTTACCTATCACATCAAAAATATTGTCTACAAACCAAGCGATAAGAGGTGTTTGCTCAGGATCAGCGCCACCTAGTGCATTTAGTACTAAACCTAGAATTATGCCAAGTACCATTCCCGATAGAATTTTTGATGAAAGTTGCATGCGCGCTTAGAGCTCCGTGTTAGCGATTAGAGGTGCAGTTTGAACCGGCTCGATGACCAGAATACAAACCTTGAAACAAATTCAGGGACCCGCATAAATATTACCCCGACCACGACCATATTCATGATGGCTACAGTAATGAAAAAATCCATAATACTCCAGCCCAAAAAGCTTAGAAAAAACATTCCCAACAGGCTGCCACCGACCATAAATGCGGCATTAATAATAGCATTTACTGAGAGAATGCGTGCCCGCTTGTTACTGGCAGTTCGCTGCTGAACCATCGCGTTTAGAGGTACGATAAAGAAGCCGCCAAACATGCCAATCATTACTAAGTCGATGAGTATATGAGTTCCGCCGCTGAGGCTGAAGAACTGACCCGGCATTACTTCACTGAACGACGCATTTGCTTGCTGATAGGCCATGGAGGTAAAACTTAGATCAAAGGCAAAAATACTTAGACCGAGGGCTCCCAACGGAACAATGCCTGGTTCGACAGCGCCTCTAGACAAGCGGTTACACAGTAAGGAGCCAATAGCGACGCCAACAATGAATGCGCCGAGTAAAATGGAGATTAGGCGGGGGTGGCCATTCAATATGGTTACTGTGTAGTTGGGCACCTGGGTCAGAAAGCAACCGCCATAGAGCCAAAACCAAGAGATCGCCAGAATGCAGTAAAACACCGTGCGGTTCTCGCGCGCCATGCGGAAATTGCCCGATGTTTCGGTAAATGGATTTAGGCGTAGCTTTTGCCCAGGATTTTCTGAAGGGGCCTCTGGAATCTCTCTGCTACTTACCCATCCAATCAGGGAGACAAGAACAATGAGGCCGCTTAACATCGCAATGCCGTTCTCCAGCGTTACCATCCATCCGCCAATCAATGTGCCAAGTAAAATAGATCCAAAGGTACCCATGCTTATCTGTGCATTACCTGCCAATAACTCATCGTTGTTTAAATGCTGAGGGATAAGAGAATATTTTGCAGGGCCAAAAAATGCTGATTGGGTACCCAGCAAAAATAAGATGACCAGCATGAAATTAAAATTCTCAGTCATCAGAGCGTAGGTGCCGGCCAACATAATAAAAATCTCAGCAAGCTTAACTCTGCGCATCAACATTGCTTTGTCATAGGTATCTGCCAATTGGCCAGCCGTCGTAGAGAACAGAAAAAAGGGCAGGATAAATAAGCCAACGGCCAAGTTGGTGGTGAAGTTAGTGCTGCTATCTGACCCCGCTGCCGCGGTGCTAACCACAATCACCAAGAGAGCATTTTTGAATAGGTTGTCATTGAACGCGCCGAGAAATTGAGTAATAAAAAAAGGTAGGAACCTTCTTTGAGTAAACAGGTGAAACTGACTCTTGAGTTGATTAGTTTGTTCCATTGAAGCCTCGTTATTTAGCGTAATGACTCGCGCCTAAAAAGTGTAAAGAAACATAAGGCTGATCACCGATAACCCAACTATCGTGAGGCTGTCTCGGAATGTAAAACAAATCACCTTCATGCATTTCTACAACAGGGCCATCAGCAAAAGCGGCTGTAGCACATCCAGATATTACCATTCCGACATGCTCGACATCACAAAAATCTTTACCCAAGGGTTGGCCCACATCTGAGGACCACTTCCAGCCCGGCATATAAGTCGCACGGCCTATGGTCATACCGCCAAGGGTTACCGTTTCAAATTTGCCTTTGTCAAAGGTAGTGACTTCATCTGGATTATCAAATTGTTTGAGAACCATATCCATTTTAGTGCTCCTAATACCACATCACCCATTTTTATGTGTTTAAGTTAAGGCTGAGAATAGAGGTTTTTCGACTGCCTGACTGCCTGCGTTGAGGGTCAGAAAAACAATCTAGCTCGGTGAATCCAGCCTTTCTCATCATACCAGCAGAGGCTAGGTTCTGTTCATGCCGGGATATGAGTAACTCATTTGCGCCGAGTTCTTTGGCCGTTATTGCGATCTGTTTAAGCAGGGTGCTACCAATACCTTTCCCGCTCCACTGAGAATGTACGACCACTTCAGCCACATAAATCACATCATTTCGGCTAACATGGTGATCAAAAAAACCTGGGATATCTCCGAGTTTACAATAAATGGCAAGGCCAACAATATACTCTCCATCCTTGGCTACCAGACAGTAATCAGCCCCTACAGCAAGGCGTTTGAATTGCTGATTTATGCCATCCTCGGGAAGGTAGTTCCATTGATTGGTGCCGTTTTGCACGAGAAACTTTTGTAGGTAGTCAAGTTCATTCGATAAAGCAAAATGTGTCGTTAACATGATCGAATGCTCTTTAATGTTAGGTCAGTAAGGCGGCAGTTTTAACTTGAGCATAAACCTTATCGCCCTCTTTAAGATTTAGATTATAAGCTGATTTACACGTAATTCTGGACAGCAGAGCGGTTTCATCGGCAATTAATCGCACCGTCATCTGAGATTTGCTTTCTTTAACAATCGCATCGATAGTGACAGGAATAATATTGAGAATGCTCGTGTTTTTTTGCGGCTCAAGAGTAATGCTGACATCACGGGCGAGCACCTGTAAGCGGACTTTTGAGCCCACGATTAAAGGTTCAGCCGCTACTGAAAGTTGACCGCCTAGAAATGCCACAGAGGCTAAGCCAAATTCTTCATCGTAGTGCGACACGGAGGCTTTAATAATACTTTCAGCACGAGATTGATGAGCCATCGGTAGATCCAGAGCGGTGAATATTTCACTCATCTTGCCGGAGGCTTTTATCTCGCCATTATCAAGCAACAGCATGTGATCGGCTAAGCGAGCAACCTCGTTGCGTGAATGGCTCACATACAGAACTGGGATGTCTAGCTGCTGATAAACGGATTCAAGGTAGGGCAATATGTCGGCTTTTTGATCGTCCCCTAAGGCTGCCAAAGGCTCATCCAGTAACAACATTGACGGGTTTGTGGCTAACGCGCGCGCGATGGCAACTCGTTGTTGTTCACCACCCGATAACTGCCATGGCATACGCTTTAGCAGGTGCTCTATGCCAAGCAAGTCTATGGCTTGTTGCAGGACGACTGCAGAAGATTCATCTTTTGCACGCGCCACGCCATAGTTGATATTACCTTGCACAGTGAGATGGCTGAACAGGCTAGGTTCTTGGAAGACATAGCCGATTTTACGTTGGTGTGTTGGCAAAAAGACTCCATTCCCTTGCCATAGAGCATCACCTACTTTGAGGTAGCCATTATCGGCGTGCTCCAACCCTGCGATAGCTCTTAAAAGTGTTGTTTTTCCGCTGCCAGAGGGGCCGAATATGGCTGTTACGCCGGTTTCAGGAATAACAGTGTCGATGTTGAGAGCAAACTCACCACGTTGAATATTAAACCGCACGGCTATCGTCATGGTTGGGCCACCGTGTAGCGACGGTTAGTACCATAAACAATAATCAACAACAGAAATGAGAACAGTAAAAGACTGGCGGCCAACCAATGTGCTTGACCATACTCCAGGGCCTCAACATGATCATAAATAGCAATTGAAGCGACTTGCGTACTCCCAGGAATATTGCCGCCAATCATCAACACCACCCCGAATTCACCCAAGGTATGAGCGAAGCCCAGCACACTCGCAGTAATAAATCCGGGCTTAGCCATGGGCACGGCAATGGTAAAAAACCGGTCAAGTGGCGATGCGCGAAGTGTTGCCGCTACCTCTAAAGGTCTTTGGCCAACAGCAGTAAAGGCGTTTTGCAGTGGCTGCACAACAAAAGGCATGGAATAAAACACCGAGCCAATCACAAGTCCGGTAAAGGTAAAGGCCAAGGGCGCACCACCTAACATATCCACAAGGCCGCCGATCGGACCATTAGGGCCCAGTGAAATTAGCAAATAAAAGCCTAGCACCGTCGGGGGTAAAATAAGTGGCAGGGCAATAATGGCTTCGATAATATACTTAAATCGCCATTGGCTACGTGACAGCCACCAGGCCAGAGGTGTACCAATAATCAATAAAACGAGCGTACTCACCGACGCCAACTTAAGGGTCACGAAAAGCGCGGTTAAATCCTGTTCACTAAGGATCATGGTAAGTCATATCCGTAATTTTGAATAATCTGTCGAGCTAGGGGTCCTTTTAAAAACTTCAAAAAGTCCTTCGAAGCTTGTTTGTCGTTTAATAATACTGCTTGCTGATCAATCGGGCTATAAAGAGATTGGTGCGGCATCCAAAATGATCCTTGCACAGATCGCTTAGGGTTGACCGCTTGCGAATAGGCGACAAAACCCAACTCAGCATTGCCGCTGTGCACAAATTGAAACGTTTGGGCGATGTTCTCTCCACGCACTAATTTAGTTTGTAGCTTTGGCCATATATCCAGCTCCACCATAACTTGCTGTGCCCCCAAGCCATAAGGGGATAATTTAGGGTTAGCCAGAGCCAAGTGGCGAATGTCTTGGCTATTCAATAGGGTCTCTTTAAGATCATTGACATCAGGCTTTGAAGTCCACAGGACCAGTTTTCCTCTTGCATAGGTAGTGCGACTGCCTATAAGAGCGATACCTTGCTCTTCTAAAAGCGCGGGTCGTGCTGCGTCTGCTGCGAGGAATACATCGAAAGGCGCACCATTTTTGATTTGCGCATAGTGCTTACCCGTAGAGCCAAACGAAAGTACGGCATGATGAGCCGTTGTCTTTTCAAACTCCACCGTGAGGGCTTTCATTGCAGTGGCAAAATTGCTGGCCACGGCCACTCTAACTTCATCGGCAGGTGCGTTTGTGCCAGCGCTCCACAGAGTCAATATAAGCGATAAATTAATGGCTAGTTGTTTGATGGCAACGGCATCCGAATAATGAGTGTGCGTATCTCTATGCTACTGCTTGGAATCTGGGGCCGCAAGCGATGTGTTTCGACCGCGGCGAGATAGGGTTCAACCAAACAGCCAACTATGCATTAAGCGCCCAGGCGTCAGTGTGAAACTACCTGCCACCAGAAGAGCGCCCACATATAAACCAATCATTTTGCGCCTATGTACCCGGATATTGCCAGAACGTATCGCCGTATAGGCGGTGGGTACTGTGTATATAACAAAGAGACTTAGCAGATGGATGTAACCAAAATGATTTAGAAATAGAGGGCCGATAACGGCTTTCATAAAAAGTGTAACGATGGCGGTAAACAGCATTAGCACCATATAAATTTTACCCAGCAGCCTGTGGGCGGGTGTTCCTTTACGATTCAGTAGCAGGTAAGTACCGATGACGAAGGCTGGTGCTAAAGTGCCAAGATGAAGATAGGTTAATTGCATATAGGTCATCACAAACTCTTTTAAGTCAGTCTACTATTGGGCTGCGTTGTTGCCACTCGATGCTCGGCTTCCCCAGGGAGAGGGTGGCTCAAACGTTGATATATACAGGCTCTCTACTTTTTCTCTAGCCCAGGGCGTTCTGCGCAAGAATTTTAAGGACGACTTAACTGACGGGTTGCTCTTAAAGCAGTTAATACTGATGCGCTGCGCAAGGCCATCCCAACCATAATGGTCAGCGAGGTTAGTTACCACCATTTCTAAGGTGATGCCGTGCAATGGGTTGTTGGGCTGTTTTTCAGTCATTCGGCACTATAGCATCACTCGTCAAAAGTGACTGTAAATAGGTTTCATAATGTTTTAACACCGAAGAGGGCGCCTCTACTTGGGGATAGTGACCAATCAAGGGTAGTTCAGCCAGATAATCTAATCGGCAATTCAGTTCTTTATAGCGTGCCACCATATGGTCGCCCGATACTGGGTCTACAGAGCCATTAATTAAGCCCAGTGGAATAGTGGATTTTTGTAGTGCAGATACCCAGCGCTCTCGATGTTCAATCCGGTCACGCATGTACGTGATCAGATTGTGAAAAATGTGCTTTCCGTCGCTGAAATTAATTAGCCGCCAAAAATTTTCTAGGTCTTGTTCTGAAGGCTTACTTTGTGGGCCAAAAACCGAACTAAAATTTTTGCTGAATTTTGAATAACCGGTTAAACGATTTAAAAATTTACCTAATGGGCTCAATAGTAATTTTTGCGTTAGCAACGCTCGGTGCGTTTCGGGGAATAAACCGCCATTAAGAAGGCAACAAGAAAGCCATGTTCCTGCTCCAGCGCCGGTCAACTGACGCGCCAACAGTTCTTGCGCTACCGTATCGCCATAGTCGTGCGCCAACACATGAAAGTCATCAAGCCGTTTTGTTTTAACTAAGGCTTCAACAATGTCAGCTTGACCATGAATACTATAACGATGGCTGTTGGGCTTGTCCGAGAAGCCAAAGCCCAGCATGTCTAAAGCGATTAATCGATAGCTCTGTGAGAGCGAATGCCAAATGGGAGCCCAATCCCAACTTGACGTAGGAAATCCGTGTAGCAATACAATAGTCGGTAAATGGGTAGCACCCTCATCGATAACAAAGATCGAGTGGCCAAGTAAAATTTCTAGCTCACCCCGCGACTGCCATTGTTTTGGAGAGATGTAGTCAGGGTTGTCATTTGAGTCCATTAGGCGTTCCAAGCGTTAGTTATCAGTACTCTAAAGTCACTATAGTAAGGGCTAGAAGCTTGACCTTAATTTCTGCTAAGTGCAATACTGACAGTATTCAAACCTCAAGAGACTCAAGCCTAATGCATGCGGACATTCAGAATATTGATACCCTCATTAAAAATGCAAAAGTGTTTAACAATGGTGAGGCAGCGGTCATTGAAGATGTCGCGGTCAGTGACGGGCGTATCATCGCACGCGGTAAAGACTTAAATGAAGAGAATGCCCGCCGCGTTATCGATGCAAAAGGTATGTGGTTGATGCCGGGCTTATTCGACATACATACTCACTACGATTTAGAGTTAGAAGTTGCACCAGGATTACCTGAATCAACGCGCCATGGCACCACATCAGTGGTGATCGCCAATTGCAGTTTGGGGCTAGCGTTTGGTACTCAGCGCGACGGCACTAATGACCCTATAGTGAGTTGTTATGCCAGAGTTGAAAATATCCCCAAGTCGGTACTCAAAAATTGTGCCGACAATATCACTTGGGACAATCCAAAAGCTTATTTGGAACATTTGGATGAATTGAATCTGGGGCCTAATGTGGCGGTTCTTTTCCCTCATTCAATGTTGCGTATCGACGCGATGGGGTTTGATAACAGCGTGACTCGAGACCCCACCAGTCATGAAATTAACAGTATGAAAGAGACACTTTCAGACGCCCTTAAGTGTGGCTATGCTGGGTTCTCAACCGATGCACTGCCTTTCCATTATTTGGCGGCTCAACCTCACTGTGAGAAGACTATTCCGACTCAGTTCGCAAAGTATGGCGAACTTAAACAGCTTGCTCAGGTCGTCAGAGAGCAGGGGTCTACTTGGCAGGCGACCCCACCAAAAGACAGTGTTATCGGCACTTTAAGGACTTTTTTACTGACCAGTGGCAGACTTCATGGGAAGCCGCTGCGAACCACTGTTGTGGCAGCCTTGGATATTGCTAATAATTGGAAGCTCTCCAGAATGGTAAAGACGCTGTCCAATGTGCTCAACTCGTCTCTTGTGGGGGGCGACTTTCATATGCAAGCGTTGGGTGCACCTTTTAAGGTTTGGTCCGATGGGGCGATTACCCCGATTGCGGAAGAGATTCCAGAACTGCGTCGGCTGAATGAGACGGATATTGAGGATCGTGAAGGGCGGCGTAAAATCATGCACGAGACTGACTATATTAAGTCATTCAAAGACATGTGGATGAGGGGTAAGCAAGGCTGGAATCTTGATCGACTAAAACGCAAACTCAATATCGAGGATTTTGCTTTCAATCGAACACTGGCTGATATGACAGTGGATAGATGCCCGCAAAAAAATTGGGAGGGAATGGATTTTCAGGCGGTTTTAGATCGTGTTGTGGCTATTAAGCAAGATCAGTGCAAAGAGCCGGTCAGTAAAGCAGAGCAGAAATTAGTGAAATCAGATTTTTTCTGGATTGCCGATGAAGGCGACTTCATGCTGCAAATGCTGAGAACCTTTGATACTGATTTAACCTGGAGTACGGTGACGGCAAATCGTGATTTAAAGGTAGTTCGAGAGCTGTTGATGAACCCTAAGTTGCTGCCCGGATTTAACGACAGCGGTGCTCATTTAACCAATATGGCGTTTTATGATGTTAATCTGAGAAGCTTGAAGTTAGCGGCTGAAGGTGGCGATGGCGATGTTAGTTACATGGTTAAGCGGCTGACTAAAGATGCGGCAGATGTATTTGGTGTTGCCGGTGGGACTATTCATGAAGGTGATATTGCTGACCTTATATTGATCGATCCAGAGCAGCTGGCAAGCTATGACGGTGAGAGCAATGTACAGCGAGTTCATCGTGAAGAATTTCAGCATGAGCAGTTAGTGAATCGATCAGATGGCGTGGTGCCATTAGTGATGATTGGCGGTCATATGGCTTGGGAGGGCAATGATTTTGCACCTGACTTAGGGCAAAAGCCTATGGGTCGTTTGTTGCGAGCTATTCATTAAATTAAAACTCTCGCTCCGCTTAACAGTGTGGCGCTAAATTTTTAGGGGAAGTCATGTACATAATTATAGATAGATTGGTTAAGCCACTGCTTTTTTTAGCGGCGCTACTGATGTTAACTATTTCAGCCAGTTTTGCTGATCACCATCAAACCTCGCCTTCTTTTGCTGAGGTTCAGGTAACGTCTAATATCCTTATGCTGCAGGGTAAAGGAGGCAACCTTGCCTTGCTCAGTGGAGATCAAGGCTTGGTACTGGTAGATGATGATTATCAGGAAATGTCGGCCGCCTTAACGGATGTTATTGTGGGAAAAGGGGGCTTGGACAAGCTCACTTATATAATCAATACCCACTGGCATGGTGATCACACCCAAGGCAACTTAGCGCTGGGCGACCATGCAACCATAGTAGCCCATGACAATGTGCGTACTCGCTTGTTAAGTGCGCAAGAAGTTAAATTGTTTAATATGAAATCTGAGCCCTACCCTGAGCAAGCGTTACCATCGGTAACCTATAAAAAGTCGCTATCATTACACATCAATGATGAGCATGTAGAGCTCATTCATTTGGCCAACGGGCACACCGACGGTGATTCTGTGGTGTTTTTCAGAAAAGCTAATGTAGTACACATGGGCGACCACTTCTTCAATGGCACTTTTCCCTTTGTTGACGTCGGCACAGGTGGCAATGTTTTTACTTTGACAGATAATATTGCCAAGGTGCTGGGTCTTATTGATGAGAAAACCAAACTCATACCCGGGCATGGCCCGTTAGCGGATAAACAAGACTTGCAGGATTTCCACACCATGTTGGTGGCTACGTCGTCTACCGTGAAAATAATGGCTGAAAAAGGAAAGAGCTTAGAGCAGATTCAAGCTGCTGGTTTAGGCGCACAGTGGAACTCATGGGCCAAGTTCTTTAGTGAAGAGGTTTGGATTAGCATTATTCACAGCAGCCTTTAAGACTGTTTTTTCGCCGATAAAATGCCTGCTAACCAGCGGGCATTTTTTTAAGACTTGATTGATGCTGATAGATCACTGAAGCAATGAATTGATCAAGGATTGGGCGCCTAGTTTGGGAAAAATCAGTGGGCTGGTTTTTGCGAGCCGACTGCTCCTAAATTACTAAGACGCCTGCTTGCGGCGCCAAGTAATAAATATAAAACCCATAATCAATTGCCACCCGCCATACAGCAGCAACGATAGAAGCACCATGTCGGCAAGTGGATTTGTCTGCCCGGCAATAAGTGGGAACAAAGAAATCTTTATCAAAAGGCCTAAATTAATATTTCTAACGACCACCTCCATTTCAATCGCAGTGTTTTCTGCCTTACTCAGGCCAAAGGTTTTGGTGATAAATATACCCGCAATGGTGAGGCTGAGTATAAACAGACATAACCCTGCGAGGTCCATAGCGGACGCTGTGGCAAAATTAATACGCCCAGCACCTAGAGATCCAAGAACGATAATAGCAATACCTAAAAGCGATCCTCTTACGCAAAACATTGAAAACTGCGGGGCATATTCTGGGTACTTTGTTAAAAAACTCATTCCTACTAATAAGGGTACTAAAAGGCAAAGACCAATCTCAATAGCAACCCGCATGGTGGGCATTGAAAAATTATCAGGCATAAAGTCGGCAATTAAAAAATCGAGTATTACGGGGGTTGTTACTAGACAGGCAAACGACGTCAACGCCGTTATGCTAATCGACAGGGGTACATTGCCTCGGGCTAAAAAGGTAAAAATATTCGACGATGCGCCACCGGGAATAGCAGCAATAATGGCGATGCCAATGACCATGCCGGAGGGGAGATTTGTGTAACTAATAAAACCAAAGGCAATAAGCGGTACTATTATTAGCTGCATCATCAACCCTAGGCTCACCGCTTTGGGTTGTTGCACGACTTTCTGAAAATCAGCTACCTGCAGTCCAGCCCCCATACCTAACATTGCCAGCACTAACTGCACAACGGCGACCCAATATTCGTATTGCAGATAAAGCTCAACCATATTACTTATCCTTAACAGTTACCGTTGTTCAATTTTTTTGTAGGCCAGTACTTTTTCTTCGAGCGTTAAAAGACGCTTTTTTAAAGGTAAGCCGCCACCATAGCCACCCATGCTTCCATCGTTGGCAATCACTCTATGGCAAGGGATGATAATAGCTAATGCATTAGCACCGTTGGCGGTGCCGACAGCTCTTACCGCACCCACATTATCAATCGTTGTTGCTAGATCTTGGTAAGACAGAGTTTCACCGTAACCAATAGTCTGCAGGGCATCCCATACACTTTTTTGGAAAGGTGTTCCTGCGGTTATCAGAGGAAGATCAAAAGATGTCCGGGCTCCCGAAAAGTATTCGTTTAATTGGACTTTGGTCGTTTCGATGACATCACTATTTTTTTCAATGAACACGGCACCGAGCAACTTTTGAATTCGATCATCAACAGCTGAACGTAATTTGCGGTAGTGAAAGTCACAGAGACAGAGCTTATTATCGTAGGAGCCCAAGATAAATTCAGCATAAGAATGCTTAAAGTATTGAATGCTGATTTGCGACTCTACGTTATTCATCCTTGTGCTCTTGCAGTGCTACTAAAATTTTATTGGCCACTAACTGAGCCTGAGCATAGGCTATGTTGTGGTTGCCGTCTTCAATAGCTTCAATTTTCAACTGCGGAACATCTGCAGCCATTTCAGCAGCACCCGAGTAGGGCACTACTTCATCTGCCGTGCCCCATATAGCTGAAACAGGTATGCCAGCCTTGCCAACTATCTTATAGCGATGGGCCAAATCATGCATTGGATAATGGCGCAGAGTTGACAGCAATGCCTCGGTATAGCCTTTAAAAGAGGCTTGTTTTTGAAACTTCTCATACATGTCTTTTGGCGCCAGACCTTCTTCTATTTCGCTTTGGATAGCAGTGCCTGCATATTGATTGCCAAACACAGTGGCGAGCCATTCTCCTATAATTGGTTTGGCAGCTAGGGCCGAAGAGTCGGGGTCATCCATATAGCCCGCCGGGGCGATCAATATAAGCTGTTGAATCTGCTCAGGGTGCGAAGCAGCATAATCAACAACATTAGCGCCACCCATTGAATAACCAACCAAGGTTAGGGGTGTTTTAAGTTCTAGTTTAGCTATCAGGCCCGCTAACTCACTTTGGTAGAGTTCCGCATTGTAAGGTCCGGCTGGACGATCAGAGAAGCCGCGCCCTAGATGATCAAAGGTAATAACCTGATAACCCTTAGCAACGAGTGACGGAGTGATCTGGTCCCAAACGAATTTTGGTGTACTAAAACCATGTACTAATATGACAGCCGACGAATTGACTGACCCTTCGCGAGTGTAAGAGAGCGTGCCATATTCAGTGTCCAGATAGAGCCCGCCAATCTCCTCACGGGCTTGTTCATTAAGCTCTTTTAAACCATTGCGCGCCGCCATATAGACCGCCAGTGACATGACCAATAGAAATAGGCCGGCATAAATAAAGAGCATCATTACTTTTTTCATTTGCTTGCCCTATTAAAACTTTCTAAGTGAAAATCAAACTAGCGGCCAAGATAGACATCAATAGCCCAATGAAAACTTCCAGTATTTGCCATGCCCGAGGTTGTTCAAATACCGGAATTAAAATGCGCGCGCCGTAACCTAGGCTGTAAAAAAATACAAAAGATGCACTGACAGCACCTAGTGTAAAGGCCTCTATGTCAGCTGAAAATTGCGTTGAAACAGAGCCTAAAAATATCACGGTATCGAGATAAACGTGCGGATTTAACCAGGTAAAGCCAAGACAAATTAAGGCAATTTTTAAGGCTGATTCGGGCGCACTATCACTCGGCACTAGACTATGTTTTTGACTATAGGCAGAGTAAAAACTCATTGCAGCATAAACAGCTAGGAAGGCCGCGCCGCCATAGCGGGCAATTTGTTCGACCCAAGGATATTGCTCAACAAGCGCGCCAAAACCCATAATGCCAAAAGTAATGAGTATGGCATCAGAAATAGCACAAAGACTACAGACCAAAAAGACATGCTGCCTTTTTAGACCTTGCTTTAAGACAAACGCATTCTGTGCGCCAATCGCCAAAATCAACGATAGTCCAAGCGCAAAGCCGGAAAGATATGCTGTCATGGATTTAGAAAGTCCTAATTACATAAATGCAGGAGTATACCTCAATAAACGGTTTGTGCTTTTGAGTGGGCAATTTTCATAAGAACAGACCACTTAGCGGTTGAGAATAAGTCGACCAATAGGCATTACACTGATATCTAACAGGTAAAAAGGACAGATGATAGCTATGTTGCTTTGATCAAAGTGGGTAGTGTCAAGAGGCTATTTTTCAATACCTAGAGTATCCCATAGGTCATCAATTCGCCGCTTAACTTCATCATCCATCGCGATAGGTTCTCCCCACTCGCGGTCGGTTTCTCCGGGCATTTTATTGGTGGCATCCATCCCCATTTTAGAGCCGAGACCCGACACGGGTGAGGCAAAGTCAAGATAGTCGATGGGGGTGTTTTCAATCATGACTGTGTCCCGCACTGGATCCATGCGCGTGGTCATCGCCCAAATAACATCTTCCCAGTTGCGCACGTCGATATCATCATCGGTAACGATCACAAATTTGGTATACATAAATTGCCGTAGGAATGACCAAACTCCCATCATTACTCGCTTAGCGTGACCGGGGTATTGCTTTTTCATACTGACCACAGCCATACGATACGAGCAGCCTTCAGGTGGTAGGTAAAAGTCGACAATCTCAGGAAACTGCTTTTTCAGGATAGGCACGAACACTTCGTTTAATGCGACGCCCAAAATAGCGGGTTCATCTGGCGGGCGGCCCGTATAGGTACTGTGATAAATAGGGTTTTCACGATGAGTAATACGATCGATGGTAAATATCGGAAACGACTCTACCTCGTTGTAGTAGCCAGTGTGATCGCCAAAGGGCCCTTCATCAGCCTCATCGCCATGCAAGAAGCCTTCAAGAATGTATTCTGCACTGGCAGGCACTTGCAAATCACTGCCAAGGCACTTTACCACCTGGGTTTTTTCGCCACGCAACAGGCCTGCAAACGCGTATTCAGATAGTGTGTCTGGCACAGGCGTTACTGCACCCAATGTTGTTGCTGGATCAGCACCCAAAGCAATGGCTACAGGGTAAGGTTTTCCCGGGTTTTTCTTTTGAAAATCACGATAGTCCAGTGCACCGCCACGGTGAGCCAACCAGCGCATGATCAGTTTGTTTTTGGCGATCTTTTGCATACGATAAATGCCAAGATTTTGCCGCTCTTTTTCTGGACCACGAGTTATCGCCAAGGCCCAAGTGACGAGTGGTGCGGCATCGCCGGGCCAGCAGGTCTGAATGGGTAGTTTATCAAGGTCAACCTGATCACCTTCAAGTACAATTTGCTGGCAGGGAGCCTTTTTCACCACCTTGACCGGCATGTTAAGTACTTGCTTAAAGTCGTGGCGTTTCTCCCACAAATCTAACAAACCTTTGGGTGGTTCGGGCTCTTTTAAAAAGGCCAGTAGTTCGCCAATATCACGAAGGGCACTAACATTTTCTTGCCCCATACCTAAAGCAACTCGTTCGGGGGTGCCGAATAAGTTGCACAATACGGGGACGTTGTGGCCTTTGGGATTTTCGAACAGCAGAGCCGGACCTTTTGCGCGCAGTGTACGGTCGCTGATCTCGGTCATTTCTAAATAGGGATCGACTTCTTGGCTGATACGCACCAGCTCTCCCCGTTGTTCGAGAAGAGCAATAAAGTCGCGAAGATCAGCGCTTTTCATAATCGATGAACTCGATATCTCTGTTAAGAGATTGTTACTTACGTTTCATGGCACCAAAGAATTCGGTATTGTTTTTGAATCCTTTAAGCTTCTCAACCATAAATTCTGCAGCACCTATATCTTCCATATCATGGAGTAGTTTGCGCAGAATCCAGACGCGTTGTAGTTCTGATTCCTCAATCAATAGCTCTTCACGGCGTGTACCAGAGCGACGTACATTTATCGCCGGGTAAACACGTTTTTCTGCGATCTTACGATCGAGAATTAATTCCATGTTGCCTGTGCCTTTGAATTCTTCGTAGATGACTTCGTCCATCTTGGAACCAGTCTCCACCAGCGCAGTAGCGATGATGGTTAAGCTGCCGCCGAATTCAATGTTGCGCGCAGCACCAAAGAAACGCTTAGGCTTTTCTAGAGCATTGGCATCAACGCCACCTGTAAGCACCTTGCCTGATGAAGGTATTACCGTGTTGTAGGCTCTTGCCAGACGTGTGATTGAGTCAAGCAGGATGACTACGTCCTTCTTGTGTTCTACTAAACGCTTAGCTTTTTCAATGACCATTTCAGCGACTTGCACGTGGCGAGTAGGTGGCTCATCAAAGGTGGAGGCGATAACTTCACCGCGAACGGTTCGCTGCATTTCAGTGACTTCTTCAGGACGCTCATCGATCAATAGTACGATGATGTAGCACTCTGGGTTGTTGCGAACAATCGACTGAGCGATATTCTGCATCATAATGGTTTTACCGGCTTTTGGCGGTGCAACAATCAAGCCTCTTTGACCCTTACCAATCGGAGCCACTAGATCAATAATACGGCCTGTTAAATCTTCGGAAGATCCGTTACCTGCTTCTAACGTTAGACGTTCATCAGGGAATAGAGGTGTTAGGTTGGTGAACAGAATTTTGTTGCGTGCATTTTCCGGAGCATCGTAATTAATCGTATCTACTTTAAGCATCGCGAAATAGCGCTCACCATCTTTTGGTGGTCTGATTTTTCCCGATATAGCATCGCCGGTGCGCAGGTTAAAGCGCCTTATCTGGCTGGGTGATACATAAATGTCATCTGCGCCAGCTAAGTAAGATGCGTCTGAGGAACGTAAAAACCCAAAACCATCAGGGAGAATTTCAAGCACCCCATCGCCATAGATATCTTCACCACCTTTAGCGTGTTTTTTAAGTAGGGCAAAGATAATGTCATTTTTCCGAGAACGAGCTAGGTTGTCGAGGCCTAAGGCTTTTGTCATTTCTAGTAGTTCGGGAATAGGTTTGTGCTTTAATTCTGAAAGGTTCATAGATAGGTTATTTTTAAGGTTGTTATGCAAATAAATTGCGGAATGTTAGCTGATAGCTAGTTTGGGAAATGGATGATTTAAAAGCCTAGTCGGCGCAAAGGGTTATGTTCAGAGACGTCAGATGCGGCTGGAATTTGTTCTTAGAGCTTGAGTATAGCGATGATCATAGAAAGCGCAAGGAAATATTTCGGGCCCAGTGAACTAGGCCCGAATGATATTTAGACTAAACCATCAACGAATTCGACTAATTGGCTTTTAGATAGAGCGCCAACTTTGGTTGCTTCTACAGTTCCGTTTTTAAATACGAGCAGAGTTGGGATCCCGCGAACATTAAATTTAGCGGCAGTCTCCGGATTACTGTCTACATCAACTTTACAGATCTTTATTTTTCCTGCGTATTCGTCTGCAACCTCGCTGAGGATTGGTGCAATCATTTTGCAGGGGCCACACCACTCAGCCCAGAAGTCAACCAAAGCAGGGGTTTCAGACTGTAAGACATCAGCTTCAAAGCTGGCATCAGTAACGTGAACAATATTTTCGCTCATTGAGTGAGTTCTCCAAATGGGTATTTTAACAGCGATATGCCGATCAGGACATGATCATACCATCGACTTTGCTTGGGCTTCAAATGATATGCACAGTTGACTGCAATTTTGATTTAAAAGTAGAGCCCATTAACGAAGGCTAGTGGGCTCTACTGGTCTAAATGTCATCAAATTGTTAGCCGAATATCATTGATGCCCAGCTCCTGAAGCGGCCAAGGAGTTGCCTCGTCATCCAACGGGCAAACTCTGCGAGACTCTTCTTAAAGATAAGTATTGGGCTGATCATAAAAACCAAATTATTTAGTGTCTTGATGTGGTAATTAGCCCGCGGGGTGTTTAGGTTTTGCTTAACCCACAAAAAAGGGCTTGGTAACTAAAGTTAACCAAGCCCTTTTCGTTGTAGCCTTATAACATTACGCTAAGTCAAACCGATCAGCATTCATTACCTTGTTCCAAGCGGCAATAAAGTCTTTCTCGAATTTTGCTTTTGCGTCTGCTGTGGCATAGACCTCACAGATTGCGCGAAGCTGAGAGTTAGAACCAAAGGCAAGATCAACCCTTGACGCGGTTCTTACCTTCTCACCGCTGGCGCGATCAGTACCCTGATAACTGTTGCCACCATTGGCCTCCCAAGCAACACCCATATCTAGCAAGTTGACGAAGAAGTCATTGCTAAGTGTACCTGGGTTGTCGGTAAAGACGCCGCGATCATCTGCACTAATGCCCAGAGATCTAAGCCCGCCAACGAGCACGGTCATCTCTTTAGCAGTTAAGCCAAGGAGTTGTGCTTTATCGAGCATCATTTCTTCAGCACTAACTGAATACATTTTTTTCAGGTAGTTACGGAAGCCATCAGCATTAGGCTCGAGTACATCAAATGACTCAACATCGGTTTGCTCTTGTGAAGCATCACCTCTGCCAGGAGTAAATGGAACGCTAGCGCCAGATGCTTGCTCAATGGCAAGATTACCGGCCAGTACAATGACATCGGCGATCGAGGCGCCAGACTCTGCAGAAATAGCTTCGAGTGCGACCAATACTTTAGAGAGTTGCTCTGGCTTGTTTGCAGCCCAGTCTTTTTGCGGTGCAAGACGAATACGCGCGCCGTTAGCACCGCCACGCATGTCCGAACCACGATAAGTAGAGGCACTTGCCCAAGCCGTTTCAACCATTTCTTGAACACTTAAACCGCTAGCGGCAATCTTTGCTTTAACAGCATCAACATCATAATCTGCAGCACCTTGAGGCACGCGGTCTTGCCAAATGAGTTCTTCGGCAGGTACTTCTGGCCCAAGATAGCGAGCAATGGGGCCCATATCTCTGTGCAGCAACTTGAACCAAGCGCGAGCAAAGGCGTCTGCAAATTGGTCAGGGTTTTTGTGGAACCGCTCGGAAATTGCACGGTAGGCAGGATCTTCACGCATGGCCATGTCAGCGGTGGTCATGAATGTAGTTACGCGCTTAGATGCATCTTCGGCGTCTGGTGCCAGATCTTTTTCATCGGGGTCAATTGGGTGCCATTGCTGCGCACCTGCAGGGCTTTTCACCAGCTTCCACTCATAACCAAGAAGAAGGTCGAAGTATCCGTTGTCCCACGTAGTGGGGTTCGCAGTCCAAGCACCTTCAAAACCACTAGTGATCGTGTCACTGCCTTGACCCGAGGCATGGGTGCTCTTCCAGCCAAAGCCCATATCTTCAATAGGTCCGCCTTCAGGTTCAACGCCAACAAGTTCGGCATCGCCAGCACCGTGTGCTTTCCCAAAGGTGTGGCCGCCAGCCACTAGGGCAACAGTTTCTTCGTCGTTCATTGCCATGCGAGCAAAGGTATCTCTCACGTCAAAAGCACTGAGAAGTGGATCTGGGTTACCGTCCGGTCCTTCTGGATTAACGTAGATTAGACCCATCTGTACTGCAGCTAATGGGTTTTCCAGCTCGCGCTCGCCGGTGTAACGCTTGTTATCTAACCACTCTTCTTCCGCACCCCAATAAATGTCTTCTTCTGGGGCCCAGATATCAGGACGTCCACCACCAAAACCAAAGGTTTTGCCGCCCATAGATTCAATGGCAACATTACCCGCAAGAATAAGCAGATCGGCCCAGCTTATTTTGTTGCCATGCTTTTGCTTAACAGGCCACAGAAGTCGTCTGGCTTTGTCGAGATTGCCGTTATCAGGCCAGCTATTGAGTGGTGCAAAACGTTGTGCACCAGTGCCGCCGCCCCCGCGCCCATCACCCGTTCTGTAGGTTCCGGCAGCGTGCCAGGTCATACGGATGAAGAATGGCCCATAGTGACCATAGTCTGCTGGCCACCAGTCTTGAGAGTCTGTCATTAGGTCATGCAGATCTTGTTTCAGCGCTGCATAGTCAAGTTTTTTGAACTCTTCGCTGTAATCAAAATCTTCATCCATAGGATTAGACTTGTGATCGTGCTGGTGAAGAATACTTAAATTTAACTGATTGGGCCACCAGTCACGATTACTGGTTCCGCTTGAATTATTGCTTGTTAAGCCACCGTGCATAACGGGGCATTTACCTTGGGTATCGTTGCTCATCTTTATTACCTCTTTTGCTCGCTCTTTCGCAAAAAAGCGATGTTAACCATTAGTGACCTAGGGTTTTATTTGGGTGTCAATTAACACCATAACGAGGTCCTTTAATATTACAAGTGATTTTTAAGTGGCTTGCTTGTGTATGATCACAAACTCCCTCAACCATACAAACATTTCATGTATTGATAAATATATTAATAAGAACCATGATGTTCGATTAAAATGAACACTAATTAATTGGGTAAACAGATAATGGTTTCACTTAAGCAGCTGAATTACGCGTTGGCAGTGTCGAAAACGCTGCATTTTAAGCGCGCAGCAGACGCCTGTTTTATATCTCCTTCAACGCTCAGTAATGCTCTTACTGAGATGGAAAAGCAATTAGGCATTCAGATATTTGAGCGGGACAATAAAAAAGTGCTAATTACTGAATTGGGTAAGCAGGTACTGGAGAAAGCGCAAACCATTATGCTGCAAGTTGATGATATTGAGCACTTGGCAGAAACACAGCAAGCGCCGCTAAGTCGGCCGATGTCTATCGGTATTATTCCGACAATCGCGCCCTACCTCTTGCCTATTATTTTACCCGCCATTAACCGGCAATACCCTGCGTTACAGTTGACCATTATTGAAGGGCAGTCTGAGGTGTTGGTGGGGCAAGTCAAACGCGGTGAAATAGATACTGCTATATTGGCCTTACCGTATGATCTTGAAGGGTTACTGACGTTCACTTTTTGGCAGGAGGACTTTTATTGGATTAGCCACAAAGATCATCATCTTGCCGGGAGAGATCATATCTCTGCCGGCGAATTAGACCAAGCAGAGCTGATGTTGTTGCAAGATGGCCATTGCTTAAAGGACCAGATTCTCGACACTTGCATGATATCTAGCAGCTCTTATCACAGTGTGAGTGCTGCAAGTCTAGAGACATTGATTCAGTTAGTTGTGGGAAAGATGGGCTCTACGTTGGTACCGCAGATGGCGTTAGCTACCTTAATGGGGGCTAACGAGTCTCTTTGTAATGTGCACCTTAGTGAACCTGGACCTCACCGTGAGCTGGCGATGATCATGCGACCCACCTATGCGGGTGTGCACAACATAGAATTGCTCAAGGCGTTATTTAATAGTCAACTATCGATGCGATTTAGCTAGTGCCAGTATTCAGCCTTAGAGGCCAAAAACAATCTTTTCACTTTTTAGTAAACGCTCCATACCTAAGACTAGCGCGACTGAGATAATCAGCGTTGATAGACAAGAAACGGTCAGTTGCAGCAGGGGAATTTCTTTACCTTTCATTAAATCGATTAGAGCCTGCAGCTGCCCAGTCACTGGTGCCCAGCGCAATTCATCAGTTGCTAAGTCAAAGGTGACGGCGTAGGACAGGGCCATAGGGATGAATAACACAAAGGAGATGTACGTCTGGGCTTCTTTAAAACTCTTAGCCATAAAGGATACAAACAACTGCATACTTGCCGCGAAAATTGCGATAAACACTCCGGCTATGAGTGTGGCGATCATAAAGTTCAGGCTAATATCTACACTAAACCCAAGTTCTTGCCATGGCACCAGGGGATAGATGATTTTTGACATTATTAGCACCAATACCAGCCCTAACATGCCGAAAAAACTGACCGCACAGACTTTGGAGGCAATCAGTTCTCGCAGACTGATGGGATGACTTAGCAGAAGCGCTAGCGAGTTACGCTCTCGCTCTCCTGCGCTGGTATCAATAGCAAGATTCATCCCTGAGACAAAGATCGACAACAGCATAAATAAGATAATCATAGCCATAAGCTGGCCGCCTTTAGATTCTGAGGTGGCTTGATCTTGCATTTTGATATTCAAGGAGTTCATTATTTTAGGATTAATTCCTCGAGCAATAAGCCTTAAACTAGCCATCTCTGAGCTATAACTTCGCAGCGTTTTTTGTGTCTCGCGAATGGCGCTTTGCAAGTTTTCCTCTGATCCGTCAGCAATCAAGAGAACCTCTGCGGGTTCACCGCGATGCATTTGTTCGGCGTAGGTAGCACCGATAATTATTTGAATGGCTTTGACTTCGGACTTGTCATCGCTATGCCGAATACCTTGGTTATCTAAAAAAGCAATAAGATCTGGTGCGGCGGCGGCGTTGTTAATCGTAATATTTAAATCTTCAGGACTCGTTACTTTGTCGATGATAAGCATCATCATACCCGCCACAAGTATGGGTACGAAAAAAGCGTAGTAAAGACCGGCCATGACTGAACGGTTGTCTCTTGCGGCGTCCACTAGTTCTTTACGGAGTAAACTAAAAAACCGGTTATTCATGCCGCAATCCCCTCGTCAGTGCCAATCAGAGCAATGAAGGCTTCTTCCAGAGACGTTTGGTTAGTCTGGTCACAGAGCTCCTGTGGACTGCCAATGGCAACAGCCTTTCCGTCCGCCATTACCACCACACGATCACAAAGTGAGGCTACTTCTTGCATCACATGGCTGGAAAATAGGATGCAATGTCCCCCGGCCTTCAGTTTGCGAAGCATGTCTCTAAGCACTCTGGTACTCATTACATCTAGACCCCGAGTAGGTTCATCAAGGACGATATTTTTTGGTTTGTGAACAATAGCCTGTGCGAGCGCTGTTTTCATCCGCTGGCCTTGGGAGAATCCTTTACATCGCCGATCAGCAATATCCTCAAGGTGTAAGTCATCGATAACTTTGTTCGTGGCATCTAGTGCTCCACGTCTAGATAAGCCGCTTAGCTCGGCAAAGTAACGGATATATTCCCGTGGGGTTAGCCTCTCATAAATTCCAAATGGATCTGGAAATAGCCCTAACTGTTGCTTTGCCTCAACAGGCTTTATAGCAACATCGATGCCGTTGATTGTGGCGATTCCTTGGTCTGCTTTTAGAAGTCCGAAAATAGTCCTCAAGCATGTCGTTTTCCCTGCACCATTGGGGCCTAAAAGCCCAGTTATCTGGCCATCTTCCGCATGGAAACTTAAGCCATCAAGCGCTTGAACGTCACCGATTTTTTTTGATAAATTAGAGACCGAGATCATAGCGCTTCCTCAGAAGTTGTCTTTTGTTCAGTGGATGGTATGACTATATCGATGCCATTGGCATTGAGATAAAAACTCCTCGCTCGGCCTTTTTTAAGACAGTCGCCATCCAATTCTGCGATAGACCCTTCTTCAACGAGTTGAGCAACTATGCGATTAGCACAAGATTGCATGGCCACGCCATGCGCTGCATGGGGGGCAACAAGATGTGTAGAGTTTTTCATGTCGACCATGGCAAGCTCAGCCCATTCAGGGGGCGTTGCAGGATCCAATTCGCCTGACAGCAGTAGGGTGGGTATGTCGCTAACGATAGCGGCAGAAAAGGACTTGGCAACTTTATCACTGGGCCAGATCGAGCATACCTTGGACAGCTCGGAAAACATCGTACTACCGATATGTGACTGCTCAAGACCCTCACTCAAGCCAGCAGGAACTCGGTGAATATCTTCACTGCAGACTACCGAAGCATGCATGCCCATAGCCATACCCATGCCCTCCATAGACAGCGAGTAGAGTCCTAAAATAGCCTGATAATTTCCCCTGCTTGCCTGGTCTATTGCATGAGGCAGTAGCGCTCTTGTGGTGGGTGAATACAGCGCAAGGCGAATAACGCCAAGGAACTTATTATGAGTAAGTAAAAACTCTGTCGGCTGAGCTGTCAAAGGATGAAATATTTGTGTTTTGATAGGCGCGACTAGGAGATCAGATTCAATAGCAACTAGGGCCTCTCTGAGAGATGGAAATTGATTTTGGCATCGAGCCTGGTCCTCACAATCACTGATCAAAAGATTGAAGGCGCGGTCAACAGCCAATCCAATAGTTAAAACAGATTGCTGCATTGGAACAACGCCATCTAAGGTGACAGTGGCCAATGCTCCTACATGTTCACGCATATACAGCTGGGCCATACGGGTGCCATAGGAAATGCCATAGACATGCAATCTGTCATAGCCAAGAGATTTTCTCACTGCCTCAAAATCATTAAGGGCATTGGTGCTAGTGTATTGAGTGACATCGCTATCAATTGCCGCAAGACATTTCTTGGTTTCTGCGACGGTATCAAAATCATCTCCATCGATGAGCAGTGGTGAGATATCTTTATCTTCGGGACAGTGCAAAATATTGGAGCGGCCCGTTCCACGCTGGTCGATGAGCAAAATATCTCTGGTCTCTCGAACCTGTCCAAATGTGTTATCAAACAGTGGGGCGTTATCGATTGCCGACTGGCCTGGACCACCCGCAATGGCGAGGAAAGCCTGATTAGGATAAATATTTTTAACCGCCGGAATTATCGCGTAATGAATGTTAATTTTGCGGCCGTTGGGGTTATCTGGATTTTCTGCGACTTTGACATAGCCACAGCGCAGGCGCTCTGAAAGACCGTCTACATAGCAGTGGTCGTTCTCTTTATGAGCCGGTTGAGCAAGAGCCACTGTTGCCAAAAAAATGGCGACAATCGTAGTCACTATTTTACCTAAAATGGCAGGCCTTTGATTAATGGGCAAGACAAAACTCCTGTTTACTGGCGGGAAAATCTCAAATAACTATACACAAATAAATAAATCAAGACCACTTCAGAACGCTTGCAATACCGTATTTAAAAATTGGTAACCCAAGGGGGTCGTGCGATAGTTATTTGAATTTGGCTCTAGTAACCCAAGAGATTCTAAGTGGCTAGTCACTTTCTGAATAGATTTGGGGTCTATTCCGGTTCTAGCCTTAAAATAATCGATAGGTACACCTTGTTTTAAGCGCAAACCGTTCATCATAAATTCTAGTGCCATTTCATCAGGTTTAATGGCGTTACTTTGGCTGATAGCAGATCCCATACGATCTAAATAATGATCGGGCTGCCGAGTTTTCGCAGTTCGAAGCACTTGCTGTTGTTCGGGAAGAGTAATCTTTCCGTGAGCACCTGCACCGATACCCAAATAGTCGCCAAACTGCCAATAGTTCATATTGTGTGCTGCTTTTTGATTATTTAGGGCAAAGGCGGAGACCTCATACTGCTCAAACTGATTTTCTTGTAGCATGACCATGCCAGCTTGTTGTATATCGGCTAGACGGTCATCAATGGGCAACAGTGGTGGTTTTGAGAAAAACTCGGTATTTGGCTCTATAGTGAGTTGATACCAAGAGATATGCATGGCACCGGCATCAATAGCCTGTGTGAGATCAGCCTCAGCCTGACTAATGGTCTGATTGGGCAAACCATGCATAAGGTCGATATTGAAGTTATCAAAACCCACCGATCTGGCTGTGGCAATTGCCCTCAGAGCCTGACCAGCATCATGAATTCGACCAAGGCGGTTAAGGTGTGAATCGTCAAAACTTTGCACTCCGATCGATAGTCGATTAATGCCGGCACTGCGAAAATCAGAAAATTTGTTTTGCTCAAACGTTCCGGGGTTAGCTTCTAGGGTTATCTCAATATCTGACTCAAATCCTATCAAGCCCTCTGCGGCAACTAGGATGGCCTCGATTGCTGGCCCAGAAAAAAGACTGGGGGTGCCACCACCGATAAAAATTGAATGTAATTTTCTGCCCTGTACCCAATGCAAATCCGCTTTGAGATCTTCGATTAGGGCGGCAATATAAGCCTGCTCGGGAATGTTGTCCTTGGCTACATGGGAGTTAAAATCGCAGTAAGGACATTTTTTAACACACCAAGGGATGTGAATGTAGAGCGAGAGTGGCGGTAAATGAATCACAAGCTCATTTGCTGTAAAAATTGAGCAATGGCTTTGCCTCGATGGCTAAGGCTATGTTTGGTTGATTTGTCTAGTTCGGCAGCATGGCAAGCCATTTCTGGAACATAGAATATTGGATCATAACCGAATCCGTGAGTGCCTCGATGTTCGAAAGTGATACTGCCCTCCCATGTTCCTTGGCAGATAATGGGAGTAGGATCTTCTGCGTGGCGCAGATAGACAATAACTGCTTGATAGCGAGCGCCGCGCTGGTCGATGGGAATACCCGTTAATGCTGTTAATAGCTTTTCGCGATTGGTCGCGTCAGTGGCGCCATCACCAGAGTAGCGCGCGGAGTATATGCCTGGCGCCCCTAGGAGATAATCAACTTCTAGGCCGGAGTCATCGGCAATAGCGGGAAGGCCTGACAGCGCCGAGGCATTTCTAGCCTTTAGAATGGCATTTTCGACAAATGTTAGACCGGTCTCTTCGATATCTGGAATATTTAAATCGCCTTGGGGGGTGATGCTAAATCCTAGGCCGCCTAATAGCTCTTGTAGCTCTTTAATTTTGCCAGGGTTACCGCTAGCTAGTACGATATTTTTTGGATTACTCACTTTAAATGTCCGTATTGTTGGTGATTAGTCATGGTACATTTTTTTTTGAAATTTGAAATCATAGGCATAGCTTGGCTTGCCATTGTTAGGTTTAACCGTAATCTTAAAGGTTAGATAATCTTCATTCTCAAATTCAAAGGGTGCGAGGTAATAGAGCGCTTGCTCCTCTTTAATAGCAACAAATTCTAATGACTGACTTTGTTGCAAGATATTGAACACCCGGCCAGAAACCGTCGAGGGCGTACCAACTGCTAGGGTTTCCATAACGGCAATATTAACGATGCCTTTACCTTTACCTCTGACAATATTGTTTGTCACTGCAATATTGGGATCGATAAAGGAGCTATTAAACGCGCTGAAAAAAATCTTATAGTTGCCATGCTGCTTGTAGAGTTGCTCTTCAAATGCCAGTCCCATTAGCGGCATAGCCAGCAGCACAGCTACCAGAATGATCCTTTTCATTAGTTTGATCCTCGTTATGATTATTGCCTGACTATTAAAACCCTATTTTGCTAGATGATAAACCGCTGTTTTAGCAAATAAGCTAGGGCAGAGGCTATTTAATCCTAGAAATTGGCTGCCGACAAAGGTTCTTTTTAATATTTTGATCTGGCGCTCAGAACAGAGTGCTTCGAAATCTTTATAGGTAAATAAATGTATGTTGGGTGTGTCATACCATTGATAGGCAAGTTGCTTTGTGACCGGCATGCGCCCTCGAATCGCCAAAAAACTGCGCGTTTGCCAGTGACCAAAGTTAGGGAAGGTAACAATGCAACGGTTGCCGATTCTGAGCATTTCATCGAGAACCAAGTGTGGATTCCGCAAAGCTTGTAATGTTTGGCTCATAAGGACAGTATCAAAGCTGTTGTCGGGAAAATTCTTTAAGCCTTTATTTAAATCTTGCTCGATGACGTTAAGGCCTTTTTGAATACACTGGTTGATAGAATCAGGATCAATTTCTAATCCATAACCTTGAACCTGATAATCATCGATTAATCTTCGCAGTAGTGTGCCGTCACCGCAACCGAGATCTAGTAAGCGAGATTTAGGCTCGATCCACGCGCCAATAGGTACGGTGTCGTTGATCATAATGAGCTTTCTTCGAGTTCATTTGAAACTCGGCTGAGATAAAGACTAACGGCTTTTTGGTATCGCGAGTTAGGCAAAAGAAAAGCATCATGCCCCTGATCAGATTCGATTTTGATATAAGAGACTGCTTTACCTGCACTCATCAAAGAGTCGGTAATTTGTTCTGAGCATAGTGGTGAAAACCGCCAATCACTACTGAATGAAACGACCAAAAATTGACATTGGGCATGACCGAAGGCTTTAGCTGGGTCGTCGTTATAATCTTGGGCTAGGTCGAAATGATCGAGCATTTTGGTAATCAAAATATAACTATTGGCATCAAACCTCTGAGAAAATTTATCACCCTGATAATTCAGATAACTGGCGACTTCAAATTCACCTAGCTCTTTCTCAGTCGTCCCTATATCACCACCATTCACCAAACGACCAAACTTTCTACCGAGAGCATCGTCAGACAAATAGGTTAAGTGCCCAATCATACGTGCTAGTGCAAGGCCCTGTTTTGGGCTGGTTTCATGGTCTAAATAATGACCATCCTTAAATTCAACATCGGATTGTATGGCGCGGCGTGCAATTTCATTAAAGGCAATATTTTGTGCTGACAATCTCATAGCCGCCGCGATCACAACAGCATGTTTTAATTTGTCAGGGTAGGCTAGTGACCAGCACATTGCCTGCATGCCACCCAAACTACCCCCAATCACTGCAGCCCAGCATTCTATTTTTAAGTGATCCATCAGATATTTTTGAGACTCAACCCAGTCTCTTACTTGTATTGGCGGAAAGCTATCACCATAGGCCTTGCCGGTTCTAGGGTTATTAGAGGTCGGCCCAGTACTGCCAAAACAACTACCAATATTATTGGGACATACGACAAAGAATTTGTCGGTATCTATAGCTTTGCCTGGGCCAATGTAGTGATCCCACCAACCGACTTTGCCCTCTGCATTGATTCCGGCAACATGATGATCACCGCTTAACGCATGACAGATAAGAATGGCATTACTGCGCGCCTTATTGAGAATTCCGTAGGTTTCAAAAATAAGAGAATGAGAGGGCAAATTCGCCCCACACACCAAATCCATGGGCCTATTTATGGCTGCTGCCTGAGGTACAGTAGCGCCAAGTGAATTATCAGGGCTGGAGGATAGTGAACTATCTGAAGACATAGTATTAAAAATAACGGCTTTGTTTTAAGGGTCTTTTAAAGATTAAGGGTACCATTAGATTAACCTAGCATAGGCATAATTAATGGTTATAACCTTTTATGGATCAGCCTAGAGTTGTCGTTTTGGCTTGGTTTTTCTGCTTAATATGAGTTGACGCTGGCAGGATCAAAGGGGTATTGATGTGAAGGACTTTGTGCTCGGAAGATTAACCGCTCATCACTATTATTTTGGATTTCGCCGTACCGAATTGTTTTGCAAAGTAACTAATTAATGGGCATAACTAGGCAGAATGCAAAAAAATTAGATTAAATTACTCAGTACTGGCAATACTTGGCCTCGAATAAACATCAGTGTAAATATTGCCACCATCGGCGAAATATCAATCATGCCGATCGGCGGAATCACCTTCCTAAAGGGCTTCATATAAGGATCTATTATTTGGCTAATGACCCTGACCGTAGGGTGGCTAGTGGTGCCCACCCAGCTAGAAATAGCCAGAATAAGAATGCCGTAAAAATAAATCTGAATTAAGCTAGCTAATAACGACAATGCCGCGACAAACAGATAGGTGGGCAGTTGCTCAACCAAAACTTTTTCAAAGCCTATCATGATGATAAAGAACGACCACTTAACCAGAATGGCACTTATCAGTGCCGCAGTATTAAATCTGCCGAAGGTTGGAAATATTTTGTGCAATGTCTCAACGACTGGCGCAGTGACTTTAAATATCGTCTGCGATATGGGGTTAAAAAAATCAGCTTGGACTAATTGTAGCAATAGTCTCACCAACAGCACGGTGGCATAAAGATCAATGACTAACCTAATAATATTAACTGCACCATCACCCATTAAGTAACTCCTTTATTAAATTGACTACTCTGCAAAATCTTTGGACATTTCTTCAGCTCGTTTAAGCGCGCTGGTCATGGCGTTCCGAAAAATAGTTTCCAAGCCTTCTTTTTGAAAAATGCTTAGAGCACGCTCTGTAGTGCCTCCAGGAGAGGTAACCTGTCGTCTAAGTTGTGATGGGCTGCTGTCCGATTGATGGGCCATCTGAGATGCGCCTAGGGCTGTGTGAGACGCAAGCTCGCGCGCTATATCTTCAGATAATCCTAGCTCTTGACCGACCTGCTGCATAATCTCTAAAATGCGGAAAAAATAGGCTGGTCCGCTACCCGATACTGCAATCACTGCATTTATCTGATCTTCAATATCAACCCAGCAACAGTAACCCACGGCTTGAAAAATATTGGTGACCATATCTTTTTGTGGTGCTGTGGTGAACTGATTGGCAAATAGGGCTGTTGCTCCTGCTAGAACCAGTGAGGGCGTGTTGGGCATAGCTCTAATGATGGCTACTGATGAACCAAGCCAACCCTGAAGAGACTCTGCTGAGATACCTGCTGCTATTGATACCACCACCGCTTGATCGTTCAAAGCAGGTGCTAGATCCATCGCTACCTTGCGCATAATTTGAGGTTTAACGGCTAACACCACTACGCTTGCATTAGACACAGCAGCTTTATTATCTTCGCCCACCGTGACTCCAAACTCTACCTTTAGTCGCTCTCTGCTAGCCTCGTTGGGCTCACTGACTAGAATATCACCTGGCTTAAAGCCATTGGCAATAGTGCCTCCGATTAAGCAAGACGCCATGTTGCCGCCACCAATAAATACGATTGAACTCATACATCACCCTGTTGTTGTACTTCTTGGGCCAAAAATATCGGTGCCCACTCTAACAATAGTTGCACCCTCAAGAATAGCGGCCTCAAGATCTGCAGACATTCCCATTGAGAGGGTATCCAATTTTTGAGAATTGTCCAGTGACTGGTTTATCTCATCTCGTAATTTTCGCAGTTGACGAAAGGGTATACGCTGTTCCTGTTCGTCTTTTCGAGCTTCAGGTATTGCCATTAGACCGCGCAATCTTAAATTGGGTAGCCTAGCTATCTCAGCGACCACTGCTAGCAAGTCACTTGATTTAAACCCTGCTTTGGTTGGTTCATCATCAATATTCACTTGCAAGCAAATATTGAGAGGAGGCATAGTTGCAGGTCTCTGAGCACTTAAGCGCTGGGCAATTTTCAGTCGGTCTACGCTGTGCACCCACGCAAAGTTCTCGGCTATTTGACGGGTCTTGTTTGACTGTATCGGGCCAATAAAATGCCAGTCTAGTATTAAGGGTTTTAATACATAAACTTTTTTTAGGGCTTCCTGTAGATAATTCTCGCCAAAGCTTGTCAGTCCGCTGTCATATGCTTGTTTTACCTGCTCAGACGTTCGGGTTTTACTGACAGCCAGCAATGTGACTTCAGAAGCCGGTCGTTGAGCTTCGGTAGCAGCTAATTTGAGCCGCGATCTGAGAGCTGCTATTTTGTTGCTTTGATCTTGCATGGAGGCTGTCTTTATACGTTGTTTCGGGATTGGTGGGTGTTACTAAGGTTGCTGGCCTAAACTAGGATCATTCAGCCAGCTTTGCAATATTAATGAGGCAGCAATATGGTCTATTTTTGTTAGATCGCGGATTCTTCCTTTTTGGTTTTCCGCCTGATCTCGAACAAATGATTTTGCCTCTTGGCTTGTAAGCCTCTCATCGACCATTTGTACCTCGACATTAAAGCGGCCCACCAGTCTGCGTGCAAACTTCCTAGATCGACCACTTAACTCACTTTCACTATCATCCATATTCAGAGGCAGGCCCACCAGTACTATATTTGGTTCCCACTTCTCAATGACCGCACTTATCTCTGACCACTGCGGGACGCCGTCAACTGCTTTAATAATGGCAATACCCTTTGCGTTGTTGGTCAGGGTTTGCCCATAAGCCACACCAATTTGCTTAAGACCGAAGTCAAAAGCAAGTAATGAAGAAGGTTTCTTGAGATCAGGCATGTCCAATATCCATGGACAGCATGCCAAGTTTTATACCGATGGATGCTGCGGCTACCACAGCGCGATTCTCGCACTCAGTATTAAAGATAATAGCTGATTTGGCTGGGATCGTTAACCAGCTATTAGTGGTTAGCTCTTCTTCCAATTGGCCTGCATCCCAGCTGGAATAACCCAAAGTAACCAGGGCATTTTGAGGACCTTTACCAACCGCAATATCACTAAGAATATCCTTTGATGCGGTTAAGCTAACATCATCCGAAATATCAACAGTAGACTCCCAGCGTTGAGTGCAGGCTCGATGCAAGATAAATCCTCGGTCGCGGGCCACAGGACCACCGTCTAAAATCAGATGATCACCACAGCCTTCGTGATAGTCTAAGTCTAGCTGTTTAAAGATAGCGTTGACCTGAATATCCAACTGTTGGTTAATGATGAGGCCCATGGCACCATCCTGGCTGTGCTCGCAAATATATACCACTGACTGAGAAAAATTAGGGTCACGAAGGCCAGGCATAGCCAATAAGAAGTGGTTTTTTAGGCTGGTAACGGTTCTTTTTGGGATATTCATGGTTCTCAATATGAAGGTTTACGCACCGAAACTCAACTCTGGACTCCGCGCGTCAGTCAGTATTTCGACTTAGGCCTCTAATCTTTTTGCAATTGCACGCATTAATTGACCACCTATATCGGTATCTTTGGCATTATCAATTTCACGAACACAGGTTGGGCTAGTAACATTGATTTCTGTTAGATAATCTCCAATGACATCTAAACCAACGAACAATAGCCCTTTGTTCACTAAGGTGGGGGCAATCTGCTGGGCGATCCAATGATCTCGCTTACTTAAAGGTTGAACCACACCGCGACCCCCAGCTGCAAGATTACCCCGAAATTCTCCTGCCGCAGGAATTCTAGCTACACAATAGGGAACCACTTCCCCGTCTATGACCAGTATTCTTTTGTCGCCACTAAGAATTTCAGGCAAATACTTTTGAGCCATGATGGTATTTTGGCCATAGTTGGTCAGAGTTTCGATAATGACATTGAGGTTTTGGTCACCCTGTTGGACCCTAAAAATTGAGGTTCCACCCATTCCATCAAGGGGCTTATAAACGACTTCTTTGTGTTCACCTAAAAATTGTTTTAACAGTTCTGGGTCGCTGCTCACTAGTAGCGGAGGTGTGCATTGTGGAAACTCGGTGGCAAACACTTTTTCATTACAGTCACGTAAACTTTGAGGCTTGTTAACTATTAATGTGCCAAGGCGCTCCGCCGCCTCTAGGATGTATGTAGAGTAGATAAATTCGCTATCGAACGGCGGGTCTTTGCGCATCAAAATAACATCTAGATCACTGAGAGGTTTAATAATGCTCTCGCCTAGTTCGTACCAGCTATTGGCATCGGCATGTACCTTAAGGGAAGACATTTTTGCGCCAGGCCCAGTGCTGTCGATAAATAGACTATTTTGCTCCATATAAAATAGCTCATAGCCTTGATTTTGGGCAGCAAGCAATAAAGCCAGAGTAGTGTCTTTGTGGTAATTGATGGACTTGATAGGGTCCATAACCACGCCGAGGAATTTGCTCATAATATCTATGCCTTTACGTATAAAGTCCAGTATGATTGCTGCCTTAGTAGGACGAACCCAGTCAGGCTTTTGCTATGTAGAGCATCTAACTAACCACATGTTGGCAGTTATTCTCCGAATGACAATATTATTAATCGCACAATGGCGATTAATAATATGATAATCCATTTATTCACGTAATAAAGGAACTATTACTATGAATCTCAGCGATCTACTATCCCTAAGTATAAAAGAAGGGGCCTCAGATTTACATCTTTCGTCAGGACTTTCGCCTATTTTACGAATTGACGGCGATCTGGTTCGAACCGACTTGCCGGCAATGAGTTCTGATCATGTTGATAAACTCATATATGAGGTTCTCAATGATCGGCAGATTGCGACTATTGAAGAGGGGGCCGAAGTTGACTTTTCCTTTGAGATTCCGCATGTGGCGAGATTTAGAGCCAATGTATTCAATCAAAACCGTGGTCGAGCTGCAGCTTTTCGGTCAATCTCTGCCGACGTAGCGACTCTCGATGAACTCGACTTGGGCGAAGTGTTTGAAGAGCTTTGCCTAAAGCCCCGTGGATTAGTTTTGATTACTGGGCCAACCGGTTCGGGAAAATCTAAAACTCAGGCTGCTATGGTTGATCACATCAACAAAAATCGGGCATTTCACATTCTTACTATTGAGGATCCTATTGAGTATGTTCACCAAAGTATAAAATCCTTAATTAATCAGCGTGAGGTACGTCGTGATACCCAGAGTTTCAGTCAAGCGCTGCGAGCAGCTTTGCGTGAAGATCCCGATGTAGTCGTGGTCGGAGAAATGCGTGATCTAGAGACAATTCGCTTGGCATTGACTGCCGCTGAAACGGGTCATTTAGTGTTTGCGACTCTACACACCACATCGGCCGCTTTGACGGTCAATCGAATTATTGATGTTTTCCCTGCGGCAGAGAAGGATATGGTTAGGTCGATGTTGTCAGATTCTTTGCAGGCAGTGGTAACTCAGACCCTTATGAAACGGAAGGTGGGTGGAAGAATTGCTGCCCATGAAATTATGATTGGGACGCCGGCGATTCGTAATCTAATTAGAGAAGACAAGGTGGCTCAGATATATTCTGTTCTTCAAACGGGGTCAGAATTTGGCATGAAAACTCTCGATCAAAGCCTAAGGCAGTTAGTAGATGATGAGATGATCACTCTTGAGGTTGCTAAAGAAAAGGCGGTCTATCCGGAATATTTCCAGGCGTAAAAAGAGTTAAAGGGAAATGCTAAAACCACTAAAAACAACTGAGTAAAACATCATCTCTGGCATTTCTCTGTTAATGGCCTTGCCTTGCGGTGAGTTTTTTAATTTGCTTAAGGGAAATACTAACGACAATTTTTGTCAACTAAACAGTGGTAGTATCGTTATTACAAGCAAGCCAACAGCTAAATGAGGAGATGATAAGGATGAATAAAGGAATTGTTTTTGTAATAGTGTCGCTTATATCTGTTTCTGGATTCGCCGATCATCATAAAGGTGAGCGAGATAAAGATCCTGGTCATGAGCGGGGGAGAGGTGACTTATTTAAGGAGGCCGATCTTGATAAAGATAACAAGGTATCTCTCGCGGAGCATGAGGCGATGGTCCAGCGAATGTCTGACAGAGGCCGTGCGCGTTTTCATGAGATGGACTTGGATGGTGACGGGTTTGTCACCAAAAAAGAATCTCGTAAGGCGATGAAAGAGAAAATGAAAACTAAGCGAAAGAAGCGAAAGGCTTTGGATAAAGAGAGGAAAGCCTCGGCAGAAAAGTAGCAAGAAAAGAGATATTTTATCTATAAAAAGGTCGCTTAATTAAGCGGCCTTTTTTGTAATTTTGCCCCTATCTGCAGTCGCAGTATATAATGATTTCTAAATTGTACTTATATGACTAACCAAACTCAGGTGCCCTATGATTGATTATTTAATTGCCCCGTCTATTTTAGCGGCTAATTTTGCTCGTCTAGGAGATGAGGTCGATAATGTACTGGAGGCAGGGGCTGATATAGTCCATTTTGACGTCATGGATAATCATTATGTGCCTAACCTGACTATCGGGCCAATGGTGTGTAAGGCCTTGAGAGATCATGGCGTTACCGCTCCGATTGATGTCCATCTTATGGTCAGCCCAGTAGACGACTTAATTAGAATGTTTGCCGATGCCGGTGCCAGCTATATCACATTTCACCCAGAGGCAACCAACCACATTGATAGGTCTTTGCAGTTAGTGCGAGAGCTTGGCTGTAAGTCTGGCCTTGTGTTAAACCCTGGAACGGGCCTTGATACTGCGCAGTGGGTGATGGATAAAATCGATATGTTACTGTTAATGTCAGTTAACCCAGGCTTTGGTGGCCAGGCGTTCATTCCTTCAACAATTGATAAATTAAAACAAGCCAGAAAAATGATCGATAGCAGTGGGTATGATATTCGGTTAGAAGTTGACGGCGGCGTAGGCGTTGCCAATATCGCTGAGATTGCCGCGGCCGGTGCAGATACTTTTGTCGCTGGATCAGCCATTTTTAGCCAGCCAGATTATTCTGAAGTTATTGGTAAGCTTCGCGCTGAACTTGCTAGTGTAAAGTAGCCCTGAGAATTGGCGTTATATCTTTAGCGGGCCGGCCAGAGGCCAGAGGTTTATTGATATCGTGATATTGGTTATAATGCTAAGCTCATTCAGGAGGTTCCTTTTGAAAGACACTTTGTATGTTCATTTTGATTTGAGTTTTTGCTGTTGGCCAGACTAATTAGCCTTGGGCATGTTGCGTGCCTGCATAAACTAAATTACAAAAGAACCAGGAAGCTGTCATGAACCCCGATACATTTGCCACCTTGGCAACCCAAAATTTTAATCGAATTCCCATCACCCGTGAGGTGCTCGCTGATCTAGAAACACCCTTGAGTGTTTATTTAAAGTTGGCGTTTGGATCAAATTCTTATCTTTTCGAATCCGTTCAAGGCGGCGAAAAATGGGGCCGTTACTCCCTCATTGGCTTGCAGACATCTACCGTGCTTAAACTATATGGAAACCGGCTGGAGATTATCCGCGACGGCAAACCCATGGTAGCCAGAACGACTGATGACCCACTGGCCGAAGTGGAACGGTTCCGAAATCTATTTAGTATGCCAGACCTGCCAGATTTACCTAGATTTACCGGCGGGCTGGTTGGCTACTTTGGTTATGACACGGTGCGTTATGTTGAACCAAGATTGGCTAAAAGTGCGCCGCCAGATCAACTTGGTACGCCGGATGTATTATTGATGGCGTCTGACGAGGTAGCTGTTTTCGATAATCTTTCAGGCACGATCATGCTGGTAGTGCATGCGGATGCTAAAGATCCTAATGCTTTAGCTGACGCTGAAATTAGGCTGGATGAGTTAGAAGATAAACTAGCCCAGCCAAAGCCTGACTTGCCACCTATGAATATGGGTAGCGACGGCCTTGCGGAAGACGCCTTCGTATCAAGCTTTGGTAAAGATAATTACAAACGAGCCGTTGACAAAGTGAAGCAGTACACGCTGTCTGGGGACGTCATGCAGGTGGTTCCCTCGCAACGATTCTCTGCCCCCTTTGAAGAAGCGCCGATAAACTTGTATCGTGCCTTGCGCCGACTTAACCCTTCTCCCTATATGTACTTTCTCGATTTAGAAGACTTTCATATTGTCGGCTCTTCCCCTGAGGTATTAGCGCGATTGGAAGACGAGCAAGTGACGGTGCGTCCTATCGCCGGCACGCGTCGGCGTGGTGAAACGGCAGTCGATGATCAATTATTAGAAAATGAAATGTTGGCCGACCCTAAAGAAATTGCCGAGCATCTTATGTTGATTGATTTAGGTCGTAATGATGTTGGAAGAATTAGCCAGCCGGGATCTGTGGAAGTGACCGAAAAAATGGTGGTTGAACGCTATTCCCATGTTATGCATATTACTTCAAATGTGGTGGGCCAGGTGAATGCAGGGATGAGTGCAATTGACGTCTTGAAGGCAACCTTACCGGCTGGAACCTTGAGTGGCGCGCCTAAAATTAGAGCCATGGAAATTATTGATGAACTAGAGCCGGTGAAGCGAAATATTTATGGCGGCGCCGTCGGCTACATTGGCTGGAATGGCAATATGGATATGGCTATTGCGATCCGTACCGCGATTATCAAAGACAAGATGTTACATGTCCAGGCTGGTGGTGGTGTTGTTGCCGATTCAGTCCCTGAGTTAGAGTGGGAAGAGACGATGAATAAAGCTCGAGCAGTTATGCGCGCAGCAGCAATGGTTTGTGGGGTAGTCAAATGATTTTAATGATTGATAATTACGATTCTTTTACCTACAACATTGTTCAGTATTTGGCGGAATTAAAGGCAGATGTTCAGGTCTTTAGGAATGATGAAATTACTATTGCGGATATCGAAAAATTAGCGCCAGAAAAGATAGTTATCTCTCCAGGGCCCTGCACGCCGAATGAAGCAGGTATTTCGGTTGAGGCCATAACTAGCTTTGCCGGTAAGTTACCCATTTTAGGTGTTTGCCTTGGGCATCAAAGCATTGCCCAGGCGTTTGGTGGCAAAATTATCCGCGCCAAGCAGGTGATGCACGGTAAAACTTCAAGAATCTGTCATCACAATAGCGGTGTCTTTCAGGGCCTTGGTCCGCGCTTTGTGGCTACCCGTTACCACTCATTGGTGATTGAGCAGAGTAGTTTGCCGTCCTGCCTTGAGATTACTGCATGGACTGAAAATGAAGATGGTTCATTAGATGAGATCATGGGGATACGGCACAAAGAATTGACTATTGAGGGTGTTCAGTTTCATCCTGAATCGATTCTTACAGAGCATGGACATGATTTATTACGTAACTTTTTGGAGGCTTAGCCAGTGGAAATTAAGCAGGCTTTACTGTTAATTATTAATCAGGAGGATCTAACTAGAGACGCGATGCGCGACGTCATGCGTCAGATCATGTCTGGTGGAGCCAGCGATGCCCAAATAGGTGCTTTTTTAGTCGCGCTGCGCATCAAAGGTGAGTCCATTGATGAAATCACAGGCGCTGTCGAAGTGATGCGTGAGCTTGTCATAGGTGTTGAAATTTACGGCGATAATTTAGTTGATATTGTGGGCACTGGAGGTGACGAATCTAATCTATTCAATGTTTCTACGGCTTCAACCTTTGTTGTGGCAGCGGCTGGTGGGCGCGTAGCAAAACATGGGAATCGCTCGGTAAGTAGTAAAAGCGGTGCCGCTGATGTGCTTGAAGCGGCAGGTGTCAATCTGAATCTGAATGCCGAGCAGGTAGCGCAGTGTGTTGACCAGATAGGCGTTGGGTTTATGTATGCACCTTCTCACCACAGCGCGATGAAACATGCCGTTGGACCGAGAAAGGAGTTAGCACTAAGAACAATTTTTAATATTCTTGGGCCTATGACGAATCCGGCGGCGGTTAAACGACAGCTCATAGGCGTTTATGACCGAGCCTTATGCCGGCCTATGGCAGAGGTGCTTGGTCGATTGGGGGCAGAGCATGTAATGGTGGTGCACTCGGCAGACGGATTGGATGAGATTAGTATCGCGGCAGAAACATTTGTTGCAGAGTTTAAAGACGGGCTACTTACTGAATATAGCGTATTCCCAGATGACTATTTTAATGAGCGACAATCACTAAGCGGATTATCTGTTCTGGATGCCCAAGAATCGCTTTCCATAATCACTTCGGCACTTGGCGGAGAATTGCCCTCCGCGGCTAACTTAATCGCCCTTAATGCTGGCGCAGCACTCTATGTCGCTGGATGTGCAGAATCTATTCAAGACGGATTTGCCATGGCGCAGCAGTCAATTACGTCTGGAGCGGCGAGCGCAAAAATAGATCAACTTGTGATGCTTACCAATAGTATTTAGCTTGACCAAAAGAGAGACACGCATGACTGCAGAAAAACCGACCATATTAAAGAAGATTTTAGCGCGAAAGCGGGTAGAAGTTGCCGAGCGCGTTGCCTTGGTGCCTCTATCTTTTTTGATTGAAAATTTGGTAACAGCCTCTAAGCCTAGAGGTTTCACTGCGGCGGTTAAGGCAAAGATAAGCGTCGGGGAATCAGCTGTTATTGCAGAAATCAAAAAAGCTTCTCCGAGTAAAGGTGTCATCCGCAACAATTTCGATCCAGCACAGATTGCTAAGAGTTATGAAAAGGGAGGAGCCTGTTGCCTATCTGTATTGACTGACATAGATTTCTTTCAGGGCTCAGATGCTCACCTGCAAGCGGCTCGCGAGGCATGCAACCTGCCGGTTATCCGAAAAGATTTTATTGTTGATGAATACCAGATTTACGAGGCTCGCGTGTTAGGTGCCGACTGTATTTTGTTGATTGTCGCTGCTCTTGATGAAATACAGCTAAAGCAGTTACATAAACTTGCGGTATCTCTTGGGATGGATGTGCTAGTTGAGGTGCATAATGAATATGAATTAGAGATAGCTATTCAGTTAGAGAACACCCTGATTGGGGTTAATAACCGTAATTTGCATACCTTTGAGGTTTCTTTGGAAAACACTTATCGGTTGCTGGATAAAATGCCTTCTAAAGCAATAGTGGTGACAGAGAGCGGTATTCACACCTCTGCTGATGTTATTGCAATGCGTAAGAGAAATGTTCAGGGGTTTTTAGTGGGCGAAGCATTCATGCGAAGTGAGCAGCCTGGCGAGAAATTGAAAGAATTATTCAGTTAGTATTACGCTAGCGACAAAGCTGGCACAGAAAATATTACCGATGAGATTGTAATTGAGGCTATGTTTCATCGAGCACCGAGAAGGACTATAGTTTTTCCTGCAACAGTTATAAGACCGTGGTTTTCAAGTTGTTTTATCACTCGTCCGGCCATTTCACGCGAACAAACCGCAATGCGGCCAATTTCCTGGCGCGTGATCTTAATTTGCATCCCGTCTGGGTGAGTCATGGCATCAGGTTGCTTTGCAAGATCTTTAAGTACCTGAGTAATACGGCCAGTGACACTTAAGAACGCTAAATCACTTGCTTTTTGGGTCGTTTCCCTAAGTCTCTTAGCAACCTGCTGGGCCACCGAAAATAAAATGTCAGGTTCTTTTTGATAAAGCGCCCTGAACTTTGAGTAGCTAATTTCACAGACTTCACAGTCAGTTTTAGTTTTAACCCAAGCACTACGAGGGTGCTCTTCAAAAAGGCCCATCTCTCCAAAAAATTGACCTGGATTGAGGTAGGTGACTATCATATCTTTTTCGTCATTTCCATCTTCCACTAAGACGCTAACAGTTCCTTTAACGAGATAATAGAGGATATCTGCTTTGTCACCGGCATAGATAATCGTACTTTTTGCTGGATAACGTCTTCTATGAAAGTTAGATAGAAATAACTTTTCGCTATTAACGGCAATTGGCAGCACTGACATAGTCATGATAGTTCCTAAATTATAGATCTATGGTGGTACCAGCAAATTTATCGCTTCCACCATTGCCTCAGTAGCAGTGAATAGTAACTCTTTATTATGCGCTTGTGTATATATATCCAAAAAAGAAACAATGGGGGGTGCGATTTAAAAGCAATGGCTAAAAAAAGGTTAAAAAAAGGTTAAAAAAAAGGGACCTTAGGAGGTCCCTATAAAAATCCTATAGCAAGGATTAAGAGGGGTTTGGTTCAAGCTGAATTTGGTTGTACTATTTTTAGAGCCACTAAGTGGGCTGGTTCTTCTTATTACTTATTTTTTACTTCGGGTGCTTTCAATTTAGCGAAGTCATCTTTCGCAATTGCAGCTCCTGCTAGTCCAGTGAAGCCTATTAGCAAATACACGAGCGTCATTTCCATTTTCCTTGATTATTTGAGAGCGTCATTGCTCCAATGCATGCACTATATTGCTCGAGAGGTCATGATGCAAATGCATTGTATGCATCAACTATATGCAAAAATGGTATGACCTTGCGAAAATTTAAAATAAAAAAAAGGGACCTTAGAAAGGTCCCTTTGAAAAATCCTGTAGCAGGATTAAGAGGGGTAATGGTCGCGAACGAATTTGGTCGTACCGTCTCAAGTTAAAGTCTAAACCTAGTTCTTATCTGTTGGATCTAGAAACTCTAATAACTACATCGAGGTTGCTAATATAGTCGCTCACAATGCATAATCCAAATGCATTGATTGCATGAACTATATGCGTTTTTGGTATACCTGTTAAGAGGCTCAGATGAACTTACAAAAGCTTTCCCGACTTGACTTGAATCTATTGGTTTCACTACAGGCTCTGCTTGAAGAGAAAAGTGTTACACGCGCCGCAGCGCGCCTATTTATTAGTCAGCCAGCTATGAGTCGCGTGCTGCAGCGATTGCGTTATCAACTTGACGATCCGCTGTTCACGCGAACCGGCAATGAGCTGGTCCCGACCCCAAAAGCAAGGGATCTGCAGCAACGGTTACCAAGATTACTCGATGGGATTCTGGATATGGTTAGTGAGGGTGAATTTGACCCCACAACTTATGTTGGTGAGATTACCATTGCTGTACCCGAATTTGTCGCTATCTCTTTGATATCACAATTAACTAAAGTGATTACTCAATATGCGCCAGGATTAATCTTATCTATCTCAAGTGAAACTGACTCGGTGGAAGGTGAGCTAGCAGAAGGAGTCTTAGACTTTGCGATCGATATTGAAAAGACGATGACAGGCGATATCACCACAACACCATTGGCTATTTTTACCCCATCAATTTGGATGCGTGAAGGCCACCCTTTAGCCCATAAAGAAACAGTCACACTGACCGAAATTCTTGAATATCCGTTTATTCAATATTATCTGCTAATCTCCAAGAGGGTCAGCGCAAGAACTGATGCTCGATTTGATCGAGCGCTTCGAGAGTTAGGCCTCAAACGCAAAAAGACTTTAGTGACTAATCAGTTGATGACAGCAATGGAAACCGTATGTGACACCGATTGCCTCATGGTTGCGGCTAAGTACGGCGAGACTATGGAGCGAGAAATGCATCGCATTATTCGTAAGCGATACCCGGCGGATATTCCCCACGAAGGTAAAATAAAATTAGTCTTACTTCAGCATAAGCGCACTTCTGGTTCGCCAATTCATCAGTGGCTTTCTGAGAGGATAGTGGGATTGATTCAAGAGAGAGAGACAATCATCGACGTCTAAGGCGATGTTCTAGACGTCGATGATAAAATCAAAGGCGCTATAGGGATTTTATGCCGCGTCAGAAAATTGCGTTATCGGTCGATTTCGCCCGGCTAAAACAAATACGACACCATAAAGTACAACTTGGAGCGCAAATATAGATATCCAATCGTCACTGCTGGCAGGACGCCAAACTAAGATATAGCCAATCAGAGCTATGCCCGCGGAACCACCGCTTATCAAAAGGCCAGTCATCGAATTAGCTATAACTCGTGATTTAACACGTTTGTTTAACTGCCAATGAAGGCGATTGTGCAGGTGGTCATTATCAGCGGAAAATGGTGAGCGCCCTGAGGCAAGTCTTCGAGCTATGCTGGCCACAAAGTCAAGACAGGGGTAGGCAAGTAATACAGCCATAAATGAAGCGGAAAAAACTCCATCAGCAACACCATTTAGGCCGTACAGGGCAATGATAGCTCCTAGACCATAGCTACCCATATCGCCAAGGAAAAACCATCCTGAAATGATATTAAACACGAGGAACATAGAGCAGGTGAAGAACAGTAACCCTTCGACGGGGCGCCCATATTCTATAAAGAAGACCGTAAAAACCGCCGTCGCAATCCCGGGTACTAAGCCATTGGCGCCGTCGGACATATTAAACGCATTGATAAATCCGACGCAAAAAATGGTCGCAGATGCCCAGGCGATCGCCGGTACCTCGAGTAGTTGATCAATCACTTCTAGGCCGACATTTTCTGGAATAAGGGTTGGCCAAGCCAATAGCAGTAGGCCAAATACTACAAACTTACATAAAAGTCGCAACGCTGGACTCAAAAAATCTGCCTTAATGTCCTCACATAAGCCAAGACAAGCACACAAAAAGACAGCGAACCAAAGTGCAAGGTCTAGATTAGAGCGGACCACGCCGGGGGTGTAGTCGGTTAGTAGCACCATACCCAAAGCATGAGAGCCGAGTAGTAATGTTATAGCTAAACCGCCAAGTCGAGAGGATTCAATAACACTTATACCATGGCTTGAAGCTTGATCTCGGCCCGCTGCTAGGTATGAAAGTAGTCGCATCAAAAGAATGGCGCCTACTCCCATGAGGCCGAATGCCCATAGGGCAATTAAGCACATAATGATTAATTTTAAGTCGTTTTTGTCTAGGGGCCGTGAAAAGGCGGAGTCGTTGTCTTTTGTTAGCATAATGGCCCTTCAGCATGGTTCACAATGGCGGCAAGGTCTACCAGGCCACCATTCTTGCTGATGCACATTAGTGATGTAGATTCAGGGGTTAAAGATTGGCCAGTGTGGGCGCTCGCTTGAGATTTTATAAGAGTACTTTTCCCTGTGGTCGCTATCTTAAATATAGCTATAGCCCCTAACTGCCCCACCGCTAGTGATTTAGCCTTAGATATAGATGACAAAAAGCCTTCATAGTCTTCACTCTGGACAAATTTAGACTTGCTCAGTTGAGCCATAAAATTAAGCCCAATAGATGAGCATAGAACCATCATCAAGGTAATAACCAGATATCTTGAAAACATGTTTGACTTTCTCAAAGCTATTTAACAGTGGGCGCAATAATATCTGAGGCGCCATTAATTCATAGTAGCATAATTAGCACTCAAATTTGCGTAGAAATGCTAATGTATCAAGATTAAAGACGCTTATAATCGATAGCTGCTTAGGGTCATAGCCGATGAGGCTAACGTCATTAACTTTTTAACGGGAGAAGGAAATTCATAGCCCCCAGCATCACGAGCTGCCTGTGCATGACGTCGTTCATCGACGAGCATTTCTTCGACGATAGCCCGACTTTTTAAGTCTTCTTTCGGTAAGTCAGAAAGATGCTTACTTAAATGGGCTGACACTTGATCTTCAGTTGCAGCGACGAACCCTAAGCTTAGTTTGTCATTAATTAGGCCGGCTCCTGCGCCAAGGCTAAAAGACATTGCATACCAAATTGGATTTAGAAGACTAGTCTGGCCACCAAGTTTTTTAATTCGTTCTTCACACCAAGCCAAGTGATCGATTTCCTCTGCGGCTGAATGCTTCATTTGGTCGCGTACTTCAGGCAGTTTTGCGGTTAGCGCTTGACCTTGATAGAGCGCTTGAGCACAGACTTCACCGGTATGATTAACGCGCATCAGACCAATCGTATGGGCGCGATCTTTATCGTTAAGGTTGGTATCTGCGATGGTATCCGCAGGAGATTTTCGCTCAGGGAGAGGCGCGCTGCTAAAGGCCGTGCGTAGACCTTGATCAAGCTGCGTTAAAATTTTGTCGAGCCCTGTTAATTTGCGATCAGTCACGAAACATCATCCAAGTGTCTTCAAGAGTCTATTGTATCCATTTTTAACTTGTTCTTCCTAGCGATAAATATAGGTAGATAAATTAGGGTAAAAAAGACCATGGCCAAGCCCTCTGTGACTATTATGTAGAATGGCCAGGGACCGAAAAAATCCAGCAACGAGCGGTTAACGGGCTTTGCTCATCATATAAAAAAATTAGCGTCCAACCAAAGGTTAATGGGTATCAAGCACAGGATATAGATATTCAGCCACACAAATGTGCGCAAAATGCCCTTTGCTCTGGGGTAGAGTTTAAACGAGAGCAGGAGATGAACCGTCACAACAATCAGACCACAGTGAACAATCCAATATTTAAAGAACCCATAACTGGGGTAGCCACCGTCCGGATCCGGCGTAATTATTGCTTGCAATGTGCCCGACAAGACGAAGAAATAGACGATTTCAAAGCGCCGAGCAGTATTTACGAAGATCATTACAAAGAGGATAAAAACAATCACCGCACCGAGATGCGACTGACTAAGCGATGTAAAACCAATATCAGCGCTAAAAAGACGTTATCGCTGAACACATAACTCTCCTTTACTGAATCCGGAATTAGCTATTTTGTTCTCGAGCAATTGCGCGCCAACCAATATCATCGCGCAGATAAACGTCATCCCAATGAATCTTAGAGGCCAGCTCATAGGCGCGAGCCTGAGCCTCAGACACTGTCGCGCCCATCGCGGTTGCACAGAGTACACGCCCGCCACTGGTCACCACATTGCCATCGGTGATGGCAGTGCCAGCATGAAAGATTTTTTGGTCTGCATCAGCAGGCGTATCAGACAAACCCGAAATAACATCACCACCACGATAGCTTCCAGGGTAACCACCTGCGGCTAGTACCACGCCAATAGAGGGCCGAGGATCCCACTGCGCTGTTTGTTGGTTTAGCGTTCCCTCTAAAGCAGCTAAACAGTGGACTACCAAGTCAGATTGTAGACGCAGGAGTATGGGTTGAGTTTCTGGGTCGCCAAAGCGACAGTTGTACTCAATGACCTTGGGAGTGCCGTCGGCCATAATCATTAGCCCTGCATATAAAAAACCGTTGTAGTCATTGCCCTCATCAGCCATACCCTTAACCGTAGGGTAGATTACTTCATCCATAATTCGCTGATAAATCACCTCATCCACTACGGGGGCTGGCGAGTACGCACCCATACCTCCAGTATTAGGGCCGGTGTCGCCGTTGCCAGCACGTTTATGATCTTGACTGGTAGCCATTGGTAATATATTTTTGCCATCCACCATCACAATAAAGCTGGCTTCTTCGCCATCCAAAAACTCTTCAATCACCACGCGACTGCCGGCCTCACCAAAGGCATTGCCGGCGAGCATGTCGCGCACTGCGTCTTCAGCTTCGGCCATAGTCATGGCGACAATGACACCCTTACCCGCGGCCAAGCCATCGGCTTTAACCACGATGGGTGCGCCAACTTTTTGCAGGTATTCAAGCGCAGCATCAACCTCAGTAAAGTTGCCATAGTTGGCAGTCGGTATTTGTTGGCGTTCAAGAAAGTCTTTGGTAAATGCTTTAGAACCCTCTAGTTGAGCAGCACCGCTAGAGGGCCCGAAAATTGCTAATCCACGTGACTCAAAATAATCAACAATGCCATCTACTAATGGTTGTTCAGGACCAACGATAGTTAGGCCGACGTTATTGTTCTCGGCAAAGTCAGCCAGTGCGGTAAAATCGGCCACCGAGATCGCAACGTTTTCCAGATCGCGCTCCATCGCAGTTCCTGCATTGCCCGGTGCTACATAAACGGTGCTGACACTTGACGATTGAGACGCCTTCCAAGCCAGTGCATGTTCGCGTCCACCAGAGCCGATAACCAGAACATTCATTGTGTAATTTCCAAGCAAAATTTAAGAGCGAAATTATAACAGACTGCACGACTGGGATTATATAATTTGTGGTACGGTGTCGCTAACAAGAGCAATCTAAATCTGCGTCTAAGTCGTAATTTCACACAGGAAAAATTGCCACAGAGGATATATCTTATCGCTGAACTACAACAATCTAACGCACCTACTATCATGTGGTTTCGCCAAGACCTAAGGCTTGCCGACAACCCAGCACTCTGCGCTGCTTGCGAGCGGGGTGAAATTATTCCCGTATATATTCTCGATGATCAAGGCGCCGAGAGTTGGAAAATGGGTGGCGCTAGCCGCTGGTGGTTACATTATGCGTTGGAAGATCTAAACGATTCTCTCAAGCAAGGATTACAGCTTTTTCAGGGCGATGCACTAACCATCCTTCGTGATCTTGCCGCGCAAACTGGGGCGGCAGCTATCACCTGGAATCGTTGTTATGAGCCTTGGCGTATTACTCGCGACGCCATCCTTAAAACAGCGCTCAAAGACGACGGCCTAGATGTGCAAAGCTTCAATGGCTCGCTGCTGTGGGAACCCTGGCAAGTACTTAAAAAAGACGGCACACCCTACAGAGTATTCACCCCTTATTATCGCCGTGGTTGTCTTTCTGCTGCTGCTCCACGCCGGCCATTGGAGCCACCTGAAGGCATCAACTTAAGTAAAAATAGTGTCCACTCACTACTCCTAAAAGACATGAATTTACTGCCTAAAATTAACTGGGACGAGCAAATGAAAGTACGCTGGGATATCAGTGAAGCTGCCGCCCATGAACGCCTTGATGAGTTTGTTATGGACGAGTTACAAGACTATCGTGAAGGGCGAAATTTCCCAGACAAACAGAACGTGTCACGTCTTTCCCCCTACCTGCATTTTGGTCAAATATCGCCAAACATTGCTTGGCATCGTGCGGCAGAAGCAGGAGCTTTTATTACCAACGAACAAAGTCTAGATACCTTTATGAGTGAATTGGGTTGGCGCGAGTTCTCATACTATTTGCTCTACCATTTTCCTAAGTTACCAACCGACAATTTACAGGTGCGTTTTAATCTTTTCCCTTGGGCAGAGAATGCCGACGCTGATCTAAAAGCCTGGCAACAGGGCAAAACGGGGTACCCACTAGTAGACGCAGGCATGCGCGAGCTATACACCACCGGTTACATGCACAACCGCGTGCGGATGGTGGTGGGTTCTTTTCTTGTGAAAAATTTACTCATACATTGGCACAGTGGCGAGGCTTGGTTTTGGGATTGTCTCGTCGATGCCGACCTTGCCAGCAACAGCGCTGGTTGGCAGTGGATTGCTGGCTGCGGTGCTGACGCCGCACCCTTTTTTAGAATCTTTAACCCCATCACTCAGAGTGAAAAGTTCGACAAGCAGGGCAGCTACATTCGCCGCTATGTGCCAGAGCTTGCTAACATGCCCGAAAAATATATTCATGCGCCCTGGCTCGCACCCTCTGAGGTGCTAACTGCGGCGGGGGTCGACATTGGCGATAACTACCCAGCACCTATAATGGATATTAAAGAATCCAGAGAGCGAGCATTGGCTGCTTTTGCGGTGACTAAAATTCAGCCTAAAGAGGCTTAATGGGTCTCAATTTTTAGCGGAGTAATAACATGTATTTTGGCAGTGACAATCAAACCGGTGCATCTCCGCAGGTGCTAGACATGTTAACCGTGGCTAACAATGAGTATACACATGGTTATGGCGATGACCGCTGGACCAACCAAGCCATAGAGGCCTTAAAAACCCTCTTTGAATGTGACCTAGAGGCCTACTTTGTGGCTACTGGCACTGCTGCAAACTCACTGGCACTGTCGTGCATGGTTCAACCATGGGATGCTATTCTCTGCCATGACAGCGCCCATATTATTCTTGACGAGTCCACTGCCCCAGAGCTATTTACTGGCGGAGCACGAATGGTGCCTATTTCCAATGGCGAGGGCAAGATCAGCCCACAACACCTGAAAGACTATTTCCAAACAATAGGTACTGATTACCCACATAATGTGCGAGCCACCGCTTTAAGTATTACCCAAGCTAGCGAATCAGGACTTGTGTACACGCCAACAGAGATCTCTGCACTTAGTGCTGTTGCCAAAGACAATGGGCTAAGCGTGCACATGGACGGCGCCCGATTTTCCAACGCCGTGGCTTCCCAGCAGTGCACCCCTGCAGAATTGTCATGGAAAGCGGGAGTGGATGTACTCTGCTTAGGCGCCACCAAATGTGGTGCGCTCTGTGCTGAGGTTGTCATATTTTTCAACAAAGAGTTAGCCGCGACCTTTACTCATCGCCGTAAGCGCGGTGGTCATTTATTGTCCAAGGGCCGAGTATTTGGCGCTCAGATGGTGGGTTGGTTACAAGATGACCATTGGCTTGATCTGGCTCAATATGCCAATACTCAGGCCACTCAGTTAGCCAAACAAATTGCGACTTTTGACCGTCTGCAGTTGGTCTGGCCGGTAGAGTCAAACGAACTTTTTGTTATCATGCCCAAAGGGCTGGCAGTGCACTTGCAAGACGCCGGCGCTGAATTCTATGACTGGTACGTTACTACCTTGCCACCCAATATACTGATAGATGAGGATGAGATGTTCGCACGACTAGTCACCTCCTTTGTTACTCAAGATTCCCAGTGCGAAGCTTTTTGTGAGTTAATTCATGATTATTTTGCCGCGCAGTAAAAGCGCTATATAAGTAAAAATACTAATGATCTAATACGTTGATCAATAAAAAGACGAGGAAAAATTGCATATTTTGCGAGGGTTAGAAAAGTATTTGCAGTCAATGGTTGCAAAACCTACTGCCAGCAGAGCCATGGTTCTCTCAGGGTTGTTGGGGTTTTTAGGGGCAACTATTATGTTTGCTGGTGATCTATTGCTCTATGCCCATTGGCGTGAAATGCCTGTGGTTAATGAAGCCATTCTCTCATTGTTACCGGGCAGGAAGGTGGTGCTTTTGGCAACATCTGGCGAGCTGCAAATATCTGGTGTTTTAGGCCCCATAGCAGCAGTTTTTTATCTTTTTGGCGCTTGGCATCTATACATTAAATTAGCATTTTACTCGCCATTTTGGGCCGCTTTAACCGCTATTTCTTTCGCTTTTAGCATAATAATAGCCGGTGCCTACCATGCCTTGTGGGGTATGTATGGGCTTATTGTTCAATTCGCCAATACGCAAGAATCAGCGGCACTAGCGCTACTTGAGGCGGCCGCTAATTACATGACTTTTGTCGCTGACACAGTGACCGTGCCCCTGAGCCTGGCGTGTTCGATTGTCTTGGTGAGAACGCTACTGGCTAAAACCGATTACCCGCGATGGATGGCACTGTTAAACCCGCTGCTTCTTTTGTTTGTGGGTGGGCCAATACTGACTTCAGTAGCGGTAAACATGGCAGTACCCTATGGCGCCCTAACTGTGGGGACTTACTTTAACGTAGTAATGATGATTTTCTTTTTGGCCTCAGTTTATAGCCCCAAGCGAAAAACTTGAGTGCTCAGCGTTAGTTTGGCCGACAATGAAACCTTTGCTCGGCTAAAACATAACAATATAACTAAAAGTGTCTCATTATTGGGTGATTAAAAAATGCTCAATAAAAAGCCCGCACTAAGCGGCCTTTTTGTTGAAACAGGGAAAAGGCTTAGTGCCTGAAATGACGCATTCCCGTGAGCACCATCGCCATGCCATGTTCATTTGCTGCTGCAATGACTTCTTCATCTCGCATGGAACCACCGGGCTGAATAATACAGCTAATGCCGGCTGCCCCTGCGTTATCAATGCCATCGCGGAAGGGGAAGAATGCATCAGACGCCATCACTGCGCCGACCACTTCGAGCCCTGCGTGCTCGGCTTTAATGCCGGCAATGCGAGCACTGTTAATACGGCTCATCTGGCCTGCGCCAACGCCAACAGTTTGGTTATTTTTGGCATAAATAATGGCGTTAGACTTGACCATTTTGGCGACCTTCCAAGCAAACAGCATGTCGGTCATCTCGCTGTTTGTTGGCACTCGTTTAGACACCACCTTGAGATCTTGCTCAGTAATCATGCCGTTGTCGCGGTCTTGAATCAGCAGACCGCCATTGACGCGTTTGTAGTCAAAGTCTTGCGGACGCTGCTCACCCCAGGTGCCGCATTCTAGAAGCCTGACGTTTTTCTTCGCGGCCACTACAGCGACGGCATCAGCCGATACTGAGGGGGCAATAATGACTTCAACAAATTGTTTTGCACAAATAGCTTCTGCAGTCTTGGCATCCAACTCACGGTTAAAGGCAATAATGCCGCCGAAGGCCGATTCTGGGTCTGTGGCAAAAGCGAGATCATAGGCAGTGCCGATGTCGACCGCTACTGCCACACCACAGGGGTTGGCGTGTTTAACAATAACGCAGGCCGGTTGATCAAACTGTTTTACGCATTCAAGTGCCGCATCGGTATCAGCAATGTTGTTGAACGAAAGCTCTTTACCTTGCAGTTGTTTTGCGGTGGCCACACTAGCTTCGGTGGGGTTAGCCTCGGTATAGAACGCTGCTTTTTGATGAGGGTTTTCACCGTAGCGCATTTCTTGAGTTTTGAAATACTGCATATTAAAGGTGTCAGAAAAATCACGGACAGTGTTGTCGATATCACGAGCACCAAAGTGATTGGCAATCATGCCGTCATAGCCAGCTGTGTGCTCAAAGGCTTTGACCATGAGCGCATAACGGGTGCCGTAATCAAGTTGCCCTTCATTGGCCTGCATTTCTTCAAGCACGGTTGCGTAATCACCGCTGTTAACCACAATAGCTACGTCTTTATGATTTTTAGCTGCCGAGCGAACCATGGTTGGGCCGCCAATATCAATATTTTCAATGGCGTTAGGCAATGTGCAATCAGGGTCGGCAACGGTCGCTGCAAACGGGTAGAGATTAACAATGACCATATCTATAGGTTTAATCGAGTGCTCTGCCATCACGGCATCATCGGTGCCACGCCGACCTAAAATACCGCCATGCACTTTTGGATGCAGAGTTTTAACACGGCCGTCCATCATCTCGGGAAAACCGGTGTAGTCTGAGACTTCAGTCACCGCAATATTGTTTTCTTGGAGTAAGCGGAAGGTGCCGCCAGTGGAGAGTAGTTCGACGCCGAGGGCGTTTAGTGCGCGGGCAAAATCAACAATGCCGTTTTTGTCAGATACGCTAATCAGTGCGCGTGAAACTTTTTTTAGATCGCTCATGAAGTCCTCGGGTAGTTACAAAAGATCATACTGTTTTAGTTTTTTTCGGAGTGTACCTCGGTTAAGGCCGAGTATTTCGGAAGCTTTACTCTGGTTTTGCCGAGTATAGGCCATGACTGCGGTTAGCAGTGGTGCCTCGACTTCAGCTAACACTAAATCATAAAGATTCACAGTGCTTTGACCATCTAAATCGTCAAAATAACGCTGCATAGCGTCGGCAACACTGACTCTTAATGAGTGTTGAGTGTCTTTTGTCGTCTGTTGAGCCGGCGGGATATAGTCCGGAGTAGTCAGGTAGCTATTAATGTCTTTTTTGTCTAACACTTTGATATCGTCAGGAGTCATGCGACTTTTTCCTCGTAGCCCGATACGAAGAAAAAATTATTGAGTAATGTTCGTTGTTGTTCGGTGGTTTCAAGTGTATTGAACTGACGGGTAAAGTCTCTGCCACCGGGTAGTGGGTTGATGTACCAACCAATGTGTTTTCGAGAAATACGCAACCCACCAGCCTCACCATAAAACTCATGCAGTGCGAGCAGATGAGCGGACATGATGGCTGCACATTCTTCCATGCTTGGCGATGCTAGTCGCTTTCCAAATTTAAGAAAGTGATTTATTTGGTTGAAAATCCAGGGATTACCCTGGGCGGCACGTCCAATCATAACTGCAGCAGCACCTGTGTGTTGTAGGACTGAAACAGCTTTTTCTGGATCGGTAATGTCACCGTTTGCTAGCACGGGAATGGATACTGCCTCCACGACTTGGGCGATGGTGTCGTACTCAACCTCACCGACAAAACGACAGGCTCGCGTACGACCGTGGACAGCCAGCGCGGAGATACCTGCGTCCTCTGCAATTTTTGCAATGGTCACTGCGTTGCGGTTTTGTCTGTCCCAGCCAGTGCGAATTTTTAAGGTAATGGGGACGTCGGTCGCAGAAACTACAGCTTCTAAGATGTTTTTCACTAGCTCTGGATTTTGCAGTAACGCTGACCCTGCAGCACGCTTGCATACTTTTTTAGCAGGACACCCCATATTAAGATCAATAATCTCAGCACCCTGCTGGACGTTGAATTTGGCTGCTTCTGCCATCATTTGAGGATCGTAGCCAGCTATTTGCACTGATCTTGGTGCAGGTTCATCACCAAATTCCACTCGGAGACGAGACTTACGAGTCGACCACGTGGTCGGGTCGGCGGCTACCATCTCAGATACAACTAAACCAGCGCCCATTTTTCTGCATAGTTGGCGGAACGGTAAATCAGTCACGCCGGCCATGGGTGCGAGCACGGTTTGGTTTTTAATGTGATAAGGGCCAATATTAAACACGTTAATCTCAGGTGCCACGTTAAGGGTTGATCATAATACCCCTTGAACGATTGATTAAAAAGTGATCAATTAAAAAATATGCCGTTTATTGATAATTCTGCGTTAGCAAGTCACTAAAGCGCGTTAAATGCAGAGCTACTTCAATTTTTGGGCGCTCAATTGGGCCCATTCAGACTGGATAGCTGGGGCAGAGAATTTAAAGTGCCCACTGTATGGCGCAGACACAGATTCAATTTGCCTATCTAGAAGCCCTGCTAAGCACAATAAACCATTGGTCTCAGTCATGGCGCTAAGCTTGGGTGCTAGCTCAATAAGCGGTGCTGCTAAAATATTGGCCACCATAACTTCCGCGCACAGGTCTTTGGGAACCTCGTCAGGAAGATAGGTAACGAGTCGATCATCAGTAATATTATTACGTTGTGCATTATCGCGACTGGCCAGCAAAGCTTGAGGATCATTGTCGACAGCGATAACTTGCTTGGCCCCCAGCAGCAGAGCGGCAATGCCTAAAATGCCAGAGCCACAACCATAGTCGATAATAGTCTTGCCATTTAAATCTTGTTTGTCTAACCATCTCAAGCACAAGTGAGTGGTAGGGTGACTGCCCGTACCAAACGCTAATCCTGGGTCAAGACTTAAGTTGACACCTTGAGGGTCCGGCGGGGCAATCCAGCTTGGGCATATCCATAAGCGCTCCCCGCATTTTAGAGGGTTAAAGTGTTTCTTCCATTCTTGGGACCAGTCTTTATCTTCGAGCTGCTCCCAGCGCATCTGTTGAGAGTTTGAAGTAGTCGCGTTAAATTGCTCATTGATCTTTTTGGTGTCGACTGTAGTGGGAAATAAGGCGGTAACAACGCATTGATCCCAGAGAGGGGTTTCGCCGACTGCTGGCTCCAGAATGGGTTGATCGGCCGCATCTTGTATCGTGACCGACAGGGCATTAAGCGCGACAAGAGCGGCTTCTATTTCTTGGCTGTCGTGTCGGGATGAGAGAATAATTAACTGGATCCACTGCATGCTTAAGGTCCGGCGTTAGTTTGGCCTATAAAAAGGCAGGGTAGAACCTATAGGCCAAGTTTTTTCTCAAGATAATGAATATTGACGCCACCCTTTTTGAAAGCCTCGTCTCTTACTAGGTCTTCATGAAGGGGAATATTGGTTTTGATACCGTCAATGACCATTTCATCCAGAGCGATACGCATTCTGGACAATGCCGCTTCTCGATCGTGACCATAAGTAATGACCTTGCCGATTAGAGAATCATAATTAGGTGGCACTGTGTAGCCATTATAAATATGAGAGTCAACACGGATGCCGTTTCCCCCTGGGGCGTGATAGGCGTTGATAGTGCCGGGCTGTGGCATAAAGGTAATAGGATCTTCGGCATTAATTCGACATTCAAACGAGTGGCCACGAAAGATAATATCTTCTTGCTTAAAGCTTAGAGGGCGCCCGCTTGCAATTAAAAGCTGCTCTTTAACGATATCAACGCCTGTAATCATTTCAGACACGGGATGCTCCACTTGGACCCGAGTGTTCATTTCGATAAAGTAAAAATGGCCATCTTCATAAAGGAATTCGAAGGTTCCGGCACCGCGATAGTTGATTTGAATACAGGCTTTTACGCAGCTCTCAAACACTGCCTGCCTAGCATCCTCTGGAATGCCTGGAGCTGGTGCTTCTTCGAGTACTTTTTGGTGCCGCCGCTGCAAGGAGCAGTCCCGGTCTCCAAGATGGATGGCCTGGCCCTGACCGTCTGAAAGCACCTGCACTTCGACATGCCTTGGGTTTTGGAGAAATTTCTCCATGTACACCGTGCCGTCACCAAAAGCTGCTGCTGCTTCAGTCTGCGTTATAGAAACGGCATTGACCAAGGCTTCTTCATTCTCGACCACACGCATACCTCTGCCGCCACCGCCTGCCGCTGCCTTAATAATAACGGGATAGCCAATTCGTGTAGCAGTAGAACGCAAAGTCTCAGGATCGTTAGATAATGGGCCGTCAGAACCCGGTACAGTTGGAACGCCTGCCGCTTTCATAGCCTTAATGGCCGCAACCTTGTCCCCCATAACGCGAATTACGTCCGCGGTTGGCCCGATAAAAACGAAGCCGCTTTTTTCAACCTGCTCGGCAAAGTTGGCGTTTTCTGCCAAAAACCCATAGCCAGGGTGCACAGCAGAGGCGCCGGTTATTTCCATTGCGCTAATAAGGGCAGGAACATTCAGGTAGCTTTGTGGTGACGGATTTGGACCAATGCAAACAGCCTCATCGGCTAATTTAACGTGCTTAAGTGCAGCGTCAATTTTCGAATGAACGGCAACGGTTTTTATATCCAACTCTTTACAAGCGCGGAGAATTCGTAAGGCAATTTCGCCGCGATTGGCGATAAGCACTTTATCCAGCATGGTTTATTTCCTGCGCGCTATTAAACAATCGTGAATAAAGGTTGATCGAATTCTACGGGATCGCCGTCTTCAACCAGCACGGCGCCAATAACTCCGCCTTTATCCGCTTCAATTTGATTCATCATTTTCATGGCTTCGATAATACAAAGAACATCGCCCGGCGAAACAGTTTGACCAACGCTTGCAAATGCCGGAGAGCCAGGAGCAGGAGAGGCATAAAAGCTACCGACCATAGGAGAATTTACGATATGACCCTGAAGTTCAACTGGTGCGGTAGGCTCTACAGCGTGCACTCCGCCAATGGCCGGTGCGGCTGCTACAGGGGACGCTGCAATGGCAGGCGGTGCAGCATAAGAGACTACTTGAGCGCCACGACTGATTCGAACTGAATCTTCGCCCTCAGTAATTTCAAGTTCATTAATATTAGACTCTTCAAGCAGCTCAATAAGCTTCTTAACTTTACGGATATCCATTGTTGTCTCTCAATCTATTGTTGTTGGTCAAATTTACTTAAGGCTGCGTCTAGCGCGAAATCGTAGCTTTTTGCTCCAAACCCACAGATTACACCTTCTGCGATATCTGAAAAGTAAGAGTAGTGTCTGAATTCTTCCCGCGCGTGAACGTTGGACAGATGCACTTCGATAAAGGGAATGCTGACTCCAAGTAAGGCGTCTCTAAGCGCGATACTTGTATGAGTGAAGGCGCCAGGATTAATGATAATAAAATCCACACCCCCACTAACGGCGTTATGAATGCTATCAATAAGCTCGTGTTCAGCATTACTTTGTAGTGCATTGAGGCTGTGCCCAGCGGCATCTGCATTGTCAATTAGCCGCTGATTAATGAGCTCTAGCGTTTGACCCCCGTAAACCTCTGGTTCGCGAGTGCCAAGCAAGTTAAGGTTTGGGCCGTGAAGTAATAATAAGTTGGCCATAATCACTCTCAATGCGGATTAAGTTAAGAGTGAATTCTGCACTAAAATGCATAAACTGTCTATGACTTCGGGCAATAATTTGCTTTTCGGCGAAATTAGCAGAAATTGAGTGCTTTTTCTGTATTTTTTACAGATATTTATGATTTTGCAGGGATGAAAATTACCATTAAGCCGACGTTTAGCGCATTTAGCGACATGTTGGCCTCCGTAGGCGGCTAATTCCCGCAAAATCAGCTAAGTTCAGTAAAAAATACTCTAAAATACGCTAACATCTGCTAAGTTGCTTCTTGAACGCTGGATGGCGTTGATCAAAGTGTTTTCCAGTAGAATTTGAGGTAAAACCTCGGCAGAATCCTCGCCTTCTGGGTAGACAAGATAGAGCGGAACACCACTGCGCTGAAATTGGTTGAGTAGTTTTGTGATTTCAGGATCATTGTTGGTCCAATCGCCTTTCAGATAGGTTACCTGATTGTCACTTAAGCTTTGATAGAACGCATTAGTAAAAGCAATTTTCTCATTGGCTAGGCAAGTAATACACCAATCTGCAGTTAAATTAACAAAAACGGGCTTTTGCGCCTGTCGTAATTCACTGAGACGTTGCTGGGAATAGGGTTCCCATCGCACTGGCTCAGTATCTTTAGTGATTGACCAAGCTGGGATAGTTACGGCTCCTATCAGACATAAGGCCGCAAATAAATTTGCAAAAGATAGGGTGGTTATTTTATGCCCTGCGGCCTGCCTTAATTTGGTTAACCAAATGGACATTGTAATTAAGACTAAGCCGATAATGATGGTGGCAACAATATCTACACTTGTTTGTCTGCCAACGACCCAGATTAGCCATACCCCAGTGATATAGAGGGGGAAGGCTAGAAATTGCTTGAAGCTATCCATCCAAGCTCCTGGGCGAGGTAACTTGGCGGTTAGGCTAGGAATCCAGGCGAGTAGAACAAAAGGTAACGCCATACCTAGGCCTAAAAAGGCAAACACTAATAGCGCTAAATAGCTTGGTTGAGCTATTGCAAAGCCAAGTGCTGGGCCCATAAAGGGGGCGGTGCACGGGCTAGCAACAGTGGTGGCCAAGACGCCTGTCATGAATGAAGACGACAGACTCTCATCTCGCTCTGAAGACTGCCCTATCGACATGAGGCTAGAGCCTATTTCTAAATAACCAGAAAAAGCCAATCCCATAATAAAAAACAGGTAGATTAATAACATGACAAACAGAGGTGACTGAAGTTGAAATCCCCACCCAATGGCTTCGCCGGCCGCTCGTAAGCTAAGCATGACGAATGCAATTCCAACAAAACTAGAGACCACACCTGCGGTATAAGCCAAGCCATGCGATCGTCGGCTTGATGCGGTTTGATGTGTCATAGTAAAGCTGAGAGCTTTTATTGAGAGGACTGGGAAAACACAGGGCATTAGATTCAATATCATGCCACCCAATAAGGCGAATATGAGAATCACGCCTAGAGAGAATTCCTGCTGTCTGGGGTTAATGATTGAGCCACCTTGCATGGCGGCTTGTGCAGCGGTAGATGGAGTGTTGCTGATATCAACTTTGCCGCTGAGAAAATCAACCGTAAGCCATTGCTTGTAAGGTGGGTAACAGAGGCCCGCATCAGCGCAGCCTTGAGACTCGATTTGGATTTCCATCTGGTCGCTCTCTGCCTTGTAGGGAAGGACGATGGATGTTGTTGTGTAATAAACTTCTAGCTCTTCTTCAAAAAAGTCGTCCCACTTGCGCTTGCCCGTCTCAAAGATCGGCGCTTCTAATTGGCTCGTTGCATCGACGGCGCTAAAATTAAATCGATCGCGATAAAGGTAGTACCCTTCAACAATCGACCAATTCAGGATCAATTCGCTCTCTTTGATCTCAATGGCGACTTGATAAACTTGCGCCACTGGCAAAAACACGGTATCTGGTGATGCGAGCCTGTTATTTTTAACCGGCGAAGAGATATTATCGGAAAAGGAATTTTGTGCGAAGCTCAGTGATGCTAACAAATAGGTTAGTAAAATTAAGGTTGTTTTGAACAACTTGTCCATCTTTGGCTTCCTGACTTGAGATTTTTTAGCTTATTAGACGATAGTTACGGTTACTAAGCTTTATTGTATCCCTATTTCATCGCATATGGATATTTTGCAGGCTGCGACGACCTAATTTGATGATCTAATTCACAAAACACTTTAATGCCCAGACCTAAATATGTTTGATCCTGTATAGTTATACGCAGGAGCATATTTATGAAGCAATTTTTTATCTTAGTAATTCTGAGTTCGGTTATGGCATTGGTGGGCTCACTAATAGCGCCAAGGCTAATGGCTCAAGTGATAGATGAGAAATTGCAACCAGCCTCGTTAATGATTAGTGGTGCGTACATACGCACGATGCCGCCGGGTCAGAAAGTGACGGCGGCTTTTCTCACAGTCTCTAATATGGAAGAGTCTGACTGCCAGATTTTATCGGCTACGTCACCCCTCACCAAACGCATTGAATTTCATCAGCATCAACATGTGGACGGACTAATGCGGATGCGCCAGATGAAATCAGTATTAATAGCTGCTGGCGAAACTGTAGTTTTTAAACCGGGTGCTTTTCATATAATGTTTTTTAATATGGATAATCCTCTGATGGATGGTGATAAGACAGAGGTTACATTACAAACAGATGAGTGCGGTGACTATAGCGCCGAGTTAGATGTAAGAAGCCTAGTTAAACCGAAAATGATGGATCATCATTGATGGGCTTTTTCAAAAAAATAATGACCGCTTGGAGGCGATTTTTTAGCGGTGCTGGCGAAACGTTGTCTGAAGATTATATTGGCAAAAATGCACCTAAAAAATTACGTGTTGGCCTTTATACCACCTTAGTTGCCCTTGTCTTGTTGCTGCTTTTAGGTTGGTACTGGAGTCAAGAGCCCGCCGAATTCAATATTCATGTAGAGACTAATACTGGTGCTGTTATTGGTGAAACGACGGCTAGCGCTTTAGTTAATGTTGTCGATGTCTTGCTAGATAAACCAGGTGGTTATCTAAGTAACGATATTATGCCTCCAGGGATTTGGCTAGATAACCAGCCGAGCTGGGAATATGGCGTAATAATTCAAGTTAGAGACCTTAGTAAAGCGATGAGAGAGTCTTTTAGTCGCTCTCAATCGCAGTCTGCAGAGGATCCTGATCTATCTCTGGCTGAGCCGCGATTTAATGTTGACCATGTACGGTGGGCTGCACCTTGGCCTGAGGTGGAGTACAGAGAAGGTCGAAATTACGTGGCTTCTTACCTCGAGCGCTTGAGTAATGAGGAGGCTTTTGACGCGCAATTTTACGCTAGAGCCGATAATTTGCGTTACTGGCTAGGCACAGTAGAGAAGCGATTGGGTAGTCTCTCTCAACGTTTATCGGCGAGCGTTGGTCAGCGACGTATTAACACTGACTTATCAGGGAGCCTGGGCGCTCGACAGTCTACAGCGTCGCCTCGAGAATTGGTGGTTAAAACGAGCTGGTGGCAAGTCGACAATGTGTTCTATGAAGCGAGGGGTACAGCATGGGCACTAGTTCATTTTTTAAAAGCGGTTGAGGTCGATTTTGGTGACGTACTGGCGCAAAAAAATGCTACCGTCAGCCTGCGGCAAATAATTCGTGAGCTTGAAATGACACAAAGACCACTTCGATCACCAATGATTGTTAACGGCGAAGGCTTTGGTTTGCTGGCCAACCATTCTCTGGTTATGGCGTCCTATATCAGTCGCGCCAATGCCGCAATTATCGATTTACGAGAGCTTATGTCTCAAGGCTAGTGTTACCTAGTGCGCTGGGTGATGAGTAATTATGCCCTGTTGGGTTGCCAAAAATAAAATATCGGCAGGTTTTAAGGCAAATAAACCGTTGGTGACTACCCCGGTAATCTGATTGATTTTTTCCTCTAACTCACATGCGGAACCTATTGGATGAAGGTGATGTACATCAAGGATTAGGTTTCCATTGTCAGTGATAACATTCTCACGCCACACTGGATCCCCAGCCAATTTAACGAGCTCTCGGGCAACATGACTTCGGGCCATTGGGATAACTTCGACTGGGAGAGGAAAAGTACCTAAGTTTTTCACCCATTTACTCTCGTCGGCAATACAGACAAATTCATTAGCCACTGCGGTCACAATTTTCTCTCGGGTTAGTGCTGCGCCACCACCTTTAATTAACTCTAGCCGCGTGTTAGCTTCGTCAGCGCCATCGACATAAATAGTGACTTCTGAGACAGCATTTAACTCAAAAACTTGGATGCCGTGACTGCGCAGACGCTCGGCAGAAACTTCTGAGCTAGCAACGGTAGCTAGAAATTTATGTTTGTGCTGGGCTATAAGATCAATAAAACAGTTTGCTGTAGAGCCAGTGCCGATACCGACAATGCTGTCAGATTCAATTTTTTTAACGACATAATCAACAGCAGCTTGAGCTACTGCCTGTTTAAGTTGGTCTTGATCCACGTAATACCCCATACAAGTTGGTTGCCTAAATTACTATCACAAGTATACGGTGATTTATTTTGGAAATCAGAATCATCACTTAAATTAAGATATTTTCAAGTTGTCCCTAAACAACGTACTGGCGTATAGAGTCATATCAACTTACCATTGCGTCTTTGTTCAATAACTTGGGTTACTCATGCCGCAGAAGTACGTTAAAAAAATCCTCGATGCTCGTATTTACGATTTGGCCATAGAAACGCCCGTAGACGCGGCACCTTTGCTTTCAAAGCGGCTAAATAACAAGGTGCTGTTGAAGCGCGAAGACTTGCAACCGGTGTTTTCATTCAAACTGCGTGGTGCTTACAATAAGTTACGACAGTTATCTGAAGCGGAGAGAGCAGGCGGCGTTATCGCAGCGTCGGCAGGCAATCATGCCCAAGGGTTAGCCCTAGCGGCTCAGAAGATGAGCATCAATGCGACTATTGTTATGCCCAAAACAACGCCTCTCATTAAGGTGGATGCGGTACGTGGTTGGGGGGCAAAGGTTATTTTGTTTGGTGACAATTATAACGCGGCAGCAGATCATGCTAATCAGCTTGTTGCCGAGGAGGGGCTGACTTACATTCATCCATTTGATGATCCTGACATTATTGCTGGGCAGGGTACCGTCGGTATGGAGATTTTGCGTCAGTTACCTGGAGATTTGGACGTCATTTTTGTAGCAGTTGGCGGTGGCGGCCTATGTGCTGGGATAGCGGCCTATGTAAAATATGTCCGCCCAGGTGTAAAGGTGATTGCCGTAGAGTCTGATGATGCGGCCTGTTTAGATGCGGCCATGAAAGCGGGGCGACCGGTAAAGTTAAAAGAAGTCGGCATCTTTGCTGATGGCACTGCGGTGGACGAAGTTGGCACAGAAACTTTTCGAATTCTCAAGGATCTGGTTGATGAGGTGATTACGGTTACCACCGATGAAATTTGCGCTGCAATCAAAGATGTCTATAACGATACTCGCGCAATCTGTGAGCCCTCCGGCGCTATGGGCGCCGCGGGACTAAAAAAATATGTTGAGCAAAGTGGTGTACAAGGGCAGACATTAGTGGCTGTTCAGTGCGGGGCAAATATTGATTTTGATCGCCTGCGCTATATTTCTGAACGCACAGAAATTGGTGAGAAGCGTGAAGCCATATTGGCGGTTACCTTAGAGGAGCAACCAGGAAGTTTCGCTAAATTTTGCAAAGCGATCGGTAAACGTACTATATCTGAGTTCAATTACCGATACAGTGATTCCCGTCAGGCGCAAATTTATGTTGGCGTAAAGGTGTCCGATGATGATGATCGATTTGAGCTAGTTAAAGAGCTCCTAGAAAAAGGCTATCCAGTTTCTGACATCACTGATAGCGAAATCGCGAAATCGCATATACGACATATGGTCGGTGGTCGCTCACCACAGGTAGGCGAAGAACAGGTATTTCGATTTGAGTTTCCGGAGCGTCCCAGCGCTTTAGCCAATTTTCTCATTGAGTTAGGTAGTGGGTTAAATATCTCAATGTTCCATTACCGCAACCATGGGTCGGCATTTGGTAAGGTGCTCGTTGGATTTCAGGCCTCTAAAGAAGATGGACTTGAGGTCAAACGCTTTTTGGATGAATTGGGTTATCGCTATGAGGACGAAACTCATAACGAGGCTTACCAGCTTTTTCTTGGTAGCTAATGGATGTCATTCAATTCATTGGCAGTTAAAGCAGGTCAGATATTTTACGTATTTGAATTGCCTCGAAACCTGACCCTGCCAATGCATCTGAAATAACCACGACAGGATCATCTGCAGAAAAATCATTTCGTTGAAGCATTATCGCAGCCGCAGCCGCGAGGGTTTTTTCAGGATCTTCGCTAAATGCAATCTGATAGCTCAAGACATTTCGATTTAACATCAATTGGCGCATTGTCAGACTATTGTCAGTAAATGCACAAATTATAGACTCCTGGGGGTGGCAATTTGTCACACGATTGGCCATGCGGCCTCGGCGAGTGGGGACAATTATTGCTTTGGCGGCGATAGCTTCAGCTAAAGTAACCGCTGCTTTTGCAATCTGCTGCTTATCGTTTTCGACAATCAAATTATCTGTAAACATCAGACCCCGACTACTTTCAGTAGATCGCGCAATTCGATCGAGAATCTCAACGCACTTAACCGGGTGCTTTCCTACCGTGGTTTCGCCTGACAGCATAATCGCATCGGCTTCTTCATAAACGGCATTAGCTACATCAGTTACCTCGGCACGCGTTGGAATAGGGTTTTCGATCATCGACTCTAACATGTGGGTCGCCACGATAACCCGCTTACCCATTTCTGCGCAGGTGCGAATAATGCGTCGTTGAACGCGCGGTAATACCTCTAAGGGAATTTCAACGCCCAGATCACCTCGAGCTACCATAATACCGTCTGCAGCCTCAATAATTTCTACCATATTGGTGATGGCTTCTTGATCTTCTAGCTTAGCAATGACCTTAATTTCCTCAGACTTATCGCCTAGTAGCTCTCGTAATTGAAGAATATCGGAAGCCTCTCTTACGAAGGAAAGAGCTATAAAATCGACGCCTTGCTCTGTACCAAATTCAATATCACGCCGATCTTTTTCGGTAATAGCGGGTAAATTAACTCTTATCCCCGGCAGATTAACATGGCGCTTACTTTTCAATAGACCGCCATCAATCACTTTAACCTGCATCACTCGATCTTGCTTTGCCAGAACCTCAAGATTGATCAGACCATTATCTACCGTAATGGTGTCGCCAATATTTACGTCAGTAATAAGATCGTCATAGTTTGTGTGGATGGAAGATTCTTCCACGTTCTCTGCTCCACGAGCAACAATAGAAATGGTGTCACCTTCATTGAGGTGCAAATCGTCCACCATGTCTCCGGTACGAATTTCAGGACCCTGAGTATCAAGCAAAATAGCAACTGGATGGTCTAGCTTTTTATTAAGTGCCTGGATAGATTTTATAATTTTGGCGTGTGACGCATGGTCACCATGAGACATATTTAGTCGCGCTATATTCATTCCCGCTGAGGCCATCTTCTCTAGCATTTCTATGGATTCAGTCGCCGGTCCAATAGTGCAAATTATTTTTGTTTTACGCATATGATCTCTTTTTCAGTGGCAATTAAATGTAGCGGTATATCCCATTGCTGACGTATAAGATGGGGTATTTCTTGAAGGCTATGAGCTAAACCTATCAGTGTTGGTTTTGGATATTCGGCTTCAGCCATAAACGCCAGGGAGCGATCATAAAATCCACCGCCCATGCCGATGCGGGTTCCTTCTCGATCAAAGGCCACTAGTGGCATCAGCAAGATATCAAGGTCTTTTGCCGATAACATCATTGCCTGCTCGACCACTGGCTCTAAAATACCATAACGATTAGCTTTTAATTCCGTGTCAAGATCGTACTGAGCAAAGTAAAGGCAATGCGCGTTAAGTGGATCTATAACCGGTAAAAAGCAGTAGCAACCTGCTGTTCTAGCCGCAGACACAAGCAACGAGGGGTCCATTTCACCATCGTTGGCTAGGTATACACCAACACGGCTACCTTGGATAAAGAACGATTCTTTATTGACTAGCAACGACATTTGCTGAGCGGCAAGTTCCTGCTGTTGCTCTGTCAGCGAGCATCGTTTAACGCGTAGCTGGCCTCGAATTTCGCCACTGTCCATTTTCTCTCTACCTATAATGAAACCCCAGGGTGCCGCTGCCAACGTGGCCTTGAACCGAAGAGTTCAAGTTGGCGACTCTAGCAACACATCAGGCTTTCCGACGCACGGAATTGCACAACAATGCTGACAAAAAGAAGCCGGATAATAATTATCGGCTCAGGGACTTCTTGGCTGGCAAACACCCCAGGAAACAGCATTATAACAGAGCATCCGTTTAAAATAGCGGCAGTCATAGAGAATTTTAAGAAGTTTTTTGAAGTCGTTCGATTAATTCGTCAAATCAGAGAGGACAGAGTTTAATTTTGAGTTCATCGAACTCAAGACCCCAGAAGCCTCTGTATGTTTCTGAGCAGCATTCTCGGTTCGAATTAAGTCATGGGCTAAATTAAGTGCAGCCATGACAGCGATACGTTCGAGACCAATAATGTGAGAGCCTTTTCGTATCTCTTCCATTTTTTCATTCAACATTTCTGCAGAATATTCCAGTGCTTCGCGCTCTTCAGGAGCACAATTAACCTGATATTCTTTATCTAGAATACGAATTTTTAATGAAATGTTTGACATCATTGTTCTGCACTTAAGGCTTGTAAGCGGTTAATCATAGTTTCAACTTTGTGCTTTGCCATCTCATTTTTTTTCATAAGTTGGCTGCGCTCCCCAAGTAAATCAACTTCGCGGTTGCGCAATGCCTGATTGTCTCGCTTAAGTTGCTGGCAGAGCTCGATTAAGCGGTCCAGGTTTTGTTCAAAATTATCATTATCGGTCATGGTTAAAAACTTACCGCTACAAAGAAGGAAGAGTAAAACCGTATAACTATAGGCATTGTAGCGGGGATGGTCAATTACAAGATGATAAGATTACTCGAAACACAGATGCGTCTTTATACTAAGAATGTTAGAATACAATGCTAAACTAGAGGGATACTGATGTGACATTTGAAGAACTTGAAGACTTGTTTTATGCCGTCAAGATTACGGCGAGTCCTTCTGCTTTCCATGGCTTTCTCTGTGGTCGCTTGACTTGTGGGGCTGTGAGTATTGACGATTTAATTGAGACGTCCTCCGATTGGCTTACGCTTTCCGAAGAGCAAAGTGAAGCAGCCCAACCATCTTTGCGTGATTTTTTTGAATCATCGTTAAGTAATCTAGAGGATGTATCCTTTCTCTTTCAACCCTTATTACCAGAGGATGAATTACCCTTGGGAGAGCGGTTGAGTGCTGTTGGGGAATGGGCTAGCAACTATATCTCTGGACTTGCTGAAGGTATGGAGAGTAATTTTGAAGTTTCAGGCGAAGGTAAAGAAGCCTTAGATGACCTTGCTGCCATTGGGCAGGTTTCGCTGGATTTTGAAACTGAAGATGAAGGTGAGCGTGACTACACTGAATTAGTTGAATATATCCGAATTGCGGTGCAGGTTATTTTCACGGATTTGCACCCTGAACTAAATGCAGATCTTGAACCAACTATCCATTAAAATCGTAAAATATAAAAGCACAGTATGGAGCCTATATGATGATCGCCAATAAAGAATACGCAGCTCGAAGAAAAGAATTAATGTCGCTAATGCATGGCAATAGCATCGCGATCATAGCGTCTGCGCCTGAAAAAATACGCTCGAGAGATACCCACTATGCGTATAAACAGAACGTAACGCTGTCCTATCTCTCCGGGTTTCCTGAACCAGAGTCTGTTATGGCATTAATTCCTGGGCGTGAGCAGGGTGAGGTAGTTATTTTTTGCCGTGACAAAGATCCGCTGCGAGAAACCTGGGATGGTTATCGAGAGGGTCCGTGTGGTGCAGTTGCGAATTTTGGTGCTGATGACGCGTTTCCTATTAGTGACATTGATGACATATTGCCTGGCCTGCTAGAAGGGAAGGATCGAGTTTATTACGCAATTGGCAAGGATCCAGATTTTGATGCGCATCTCATGGCCTGGATCAACGATGTTCGCAGCCAAAGGGGCAGCGGGGCATTACCACCCAGTGAATTTGTTGACCTAGACCATTTTGTTAACGAGATGAGGCTAATAAAGACTGCTCCAGAAATTAAAGTTATGCGCAAGGCGGGTGAGATCTCTGCTCGCGCCCATTGTCGGGCAATGAAAATAAGCCGTCCGGGGTTATTTGAGTATCAATTGCAGGCTGAGATAGAACATGAATTTATGGCTTCTGGTGCTAGGGCACCTGCCTACAGTAGTATTGTCGGCGGTGGGAAAAATGGCTGCGTACTGCACTATATTGAAAACAGAGACAAGTTAGAAGATGGGGATTTAGTGCTGATCGATGCAGGCTGCGAATTTCAAGATTATGCGGCGGACATTACTCGTACTTTTCCTGTTAATGGTAAGTTTAGCGAAGCACAAGCCGCTATTTATGACATCGTTTTACAGGCACAGGCAGATGCAATTAAAGTTATTGGCCCTGGTATTGAGTACAACAAAGCTAATGAAGCAACCATTCGAACTATTACCCAAGGTCTTGTAGATCTTGAAATTCTAGAAGGTGACGTGGATGAATTGATTGCTGAGGAAGCTCATCGCGAATTCTATATGCATGGAGCAGGCCATTGGCTGGGTATGGATGTTCATGATGTCGGGGATTATAAGATCGACAATAAATGGCGCGTTCATGAACCAGGCATGGTGGTTACTATAGAGCCGGGTATTTATATCGCTCCGGACAACACTAATGTGGACGAAAAGTGGCGCGGTATCGCAGTGCGTATTGAGGATGATGTGGTTGTGACGAAGGGCGGCAATGAGGTCATTACCTCTGGTGTGCCAAAAGCCCGAGATCAGATTGAAGCCTTAATGGCAACGTAATGAGTAGCTGATGGCGCAGGAAAATACCGAACAATTAGAGCGGCCAAATACCCACTTCGATGTGGCCATTGTCGGTGGAGGGATGGTTGGGATTAGCTTGGCATTGTTACTAGCTGAGCAACAGGGATTGAAAATTTTACTAATTGAATCTCAATCGATGGCCGTACAGTCAGCAACGCAACCTAACTACAGTCCTAGCTTTGATGCGCGTTCTACAGCTCTGTCTTGGGCTAGCCGTAAAATTTACCAATCAGTTGGCCTATGGGATAGGCTTCAATTACACCTGTCTGACATAACCCAAATTCATGTTAGCGATCGTGGCCATGGTGGTTTGACACGCATGACTGCCGATGACGCCGATGTTGAGGCCCTTGGTTATGTGGTTGAAAACCGATGGTTGGGCTCAGTGCTTCTTGAACACCTCAATCAATCTAAGGTTGAGGTTCATATGAACTCAGAGGTTGCAGAGCTCAAACCTTTGTCGTCCGGCATGCAGATGCACCTAAAGGGGGGTGACTCCTCTAATAGTGAATTAGAAAACCACTTAGTGGAGGCTAGTTTAGTGGTAATTGCTGATGGAGCAGAGTCGCAGACTGCCAAGAAACTGGGTATCTATAGTGACACGACGTCCTATAATCAAACCGCTATTATTGCCAATGTAGAACTTGGAAAATCACATAATGGCATCGCCTATGAGCGATTTACCGATCAGGGCCCTATGGCCCTGTTACCGCTTGCTGACTATGACGGCCAGCATCGTAGTGCACTGGTATGGGCGCGACCCACCGAGATTGCAGAACAGTTGATGTCTTCAAGTGATGCCGATTTTCTCCAGAGTTTGCAGAAAATATTTGGTTATCGTCTTGGGCGGTTTAAAAATATAGGGGAGCGTGGCTCCTATCCTTTGGCGTTGGGCATAGCGAACGAACAGGTACGGCGAAACGTTTTACTTATGGGGAATTCAGCTCATAGTCTTCATCCGGTTGCTGGCCAAGGTTTTAACTTATCGCTCCGTGATGCAGCTGCTCTAGCCTCAATAGTTCAGCGGGCGCGAGAAGGTAGCCGACCTATTGGCTCGTTAGAGGTATTAGAGGAATATTATCAAGAACAGTTGAGTGATCAGCGCAATACTCTAATGTTTAGCGATAGCTTGACGAAATCGTTTGGCCGCTCATCATCACTTGCTGCTTTAGGACGAAACGCGGGCTTGCTCACTCTGGATTTAATACCAGGGCTACGGCAGCGTTTTGCTAGGTTTGGGATGGGCATGTCGAACACTGAGGCTAAACATGGCTGACTTAGGCGGAGAGTCTTACGACATTATTATTGTTGGTGCGGGTATGGTTGGTGCCAGTGCAGCCTGCCTGTTGGCTCAGGCACGATGTACTAGGCAAGACAAGCCTTTAAAAATTGCTTTGATAGAGTCCGTTGCTGCCAGCTCTTTTGATAATCAAACATTTGATCCTCGCGTAGCGGCGGTCACTGAGAAATCTCGTCAGCTACTAGAGTCATGCGGAGTCTGGCACAGTATAGAAAGATTGCGCGCTAGCCCTTACTTGGCAATGCAGGTTTGGGACTCAGAGAGCACGGGTAAAATTAGCTTTGATTGCCACGCTATACACCAGCCTAATCTCGGTCATATCGTTGAAAATTCGGTGATTATCCAAGCATTACTCGCCGAGATAGAGGCGCTGGATAATATTGATCTTATTTGCCCAGCGACTACTTGTGATTATCAAAATGAAGACGACAGCATAAGTGTCCAGCTTGATGATGGCCGTTGGTTGAGTGCAGCATTGCTAATAGGAGCCGATGGCGCCAATTCAAAAGTTCGACAGCATTCTAAAGTTGAAACTAAAGAGTGGAGTTATCATCAAGAGGCGATAGTCGCTACCATTGAAACTCAATATTCTAATCAACAGACAGCCTGGCAATGCTTTACGCCAAAGGGCCCTTTAGCGTTATTGCCTTTAAACAATAATGGTGATTTGTGCCGAAGTTCTATTGTGTGGTCTCAGGAATCAGAAACGGCCAAGTCACTTATGAGCCTTAGTGACGAGCAATTTTGTGCTGAGCTTTCTAGAGCTAGTGAGTATTGTTTAGGTGATGTTGTGTCGATAGATAAACGGTTTAGCTTCCCTCTTATACAGCGCCATGCCATTGATTATGTAATGCCGAGGATTGCACTGGTAGGTGATGCGGCGCATTCCATACATCCGCTAGCGGGCCAGGGTGTTAACATGGGATTTGCAGATATAGAGGTTTTGGTGGAAGAGCTTGTCAGGGCGCGTAGCCGAGGGAATGATATTGGTGATAAGCTTATTTTGACTCGCTATCAGCGCCGACGAAAGCCCGATAATCTAGCAGCGATGGCACTCATGGAGGCCTGTAACAGATTATTTATTGCAGACCAATTACCGCTGAGATTTCTGCGAAGTCTGGGCATGTCGACGCTAAACAAGTCCGGTGTTGTTAAAAACGAACTAATTAAGCTAGCCATGGGCCTTTAAATTTATGATTCTTCTTTGTCATCTGCCAGTCGCTCTTGGCGCTTTTCCTCTTCGAACAGCACGGCTTTAATTTCTTCAAGCACCCCGTCCACGTCTGAAAGTTGAGTATCTTCGGCGAAATTACCATTTAGTTCAATGCCAGGTTTTAGCTTTCCATCTTCGTACAGCGCCCAAATTTCTTTAGCGTATTGGGAGTCTAATAACTCTGGTGCAAACTGGCCGTAGTATTGAGTCATATTGTTCACATCTCGTTCTAGCATCGACTCGGCATGATTGTTTGCTGATGCGTCGACAGCCTGAGGGAGATCGATAATCACCGGTCCATAATCATCTACTAAGACATTAAATTCAGACAGGTCGCCGTGTACGATGCCCGCGCACAGCATTAAGACAACGTAGTGCATAACTAATGCGTGGTCTTCCAGCGCTTGCTCAGCACTCATTGATACATCGCCTAACCGCGGAGCCACCCCACCTGTTTCATCGGTGACCAACTCCATCAGTAAAACACCATCAAAGCAGCCATAGGGCTTAGGCACTCGAACACCCGCATTGGCGAGCAGATAGAGAGCATCTACTTCGGCATTTTGCCAGGTTTCTTCTTGCTGTTTGCGACCGTACTTCGAGCCCTTTTCCATAGCTCGCGCCCGACGACTATTACGAACTTTACGCCCTTCTTGATATTGCGTTGCCTTTTTGAAGCTGCGTTTCATCGCTTCTTTGTAGACTTTTGCGCAGCGTATTTCCGATCCGCACCGGACCGTATAAACGGTGGCCTCTTTTCCGCTCATTAGCTGACCAATGACCTCATCGATCAAGCCATCCTCAATGAGTGGTCGTAATCGTTTTGGAGCTTTCATTTATCGTGCTTCACTCTCTGATCACTCATAATATTTTTATGTTTATCTAGAGCTAAGGCAATTAGTTTAAATGAACCGTTGTTAGCTAATACCTCAACTGACCTAAAGTGTTTTTTTGCACTTCGCTCTAACGGGATAAAGGTATTGACCACGAACAAGGCCCTCCCAGAAGAGGACAGCAGTCTTTTTGTGGCTCTAAGAAATTTATCGGACATATCGCCATCGACAGAAAAGCCCTGATGAAAGGGTGGGTTGCACCAGACGGCGTCAAAGCGCTCGACAATATTATTGCCAGCATCTGCTGCAATGACTTTATAGTCAGCAGTGACAGCTTTTAAATTTTCTGCTGCTGCGAGCAATGCTGCTGCATTGTTATCGGTTGCCGTTACATGGTGAATACCATGCTTGCTCGCTTGGCAGGCCAAATAACCGTAGCCGCAACCGAGATCGAGAAGGGTCTTCGGTGGCTCGGAAAACTGGCTTAGAAATACTGGTATGTGCTCAGAGAGAAACGCGCTGCCTCGATCAATTTTGTCCCAACCGAAAATACCCGGTTTAGTGATTTGGGAGAATGACGGTAGTTTTTTACTCTCTCTCGTTGAGGGGTAATTTTTATCATCCAAAAGGGTGCGGTTAAACTCGTGCAGGGTTATGGTCGCTAAATAACCCTTACCCTTTTTTTCTGCCGCTGTGCGATCACCAAACAAAATACAGGCTTGCTTAACATAGGTTTTGACACCGTCATTTTTTTCGCCACTTAACACCAAAGTGCCACCCAATTTGAGCAACTTTGATGCTTGATTAATGACATGATGGCTACAGGCTCTCTCTTTTGAGACTCGATATAAAACTACATCATAGCTATGAGGCTCTATTGAGGAAAAATCAAAATCATTAAATTCGGCAACTAATCCAGCGTTGAGAGCTTGCTGGGCAATGTCATAACGATTACTGACTACTTTTAGTGATGCGTTTTGCCCTGCGCCTAAAGAGGCCCAATTGCACTGAGACCAATTTTCGTCAGTAACAGCCAAATATTTACCCTGCTTACTCTGGTTACTTTGCAGCCATAGAGCTAAGCGGGTGACATTGGGGTCTGTAAAGAGCCGCGGCAAATCAAATCCATTATTCATCGGATACAGGCAACCTCTGACGCGGTTAAAGGCCTATAGTCACCTTCTGCCAAGGATGTATCGAGGACGATTCCGCCCACTTTGGACCTATGCAATTTCACTACGTGGTTACCTAGGGCTGCAAACATTCTTTTCACCTGATGATACTTACCTTCGGCGATGTCTAGGGTTAGGCAGTGGTCATCGACTTGCTCCATTACAGCGGGCAAACAACGATGCTTTTCACCATCGAGTAAAACACCCTCAGCAAGTTTTTCTGTGTAGTCTGGTCCTATTGGATTAGCCAAGGTGACTTGATAAATTTTTCTGCAGTCAGATCGCGGGGAGGTTAGTTTATGATTCCATTTCCCGTCGTTAGTGATCAATAAAAGACCGGTGGTATCGATATCAAGACGACCTGCAATCTGCAGTTCTTCACTGCGATGCTCAAAAATAAGGCTGAGTGCGGTTGGGTGTTGGTGATCTTTGGTGACAGAGACCACCCCAGCGGGTTTGTTAAGCATAAAATAACGATCTTTGGCGGCACTGATAATTGAGCCATCAAGAGTGACTATTTGATCAGACGTAATTTTATTAGCTGGATTAGTACATGGATTATCACCGACACAAACCACGCCAGCTTTAACCATGCGCTTTACTTCCGCGCGGGAAAGATCAGTTGCATTACTAATATATTTATCGAGTCTCAAGATTGGTTGCCATCAGCAAGAAGTTGAGCGGCCTCTTTAGCAAAATAGGTTAAAATACCGTCTGCGCCGGCTCGTTTAAACGCCAATAAAGATTCCATAATTATCTGTTCACGGTTCAACCACCCCTTATCAAAAGCGGCACAATGCATGGCATATTCGCCACTAACTTGATAGACAAGCGTGGGCGCTTTTAACTCATCTTTGACACGACGCAGAATATCAAGATAAGGCATGCCCGGCTTAATCATGATCATGTCCGCGCCTTCATCAAGATCTAAGGCACATTCATGCAAAGCCTCGTCAGCATTGGCGGGATCCATTTGGTATGTTTTCTTGTCACCGCCTTGGAGCTTTGTTGAAGAACCTAGTGCGTCTCGAAATGGGCCATAGTAGCTAGAGGCATATTTGGCGGAGTAAGCTAAAATTTGGGTATTTTCAAACCCATGCTCTTCAAACTCTTCTCGAATAGCGCAAATCCGACCATCCATCATATCTGAAGGCGCTACAATATCTGCTCCAGCTTCCGCGTGAGATAAAGCTTGTCGCACTAAAGTCTCATTAGTGATGTCATTGAGAACGTAACCCGTGTCTTCATCGACAATGCCGTCTTGGCCATGAGAAGTGAAGGGGTCAAGCGCCACGTCGGTGATAACACCTAATGTTGGCGTGGCTTCTTTTATGGCTCGAACTGCTCGTTGCACTAAACCATTTGCGTTGTAGGCCTCTTCCGCTAAAAGCGTTTTTAGTGTTTGATTGACCACCGGGAAAAGTGCTATAGCAGGAATGCCTAGTGCTGAAATCTGCTGAGCTTCCTGAACTAATAGGTCAATCGACAGCCTATTGACACCAGGCATCGATGATACGGGCTCTGACTGGTTGGACCCTTCGATCACAAATAAAGGGAGAATCAAATCGTCCACAGACAACCTAGTTTCCCTGACCAAACGGCGAGAAAAAGTGGTTGCGCGGTTACGCCGCATACGGGTGTAAGGATAAGGTCCGCGGTTACTTTTAAAACTCATAGAGTCTCCAGTAGAACAGCATTTTTTATTCATTCATTCGTTTAAGCTTTGCATGATACGCAAAAAAGCGATTTACCACATGGTTATCGCTAAGCGAGCAATCATTAAAGCGTCGTTTAAATACGCGCAAAAACGCGAGAAGCGGCATTTAACGTGTCTTCTATATCTTGATCTGTATGGGCTGACGACATAAACCCCGCTTCATAGGATGCTGGCGCCAAATAAACACCTTCTTCTAGCATGCCGTGGAAAAATCGGCCGAAACGTTCAGTGTCACATTTTATTACTTGGCCGTAGTTGATGATCTTTTCTTCTTCAGAGAAAAAGATACCCCACATAGTGCCCACGTGGTTACTTGTCAGAGGAATCCCCGCCTGTTTTGCTCGAGCTACTAAACCTTCTACGAGCCGAGTGGTTCGACTAATGACGGGCTCTAAAAAGCCAGGTTGGGATATTAATTCTAATGTAGCCAGTCCAGAAGCCATTGCCACCGGATTGCCTGAAAGTGTACCTGCCTGATAGACCGGTCCGAGCGGAGCAATGTGCTCCATAATTTTACGTTTACCGCCAAAGGCACCGACAGGCATACCACCACCTATAACTTTCCCTAAACAAATTAGGTCGGCGTCGATACCATAGTGACCAATGGCGCCCTGCTGGCTAATACGAAATCCAGTCATGACTTCATCTATAATAAGCACAGCTCCACTGGCCGTGCAGCACTCTCGAAGCGTCTCTAAAAATCCTGGGATCGGAGGAACACAGTTCATATTGCCGACGACTGGTTCAACAATAATACAGGCGATTTCATGACCAATTTCCGCAAAAACCTGCCTGACCTGGTCGCTGTCATTGTAGGAAAGAGTTACTGTATGGTCGGCAAGACAACTTGGAACTCCAGGGGAGCTAGGGACACCGAGGGTTAATGCGCCAGAACCCGCCTTAACGAGTAAAGAGTCGGAGTGTCCGTGGTAGCACCCCTCAAATTTAATGATTTTGTCGCGGCCAGTATAGCCACGAGCCAGCCGAATTGCGCTCATGGTGGCTTCGGTACCTGAATTAACCATACGAATCATGTCCATTCCTGGAACAATAGAGCAAATCTTATCGGCTAATTGAATCTCTAGCTCAGTTGGGGTGCCAAAGGTCATCGCTTTGTCCAGTTGCGTACGAATAGCCTGTAAGACGTCCTCGTGCCCATGCCCTAGAAGCATTGGGCCCCAAGATAAGACGTAATCAATATATCGATTGCCATCGGCGTCAAACATATAAGCGCCTTTAGCTCGATCGAAAAATATAGGGGTGCCGCCTACAGCACGGAAAGCCCTAACGGGTGAATTTACTCCGCCCGGGATGTGTCGTTGAGCGGCCATAAATAATTCTTCTGAACGAGAGTTTGATGCTTTGGTTGTATCCGACATTAAATTTTCCTGGCGAGTAAACGATATTGCTAGATTTGGGGCTGGTATTATCCTTAATTAGAAGGGTAGAAGCTATTTAACTCACCTAAAAGGGCTGAACAATCACTAAAATAACAATGGCCACCAAGAATAATACCGGGACTTCATTAAAGACGCGAAAGTAGACATGGCTTTTATCGCTGCGATTATCGGCTAGTTTTTTCATGTGACCTAGGCACATGTGATGGTAGCCAATGAGTAACAGCACGAATCCAGCTTTAAGTTGGAACCAGGTCTGACTCAGATAAGCATCTGGTGCCATAGATACCAGCCAAAGACCTAACACGATGGTTGCAATCATTGCTGGATTCGCAATCCCACGGTACAGTTTACGTTGCATCACCTTAAAGCGCTCAATGCTAATTTCATCCTCCGACATAGCGTGATAGACGAATAAGCGCGGCAGATAAAATAGAGCCGCAAACCAGCAAATCACGGCGATCACATGAAAGGCTAATACCCACTTATACATTTGATACTCCATTAAAGCGATACTTCTACTGATGCCGCAAGGTTTGGCATAGTTGGTTGAGTGACTTTGCGGTATTATAAGTGGCTAAAGACGTTCTGGATATTTAAAAGCGAGGCTTAGGTGATTAAAGTTGGTATTATTGGTGGGACAGGTTATACCGGAGCGGAGCTTCTGCGGCTGTTGACAGGTCATCCCAATGTTGAGATCGCTGCGGTTACTTCTCGCAGCAACCAAGGAGAGCTAGTCTCAGATATTTATCCAAACCTGCGCGGTATCGTTGATGTGCCGTTTGTCACACCTGAGTTAAATAATTTAAGCGGTTGCGATGTAGTATTTTTTGCGACGCCTCATGGCGTAGCCCAGAGCTCAGTGCCAAGCTTTTTGGCGGCCGGCATCAAGGTGATTGATTTATCTGCTGATTTTCGGCTTCGCGATCAATCTGTGTGGGAAAAATGGTACGGCCAACCACATCAAGCTTCAGACATGCTGCCTCGCGCTGTATACGGCCTTCCAGAAGTTAATCGTGAAGCCATTGTAGACGCAGATTTGGTGGCTTGTGCGGGCTGTTATCCAACAAGTATTCAGCTGGGGTTGCTCCCTTTGCTAAGGCAAGGGTGCGTGGATAGTAGTGATATTATTGCTAATTCCGCCTCTGGAGTAAGTGGCGCCGGTCGGCAGGCTAATATTTCGACCTTGTTGTCTGAAGCGAGCGATAGTTTTAAAGCTTATGGGGCTTCGGGGCATCGGCACCAGCCAGAAATCGAGCAGGCCCTTGAAGATATAGCGGGACATTCTGTGGGACTTACCTTTGTTCCGCATTTGCTGCCTATAATTCGTGGTATCCATACGACTATCTACGCTAACTTAGTTGACCTTAATGTCGACATCCAAGAATTGTATGAGCATCATTTTAAAAATGAACCTTTTATTGATGTTCTGCCCGCAGGCAGCCATCCCGAAACACGTACAGTGAGAGGTTCAAATTATTGTCGAATTGCAGCCCATAGACCTAATAATGGTCGCAAGGTGATTATTCTGGTGGTGGAAGATAATTTAACCAAGGGCGCTTCTGGGCAAGCTATCCAATGCATGAACTTGATGTTTGGTTTGCCAGAGACTCTGGGTTTGATGATGCCAGGATTATTGCCTTAATGGGAGAGCGAAGGTCTATTGTTGTCACCTATCGGCAAGGCTTTAAGTACTGGTTGTATGGGATCTTGTTACTGGTAACTGTGGCCTCACTCATGGCCGGTATGTTTTGGGAGAGGAGCAAAGTATCAGAAATATTAGCTGAAAAAAACCAGCTTGCTAGACGAGTATCGACGCTAGAGAGTTTGGTGAAATCAAAAGAAACAGAGCTAGAAATGGTCAGAGTGAACAATGATGTTGACTCAGTAGCCTTGGAAAATGCAAGGCAAGAAATGATGGGCCTGCAGGCGCAGACACATCAAGATCAAGAGCAATTACAGTTGTACAGAGAGCTCATTGAAGACACTAATCCTCCAAATGGATTATCGGTTAGCAGGTTTCAGCTAACATGGATTGATTCGACCAATATAGCTTATCGCTGGGTTGCTAGGCAAAAAACAGCTAAAATGGAGGCGTCCACTATTTTGGCGGATATACGGGTAAAGGGAAACCAGGGCGATAAGTCTGTGAGCTTGTCGTTGTCTGAATTAGATACTGAGGTTAAAAAAATGCCTCTTGTCGTTAAGTTTAAGTATTTTTCTATTAATCAGGGTATTTTAAGGTTACCTGATGGATTTAACCCTGATACAGTTGAGATAAGTTTGCGTTATTCTTGGAGTAAAAAGCTTATCTACAAGCAAGCGTTTGATTGGAAAGTTGAGGAATAAGATATGTTTACAAATAAAAACACTAGTGAAAGCTTGGCGCCTTCGTCGGAATCAACTACCCTAGTAGCGGCGGGCACAGAGCTTAAAGGCGATCTGAATTTTTCTGGTAGTTTGGAAATTCAGGGATCGATTGTTGGTAAAATTGTAGCGGATGATGAAACCGCTCAAATTCGGATTTTAAACGGAGGATCAGTTCTCGGTGAAATCTGGGTTCCTAACGTCATTGTCAATGGCCTTATTGAAGGCGATATATACGCTTCTAAGCACATACAGCTGGCGGCCAAGGCAAAAGTTGAAGGAACCATCTACTATAGTTCGATTGAGATTGAGCGAGGTGCAGATATTGGGGGCAAGTTAGTGCATGAGATTCCCGCGACCAATGTCACTGCTTTCCAGAAAGCGGGAGAGGCTAGTGACTCGAGTAGTGGGCATAAACCTAAAGTTGAAAAATAGTTCAAAAGAATCAAAAGTAGACTGAGCTTTATAGTAAGTTTCCAGTCACGGAGTAATCATGTCAGGTATTCAAACATACATTCCTACAGCGCTAGAGGTTACTGATCGTGCTGTAGAAAAGGTCCAGAGTCTTAAGACTGAAGAGCAAAACGATGACCTCAAACTCAGAGTGTATGTCACTGGTGGGGGGTGTTCTGGGTTTCAGTATGGCTTCTCGTTTGAGGATACCATGGCGGAAGATGACACCCTGGTCAGTCGCAATGGTGTGACGGTATTGGTTGATTCATTAAGCTTTCAATATTTGGCTGGCTCTACAGTGGATTATGAGATTGGCTTAATGGGATCCAGGTTTTTGATTACCAACCCCAATGCTTCTACTACCTGTGGTTGCGGCGCTTCATTTTCAATTTAGATAGCGGCGTTTAGATGCTAGGGCAAATAGACGCAACCTAATATGGTTTCTCGAGATGCGCCTGTGACAGCTGGCACGTTGCCAGGTTTCATATCAATGCGTTGTTTCGCTAACCAAGCAAATGCGCAGGCTTCTACCCAGTTTGGTTCCAAACCGATACTTGCGGTTGATTGAATCGCAGGCATTGTCCGCTTTAGTAAGCTTTCATTTAGCTTTAGAATGAGCTCCAAGTTAAATATCCCTCCACCGCAGACGAAAATTTCGTCTATTGGTTGTGCCAAATCGGCAATCGATTGCGCGATAGTGTCGGCAGTATAAAGCGCCAGAGTGGCCTGAATATCTGCTGGAGTAATATCAAGCAGGTGTGTTTGTTGCTCTAACCAGCCCAAATTAAAATCTTCTCTGCCCGTACTTTTAGGTCCTGTACGATGAAAGAAATTGTGGCTTTTTAGTTGAGTCAGTAAAGCGACGTTATGTGAACCGGTAGCACCCCATTGACCTTTGTTGTCATAGTTTTTATGGGTGTGTTTCTGGCACCAAGCGTCGAGCAGGATGTTGCCGGGCCCGGTATCAAACCCACGGCAGCCACCATTTGGTTCCAGAATTGAGATATTGCTGATGCCACCGATATTGATGATAACGCGTGTTTTGCTGGGATGATGAAATATTTCACGATGAAAGGCCGGGACGAGAGGGGCCCCTTGGCCGCCATAGGCCATATCTTTTCGACGAAAGTCAGCGATGACAGGGCACCCCGTCACTGCTGCAATTTGGTTAGGGTTGCCGATTTGCAAGCTGAAGCCAGGTTTGATGCCGGGAGGCTGGTGGCGAATAGTTTGTCCGTGAGAGCCTATGGCGACAATGTCTTTACTGTTGAGATTTAGTTGGGACATCAGCGCCAGGCTTGCCTCTGCAAATAATTCTCCAAGACTATGATCAGTTTCAGCTAGTAACTGCACATTATCAAGGCCTGGCTCACTCAAGGTAAGAATATCAGACTTTATCTTGGCGGGGATAGAGTGGCTATAGTTCCCTAGCAGATTCAGCTTTTTATGAGCAAAGGTAACGGCTACGGCATCGATACTGTCTATGCTGGTGCCAGACATTAATCCTATAAAGGTGACAGTATTTTTCATAATGTTGGTTTAGTTGGCACTAGTTGTATTGTTCTGAATTGTGGCTAGCTGGCGGGCCGCTTTGTATTCGGCAAGCTGCGCTAGCACTGGACTGACGGCAAGGTCAAATTCTAGCCTGTCTGTTTTTGGAATAGGTCGTGCTTGAGGCAGTGTAACAGTGCGCGGATTACGATGAACGCCGTTGATCAAAAACTCATAATGCAGGTGACTGCCGGTAGAATACCCTGTTGAGCCGACAGTACCAATAATTTGGCGCTGTTTTACGGTCTGTCCCTTGCGCACTTTCTTCTTGTCCAAATGTAAGTATTTAGTGATATAGGTTTGGCCGTGTTGAATAAACACATAGTTTCCGTTGTACTTACTATACCCCGCCTCGGTCACTTTTCCGCCGCCCGCCGCATACACCGGCGTGCCTCTCGGTGCTGCGTAGTCCACTCCACGATGGGCTTTGATTTTCTTGTGGATGGGATGTTTGCGTCGCAAGTTAAAACCATCGCTGATGCGGAAAATATCTAGAGGCGTTCGCAAAAACGTCTTACGCATACTTAGCCCTTCCGGAGTGTAGTAGTTGCTTTGGCCTTTCTTGTTGGTATATCTGACTGCTTGGTATCTTTTGTTGCGGTTAGTAAACGAAGCAGCAACGATATTACCTGTCGACAGTTTCACTCCCTCAATAAATCTATCTTCAAATAAAAGGGCAAAGGAGTCGCCTGGACGGATATCAAAAACAAAGTCGATGTCCCAACCAAAGATATCAGCCATCTCCATGATTAGTTTGTCGGGCAAATTCGATTGCTTACCAGATAAGTAGAGAGAATCTTCGATAACACCTTCTCCATAGCTTAATATAATCTCAGGTTCGCGGACTCGCGTTTCAGCTACAAAGCTGTCTTCCTGACGGATGAATACCTGGCTCTCAAGTGGAGTCTTTACGTAGTGGAGTTCAATGAGCTGCCCGGTGTCATTTGCGCCAAAGCGCAATTTTTCTCCAGGATAGAGGTTGCGAAGGGATTTACCATTGGGCGATGAAGAAATCTTATAGACGTCTTTTGCTGAAAATTTCGCTCGCTGAGAAAGGGTCGATAAATTATCACCGCTACCGACAAGATGTTCTTGCCATATCAGTTGTAAATGATTTTCTTCCTTAACTGTCGGTGCGCTGTCAAGGGCTATAGTAATGGGCTCGGCAATCAATATCGGCTGTATTTTGTTGTCGCCAGGTGAGAGGTAAACTGTCACAATTAACGTACCCGCTAGGGCGGCTAACAAGAGGTTGCGGCGGGGGAAATCCCGCGCCAAAAGGAGCAAAAAATGACCGGTTTCTTGCACTTTTTTAATCACGCTATGCTACCAATTCTAATATCAATGGGTGATTTTAGCTTGATTGATTAAAAAGATACAATGTCATCTATAGGTGGCAGTTTTGCGAGCTTACTGCGGCGCTACATAGTAGGGGGGTAGATCAAAGGGCGCTGTTAGCGTTAATATCTTGTATTTGTTGCGTCAATCTGTAGAGTTGGCGCTCATTTAAATTGAGCAATAAAGAAGAGTGACAATGAAACTTAGCGGACATCAGTTAATCGAGCAATTAACCCAGCGAGGGCTTATAGCCCAATACTCTGGCGACCAAAAGTTATTCACTCATCTTGATCAGTCTCGCGTTTTATATTGCGGCTTTGATCCCACTGCTGAGAGTTTGCACCTCGGCAATCTAGTTCCCCTATTGGTATTGAAGCGGTTTCAGCAAGCTGGCCATACTCCTATTGCTTTAGTTGGTGGCGCTACCGGCATGATTGGTGACCCCAGCTTTAAAGCAGATGAAAGAAAACTTAATACTCCAGAGGTTATTGCCGGCTGGGCGGATAAGATCAAAGGCCAAGTTAGCCAGTTTATTGATTTTGATTGCGGAGAGACCTCTGCGCGAGTGGTTAACAATCTTGATTGGACGGTCAAGATGAGCGCTCTGGATTTCTTGCGCGATGTTGGCAAACACTTTTCTGTTAACAATATGATTGCAAAAGAGTCCGTTAAGCAGCGCATTGACAGAGATGGTTCTGGGATCTCTTTCACCGAGTTTTCATATTCTTTACTGCAAGGGATGGACTTTGCAGAGCTTAATCGGCGCTATAATTGTACCTTGCAGGTCGGAGGAAGTGATCAGTGGGGTAATATAGTAGGCGGCATTGATCTAAGTCGACGGCAAAATAGAACTCATTGTTTTGGTCTTACCGTCCCGCTTATTACGAAGGCTGATGGTACAAAATTTGGCAAGACCGAGGCAGGAGCGGTGTGGCTTGACCCGTCCAAAACATCACCTTATAGTTTTTACCAGTTTTGGCTCAATGTTGCTGATGCTGATGTGTATAAGTTTCTACGCTATTTTACATTTTTGCCTCTGGATGAGATTCAAACGATCGAGGCTGCAGATGCTGCAGCTGCAGGGCGGCCTCAGGCACAAGCTGTCCTGGCGAGTGAGGCGACCTCTTTGGTCCATGGAGAGGAGGGCCTGAATGCTGCTTTGCGCATAACCGAAGCGCTGTTTAGTGGCAGCTCGGTCGATCTATCAGAATCAGATCTTAAGCAGTTGAGTCAGGATGGTATGCCATTCTCTCAGCTGTCAAATAGCGATTTAGTTGATAAGCCTTTAACCAATTTGCTTACTGACGCTGGGATGGTCAAGGCAGGGCGTGAAGTAAAAGACGCTCTTGCACGAAATTCAGTCTTTATTAACGGTATTGCCAAGGGCTCGCAAGACAATATGGGAACCTCTAATAGCTTTACCGCAGAGCACGCGCTCTATGAGAGGTTTTTTCTAGTCCGGCTTGGGAAGAAGAAGTACCATCTATTTGAGCTTATTTAGCCTCTTTTTTGATCAGTTTGCTGGCAGCCTGCAAATAAACCTAAATACTTGTTGACAGTATACCGCCTGCCTGTAGAATGCGTGCTCCCAACAGGGTGAGCCGCTAGCAAATCAGCGGCAATAAGTAGAACTTCAAAGGCTTATTATTTATTTGAATTATACTGTTGACAAGCTAAGTCTTGGCGCTAAAATGCGCGCTCCCAACAGTAATGTTGAGAGGCGAATAAAACGTCAAGAAAAGAGAGTGAAAATAAAGTGTAGTATTTCACTTTCAGCTGTTGACAAAGGGGTTGCGATCTATAGAATACGCGTCCCGCTCATCGAAGCGAATGTTCTTTAAAAATATAATCAAGCAATGCGTGTGGGCACTTGCTAATTGATATTGGATTATTAAATATCATAAGTAAGTTCTCATCGCAGACATTTATGAATGTGATAAGTTCGAATTATGAAACTGAGATTTTGAATGGTAAAGCAAGTTTTGCGTAACCATTCCCTCTCCTTAAACGGTGAGGTTAAAGATTAAACTGAAGAGTTTGATCATGGCTCAGATTGAACGCTGGCGGCAGGCCTAACACATGCAAGTCGAGCGCGAAAACACTTCGGTGTGAGTAGAGCGGCGGACGGGTGAGTAATGCTTGGGAATCTACCTAGTAGTGGGGGATAACGTGTGGAAACGCACGCTAATACCGCATACGTCCTACGGGAGAAAGCAGGGGATCTTCGGACCTTGCGCTATTAGATGAGCCCAAGTCGGATTAGCTAGTTGGTGGGGTAATGGCTCACCAAGGCTACGATCCGTAGCTGGTCTGAGAGGATGATCAGCCACACTGGGACTGAGACACGGCCCAGACTCCTACGGGAGGCAGCAGTGGGGAATATTGCACAATGGGCGAAAGCCTGATGCAGCCATGCCGCGTGTGTGAAGAAGGCTCTAGGGTTGTAAAGCACTTTCAGTAGGGAGGAACAGCTTAAGACTAATACTCTTGAGCCTTGACGTTACCTACAGAAGAAGCACCGGCAAACTCCGTGCCAGCAGCCGCGGTAATACGGAGGGTGCGAGCGTTAATCGGAATTACTGGGCGTAAAGCGCGCGTAGG
>JACNKP010000055.1 GCA_014381985.1 SAR92 clade bacterium
ATTCCTTTTCGAAATGTTATCTTACATCCCAAATATCATACTGTCTGGACAATTAATGAACGGTCTGTCAAACAAACGAATAATTGTAGGTATCACTGGTGGCATCGCAGCCTATAAAAGCGCAGAGCTTGTAAGGCGCCTTCAAGATCATGGTGCAGAAATTCGTGTGGTGATGACTCCAGGTGCTGAAGAATTTATTCGTCCTCTAACAATGCAGGCTCTCTCCGGTCATGCCGTACATACTGGGTTACTTGACGAAAAAGCTGAAGCTGGCATGGGTCATATCGAGCTAGCTCGTTGGGCAGACTTACTATTAATTGCGCCGGCTACTGCCGATTTCATTGCTAGCATGGTTCACGGTAGAGCAGATAGTTTGTTGGGGGCTATTTGCTTGGCAACGCAGGCTATCACTGCAGTAGCACCAGCAATGAATCAAGCCATGTGGCATCATCCCGCCACCCTGGATAATATAGCAATCTTGCAGCAACGGGGGGTAACCACTATTGGTCCTGACGAAGGGTCGCAGGCATGCGGCGATGTGGGGCAGGGTCGAATGGAGTCACCAGACAGCATTATAAAGCACGCGGCTGGCTTTTTTAGCCATCGCCTATTAGAAGGCAAGCAGGTTGTTATTACCGCTGGACCCACTCGAGAGGCGATCGATCCAGTTCGCTTCATTAGCAATCATAGTTCGGGAAAGATGGGCTATGCTTTAGCCGCGGCTGCGGTAGATGCTGGTGCCAAGGTAATACTTGTATCTGGACCAGTCGCTATACCTGTGCCGGAGAGATGCCAGTTAATCTCGGTAATATCTGCTGATCAGATGCTAAAAGCTTCAATTTCTGCAAGCACGAGCGCCGATTTCTTTATTGCCACGGCTGCAGTGGCTGATTATCGAGCAACTTCGATTGCAGAACAAAAAATAAAAAAGCAGGGTGATACGATGTCTATTACTCTGACCAAAAATCCCGATATTGTAAGCGCAGTGTCCAAGGCTTACCCCGACTGCTACGTTGTTGGCTTTGCCGCAGAAAGCTCCGACGTCGAAAATTACGCGAAAAATAAACGACAGATGAAAAATCTAAACGCTATCATTGCTAACGATATTTCTCGTACTGATATTGGTTTTAATAGCGACGAAAACGAAGTGACTTGGATCGACGCTACGTCATCAACATTGTTTGATAAAAGAAGTAAAACTCAACTGGCAAGAGATCTTATAGCGCATATGGCTGCCAGCCATAGCGCGCAGGACTAATCGACTCAAAAATTAGATGACTTAATATGGATTTACACCTCTCTAATAGCGACTATAGCCAAAGTGGGTTATCTCATAAGGAAGGGCCCTTAGCCCCCTCGTCAGTATTTCGCGACTACGATATTCGCGGCTTAGCAAATAGTGAAATCACCAATGAGTTTGCCCTGTCTCTGGGCGTGGCTTTAGGCGAGCTTGCGTTAAGCCAAGGTCAACAAATGTTTTTTGTCGGCCGCGATGTGCGACTAAGTTCACCATCCCTGACAGAGGCGCTATGCTTTGGCCTAAAAGCTGCGGGCTGTGATGTGGTCAATCTCGGTGAAGTAACCACACCTATAGTGAATTTCGCAATTGAACATGATCCCATACGCAAAAGTGGTGTAATGGTAACAGCCAGTCACAACCCTGCTGCTTACAACGGTTTTAAAATCATCCTTGATGGGGAAGTGATTTCTGGCCAACAATTGCAACAATTAAAGTCAGCACTCAGGTCTAATGATTTCTCACCTGAGGCCTCAGCACCGCAGATTACAAAGGGTTTTATTTCTCAATATTGCCAACATATTGTTAGTGACAGCTCAATTGACCGCTCTTTTAAGATCGTTATCGACGCTGGAAACTCGGTGGCGGGGCCCATTGCTGTAGATCTATTTAAGAGACTTGGCTGCGCAGTAGAGCCGCTTTATTGTGATGTCGATGGTAGCTTTCCCAATCACGAGCCCAATCCATCAGATGAAAAAAACCTGCAGGACCTGATCGCAAAAGTGGCCTCGACAGGTTCTGATTTAGGTTTCGCTTATGATGGTGACGGAGACCGATTAGTTGTTATTTCTGGGGATGGGGCTATTATCTGGCCAGATAAGCTAATGATGATTTTTGCTAGAGACTTACTCGCAAAAATGCCAGGTGGCGACATTGTTTTTGATGTTAAAAGTAGTATGCGCCTTAAGGAACTCGTTATTCAGTGCGGAGGCCTTCCGACTATCTGTAAAACAGGTCATTCCCATATTCGAAAAGCAGTGCGTGATCAAAACGCTCTACTTGGAGGGGAATTTAGCGGTCACATTTTTTTCAATGATCGTTGGGGTGGGTTTGATGACGGGTTATATGCAGGAATGCGTCTCTTAGAAATTCTCTGCCAGCAGCACAATGGTCGCATTAAAACCCTCGACGAGATAGTCTCTGAGTTTAAGCCTAGTAGCTACAGCCCAGAGATTTTAATCCCGGTCCCTGATGAAAAAAAGTTTCTCTTGATGGACAGCCTGCAGACTAACTGTGTGTTTGATGGCGGAAAAACAATCAGACTGGACGGTATGCGCGTGGAATACTCTGGTGCTTGGGGGCTTATCCGGGCATCTAACACAACCCCCAATTTAACCCTACGTTTTGAAGCGGACGATGATATTCAACTGGCAGCAATAAAAACCCGCTTTAGAAACGAATTAAACCCTTTTATTAATCAACTAGAAGATTATATTTAATTATGTCACTTAGTCGCAAAGAAGCAGCCACTACCGCTCAGGTTATTTCAAGAGCACTTCCCTACATCCAGCGCTTTTCAGGTAAAACCGTGGTGGTTAAATACGGTGGCAATGCAATGGTGGACGAAAGTCTTAAGCAGAGTTTTGCTCGCGACATTGTTCTGATGAAGGCAGTAGGCATCAACCCAGTCGTTGTTCACGGTGGAGGCCCTCAGATTGGGGAGCTACTTGAGCGTCTATCGATTAAATCAGAATTTGTCGACGGTATGAGGGTAACTGACAGTAAAACTATGGACGTTGTGGAAATGGTCCTTGGTGCCACCATCAATAAAGAGATTGTCAATTTGATCGGTAATGCTGGCGGCCGGGCATTTGGTGTGACAGGAAAAGACGGGCAGTTAATCAGAGCTAAAAAGCTGGTTGTATCTCATCAAACACCTGAAATGTCGGTGCCAGAAATTATTGATATTGGCCATGTTGGTGAGGTTGAATCAATAAACAAATCGGTCATCGACATGCTTGTGCAAAGTGGTTTTATCCCCGTTATAGCCCCTATTGGGGTTGGTAAGGATGGCTCATCTTTTAATATTAATGCCGACTTAGTAGCAGGCAAAGTGGCTGAGGTCCTTGAAGCTGAAAAGCTTATACTATTAACCAATGTAGAGGGTTTACAAGACAAAGAGGGCGGTATTCTTACCGGCCTGACCGTTGACCGGGTAGACGATTTAATTGCCGATGGCACGATTTATGGCGGTATGCTGCCAAAAATTCGCTGCGCGCTTGATGCCGTTAAATCAGGCGTCTCTTGCGCTCATATAATCGACGGGCGGGTTGAGCACGCGGTGATGCTAGAGATTTTCACCGATGAAGGTGTAGGGACTTTAATCACTAATCAAGAATTAACAGGAGCACTCTAATGGCAGGTAAAAAAGGCACTCGAGCCCAAGAAATTTTACAAGCGTTAGCGCGTATGCTTGAAACATCTAAGGGCCGCATCACCACCGCTGCTCTGGCTGCTGAACTAGGTATTTCAGAAGCTGCGCTGTATCGGCACTTCCCCAGCAAAACACGGATGTACGAGAGTTTAATCGACTTTATTGAAGAGACCATCTTTGGTCGAGTGAGGTCTATTGTCAGCGAAGAACCTGATGCAGTTAATCAGTGCTATCGCATTCTTAGCTTAGTCATCGCATTCTGTCAGAAGAACCCTGGCATCACGCGGATCCTTAATGGAGATGCATTGGCGATTGAAAGCGAAAAATTGCACAGCCGTGTCGCCCAGTTTTTCGATCGCCTTGAGTCACAGCTCAAACAGGCTCTGCGTGAAGCAGAAGTGCGCGATGGCTTGAAATTAAATGTACCCGTTTCTGTAGCAGCGAATCTAATGCTGGTGACTGTAGAAGGTAAAATTAGCCAGTATGTTAGAAGTGATTTTGCCACCTCGCCCAACCAACATTGGGCAGAACAATGGCAGTTACTAACTGCAGGTATCTTTGAATCTTAGTCGTCACGTTTGATGACTACGGCGTAACGGTTTAGATTACGCCGTAGGTTGAACGATAGGTTTTAATGGCCATTATAAGTTCCGCCATATCTTCTTTATCATCCAAATAAGCCAAAATATCATTTATGTCAATAATGCTAATCACTGGAATTGAGAACTGTTGCTCTACTTCTTGAATAGCTGACTGCTCCGTCTTTCCCTGCTCTTTACGATCTAACCCAATCACTACGCCAGCTGCATCAGCGCCAGCACTTTCAACCAAAGTCATTACCTCTCGAATAGCAGTGCCGGCTGTAATTACGTCATCAATAATGAGGACCTTCCCTTCTAGAGGCGCCCCGACCAATGTGCCACCTTCGCCATGAGACTTAGCCTCTTTACGATTAAAACAGTAGGGGACATCGATACCATAATGGTCTGCCAATGCCATAGAAGTAGCTGCCGCAAGAGTAATACCTTTGTAGGCAGGACCAAACAAAACATCAAACTGTACCCCAGACTCAACAATAGCCGCCGCATAACAGTGTCCCAAAGCTGAAAGTGCCTTCCCTGAGCAGAATTCACCCGCATTAAAAAAATGGGGTGAAACACGTCCAGATTTCAACGTGAATTCGCCAAACTTGAGCGCGCCACTGTCGAGAGCGTTATCGATAAATTGGGTTTTATAATTTTTGTTCACAGTCATAAGTCTAATCCGTTTACTGGGCCAGCGCCATCTGCTGCACTCGCACCAAATCTGCTATCCCTTTTTTTGCCAAATCTAACATGGTCGTCAACTCTTCACCACTGAAGGGTGCCGCTTCAGCTGTGCCCTGTACCTCAATAAAGCCGCCCTCACTGTTCATAACCACATTCATGTCAGTTTCAGCATTGGAATCCTCAGCATAGTCCAGATCCAGTACTGCTTCACCTTTATAAACCCCTACTGACACGGACGCTATCATAGAAACTAAAGGGTCACCCATGATTCGCTTGGTTCGCTGTAAATGTCGAATAGCGTCAACCAGAGCCACACAGGCCCCTGTAATTGATGCTGTTCGAGTGCCACCATCAGCTTGGATAACATCACAATCGATATTAATCGTGTTCTCACCCAATTCTTTTAAGTCAACCGCCGCTCGAAGAGAGCGACCAATTAACCGTTGAATCTCTTGGGTGCGCCCACTTTGCTTGCCTCGGGCCGCTTCACGACCCATGCGGCTGTTAGTTGAGCGAGGCAACATACCATATTCAGCGGTTACCCAGCCTTCGCCTTTTCCTCTTAAGAATCTAGGAACCCCTGGTTCTACACTGGCGGTACAGATCACCTTGGTGTTTCCAAACTCAACCAATACCGATCCTTCGGCGTGGCAGGTAAAATCGCGAGTAATCTTTACTTGGCGCAGCTGTTCAGGTCTTCGGCCACTGGGTCTGGTCATAATATGGTTCCTAGAAAGTGTTGGTGAATAAAATCTGGCGGAATTGTAGCAAATCTAACACCCGCGTGGCCGCCTTTGTTACCATGCAACCAATAATTTAAATCATTTGGAGATAATATGCCTCGAAGCATGACGGCATTTGCCAGAAACACCGCAGATTTTTCCTGGGGCTCAGTCACCTGTGAGCTGCGCTCTGTCAATCATCGGTTTTTAGAGACCGGCTTTAGACTGCCAGAGACATTACGCCACGTTGAAATGGCGTTGCGCGAAATAGCTCGTAAAAAGCTTTCCCGAGGCAAGGTGGACTGTTCTATACAGTTAGCATTTAACAGCACTGACGCCACAGTTAACGCCGATCTTACATTGGCCAAACAATACATTGAAATTGCTCAGCAGCTCGCCACCCAAATAGACAACCCTGCAGAGATCTCTCCTCTGGATATCATGCGCTGGCCGGGTGTCTTGAAAGATCAAGATGTTGAATCTGAGCATCTCCAAGCTGCGGCAATTGAGACCTTCAAGGCAACTGTTGCCCAGCTACTCGAAGGCAGGCAACGCGAGGGAGACAAGCTTGCAGATATGATTGAACAGCGACTTGTAGGCATTCAGGAACAAACCGCAATAGTCAGAAAAAATCTGCCGGATATTCTTGCTCATCAGCGCACGCGACTTGAAGACAAAATGGTGGATATGCAAATTCAACTCGACGAAGGTCGCTTAGAGCAAGAGATGGTCATTATTGCCAATCGTTCTGACGTAGATGAAGAATTAGACAGGTTAGAAGTGCATATTGCAGAAATTCGCCGCGTCCTGCAGAGCTCAGAGTCTATTGGCCGCAGGCTAGATTTTTTAATGCAAGAATTGAATCGCGAAGCCAACACTCTTGGCTCCAAGTCCATCGCAGGTGTAACGACTCAAGCGTCAGTGGAACTAAAAGTTCTCATCGAACAAATGCGCGAGCAGATTCAAAACCTTGAGTAAAACTGATTACCTTCGTGTTCGTGACATTATTCACTATGGAGAAGACAGTTTTTCTATATATCCATGCTCTACCATGCAGTCTGAATAACTAACGTTAGGCAGTATCACGCCTTCTCGCCATTCTTGATTAGCCACATTTCGACATAGGGTATCAACTTGCTGTTGAGCTTCTCCAGGCTTCAGTTCTTTGTGCGCACAGCCAGACATCAACAAAAGGAGAGCCCCCGTAGACAAGGTCGCGATATTTTTCATAACATATCCCTCTTCTTTAGCTAAGCCCTCGGCGGCCACTAGCAGCTTAAACCTTCCGATAGATCATGGCATCAACTGTTACATTAAATTAGAAAAGTCCTTAACTACATATTGACCTTCGGCTTCGGCTACCACTTTGCCGGCAGTGTCTTTGATCACGATGTGAAGCGTGTAGGAAAAGCGACCCGTAGCTTCCAATGCCGTTTTCATGGCCAAGGCATCAGCGGGACTAAATTCCGTCTCAGCAGTAATATCAGTCATTGCCGGACGTAAGAACGTAATATTGAGCCCAGCAATCACTGGCTGGTACTTGGGGTCATCAAGATTGTGTGCAGCAATTAAACCGCCCAAGTATTCAGCGGTCATCCACATTGGGCCGGCATGAAATATGTTCACATGGTTTTTTGTGTTGTCATTTAGAGGCGTGCGAGACCGGTATATTCCACCTTCGATACTTTCAACCTGCAAATCTAAGAAGGTATATATAGGACAAGCGTCACGAGCTGCCTGCTGGTAGTGTTGTTTTAAATCCATAACCTATTCTCGCTGCTTTTATAGTGGATGAATGCTAAAAGTAGCTATTAAGCTTAACATCCGTTATGCAACCAATATAAACTGCCCTATTTTTGAGGGCAAGAATAAATCGCTACAGCGTTCACTGAAAGTCCAGCAGCTCAAATCTATGCTTTTTGTGGCCGTCGGCTAAGGGTGATAGGCAATCCATCAGTAGGCTTCGAGATTGGTGACTGCTGCACAGGCATTTCATACCCCTTGGGCACAGTCCATCGGTAATTTTTTAACATTTCAAACATCACGAGCTTAATTTGCATCTCGGCAAAATGAAGCCCGATACACATATGCGCACCACCACTGAAGGGAATCCAACTGTATGCGTTACGCTTATGCTCCTTGCGCTCGTCACTAAAGCGTAATGGATCGAAATGTTTGGGACTATCCCAGTAGTCCTTTGAATGGTGAGTGTGTATAGGATAAGTCACCACTAAGGCTTTAGCGGGTACCATATGTCCGTCAAACTCAAAGGGTTTGTTGCTGAATTTGGGTAATGTTGAAAGCGGAGGGTATAGCCTGAGCGCTTCTTTCATCACCCAGCCAGTCTCAACCATTTTACTCAGATCATTAGATGACAAGGTCTCAACGCCCAAACTCTCGACCTCGGACCATAACCGTTCTTGCCATTCGGGGTTCTTGGCCAAAGCATAGGTCATACTCGTCAGAGCGCTCGTGGTTGTATCATGGGCCGCCATCATCAGAAAGTTAATGTGATCTACGATTTCTTGATCAGTGTAGCCTTTGCCGTCTTCATCTGTCGCACGAGACAATAACGAAAACAAATCTTGGTTATCTCCTGCTCGCTTCTCTGGAATCATCGGCAAAAAGAAATCGCACATTGACTGTCGGGCTCGTATGCCCCGCCACAGCAATGTTCCGGGCAACGCTATGGGCATACGCCACATAGCAGCTGCAACGGTCGATTCAAAATATTGGTTAATTTTTGTCGCTTCTGCGCCGAGGTTCATTCCCAAAAATACCGTAGCAGCCAAGTCCAAGGTCATTTGCTTGATAATAGGATAAGCCTGCACTTTTTCAGACTTCGCCTCAGGTAACCAACTCGCAACGCTTTGCGCTATCTGGGGCGCCATTTGCTTGAAGTAGCCTTGCATCGCCTGATTTTTAAACCCTGCCTGCATAAGCCTGCGATGATAACGATGGTCATCACCATCGCGAAGCATTAATCCATTGGGGAAAACCCGGCCAATAATTTGATCCCACGCTTTTTTGTTGGATAGTACTTGTCCCGGATTTAATAAACTTAATCGATTTGCGTCAGCACCAAACAGATGGACCACATTCATTTTACCCACTCTGTGCAGGACAACATTTCCATATTTCTGCTGTAAGTGCTGGGTGTGCTTAAGAGGGTCAGCATAACTCAACTTTACCAGCCGCCAAGACTCTAGAAATCCGACTTTTATGGGTAATAATACTTTTGGGGTAGCCTGAGTTTCCAATCTAAATAACCTCACTTATCTTTCTATTTCATCGAAGACTTCGATTACTCAGGATAAATCGAATCTACTGGAACACCTAAATATTTCGCCAATCTCTGCATATTAGATCGCCTTGGAGTTTCTACAGTGCCTTTAGCTACCCTATTTACAAAAGACTGGGATACCCCGGCCTCTCTAGCTAACATTGATTGGCTAAAATTTCGGGTCGTCATTATTCTCCCTAGCGGGGTGTTATGAGCAGGTGTCTTCATCATTCTAATATCCATCCTTTTATAGTGTAATTAACACAATAAGCAGCGCCAATTCATAGCGCTTATCACTACAATTGGTAAAAAACTGCTTATTTAACATAATAAAAGTGTAGAATTTCTTGCGAAGAAAAGATGCAATGATGCCTTCTATATACACTTATATTACAAGTTATGGTAACCCAAACTAAATAAGTAGATAGTGAAGTACTGCACATTTGGGTAGCCTCACAAAATAATCAGAGTGAGCATGTTGAGATCGACGTATTTGGGTGTTTACCCTATTCTTTTGACCATAGCCCTATGCAGCTCTACGGCCGCTGGATTCGGCGTGGATGCTCATAAAATCATTACTCAAATCACCGAAAACCACCTAACAGAAACTACTAAACAAGCGATTACTCAGCTTACCGGAGGTGCCAATTTAATCAATATAGTACTGTGGCCAGATCGAATTCGCTACACACCTGGCTACCAAAAATCAGCACAATGGCATTATATCAATATCGCAGATGATCAGCGCCTTGATGACCTCAAGCACGGCGCAGACGGGGATATTCTGACGGCAATGGAGCACTTTCACGGGCAATTAATAGGCAATGAGATAACCAAAAAGGAAAAGATTGAGTCGCTCCGCTTCTTTATGCATTTTGTTCAAGACATTCACCAGCCACTTCATGTTGGCCTGCAAGCCGATAGAGGCGGTAATAGCGTTGCTATTAAGTGGTTCAACACGGTAAAAACAAAAAACCTACATTGGGTATGGGACACAGGGATGATCAAAACAAAGAATTTGTCGACTGATCAATATGTGCGGTTATTGGATCAAATATCTCCGAGAAAAATACAGGAATGGCAAAGTAGCAATTTTTTGGACTGGGCTGCAGAATCTAAGTCACTTCGACAACAGGTGTATGATTTTAGCCCTGAAAAACAAACGCCGACAACGGTGATAGGGCAGTCTTACGTTGATAGAAATATTGCTCTTCTCGAGGAGCGTCTAGTCATGGCTGGGATTCGGTTGGCAGGAAGATTAAACAAAATTTTTGATCCGAACCATTAAGGGAGCAATTTTTAGTACACTCTCGTCCTGAGGTGGATTAATCTCCGACAAGGCAATATAGTTCTAAAATAATTTAGTGGTTTTAACAATACCGGATTAACGTCATTATGAAACAAGGCACACTGTTTATCATTTCCGCTCCCTCAGGTGCTGGTAAAACCAGCCTAGTTGGGGAAATTCTGAGTCGCAGTGATAACATTCAGGCTTCAGTTTCCCATACCACCAGAGAACGACGCTCGGGGGAAGAAGATGGCGTGAACTACCACTTTGTTAATCAACCTGAATTCCTAAAAATGGTAGATGAGGATTCATTTCTTGAGCATGCCGAAGTCTTCGGCAACCATTATGGCACCTCCGAGAGCTGGGTAAGAATGACGCTCGAACTGGGCATTGATGTCATTCTAGAAATTGACTGGCAGGGCGCAGAACAGGCGCGAAAGCACTTCCCGAGCAGCCAAAGTATTTTTATACTGCCCCCTTCTAAGCAAGCATTGCAAGAGCGGCTAACCCTTAGAGGTCAGGATAATAAGGAGGTAATAGATCGTCGCATTGCCGCAGCAACACAAGAAATGAGTCATTATATCGACGCAGACTATCTAATAATTAACGACGATTTCGAAACGGCACGAACGCAACTTGAGTCCATTATAACCTCGCAACGATGTCGACTCCCAGCAACCGATCACCAAGATCTGTTAACTGACCTATTAGCCTAAGAACTTCGTTACTCCCTTTTTATTGCAATCAGCCGTTCAACCTGATTCTCCTAATGAAAAACTTAACGATTGATTTATTGTCGTATCGTCTCGGTTTAGGTAAACTGGGGGGTCTGGGTAACAAAATGTTGCAAACACTATTTGAATTACTTTATTAATTACCAAGGTCGGCACATAAGATGGCTCGTATTACAGTAGAAGATTGTTTAGATCACGTTGATAACCGCTTTGAATTAGTCATGGTTGGCTCCAAACGTGCCCGTCAAATCGCGATAGAAGGTCGACCCGCATTAGTCGATGAAGAGAATGATAAACCTACGGTTATTGCGCTCCGTGAAATCGAGCAAGGGCTAGTGACTGCCGCTATCCTAACTGAAATTCCGCAAGACTATGAAATTGTCGATGCCGTGCCAGAAACAGAAGAAGCTTCAACCGAAGCCCCTCAAGAACCCGCTATTTAACGCTCAACTCAGGTGTTGGGGAGGGCTGTAATACGGTGCTACATGGACTGACAGACAAGCTCTCCTCTTACCTCGACCCAAAAGAGGTCGATAGGGTAACCCGTTCGTATTACTTCTCTGAGAAATGTCATCTTGGCCAAATGCGTCAAAGTGGTGACCCGTATATTACCCACCCTTTAGCCGTCGCGAATATTCTTGCCGACATGCGCATGGATCATGAAAGCGTTATGGCTGGATTGCTGCATGATGTTATTGAAGATTGTGGTGTTACCAAGGGGCAGATCAGTCGCCGATTTGGTCGTACTGTTGCAGATTTAGTTGATGGTGTCAGCAAGCTAAGTGAAATCGAGTCCGCTTCAAGGGCCGAACAACAAGCGGAAAGCTTTCAAAAAATGACTCTGGCAATGTCCAGAGATATTCGGGTTATGTTGGTTAAACTCGCAGATCGACTGCACAACATGCGCACCCTAGGTGTCTTGTCACCTGAAAAACGCCGCCGCATCGCTCGGGAAACCTTAGAGATATATGCGCCCATAGCTCAACGCCTTGGTATTAACGATATTCGCTTAGAGTTTGAAGATTTGGGCTTTGCCGCTATGTACCCTCTGCGCCATCGGCGCTTGCGTGAAGCCATGAAGGCCGCACGAAAGAACCGCAAAGAAGTGGTTACCGAAATTCACCAATCAATTGAACTGCGCCTTGAGCGAGAGGCAGTGTCCGCCAAAGTTAAAGGTAGAGAAAAACACCTGTGGAGCATCTATTTAAAGATGCGCGAAAAAAAGAAGTCCTTTCGCGATATTATGGACGTATTTGCGTTTAGGGTAATCGTTGATAACGTTGATGACTGCTATCGAACCTTAGGCATAATGCACAATATCTATAAGCCTATACCGAGTGAATTTAAAGACTATATTGCCATTCCCAAAGCCAATGGATATCAGTCATTACATACTCTTTTAGTCGGGATGCACGGGGTGATAATTGAGGTCCAAATTCGCACAAAAGAAATGGAGGCGATGGCTAATTTCGGAATTGCTGCCCATTGGGAATATAAATCGAGTAGCAATCATGTTGAAGTCAGTCATCGAAGAGCAGCACGCTGGGTACAAGGGCTGCTTGAGATGCAAAAACAAGCAGGTGATTCTTTAGAATTTCTAGAACATGTTAAGGCTGATTTATTTCCTGACGAAGTCTATGTTTTTTCACCGATGGGGCAGATTGTTGAACTTCCTTCTGGCGCTACACCTATAGATTTCGCATACTCTGTCCACACAGGCCTTGGCGACAGTTGCATTGCATGCCATGTGGATGGGGAGCTAACACCGCTTTCAGAGCCACTACAAAGCGGCCAGAAGGTTGAGATTGTCAGTGCCGATGGTGCGCAGCCTAACCCTAATTGGTTAAACTTTGTAGTCACAGCTAAGGCTAGAAGTGCTATTCGCCATTTCTTGAAAAATCAGCAGCACGATGAATCAGTAGACCTAGGCAAACGCTTGCTAGATCAAGCGCTTGGTAACTTGGGAGCTAGCTACAAGCAGCTGAAAAAATCTCAGATTAAACGATTGCTGAAGGAGACTGGTGCCGCTACCTTTGAGTATGTACTACAACAGATAGGGTTAGGTAATCGAGTCCCCTTTGCTGTCGCACATCTTTTAGTACCCGCCAGTAAACGCCAGATTTCTGAAAACAAGAAAAATTCGAATCTTCCAGTAGTAATAGATGCTTCTGAGGGGCTTATTGTTCAGTATGCTCGGTGCTGTCACCCTATTCTGGGCGACCCTATACTTGGGCACATGACCCCCGGTAAAGGACTGGTCATACACCTCGAATCTTGCCGTAATTTAAAAGAAATTCGCTTAAATCCAGAAAAGTGTATGCCACTCATATGGTCCTCAGTAGTCAAGGGCGAATTCGCGGTTGAATTAAAAGTGGAGCTCACCCCCGAACGAGGTTTTATTGCTGCACTGGCATCAAGGATGACAGAGGAAGATGCCACAATTGAGCATATTAGCGTCAATGAGAAAGATGCCTTTACCTCAATAGTAGATGTCGTCCTAACGGTAAGGGATAGAATTCATCTAGCCGATATTATGCGTAGAGTACGAAGCCTGAAGCCAGTGCGCCGCGTCTATCGGGTCAAAAATAAATAACTCATATTAGTAAGGAGTCAATAATGACTAATAAAGCTATTATTCATACTGAAAATGCACCGGCGGCGATCGGAACATACTCTCAGGCCGTCAAGGTTAACAACACGGTATATTTGTCTGGGCAAATACCTTTGGACCCTAAGACTATGAAGTTAGTCGATGGGGGTATTAGGCCTCAAATTCAGCAGGTATTTGAAAATATTACTGCTGTCTGCGAAGCCTCGGGCGGTGACCTAAATAATATCGTTAAACTCAATATATTTCTGACTGATCTCAGCCATTTTCCGGTCGTCAATGAGATTATGAATGAGTATTTTCAAGAGCCATATCCCGCAAGAGCGGCGATTGGAGTGAGAGCTCTGCCGAAAGGAGCTAGCGTCGAGATGGATGGCATTGTCGTTATTTAATATTATATTTCTACGGCTGATATAGTCCTTTATTAGTTAACAGCCTAGAGGTGTTTCAACAACCGTATGCCCTATACTCATACGGCAGAGTTATCATTCTCAAAGCCAACAACCTTTCGTTATTGGCTTAGTGTATGTCCATCTCTGCACTAGGGTGCCTGCAGGCTGATAGGACTAATTGGGCTCTATCTTATACAATGCTTGTTTATATGGAATAAAATATAGTCTTTGAGTATTTAAAAATAAGGTTTAATTATGGAAATGGAAAGTCTTAATTCAAAAAGTGCGTGCAATATACTTAATGAAATAATGGAATATGAGTTAGCTGGCGTTGTGAGATATACCCACTCTTCTTTTATGGTTAGCGGGCCATACAGAATACCAATCGTGACATTCTTAAAAGAACAAGCGACTGAGTCATTATTGCACGCCCAACAAGCTGGAGAACTTATCGCAGGTCTCGATGGTCATCCTAGTCAAAAAATCGCTAAAATTGAAGAAACGAATAGGCACTCTATTAAAGATATTCTTGAAGAAGGTTTGCAGCACGAGCTTCATGCGTTGAGCTTGTATAAAAAACTATTGGCGAGCGTTAATAATGCATCAGTATATCTTGAGGAATACGCTAGAGGGATGATTAGTGAAGAAGAGCAGCACTCTCTTGAGCTAAAAGCTATGCTAAAAGATTTCGGTTAGCATCAATTTGATTCGACCACTGATGTTGATGATCAAATTAGCCAAATGATAAATTTACTCTTTTAATTGTTCGATCAATGCTAAATAACCCTCACGGTAGGTAGGAAATATGAACCTATAACCGGAATCTAACAGTTTTTTATTACTGCAACGCCTTGATGATCGCTGTTTGGTATACTTCTCCACTAAACTGACATCCAGGTGTGCAGCCAACCAACCTCGCAGTTCATACTGTGTCACTGGCTCGCAATCTGTTGCTAAATAAAGGGTCGATAGAGGTACCTGTTTCTCATTAAGTCTAATAAGGTGAGCAATAACACCAGCACAATCTTCACTATGAATTCGATTGCTCCACTGTTCAGGCTGAGCTGCTCGACCAACTCCCGCCAACACTTGGTCGAGCAGTCGAGTACGCCCGGGACCATAGATCCCAGAGAATCTAACCACTACCGTGGTGCAAGGCAGAGCGACCATATGCTGTTCTGCCTGAAGTAATGCTCGGCCAGAAAAGCTCACTGGCTTAGCCAAAGAATCCTCGTCTACCCAAGATCCTGCACTTTGGCCATAGACGCTAGTACTAGATACCCAAATAACTAATTTTGGCTTATGATCTGCATTTTTGATAGCTAGGGATAGGGTTGCGGCGGCATCAACATAGGCCTTCTGATACCCCTCCTCGGTGGCACTATTAGGTGTCAGTGTGGCAACCACCACATCAAAACCCTCGAGAAAGAGCAGATCTAAACAGTCAGCATCAGTCAGGTCACCTATTAGGGGGATAATGTCATTAGGAAGATTTTTTGGGTGGCGTTTCAGACCAAAAAACTGTTCCTGACTAGTCATTTTTGACGGAATTCGCTGAGCAATATCACCGCTTCCTGCTAATAATATTTTCAAATAAAATTCTCTCTTTAATAAAAGTTCGCTATTATTAATTCACTAAAAGTAGAGTTGACCCATGACCCCCTCTGAATTTAAATATGTCCTTAGCCTAGCGCACTTCAAGCATTTTGGGGAGGCTGCTGCAAACTGTAATGTTAGTCAGCCGGCGCTGAGTATAGCGCTTAAAAAGTTTGAAAGTGGGCTTGGTTTTGATTTGCTTGAACGATCAAAAAGTTCCGTGCGGGTACTGCCGCTGAAAGAGAAAATTATTCGACAGGCGCAATGCGTTCTTGATAAGGCGCCTGCCATTACCAATATCGCTAAGTCCTGCGGAAATCGCATCAATAGCCCGCTATATCTGAGTGTGATCTTCACCATCGGCTCCTACCTGTTGCCACCTTTTATTCCTTCACTGCAATCTGCGTGGGATAACTAATACTTGATGCCTAAATCATCTTTAGATAGGTTAACCATTGAGACTCTGCGTGGTGTCGGTCCACAGTTAGCGATCAAGCTACAAAAAATTGGTCTTTATAAAATCCAAGATTTGCTTTTTCATCTGCCTTTGCGTTACATCGACAGAACGCAAATCACACCAATAGGTGCTGTTCAACCGCAAACAGAAGTGGTTATTGAAGGGGAGGTGCGAGCCTGTGACACAGTGTTCGGGCGAAGACGAAGTCTTGTCTGCCGTATTCAAGATCAGAGTGGTACCACGACACTACGCTTTTTCCATTTTAATCGAGCACAACAAGATCGATTACAACCCGGGGTCCTTGTACGATGCTTCGGCGAGGCGAGGCGAGGAAAATCGGGAATCGAATTTTATCATCCCGAATACCAGCACCTAGACCAAACCAAAGCTAATAAACTGGAGGATACCTTAACGCCTATTTACCCTGCGACCGAAGGTATTACTCAAAGTCGTATCAGAGACCTCTGCGCCCAGGCTCTAACGTTACTCGACCAACAACCTATTGTTGAGCTGCTCCCCAGCAAACTAAATAGCGACCTAAGCAGACAGCTTTCTTACTCTCTGCTCGACGCATTGCGACTATTACACAACCCGCCCCCAGGAACAGCATTGCATTTATTGGCTGCTGGCGAGCATCCAGCCCAACAGCGGCTAGCCGCTGAAGAGTTAATTGCTCACAATCTCAGTTTGTTGCGTCTGCGACAAAAAATCCAACGCCAACAGGCTCCCAGTTTACTTGAAGATCACAAAACCAAGACTCTTTTTCTAAAACAGCTTGGCTTTCAGCTAACTACGGCCCAACAAAGAGTGTCAGCAGAGATATCTACCGATATTAGCTCCTCAGTTCCAATGCTTCGTTTAGTTCAAGGTGATGTGGGTTCGGGCAAAACCGTCGTTGCAGCACTCGCTGCCTTGCAAGCTATCGCCAATGGTAAGCAAGCCGCTCTAATGGCACCAACTGAAATCCTCGCAGAGCAGCATAGAGTTAACTTCGAACAGTGGCTCCAACCACTAGGTATCAGAATCGCCTGGTTGACCGGAAAAATCAAAGGGAAAGCCCGTGATGTTCAACTGGCGGCTATTGCAGATGGCACTGCTCAAATGGTTATTGGTACCCACGCATTATTTCAGGAAAGCGTCAGCTTTAAGGATCTAGGCCTTAGCATTATTGATGAGCAGCACCGTTTTGGCGTACATCAAAGATTGGCTTTGCGAAGTAAAGGCTTTAGTGAGGATCCTTCTGCCAACATAGATGGTTCGGCGCCTCATCAATTGATCATGACCGCCACGCCCATACCTAGAACATTAGCCATGAGTGCCTATGCTGATTTAGATTGCTCAGTGATCGATGAGCTGCCGCCGGGTCGCACACCTGTTGATACGCTAGTGCTCAGTAATTTGCGTCGTCCGGATGTTATTGAGCGTGTCAGAGCTTCTTGTATCAACGGGCGACAAGCCTACTGGGTCTGCACGCTGATAGAAGAATCAGATGTTTTGGAGGCTCAGGCTGCAGAGGTGACAGCCAGTGAACTAAAGCTACTGCTCCCAGAATTATCAATTGGCCTGATCCATGGTCGACTTAAACCTCGAGAAAAATTGACTCTCATGGAAGACTTTAAAGCAGGTAAAATAAATTTACTGGTTGCCACTACCGTCATTGAGGTTGGTGTTGATGTCCCCAACGCCAGCTTAATGATTATCGAAAATTCTGAGCGTCTGGGGCTCTCGCAATTACACCAATTGCGAGGCAGAGTAGGCCGTGGTTCACAAGCAAGTCACTGTGTTCTGCTATATAGCCCACCACTTTCAGGTAATGGTAGTGCTCGGCTAAAAATTATGCGTGAAACAACGGACGGTTTTAAAATTTCCGAAAAAGACCTTGAACTTAGAGGTCCGGGCGAGGTCCTTGGCACTCGTCAAACAGGTGACATGCGTTTACACATCGCTGACCTGCAAAGAGATGCTCATATGCTCCCACAGATTAAGTCTATCGCTGAGCAGATGCTTATCAACCATCCTAAAAGCGTTGACCCCTTGATTCGTCGCTGGCTGGGGCATAATCAACAATATGCTCAGGCATAGTTCAGGAAATATCGATCCTAATCGAATAAAGTACTTTCATTTTTTTTATAAGCTTTTACAATGCCTAAAACGGGAGAATGGCCATGGTGTTTAGTAATTCAATCTCAAATTTGTTCGGCAAGTCCCCCATCAGGCCTTTACAAGAACATATGTCACTCGTTGTTGCCTGCGCCTCTCAGTTAGAACCCTTCTTTGAAGCCGTGCTTGCCGATGACTGGAAAGGCGCTAGTGATATTTTTGACAAAATTGCCGATGATGAAAATCGTGCTGATGAACTCAAAAAACAATTTCGTCTGAACATGCCTAAAAGTTTATTTATGCCGATGTCTCGTGGTGATTTGCTTGGCATTCTCGCTCAACAAGACAATATTGCAAATGCGACTAAAGATATTTGCGGTATTGTGCTTGGCAGAGAAATGGATATCCCGTCTGTATTGCAATCAGATTTCATTGCCTATGTTAAAAGTGCTATTGAGACTTGCGAAAAAGCACTCAAGGCTATCGATGAATTAGATGAACTTCTAGAAACCGGTTTTACAGGGCAAGAAGTTAAATTCGTCAAAAAGTTGATTCGTGATCTTGATACACAAGAACAGAAAGTAGATAAACGAGAACGAAAATTACGGCATCGCTTGTTTAAAATTGAAGCTGAAATGCCGCCCGTCCATGTCATGTTTCTCTACAATGTTATTGATAATATTGGTGGAGTTGCAGACACCGCCGAGCAAGTTGGAAATCAACTTGAACTCCTACTAGCTAAATAAAAAACTCGAGATCAATGGCTATGGAATTATTCACTACCTACGGCACACTGCTCATTATTCTTGCCGCTGCGTTTGGCTTCTTTATGGCATGGGGTGTAGGTGCTAACGATGTAGCCAATGCTATGGGTACCTCAGTTGGCTCAAAAGCACTAACGATCAAGCAGGCTATTTTAATTGCAATGGTGTTTGAATTTGCCGGTGCCTACCTTGCTGGGGGCGAAGTCACTTCAACCATTCGCAAAGGTATCGTTGATGCTGAAGTGTTCCATGACTCGCCGGATCTGCTCGTCTTCGGGATGCTTTCAGCGCTACTTGCGGCTGGCACCTGGTTAATGATCGCCAGCTTTATGGGCTGGCCAGTATCAACAACCCACTCTATTGTTGGCGCCATCGTTGGCTTTGCTGCGGTAGGGGTCTCCACTGACGCAGTGAATTGGACTAAGGTGTCCACTATCGTTGCTAGCTGGGTGGTCTCTCCTGTTATTGCCGGCACTATATCGTTTGCTATTTTTCGCAGTGTACAACACCTTATATTGATCCAAGACGACCCCTTTGCAAAAGCCAAGCAATACGCCCCCATGTATATGTTTGCTGTAGGCTTTTTGATGGCAATGGTGACAATACTTAAAGGTTTGAAACATGTCTTTAAAGATATTGGTATCAGCATGACCTTTGGTGAATCTATCGTTTGGGCGATGATGTTTGGTATTTTTCTAGCCATTCTTGGCTCCTATCTCCTCTCCAAGGTGGAGCGGAACGAAGAGCTTGAAGCTAGCAATCGATTTGCAAATGTCGAACGGGTGTTTGCTGTTCTTATGATATTTACTGCCTGTAGTATGGCCTTTGCACACGGATCAAACGATGTCGCTAATGCTGTTGGCCCTCTTGCAGCCGTCGTTAATGTGGTTAGCTCTGGTGGCGATATAGCCGCAAAAAGCGTGATGCCAACTTGGATTCTTTTACTCGGCGGTGCTGGTATCGTGTTTGGTCTGGCGACGTATGGCTATAAGGTAATGGGCACTATTGGACGAAAAATTACCGAACTAACCCCTAGTCGAGGCTTTGCTGCTGAGTTAGGCGCTGCGGCCACTGTCGTTTTTGCTTCGGGAACTGGACTGCCAATTTCTACAACTCATACCCTAGTGGGAGCAGTTCTAGGCGTTGGACTTGCTCGTGGTATTGGCGCTTTGAATCTGCGTATGATTGGAGCAATCTTCCTATCATGGGTGGTTACCTTACCTGCTGGTGCCGGACTGGCGATTTTATTCTTCTTCTTCTTTAAAGGTGTGTTTAGCTAAACTTGAAGAGAGTATTAAAATCCCTAAAAAAGCCCTGTAGATATAAAACTGCGGGGCTTTTTAGTGGGCTCTACTTATTGTTCTTTGCAGGCTTCGAGAAAAACACAAATGGAATGGCAAAAGGCCCTAACAGCACACCCGTCCAAACCCAAAAACGCACGTTAGCATGCCGCTCTTTCGCTATGGTATAGCAAATGTATGCGCTGGCGAGAGTTCCTAGGATTACTACTGCAGGTAAAGGCATATCAAAGTCTCTATTTCACTATGGCTATTCAAAATTACTATAGCCCTAAGCGCAGACCGGTACTAGCTATATTAAAGCCTTGGGCTCGCACGGCTCTTGATTGCTCACTGTTTAGATTAAGTAATGGATTAGTATGGTTCATATGAATGAACCATACCTTAGCTCGCTGCTGCGTGGATAGCCCTGATAACGCAGCGATGGTTTCGGTGACAAAAGGGTGAGGTATTTTAGACATGTCTCGCCCTGGTAGCTCTCCATTATCATAAAATGTAGCGTCGATTAGAGCGTAATCTGAGGCCTGTATTTGCGCTGCAATATCTTTTTCCCATTGAGACCATTTGTTAATATCAGGTATGAAAAGTGCCGTTTTGTTAGGTCCTTTTATTGAGAATCCCACTGTTTCTGAAAACTCATCTCGGTGAGGCACTATAAAAGGCGTTACTGTAATATTATCTAACGGAACCGCTGCATGATTACGAAGCGGCTGCAAGGTTATATTATTTAAACTGACTAGTTGACTCCATGGACCATTATTCATCAGATATTGCTGCATCTTTGGCATCACATAGACAGGTACTTGATCGGCTCCGATGACTTCCCGCCCCAAATACATGAGTCCCGTGTAATGACCAATATGCGCATGGGTGACAAAAATTCCATCTAATTTAAATTCACCTGTAGGCGCCTCTCGCTCTAACATCAAAAGCTGTTCTGGAAAGTTGGGCGTGGCCTCAAACATGTATTTATTTTTACTTGCAGGATTAATTAAGGCTAGTGATGTAGCACCAATTTTTGTCTCGGGATTGTCCCACCCTGGCATGCAGTGCGATTTATAACAACCTGCCTGAGGGAAACCAGCATCTTGAGCAACACCAAGAACGTAGAGGTAAGGCGCCTCGCCCGCGGCCGTTGGAAAAGTGGCTGCTGACGCTAGCAAAACGATAAGTGCTTTTAATAATATGGTCATTAGGTCGTCCCGTAAGTGGGTCATAAGGGATCATTCAAATAGCTAGAGCTTGTTGATAGCCGTCATTTTTCTTCTCGGTAACCAGCCTGGTGGTCCAAAAATATAGCCTACGATTTCGTAAAATGACTGCGCTTGTTGAATATCACTAGCCATTGCAGCCCACGTGTGGAAGGTTATTATAAACGGATTATTAGTGTTTAGGTTTTTTACTAGCCCAAAGATAACAGGTGCCTGCTCTTTAGTGTAGGTGCCAAAAAGGCGATCCCAAAATATAAATAAATTACCGTAATTACGGTCTATGTACTCAAGGTTGGTGCCGTGATGGACTCGATGTGTCGAAGGCGTATTAAAAATTCTGTCCAGCCACCCAAGCTTACCAATCCATTGCGTATGACCAACTACTCCCCATAGTCTTGAGCATATCGCCGCGACTAAGGTAAAACTAGGATCAAACCCAACCAACGGCATGACCATGAAAAAAGGCGCTTTTGAAATAGGCCCGAACCAAGCTTGACGGAAAGCGACAGTGAAATTCATTTCGATACTGGAGTGGTGATTCATATGGACCGCCCACAAGATTCTTACTCTGTGAGAAGCACGATGATACCAATAAAAAATAAAATCTATCGCTACAAAAGTGATGACCCAAACCTGCCAAGGCGCTAAGACCTCGTTAAGGGTAAAAAGTCTAAAGTGATAAAGGTAAAAAGAAAAGCCAAGGGTAGTGCCCTGTATTGCAACCGAGGTAAGTATATTACCGAAAAGCAGGCCAATTGTTCCCCCAGTATCGCCAAGCTCATAGAAACCGAGACTTTTTCGCGCTGAAGTCATAGCCTCAATAAAAATAAGGGATAAAATAAGTGGTACCCCTACGGCATAGACTGTTGTTGTCATCAACATTAATTATCTTTCCCCTAGATTTTAAGCGCTGCGTTTAAGTCTAAACGACTAGGAATAGATTATATAATGGCGCGAGAGATTTTTTAGCACTTTAAAATGTAGACGATCAAGTACTAAAGGGGCGATGAGCACTCAAAGCATGAGATTATATTAAGAGTAAATTTTGAACTGTGGTTTGGTCACGTCGAGCGTTGATACCTTAACCGCAAGGGAGTCTCTACCCGCGTTCTTGGCTGCACAAAGTAGATTATTTGCCTCCAAAAGCAAATTTTCAGGTTTATTGTTTTTATCTGGATAAATTTCTATAAGGCCAATGCTTAAGGTTAAAATTGGTCTGGTTTTAGCGTTTTCATTGGGAAGGTTTAAATCACGTATATGTTTCAACATCTTTAACATTAAAGCTCGTGCGCCATTCTTTTCAGTATTCCCTAGCAATATGGCAAACTCATCCCCACCATACCTAGCGCAAATATCATCTGGCCGATTGACTGACCTTGATAAAATATCAGCTAAGGACTTTAAATAAAGGTCACCAACGGCGAGGCCATAGCTATCATTTATCTTTTTAAAATGATCGACGTCAATCATCGCCAAAGATATTGGCGTTTTCATTCTGACCGCTCGCACCCATTGCTTATCTAAAAACTCCCCAAACACCCTTCGATTTGGAAGCCCAGTCACATCATCTACCGAGGAAAGCTTTAAAACCTCCTCCTCTGCCAGTTTTTGCTGTGTGATGTCTCGATGGGAAATAACTAAGAACTGTTTGCCCGACAAGACAAATTGGCTCACCCTCATCATAAACCACCTCTCAGCTGAAGGGCTATGACAAGGGTATTCCAGATAATAAAGGTCTTGCTCGGCTCGGGACACCTTTCGTATTCCGCTCGCAGCTCTGAGAGCGAAAGAATCGCCTTCTTCCCCAGCGTCATCGCAAACCTTAAGATAATTAACACCGCTCCAGCCGCCATACTCAAACCAAGGTTCGACTCGACCTAGAGCGTCCCAGCTATGATTTGAAAACTGGATATCCCCGTCGGAATCTATGACTACAATACCTTCAGACGCCGTATCCAGCACTGCTTTTACAAAACCGTATGATTCAATCACGAGTAAACCCTTAAATATACTTTATTGATGCTACTTATTATTCATCATCCTAAGGTTCCTCAAAATACAATAACTAGAAAGGCACCTCATACTGACATAGCTAAATGCTTATAAGATTCAACAAACGCTACGCCAAATCTCTAAGCTTCTTTTTGCTTTATTATACTATTATGAATAGATATTCATACTGCCTAATTTAGCGAGCATGCCATTAAGCAGGGATAATTTATTGCAAGCACTCTTAATAGTCGAGTCAAATTACATAGAATCAGCTAACCACCGGCATCACGTCTTAAATTTGAAGAGATGGTGCTTAGAGCACTAATGGCTCTTTCCCCAGAGTTTCTTTGCCACACGGCACGGGGTACGTGTGACTAGGGCTAGTTGGATCAAATATTGCAGCTGGAGTGCTGCCGAGCGAACCATAAAAATTTATCTGAAATGTTTGTGCTTCGATCTGATCTACCAGTTGAGACCGGGCTAAAGGTAATCATCCCGCCAACTGGTGGCTTATCAGGATCAATGCGGCTGTTTAAAAAACGTTAAAGTCCCTGCCGCATAGTAGGTAATATCGAAACCAAACCTCAAAATTAGTTAATCTTAGGGTCTAGCTCGCCGCTTTGATAACGCGTGGTCATAGCATCTAAACTAAGTGCTCGAATTTTCGAAGCATTACCCGCGGTTGAAAACGCCTCGTAGCGTGCAGTCGCTATATCCTGCATAGCTGTAATAGTTTCTTTTAGGTAGGCGCGAGGATCAAAGGCGCTAGGATTTTCCGCTAAGAAACGGCGGACTGCACCAGTCGATGCCAAACGCAGGTCAGTGTCGATATTGATCTTTCGCACGCCGTGCTTAATACCTTCGCAAATTTGATCAACGGGAACGCCATAGGTTTCAGGAATCTCTCCACCGTGCTGATTGATTATCGCCAGCCACTCTTGAGGGACTGAAGAAGACCCATGCATTACCAAGTGAGTGTCTGGGATACGCTGATGAATGGCCCTTATTCGATCAATAGCAAGAATATCTCCAGTGGGAGGTCGACTGAACTTGTAGGCTCCATGGGACGTACCGCAGGCAATAGCCAAAGTGTCGACCTGGGTTTTGGCAACAAAATCCGCAGCCTCTTCGGGGTCGGTTAACATTTGCTCTTGGGTCAGCGTCCCTTCAGCTCCGACACCGTCTTCTTCACCCGCTTGGCCTGTTTCTAATGAACCCAGACAACCTAGCTCACCCTCGACAGAAACGCCGCAGGCATGCGCCATCTCAACGGTGCGACGTGTTACATCAACATTGTAGCCATAATTTGAGGGCGTTTTGCCATCTTCTTCAAGCGATCCATCCATCATTACCGAGGTAAATCCAAGCTGAATAGAGCGCTGACAAATAGCTGGGCTGGTGCCGTGGTCTTGGTGCATGCACACAGGGATATGTGGCCATTCTTCAACGGCGGCCTGAATTAAATGACGTAAAAAAGGTGCTCCCGCATATTTGCGCGCGCCTGCGGAGGCTTGCACAATGACTGGGCTATCTGTCTGATCTGCGGCCATCATAATGGCTCGCATCTGCTCAAGATTATTAACGTTAAATGCAGGTACGCCGTAGTTATATTCTGCTGCGTGATCAAGCATCTGTCGTAGTGAAATAAGTGCCATAGCTAATGTCCTTTTTAACTTGTTTATCTAATATAGTTATAGATGTAAATCCGGTAATGTAAAAGCTAACCTTTGGCCCGCTGCTCAAGAATAGTGACCGCTGGTAGTTCCTTGCCTTCAACATACTCTAAAAATGCTCCTCCGCCAGTTGAAATATACGATATTTTATCGGCTATAGCATATTTATCTACTGCAGCTAGAGTATCTCCACCGCCAGCAATGGAGAATCCGTTACTTGCTGCAATAGCATTAGCTAAGGTTTCCGTGCCACCACCGAATTGCGCAAACTCAAAAACGCCTACTGGCCCATTCCAAATAATAGTCCCCATCGACACCATCAACTTTGCCAACTGGTCTGCGGTTTGAGGCCCTATATCAAAAATCATGTCATCGTCGGCCACCTCATCAACTAACTTCACGACGGCCTCCGCAGACTCGGAGAATACTTTACCAACAACCACATCTGTCGGCAGTGGAATGTTTGTCTTTGCCATTAGGGCTTGAGCCGCCGGTATTAAATCTGGCTCATAGAGGGACTTACCAACCGGTTTTCCCGCTGCTGCTAAAAATGTGTTGGCGATACCTCCGCCTACAATTAACTGGTCGACCTTATCTGCTAAATTCTCTAACACCATTAGTTTGGTAGACACTTTAGATCCACCAACAATGGCCGCAATCGGCTTTTTAGGAGTCGCAAGTGCATGAGCTAGAGCGTCAAGCTCCTTAGCCAGCAGCGGACCAGCGCAGGCAATCGGCGCATATTTAGCGACACCATGCGTTGATGCCTGTGCCCGGTGCGCTGTACCAAAGGCGTCCATGACGAAAATATCACATAGCTCGGCGTAGGCCTTGGCTAGATCGTCGTCATTATCTTTTTCACCCTTATTAAAGCGAACATTTTCTAGCATAACCACCTCGCTGCCTGTCAGGTCGATGCCTTCACGCCAATGTTCCACCAGATTAACCGGCTTCCCGAGTTGCTCGCTCATAAATTGCGCAACTGGCTCTAGACTATGCTCTGAGGTTACCGATCCTTCACTGGGCCTACCTAAGTGAGACATTACAATAACCTTAGCGCCTGCCTGCAGGGCCAATCTAATTGTTGGTAAGCTTGCCTTTATTCGGGCCGCGCTAGTCACTTGACCATCTTTAATTGGCACATTTAGATCTTGGCGAATCAACACTCGACGATCAGTTAGATCTAGGTCCGTCATTAACTTCAAGGTCATTCCCCTATTTCCTTTTGGGTGGATTCAATTTCACGGATCTCTAATTAAAGCTGTCTTGCGCACCAATAGTGCAGCGTATCCAGCATGCGATTAGCATAACCCCACTCGTTATCAAACCAAATGAGCACCTTAACCAATTTTTGCTGGCTAACACGTGTTTGGCTCGCATCGACAACGCCGCTGTGTGGGTCGTGGTTAAAATCGCAGGAAGCCAAAGGCTCTTCAGTATATCCAAGCACTCCTTGCAGTTCGCCCATCGCTGCTTCAGCTAAAGCAGTATTGACGGTCGCTGTATCAACTGGAGTGTTCAACATCACCGACAAATCAATGGCCGACACATTAGCGGTTGGAACACGCATAGCCTGAGCTTGGAAGCGCCCCGTTAGCTCCGGTAGCAGGCGATCAATACCCAGTGCTAACCCTGTCTCTACTGGAATGATTGACTGCATTGAGCCTCGAGTTTTACGCAGATCTGTGTGGTGATAGGCGTCAATAACTGGCTGATCATTCATCGCAGAATGGATGGTCGTGATGACGCCGCCATCCACACCAAAGCAATCGTTAAGTACCTTTATTACTGGCACAACACAATTAGTGGAACAAGAGGCATTAGAAATAATCGTTTCCAAGCCATCGAGTATTTGGTGATTAACGCCATAAACAATAGTTGCGTCGACACTAGCCTCGGCGGGTTGCGAGAACAATACGCGCTTAGCCCCATTTGTTATATGTTGTTGGGCGGTCTCACGGTCAGAGAAGCTGCCGCTACATTCAAGAACCACATCAATATCCTGCTCGCGCCAAGGCAGTTGCCGCAAATCTTTATGATTAACTATCTGTATAGCATCGCCATTTACCGTCAGGGTGTGCTGATCTAATTCAACCGTGCCAGGAAACCTACCATGAGTAGAATCATAGCGGGTCAAATGAGCTATGGTTTTAGTTTCAGCCGGCTCATTGATGGCAACTACCTGAGCCCAATCACGGGCGCCAGACTCATAGAGCGCACGCAATACCGAACGCCCTATGCGGCCATAGCCATTAATAGCAATACGTAACATTAGCCAAGTGACTCCAAGACATTAGCGACCACATTCTCAACCGTGAAGCCAAACTCTTTCATAAGCACTCCGCCTGGCGCAGATTCGCCAAAGCTTCGCATGCCAACAATCCGGCCATCAATGCCAACGAACTTATGCCAATAGTCTGCATGTAGAGCTTCAACGGCGACTCTTGCCCTAACCGCAGGGATCAATACTGAATCACGATAGTCGACATCTTGAGCAGAAAAGATCTCCGCGCAGGGCATGGATACTACCCGCACTCGAACACCTTGCTTCCCCAATTGATCAGCTGCAGAGACTGCCAATTCAACTTCTGAGCCGGTCGCAATAATAATAGCTTGAGGATCAGTACAATCTTGTAAAACGTAGCCGCCTTTGGCTATTGCCGCGACCTGTTGGCGTGTTCTTGGCATCGGCGCTAAACCCTGCCGACTAAATACTAACGCGCTGGGTCCCTGACGATTCTCAATGGCATTTTTCCAACATACCGCCGACTCCACCGTGTCACAAGGTCTCCACGTATTTAAGTTAGGCGTCGATCGAAGGGAGCTTAGCTGCTCAACAGGTTGGTGCGTTGGGCCGTCTTCTCCTAAACCAATAGAATCGTGTGTATAAACAAAAATACTCTGCTGTTTCATTATCGCCGCCATACGCACAGCATTACGCGCATATTCCATAAACATCAAGAAAGTGGCGCCATAATTAATGAATCCCCCGTGCAAGGCGATGCCATTCATCATCGCGCTCATTCCAAATTCACGAACACCGTAGTAAATGTAATTGCCGTCGGCATTTTCACTGCTAATGTCTTTTGATCCTGACCATATAGTGAGATTTGACCCGGCCAAATCTGCCGAGCCACCCAGCAATTCAGGCAACATTGGACCATAAGCATTTAAGCAATTCTGTGATGCTTTTCGAGAGGCCACTTTTTCCATTTTGTCTTGGCACTCCTGAATATAAGCATCAGCTTTAGCGCTAAAGTCTACTGGAAGCTCTCCACTTGTTCGTCGCTCAAATTCAGCAGCTAAGTCAGGATGAGCATCTCGATAAGCATCTAATGTCGTAACCCAACCGCTCTGAGCCACAACGCCTTTGTCAATGGCATCCCATCCAGCGTAGTGATCTGTAGGTATCTCAAACGGCTCGTGATCCCAACCTAACTGCTTTCGAGCTAAGATAATTTCGTCCGCACCGAGAGCTGCACCATGACAATCCTCTTTGCCCTGCTTGTTTGGCGAGCCAAACCCAATAATGGTTTTACAGCAGATCAATGTCGGTTTGGTTTTTTCGGCTCGAGCAAGCTCTATTGCCGCTTTAATAGCATCGCTGTCGTGACCATCGACATCAGCAACCACATGCCAGCCATAGGCTTCAAACCGAGCAGGCGTGTCATCACTAAACCAGCCCTCAACCTCACCGTCGATTGAAATTCCATTGTCATCATAGAATGCCGTTAATTTACCCAGCCCTAAGGTACCCGCCAGAGAACAAACCTCATGAGAAATGCCTTCCATCAGACAACCATCACCTAGAAAGGTGTAGGTTTGATGATCGACCACGTCATGCCCGGGTCGATTAAATTGCGCCGCCAGCACCTTCTCAGCTAAGGCCATGCCAATGGCATTAGCTATGCCTTGGCCAAGAGGCCCAGTTGTTGTCTCTACCCCAGGGGCGTAACCATACTCAGGGTGTCCTGGCGTCTTTGAATGTAGCTGCCGAAAATTTTTCAATTCTTCAATAGGCAAATCATATCCAGTGAGATGAAGTAGAGAATAGAGCAACATAGAGCCATGCCCATTGGACAATACAAACCGATCTCGATTAACCCACGCAGGATCAGATGGGTTATGTTTTAAATAGTCATTCCACAGCACTTCGGCAATATCTGCCATCCCCATTGGCGCACCTGGGTGTCCACTATTAGCTTGTTGCACAGCATCCATACTGAGCGCTCGAATAGCATTGGCAAGGTCTCTACGTGAGGCCATAGTACTTAACTCCTAAAGGGGGAAATTTGAACGATACATTGTCTCTCAGACAAGCATTTCAGTAAACCGATATTCGCTATTCATTAGCCTCTCACCGTCAATAAAGCCGCTGGTTTTTCGCTCTAATCATTATATTAAAATATTTTGATATATGATTAACCCATGATATAGTGCGCACATGTTGTCACCAATACATTTTAGCAGTGAGACTCGATCAGCTACCGACACCAGCGCTATTACCGCGCTGTGCAAGGCCGCCGGCGACCCTCTGCGCATGCAAATTTTAAAAGTGCTGCAGCAAAATGCCTATGGTGTTCTCGAAATGTGTCAGGTTTTTGATATTCGCCAGCCGGCCATGAGCCACCACCTTAAAATTCTCGCCAACGCAGGCTTAGTAGCCACTCGGCGCGAAGGAACGACTATTTTTTACCGTCGCAATGAAATGCATCCTGATACTGACCTACAAGCATTACAGTATAGTCTTTTTCATGCCATTGATGAGGCGGCACTTGATCCAAATCTACGGAATCGACTGGCTGAGATAAATGGCACCCGCGCTGCAGCATCTGTTGCATTTTTTAATCAAAATGCTGTCCGCTTTGAAGAAAACCAAGACTTGATCGCTAGCTGGTCTGACTATGGCGATAGTGTCGAAAGTTTTCTGCCTGATAATACAGCGGGCAATCAGTCAGCTCTGGAAATTGGTCCAGGTTATGGCCAGTTCTTGTCTCGCTTATCGGCTAGTTTTGATCGAGTGACTGCGCTAGATAATTCCGCGGAAATGCTGGAGCAATGCCGAAGTCGCTCTGCTGCCCAAAGCTTAACTAACGTAAGCTTTATGCTGGGCGGCACTGATAGTGCCATCAGCAATGGGGTTAAAGCCGACTTTATTTCATTGAATATGGTACTGCATCACAATCCAACACCAGCAGAGATAATCGCTGACTGTGCACAGCTCATAAACAAAAACGGTACGCTGTTAATCACTGAGCTATGTGCGCATGATCAAGAGTGGGTAAAAGAAGCCTGCGGAGATCTGTGGTTAGGGTTTGAGCCAGAAGCATTAACCCAGTGGTGCTTAGCTGCTAACTTAACGGAGGGCAATAGTCAGTACCTCACGCAGCGCAATGGCTTTCGCATCCAATTAAGACAATTTAATTTAAACACCAATTAATTTAAAGGGAAAAACGTATGTCTACTTACAATTTGTTCACCTCTGAGTCCGTATCAGAAGGGCACCCAGACAAAATGGCAGATCAAATTTCTGATGCAGTGCTTGACGCTATCATTAAGGATGATCCCAACTCTCGGGTTGCTGTAGAAACCATGGTCAAAACTGGAATGACCATCATCGCAGGAGAGGTGCGGACCAATACCTATGTTGATTTGGAAGAAGTTGTTCGAAAAGTCATTAATGATATCGGCTATGACAATTCAGATGTTGGTTTTGATGGCAATACTTGTGCCGTTTTGAATGCCATAGGCAAACAGTCAAACGATATTGCTCAAGGCGTTGATGCTGGCGATAACAAAGACATTGGTGCCGGAGACCAAGGCTTAATGTTTGGCTATGCGACTAATGAAACCGCTGTGCTTATGCCTGCTCCCATCTACTACTCCCACCTGTTGGTCAAACGACAAGCAGAAGTTCGCAAGAATGGCACACTGCCATGGTTGCGCCCCGACGCTAAAAGCCAGGTCACTCTTAGATATGACCAAGGTAAGCCAGTCGCTATCGATGCGGTGGTCCTGTCCACTCAGCATTCACCCGATATCGCTTTGGCGGATCTGCAAGAAGCGGTACGCTCTGAGATCATTGCGCCGATCCTGCCAGAAGAGTGGTTGCATGCAGGGACTAAATATCACATCAATCCTACTGGCCAGTTTATTATTGGCGGCCCGGTGGGCGACTGCGGGCTGACTGGACGTAAAATCATCGTCGATACCTATGGCGGTATGGCCCATCATGGCGGTGGTGCGTTCTCTGGAAAAGATCCTACTAAAGTTGATCGCTCTGCAGCCTACGCTGGCCGGTATGTGGCAAAAAATATTGTCGCAGCAGGTCTTGCGGATCGCTGTGAAATTCAAATTTCCTATGCAATCGGTGTTTCTGAGCCTACGTCGATCAGTATCGACACCTACGGCACGGGAAAACTGTCTGATCATGAGATCTCTAACTTAGTTCGTGAACATTTTGATCTCCGTCCGAGCGGCCTCATGGACATGCTAGACCTGCGTCGGCCAATTTATCAAGCTACCGCAGCCTACGGTCACTTCGGCCGAGAGGAAGAAAATTTTACATGGGAAAATACAGACAAAGTGGCGTTGCTTAAGAAAGCGCTATAACAACAAAACCGTTTTCTAGCGTTAATATTAAAAAATAAGGAATTGATCATGACTGCAGTTGTACAAAACGTTGATAGTAATAAAGGATTCGATGACTATAAAGTTGCCGATATATCGCTCGCTGATTGGGGTAAAAAAGAAATCTCCATTGCCGAATCTGAAATGCCAGCATTGATGGCTTTGCGTGAAAAATACCGCGCCGAGCAGCCGTTGGCTGACGCTCGAATACTCGGCTGTATTCACATGACGATTCAAACCGCTGTGCTCATCGAAACCCTAGAGGCACTGGGCGCAGAAGTGCGCTGGACGTCTTGTAATATTTTTTCTACTCAAGATCATGCCGCAGCTGCGGTTGCAGCTAATGGCACCCCCGTTTTCGCTTGGAAAGGTGAGACCGAAGAAGAGTACGAGTGGTGCCTAGAGCAACAAGTATTAAAAGATGGACAGCCCTGGAATGCCAATATGATTCTAGATGACGGCGGTGATCTAACCTCGTTGCTGCATGAGAAATATCCTCAGGTGCTTGACGCTGTTCACGGCGTTACCGAAGAGACGACTACCGGTGTGCACCGTCTTTACGAGATGCTTAAAGCAGGCGAGCTAAAGGTTCCCGCCATCAATGTTAACGATTCTGTTACAAAGTCAAAGTGTGACAACAAATATGGCTGTCGTCACAGCTTAAACGATGCGATTAAACGCGCCACTGACCACCTGCTATCTGGCAAAAAAGCGATTGTGGTTGGTTATGGTGACGTAGGTAAGGGATCAGCTCAATCATTACGTCAAGAAGGAATGATTGTGAAGGTTACTGAAGTTGACCCAATCTGTGCCATGCAGGCTTGCTTGGACGGCTTTGAAATCGTATCGACTTATAACGAAGGTGACTCAAGCAAGGGGGTCAATAGTCAATTACTGGCTAATACCGACATGCTAGTGACCAGCACTGGCAACTACAACGTCTGTGGTTCTGATGTCCTAAGCGCGCTTAAAAGTGGCTGCGTTGTCTGTAATATTGGTCATTTTGACAATGAAATTGATACTGCTTTCATGCGCAAAAATTGGGAATGGGATGAAATCAAGCCTCAGGTACACAAGGTCTACCGTGATCGTGATAGCAACGACCACCTATTACTGCTAGCTGAAGGTCGTCTAGTCAATTTAGGTAACGCAACGGGTCACCCAAGTCGAATTATGGATGGTTCTTTTGCCAACCAGGTACTGGCTCAAATTGATTTATATAAGAAACAGTTTGCCGCTCAGGATGATGCCACAAAAGCTAAAATGCTCCGCGTTGAAGTTTTACCAAAGCATCTTGATGAAGAAGTTGCTCGCCATATGGTCGCTGGATTCGGAGGCGTTTTAACCCAGTTGACCCAAGAGCAAGCAGACTACATTAACGTTTCTGTGGAAGGACCGTTCAAAGGCGACAGCTACAAGTACTAACCTTAAACTTAGTATCTTCAAAGCCTCTGACGATGGACGTCAGAGGCTTTACAAAGGACAAATTTTCATGACGAACACTCCTCATCTCAGCTTTGAATTCTTTGCCGCAAAAACGCCGCAAGGAGCCGAAAATCTGAATGTGACAGCTAGCCACTTAAATAAGTTTAATCCAGAATTGTTTTCAGTGACCTATGGTGCTGGTGGTTCCACCCGCGATACGACCAAAGACTTAGTCCTTAATCTTCAAAATCAAGGCTATCAGGCCGCTCCTCACCTCTCTATTGGGGGAGACTCTACGTCAGACGTACTGGACCTCATAGACTCATACCAGAAAGCTGGAATAAAAAATTTAGTTGCTCTTCGCGGTGATCTTCCTTCCGGTGTCGGCGCTACTAAGAAGTTGGTTCATGCCAATGAATTAGTTTCTCTCATCAGGGAACATAGCGGTGATCATTTCAATATTAATGTTGGCGCTTATCCTGAAATTCATCCTGAATCTGAAAGCTATAGCAACGATATCTATTGGTTAGGCGAGAAATTTAGGGCCGGCGCCGATCGAGCGATTACCCAATATTTTTACAATCCAGATGCTTATTTTACGTTTATCGAGTCCTGTGCCAAAACAGGAATAGACAAGCCTATTATCCCTGGCATCATGCCCCTGACTAATTATGAGAATCTAGTACGTTTTTCTGATAACTGTGGCGCAGAAATTCCTAGATGGTTGCGCTGGCAACTTAAAGAGCGCAGCCATAACAGTGCTGATCTCATTAGTTATGGCATTGAAATGGTTAGTGAGCTTTGCGAGAAATTATTGGCAGGCGGCGCGCCGGGCTTTCATTTTTATACGATGAATAAATGGCAGATTTCTGAGCAAATTTGCCGTAACCTTGGCTTTTCAGCCAAGGATTAAAGAAACATGCGGATTCCGCGAATCTATACTACCAGAGCTTTATCCTGTGACACTCTCATCGATTTAGATGAAAGTTCATCGCGCCGCCTAACGTCTGCCTTGCGCATGTCCGCTGGACAAGCAGTCATATTATTTGATGGGAAGGGTGGTGAGTACTCCGGGGAATTAACCAATGTGCAAAAAAATCGCGTTTCGGTATCCATCTCGGCCTTTATTGACTGCGATAGAGAATCTCCATTAAAGATTCATTTAGCAATAGGCGTTTCACGCGGAGAGAGAATGGATTGGGTTATTCAAAAAGCCACCGAACTCGGTGTCACAGCCATTACACCCCTATTCACAGAGCGAACAGAAGTTAAACTGAACGCAGAACGGCTTGAGAAGAAAACTCGCCACTGGCAACATATTGCTATTAGCGCATGTGAGCAATGCCAAAGAACTCTAGTACCGCACGTTAATCCAGCTATACCACTTGAGCAATGGGTCGTTACTGATAATCATAGTCTTAAACTAGTGTTGCACCACCGTACCGAAAAACGCTTAGGTGAGTTTTCAGACACTAACGATTTGGTATCTTTATTAATCGGCCCCGAGGGCGGATTAAGCGATAGTGAAATAGATTTCGCCTTAAATAATGGCTTTAATCCATTGACACTCGGCCCTAGAGTTTTACGAACGGAGACCGCCCCCTTGGCAGCAATTAGTATCCTGCAGTCACTCTGGGGCGATATGGGATAGTAATGGCTATATTACCAAGGGTTATCCGTTTGGACAGGTCAATCTGCAATGCATCTTAGAACGTTTGTCTTCTTACTATTTAGTCTGCAGGCGCAAGGCGCGGTATTTGGCGACGGAGATCACAGTAATGGTGTCGAAGACCAGCGGCGACCAGCAACCCCAGAACACCTTAAACCGATCGGAACAATCTTTTGTGACGGTAGGCTCAGAGGCACAGCTATACATGTGTTCACCCCCTTACACAAAACTCTGACGTCCGGGTCAATTATCGTAACGGCGGCGCATGTTTTGTATGACCAAAAAACAGCTGAACCCTTCAATAAATGCGTCTATCGGCCAGAAAATAAGCGCCTCACCAAGGTCGGTTTTGCCAATATTTCGCTTCACCAATTCAACCCAAAATCAGAGGACAAACTGCGGCAGGCAGAAAGTGATATTGTTTTTATTAGACTGAAAAAGAGATTAATACAGCCGACTTTAACCTTTAGCGCTGGTAATAAAATAGGTCGTGAACTGCTGCTAATAGGTTACAACAGTGACGAAAATAACATTAGCCAAAGTGAGGATTGCTATCAATTCACCTCTCAGAATTTTGCCAGTAAAAAGCTTCTGCTTCATGACTGCGATGCTAATAGTGGCGCCTCAGGCGGAGCCATTCTAGATGCCATCACCGGGGGGCTAGTAGGCGTTCATGGGGGAACATTATTGGTTAATGAAGCACAATCACCGCGCGGCGGCGCATTCAGCGGGTCGAAGGTCGATCCGGAAAAGTTAATCAATCAAGCCCGGAAAATAGATCATAGGGTAATAGAAACTCTTAATCAGTTTTTTGCATATCCTGCCAAGAATTTTCAAGATTAAATTGAACTTCGCAGTCAAATCCCGGAATGGACATGCCCGTCTCTGAGATCTGAACCGCAGCCTCGTCAATTAAGGGTTCTCCGAAACGGTAAATTACATTAAGTTCTGCGGCATCCGCTCGAGCCGCATATTGAGCAGCTTCAGAGCGAGTGATTTCTCGCTTTTTAAGGTATTCAGCGAAACCATCACTGTGCCTATTGGCAAGCATGGCATTGGCTTTTTCGGCCGACAAAACTACCGCCGTAGCATTATTACCTCCAAATCCTTTTGAGTTAATAAAGGCAACTTCCATTGCTTTTGAACTAACATCAAGGTCAGTCAATGGGAAATTAAGACCGTCTTGAAATACATCTGAGGCGATCGCGGAAATGGTTTTAATGCCGGGAATCAACCCATATTTAAACGTTCCTAAGGCGGAGATCAACTGATCGCCACTGGCAGCACTAATAGTGTGTCCAACATAAGATTTTACGGCGGTAACTGGCCAGTCTTCTATCTTAAAGGTTTGAGCAACTCGGCTTATTAATTCTGACTCGGTCACTCTATTAGCTGGCGTGCTAGACCCGTGGGCATGGACAAAACTACGTTTTTGAACGCCTTCTTTACCAACGATATTAACGGCGGCGGCAACAGCTTTGGCAAAGGAAATATAGTTTCCAACACCAGGAGCAGAAATTGATTTTTTAACACCATCAGCATTAATGAACACTTCCGGTACAGCTCCATGAACATCCGCCCCTAGCTCCACGGCTAAACGATCGTCCATCAAAACAATGTACTGGGTACCTTCGGACAGCGTGAAGCCACAATTCTCGCCAAAGGGTCTGCTGGCTTTGCGCCAGTTAGGACTGTCAGAGTTGTCTAGTTTACAAAGATTTTCATCGCTGGCAAGAGCGCTCATATTTGAAAATCCTTCCGAACATTCCGGCGTGACCGGCGCTTCCGCATTACCAACAATGGCGACCCGGCGAGCGCCGCTACGAATATCTCTCACTGCAGCTTGCAGCACATAGAGAAAACTAGCGCAGGCGCCAGTAATAGCCTCCGTATGCCCAACACTTCCTAGAATATAGGCGTTGATGAAATCAGCGGGCATAGTGTTCAGCCCTAATGCTAACTGCTTAGCCGTCGTTCTGTCGCCCCTTAATCGAGCCTGCAGAAGCCCACCATTGCCCTCTTCAGTTACCTGACCAAAAACACTCGATGAATAGACGCCAACCTGATCAGGATTTACCTTTGCCGCTACCGCCTCCCAAGGAATCCCCAGAGAATGTATGGCGTCACTCGCTCCCAGCAAGGTCATCTGTAATCCGCGAGGGTGAAATCTAGCATTATAGTGGTCTGCTGGATTAAACCCTGTTGGCAATTGTCCGGCCGCTTTTGCGGCCAATTCGTAATTAGAAGTAACCAAATATTCGCTAACAGAAGATGTTTTAACCTCCACCAGACCGTCTTTAGCATCACTGACGAGCCAGTCCGCTGGTAGCACTTTAGGCAAGTCTCGCTTAATCATTGTAAAACGGGGGGACTGGTCACCATCAAAAGAAATCTTTTTATTCCCGGGTATCTGAGACGGATCAAAATTCTCAATCTTACGTACTAAGGTCCCCTCAATCACAGCAGCTCTATACTGCTCGACAACCCTAGATAGACTCAGACCGGCATTATCCCCGTCACTAAACTCTTCGCCCTCTGCTTTCACATAACCCATCAGGCAAGCCAGACTAGCAATCGTCTTATTCTGCTCATCCACGGGCAAGGATTCCAGCACCATGCGTCGGAAGGCCTGATGAGAGGAACTGCGGCCAGCGGCATTAAATCCACCAAATCCAACGATAAGGGGCAGAGCTTCAGACATAAGGGCTTCCTTCGTTATATGATCATATTTAGTCATACAGTGTAAAATAGCATAAAACACAATTCTTTAGTATTTACGCCATTTAATAGTGCAATTTAGCCATATTATGGTAAATTTATCTTATTATGGCGTTTAATCTTACTCTAATGCTTTGCGATAACATGCTTGTGTCGAGCAGCACCTTAGCGGCCGAAATATTTTATTTTGCGGAAGCTATGGCTCGGGCCAATAAAAACCCAATGCCCGAAGTTGAAATTCGTAGAGTTAGCCCAAACGGTTTACCGGTGCGCACGTCCGCGGGCTTTGAATTGACGCCGACTCATTCCATCAACGAAGACTTTAGTAGCGACTTAGTACACATTCCCGCACTGTGGCGAAACCCACGCCCTGCCGTCAAAAAGCATCAGGCGTACATTCCATGGCTTCAACAGCAACATCATCGTAACTGCGCCATCACCGCCGTTGGTACTGGTGTTTGTTTTTTAGCTGAGGCAGGACTTTTAGACGGAAAACCAGCAACGACACATTGGCATTATTTCGATCAATTACAAAAATATTACCCAGCGGTGCACTTAGATCGTCAACACTTTACAACACAGGCAGGCAACATCTATTGTGCGGCCAGCATAAATGCAATGGCCGAATTAATTATGTATCAAGTAGAGCGGCATTTTGGTCGGATTATCGCGCATCAAGCGCAACGTAATTTTTTCCATGAAATTCGCAATATTACCAGCCCTGTTGGCTTTAGCGATCAGCACGACCGTGCGCACCACGATGAATCAATTGCTCAATCCCAAATATGGATCCAAGATCATTTAAGCAAATCACTCTCTATGCCTGATTTAGCTGCACAATTTGGTATGTCTACACGAACATTCAATCGACGCTTCATAGCCGCGACGGGTAGCACCCCTAATAGCTATCTAACCGAGACCCGCATGGCTTTTGCCTGTGACTTACTTAAGAATACTGACTTGCCCATTGTCGACGTAGCCAGTTATAGCGGCTACCCAGAACCGAGCTGGTTTTCTTCACGCTTCAGTCAATGGTCGGGAAATAGCCCCAGCGCTTACCGCAAAACAGTTCGCGCCAAACTATTTACTTAAACCTTTATTAACTTAGAATTCGCACTCGCATCACACCCTCAACATCGCAAATATTTTGGTGCACATCACCGCTGATATCACCCTCGAGGTCAATAATATTGTAAGCAATCTCCCCACGGCTTTTATTCACCATATCAACCACATTAAGCTCTGCATCAGCCAATATTGACAGCACACTACCTAAAACTTTAGGCACATTGTTGTTACTAAATGTTATTCGGGTGCCACCATTGCGACCCATTTTGGTCGGCGGATAATTGACAGAATTATGGATATTGCCATTTTCAAGGAAATCGATCAGCTGATTGGCTGCCATAACTGCGCAGTTTTCTTCCGCTTCTTCTGTACTGGCTCCAATATGAGGCATCAACAGCACATCTTTACGACCGAGTAATGCGGGCGCCGGGAAATCACTAATATAGCCCGCAATAATCCCTTTATCTAAGGCTGCTACCATATCTTCAGTGCAAACAATTTCTTCTCGAGCAAAATTAAGAATCTTAGCAGTGCTTTTCATCCCAGATAAGGCCTGAGCGTTAATGAGATGCTTGGTGGCTGGAATCGCGGGAACATGCAAAGTCAGAAAGTCTGCCTCAGCTAGCAACGCCTCTATACTATCCATGCGTTTAACTCGGCTAGACAACTGCCACGCCGCCTCTACCGAGATAGCAGGATCATACCCGATGACATCCATTCCGAGATCCAAAGCCAAATTAGCGATAATAGAACCGATGGCGCCAAGACCAACCACGCCTAAGGTTTTACCAGCAATTTCAGTGCCCGCAAAACGTTTTTTCTCTTTTTCCAGCAGTTTCCCCATCTCAGTAGGATCATTCATATGACCAAGCTCTTGGACATAGCTCATACCACCAAAGATATCGCGGGAGCCCAACAGCAACCCAGCTACGATTAATTCTTTTACCGCATTGGCATTGGCTCCAGGCGTATTAAAGACAACAATACCTTGTTCGGTGTAATCTACCACTGGAATGTTATTAACGCCTGCACCGGCGCGAGCTACTGCCAGTAAACTCTCAGGGACGGGCTCAGTATGCAGTTTTTGACTACGCAAGATGAACCCCTCTGGAGCAGAACAGTCGTCGCTGACGGTATAACTATCAGTAGAAAATCGACCCAATCCTTTGGAGGAGATAGCGTTATAGGTGCGTATGTTATGCATGGTCTGGTCTCAGTAATAAAATCTATTGAAGGTAATTGTTTTGTCTTTTAACTATTCGCTAACTTGTCCGTAGGCCCAGTCAATCCAAGGCATCAAGGCGTCCAAATCAGATTCCTCAACCGTAGCGCCGCACCAAATTCGTAATCCTGCTGGCGCATCGCGATAGGCTCCAATATCAAAAGCGACCGCCTCTGAATCAAGTAACTTAACGATCTTCTTTACTTGCTCCGCCTCTAAATCCAAGGTCAAGCAAACACTAGTATTGGAAATTTGATCCGTTTTTTGAGCCAGAAAGTGAATCCAAGACCGCTGGGCCACAAACGATTTAATCACCTCAAGATTAGCTTCGGACTTAGCAATGGCTGCGTCTAACCCACCTATCGAACCAACCCAATCTAAAGCATCAAGGTAATCAGCAACACAAAGCATAGATGGCGTGTTGATGGTTTCCCCGCGGAAAATACCCTCTATTAACTTACCGCCCTTAGTCATACGAAAAATCTTAGGCATCGGCCAGCTAGGCGTGTAAGACTCTAATCTTTCCACTGCTCTCGGGCTCAAAATCAACATGCCGTGTGCGCCCTCACCACCAAGTACTTTCTGCCAACTGTAAGTTACAACATCAAGTTTTTCCCACGGTAACTGCATAGCAAAAACGGCTGAGGTCGCATCACAAATAGTTAGGCCGTTACGATCATCGCTGATCCAGTCAGCGTTAGGCACTTTGACACCAGACGTTGTTCCATTCCAAGTAAACACAATATCGTGATCTGGATTCGTCTTTGTCAGGTCCGGTAGCAAACCATAGTCAGCAACATGAGTACTGACGTCGCTAAGTTTTAATTGCTTAACGATATCAGTCAACCAACCGCTGCCAAAAGATTCCCACGCACACACATCGACCGGGCGCGCTCCTAACACTGACCACATAATCATTTCCACTGCGCCTGTATCCGAAGCGGGAACCACACCAACGCGATAGCCTTCAGGTAGTCCTAAAAGCTTAGCGGTATCAGAGCAGGCGCGCCCCAGCGCGAGCTTCCCAATTGACGATCGGTGGGAGCGGCCAAGCGTCGTTATATCGAGATGAGTCACATCGTAGCCAGGCCGTTTTGCACAAGGGCCAGAAGAGAAATTGGGATTAGCCGGTTTCAAGCTGGGTTTCACAGTAATGCTCATAGTTATTATCAGTTTAAATCGTGTCTAGAAAGGTCGCACATTTTACTGTTTGGGTCGCATTAAAGAAAGTGGTTTCACACTATGAATGTATAGCTTAAAGTTATAGTGAACACATAGGCCTAAATCACAGACAAAAAAATACGCGGTTATCTCCGCGTATTCATCAGTTTTTTGTAAAAGCCGCTAGACTAAAGAGCTGCCTTGCGCTCTTTTTCAATCAAAAATGTTGCAACTTTTAACATGCCATCAAAATTTTTGCTCATCCGGGTGGTCACCCTATACTTGCCATTCACAACCATCTCTGGAGTGCCCTGAGTTCTATAACCGATAGCTCGAGCCTTAGCCTGGCCTATCATACTGTTTACACCAAAAGAGTTATAAACCTTAGTAAATTTAGCCTCGTCCACACCTTGCTGACCGAAGAACTTAACCAGATCTTGCTCTGACCGAATCGATTGCCTATTAACATGAATTGCTTCAAATAGAGGCACATGCGTCTTATCTAAAACCTTTAATAATTTTGCCGTGTAGTAGGCTCTTGCATAAGGCTCCAAGGCAGACTGCCAAATAGCCGGGGTACGCTGAAAATCAACGTCATCAGCTAATTTTTCTGTCCAAGGGTGAATTGTCTTCTCAAAATTAAAGCAGTGTATGCAGCCGTAATGGAACACTTCATTGACTTCAATTTTACTTGGGTTTGCTGTTCTTATGGCCTGAGGTAAAACCTCATAGTCGATACCGGCTTGATACTGCTCAGTCTGCGCCTGACACATAGCCATTGGGGCTACTAAGGCAATAAACATGAGTCGTTTAATCCACTTTGACATTTCCATCTCCTACTTTTCCCAGTCTATACATGACATAGACTATTATTAATTTAGGCCTGCAATGTAGTTGGCCACAGCTTTAATTTCTTTATCACTTAAATTAGCAGCAACACCTCGCATAATGAGCGCATTCGTCCCGCTAGTTCTCTCTCCACGCCGATAACCTAGGAGCTGTTTTTCGATGTATCCAGCATACTGCCCACCAAGCGCTGGATAACCAGCTGGATTGTTGCCACTACCTGAAGGTGAGTGACACCCAATACAGGCAGCGACACCGGTTTTCATATTACCGGCACGATAAATATTTTCACCATAGGCAAGAGCTTCCTCGGGGCCACTAACTCCTATCAAGTCGATATTTGAAGCCCCTGAAATCAGCCTGGTTTGGCTGTCATAATAAGCCGCCATATCCTGTAGATCTTGGTCTGAGGAAAAACTTAAGATACCCGTCATTTCAAGAATAACCCGCTCCCCTGACTTAACATTACGTAGCTGTTCAGTCATATATTTTTCGCCCAAGCCAGCCAGCTTTGGGAAGGACGGCACCATACTATTACCGTCTGTTCCGTGACATCCAGCACATACAGCAACCTTAGCTTTTCCTGCTTTCGGGTCACCTACCGCAAGCGCTTGAGTTGCCGCCAAAGTCGCTAGAATACAGAGAATACTTAAAAAAGATTTTTTCATGGTTAATACGGTTCTCACAATACGTTAGAATAAGCTCCTGGGCATTGTTGTGGCCTCCGAGCATTAGCCTTATTGAGTAAGGCGGTGCATTATATACCAATAAATTCAGTTTTTAAGCCAGTAGTGTCGATTTTCCTATGCATATACAAACAATTAAATTTCAATCAGCCGAATTCACCACGAGTGCGCCCTCACTGAAACAGTGCCCCGAGGATACGGGTTGTGAGGTAGCCTTTGCGGGAAGGTCCAACGCGGGTAAATCAAGTGCCATTAATACGCTCACCAAAAATAAGGGTTTAGCGCGGACCAGTAAGACGCCAGGCAGAACTCAGCTAATTAATTTTTTCCAACTTAGCCCAGGGAAAAGATTAGTGGATTTACCAGGTTACGGCTACGCAAAAGTCCCCAAGGCCATGAAGGTAGAGTGGGATAAGCACCTAGCCGAATACCTTCGTTTACGTAAAAGTTTAGGCGGCTTAATTCTGCTCATGGATATCCGCCACCCGCTCCAAGACTACGACCAGCAGATGCTTAACTGGGCAGCGGAAGCAGGTTTACCCGTACATATTCTACTGACAAAGTCTGACAAACTAAAACGTGGGCCAGCACAAAGCACTCTATTGAAAGTAGATAAATTACTCCGTGAAATGGATCCCCAGGCGACTTTATTTACAGCTCAAACGTTTTCCGCCTTGAAGAAACAGGGCTTGGCCGAACTTGAGGAGCAGCTAAGTCATTGGCTCAGTGAAGGCTTTAGCGTTGCTGAAGTGACTACGGTAAATGACGAAATCTCTTAAGCAAAAAAAAACTTAATCCAGAAACTGGATTAAGTTTTTCTCTACTACTTGGGAGTCTTACCTTTACTTCTTTATCTCGGGGGAGATTATGTGCAATCATCACTTGCCTATTCTTTGACAGGGTTTAAACAAGAAGTTCAATTTATTTTTCATAATTTAGTATTTTTTACAATTTTTAATTTCCTTAGCTATTGTTAATACCTATAAGTTAACAGCTATTCTTGAATTAAAGAGGGGTAAATATGCTCGGTAGCTGCCTATGTGGCCAGATAAAATACGAAGTTGCTTGTTTTGATCCTGAAATCTCTAATTGCCACTGTGCTATGTGTCGAAAATTCCATGGTGCTGCCTTCGCAACTTACGGCAAAGTCCAGAGGCAAGATTTTAGATGGATTCAGGGTCAGGCCCTAATACTCACTTATCAATCATCAATTACAGCCGAACGGGGCTTCTGTAAATGCTGTGGATCAAGCCTTTACTATAAATTCGTAGGTCAAGATGATCAAATCTCGATCGCCATTGGCACCCTAGATGAAGAGCCGTCTCACTCGGTAGACAACAGTATTTTTTGTTCCTCAAAGCCACTCTGGTCAGTTTGCAACAAGGATATTCCTGAGTATCCAGAGTGGCGAAACCCTGCTTAGTGCGCTTCATCCCAGTTATCGCCAACGCCCACATCAACAACTAAGGGTACTTTTAGGCTGGTCGCCAGCTCCATTCGCTGAGCAAGCCCAGCCGAGACTATTTCTAATTCTCGCTCTGGCACTTCAAGAACCAATTCATCATGAACTTGCATGATTATGACACTCTCCAAATCACTGTTCTGCAGCCAATCATCTACGGAGATCATGGCTAGCTTAATAATATCTGCCGCTGTTCCCTGCATCGGCGCATTAATTGCAGTACGCTCAGCAGCTTGTCGACGCATGCCATTGGAAGAACTAATTTCTGGCAAGTAAAGCCTGCGCCCAAAATAGGTTTCGACATAGCCGAACTCGGCAGCGCTATGCCGAATATTGTTCATATAATGTTGTACACCGGGGTAGCGTTGGAAATAGAGCTCAATATAGTCGGCTGCTTGCTTACGGCCAATATTCAATTGCCGTGCCAAGCCAAAAGCCGACATACCATAAATCAGCCCAAAGTTAATCGCCTTGGCACTACGCCGTTGATCTACTGTTACCGACTCAGTGTCTGTGCCAAAGACCTCGGCAGCGGTTGCGCGATGAATATCTTGCCCGGCGGCAAAAGCCGCTAGCAGGCTTGGGTCCTCAGACAGATGAGCCATAATACGCAACTCAATCTGAGAGTAATCCGCAGCGACTATCTTACATCCAGGAGCAGCAATAAATGCTTGTCGTACTCGCCGACCTTCGGCACTCCTCACTGGGATATTTTGCAAATTAGGATCTGAAGACGAAAGCCGACCAGTGGCTGTGCCAGCCTGATGGTACGAGGTATGTATACGCTTAGTCGTCGGATTAATCATGGTTGGCAACTTATCGGTGTAGGTCGATTTGAGCTTTGCCAGTCCTCGATGTTCCAATAACACCTTAGGCAGAGGGTAATCGAGCGCTAGCTCCTGAAGTACCTCCTCTTTAGTTGAAGGTGCTCCCTTGGCTGTTTTCTTCAACACCGGAAGCTCTAATTTGGTAAACAAAATTTCCCCAAGTTGCTTTGGTGAAGCTAAATTAAATTCTTGCTCGGCCAATGCCCATGCCTGGCGCTCTAGCTCTGCAATACGCTCAGAAAGTTCTTGGCTCTGATGAAACAATAGAGTGTCATCTACAAGTGCGCCTGTACGCTCGATTCGTGATAAGACAGGGATTAGTGGCAACTCAATATCTGTGAGTACGCTTGCCAACGTCGCCTCAGCGGAAACCTTAGGCCACAGCGCTTGATGCAACCGCAAGGTAACATCAGCATCTTCAGCGGCATAGGGCCCAGCTTCTTCTAGAGCAACGTGATTAAAGGTCAGCTGGCCGGCTCCTTTGCCTGCAATGTCGGTGAATTTGATAGTCTGCTCACCAAGGTATTTGTCTGCCAAGCTATCCATATCATGCCGTGTCGCGACCGAGTTCAAAACATAAGACTCAAGCATAGTGTCAAATTCAATACCTTTTAACGCAATACCATGCTGCGCAAAGATACTCATATCATATTTTATATTCTGTCCTACTTTTTTAATGCTGGGGTTTTCTAATAACGGCTTTAAATGTGCCATTACTCTGTCACGTGATAATTGTTCAGGAACGCCTAGATAGTCATGCCCAAATGGGATATAAGCAGCCTGACCAGCATCAACGGCTATGGAAATACCCACCAAATCGGCGACCATATAGTTCAAGCTGGTTGTTTCTGTATCTACAGCAACCAAATCTGCGGCTTTTATTCTTTCTACCCAGGCGGACAACTGACCTTCTGTTAACACTGTTTCATAATCCTTGACGATATCAGCTGGGACAATTTCAACTTCTGGTAATGCTGGTTTGGCCTGAGCTGAACTGGCACGTTCCACGCCTCTAGGACTGTTGCTTTTGTCGTTCTCTGCAACCCAGGTCTTAAATTCCATGTCCGCAAACAATGCGGCTAGCCCTTGCTCATCGGCGGGACTATTCTGAAGCTGACTAATGTTCAGCGGCATTTCAACATCGGTTTTTATCGTTGCCAACTGATAAGACAAATAAGCTAGGTCCCTATGCTCTTCTAATTTAGGTGCCATTTTTTTGGCCCCCCGAAACTCCAACACAGATATCTCGTCCAATCGAGAGTAAATAGCGTCAAGCCCGCCAAGCCCTTGCAGTAATCCAAGGGCTGTCTTTTCGCCGACTCCCGGCACGCCCGGGATGTTGTCAGATTTGTCACCCAGCAAGGCTAAGTAATCAATAATTAATTCTGGGGGAATTCCAAACTTTTCAATCACCCCCTCTCTGTCAAGAACCGTGTTAGTCATGGTATTCACTAAGGTGATGTACTCATTAACCAATTGGGCAATGTCTTTGTCCCCCGTGGAGACAACCACTGGCTGTTTAGCGAGCGTAGCCTGAACAGCTAGGGTGCCAATGACGTCGTCAGCTTCAACACCATCGATAATTAGCATAGGCAAGCCCATGGCCTGAATGATTTGATGAATAGGCTCAATTTGCAGCCGAAGATCATCCGGCATCGGCGGCCGGTTGGCTTTGTACTCACTGTACATGTCATCACGAAACGTTTTGCCTTTGGCGTCAAACACCACCACTAATGTGCTTTGAGGGTAATCTTTTTGTAGCCGGCGCATCATGTTGATGACGCCTTTAACCGCACCCGTGGGCATACCCTTGCTATTGGTCAGTGGCGGCAACGCATGATAGGCTCGGTAAAGATAAGAAGATCCGTCAACTAAGACTAGTGGAATTTGTTCAGGCATAGTTTCGCTACTTTTTAAACGCTATAGAGTTCAACAGAGAATACAGTATTTAGCTGAAACAGGCTTTAAATTGCGCGACTATTCGCTGCATAAATTGTTCATAACCGTCATCTATTAGTGTCTGAGTCATTCCCTGTGGATCAATACTGATAATGGGTAAATTAAGTATGTCAGCAATGACTTGTGCATCTTTATTGCCATATTGTGGCTCCACAAAAACACACTGAACACCGCTTTGTAACGCATTCTTGCGAAGAAGATATTGGCTTCTAGCGCCTTTTTGTCCGCCACTTGCATCCCTAATCGAGAGCCCTGAGGACAGCCCAAATCCACGGGAAAAATGGCTAAAGGCATCGTGATGTGTCAAATAATTACTTTTAGCATATGGAGCAAGTATGCTGCGCAACCTCATAATTTCTATCTCACCAATGATGTTCCGAGCCTTTACTCCAAACATGTCTTGGATGGCACGACCAATTAGGTTGCCATTTTGTGGGTCAAGCCAAACGTGGGGATCACGCTGATGGTCTTGACTAACCTGGTCAGACTCTGCATGAAACCTTAACGTCGGTAAATCAAGGACTCTAATAACACGATTTTGGGGCAGGGCCGACACGGCTTTGGCCACTCGAGGCTCAACTTGGTCGCCGAGCAGAACGACTAATTGAGCTTTTTGGATTTTCCCCAAAGCCGAGATCGAGAGCGTCAAATCATGAGACGATTGACTAGCAGACTGCAAAAATTGCACCTTTACGTTATCGCCTAGTGCGGCCCTTGCAATAATGGCTAACGGCTTATTAGTAGTCACCACTAAGGGGCCAGATGCAACCACATTCTTGCTGTATTTAGGACTGTCAATGCTGGTCCCAGCGGCATTTAAAGCAAAAAAGAGCATTAAAATACCAAAAATGTTATAATGTATCTTTTTCAAACTAGCACCCAGCAAAAGAAGAAAGGAAATATTTTATTTATATGTTATATTATAACATAACATAATGAAAAAGACCGCTTATGCTAACTAATTCTCGCTTAGTGCACCAACCTCATGATCACGGCCGCTGTATCAATGCCGCCTTGTCTCGAGCCAACAATCTTTGCCTAGAAAAAGGCGTGCGGTTAACGCCTACTCGCGAAGCCGTTTTGCGACTACTATGGCAAAGTCACCAGCCTCTGGGCGCATATCAGGTCCAGGGCCAACTATCCAAGCTTACAGGCAAATCAATCGCTCCCCCGACGGTTTATCGCGCTATCGAGTTCCTCTCTGATCTTGGCTTGGTACACCGACTGGCATCCTTAAATGCTTATATTGGTTGCCCTTTTCCGAACAGCGAACACAGCAATCTATTTATGATCTGTAATGGTTGCGGCAGTGCCGCCGAGGTCGCACACAGTGCTCTAAATGATGTGCTGCAAAATGCTAGCGAGAAGGCCCAATTTAAGCTCGAATCGCAAAGTATCGAGCTTTTTGGTCGCTGCCCTCAATGCTCTCAAGACACGGACCAAGCTTCGGAGCCTACAACACATGGCTAAACTACTAGTATCACTGGACAAAATCAATAAAGGGTTCGCAGGCAAGTTGGTGTTAGAAGACGTCAGCCTGCAGCTTAAACAAGGCGAGATAACCACCTTGATCGGCCCCAACGGGGCAGGCAAATCAACTCTAGTGAGAATCGTTCTTGGCTTGCTAAAGCCCGACTCGGGAGACATCAAGCGGACGCCTGATCTTAAAGTTGGGTACATGCCGCAAAAGCTAGCTATTGACCCAACACTACCCATTTCAACATGCCGGTTTTTACAATTGGCCAACACCTCTCATCAAGCATGCCATGAAGCCTTGCAATCAGTAGGGATTGCACATTTAGCCGCTACGCCTATTCAAGAGTTGTCAGGAGGGGAGGTGCAGCGTGCACTGCTGGCAAGAGCGGTACTACGAAAACCAAACCTATTGGTCCTAGATGAGCCTGTGCAAGGCGTGGATGTGAATGGTCAAAACACCCTCTATCGAATGATTAGCGACTTGGCCAAAACCCTTAACTGCGGCGTATTAATGGTCTCTCATGACCTACATCTAGTCATGTCTGCCACCGACAAAGTGGTCTGTTTAAATCGGCATATTTGCTGCCAGGGCCATCCAGACTATGTTACCCAAGATCCTGCCTATCTTGATATTTTTGGCCAAACCACGGCGCCTTATTCACACCATCACGACCATGATCATAGCTTACATGGTGATGTTCTGGATGATGGGCGTGGGGAGCATTGTGACCATGGCTGATTTCTTGATCTATGCTTTATTAGCGGGACTTGGCGTTGCCCTTGTGGCAGGCCCCTTAGGTTGCTTTGTGGTTTGGCGTCGTATGGCATACTTTGGCGACACTCTAGCTCACAGTGCCCTGCTTGGTGTTTCGCTTGGCGTCATGCTCGATATTAATCTCAATATAACCGTCACAGCAGTGCCATTAGTTATGGCACTCGGGCTTGTCTACCTAGAGCAGCGAGGATTTTTGGCCTTAGATACCGTGCTAGGAATTTTGTCTCACTCTGCCCTGGCAGCGGGTCTAGTCATTATCGCGTTGTTGCCCGATGTGCGAGTTGACTTGATGTCTCTACTATTTGGAGACTTGCTAGCCGTCACTAAAAACGATCTATGGGTTATTTACGGATTATCGGCAGTAGTTCTGACCCTGTTGGCATTACTCTGGCAACAGCTTATTAATATTACCGTGGACCCTGAATTAGCTGCGGTAGAGGGAACAAATGTCGCTCTAGTGCGGACGGCACTAATGCTAATCACCGCGTTGGTCATCGCGCTGGCTATGAAAGTAGTTGGGGTTTTATTGATTACTGCTCTATTAATTATTCCTGCCGCGACTGCCCGACGACTGACAAAAACGCCAGAGCAGATGGCGGTGATGGCCAGCATTATTGCCATGCTGACTGTAGTTATGGGCCTTGCAATGTCTTGGTATAGCGACGCACCGGCAGGGCCGTCAGTGGTCATCTGTGCGGCATTCCTATTTAGCGTGTCGCTTTGTCGCCCCCAGAGAACATAAACTCAAAACGTACCATAGATTGAACGCCAGGTCTTGCGCAGCATAATCGCGCTGTGGGGCGATTTAAAAAAGCCATGATAGTGGCCATTGGGATTAACTAATACAATCTGGGAGCTGTGATCAACCGTGTAATCATCTCCACCCAAAGGCACCTGGTTGTAGGCGATGTTGATCTCAGTAGTAAAGCGCTTAATAAAGTGCTTATTGCCTGTAACACCAACAAATTCAGCATTAAAATAAGGCATGTATTGGTCTAACTTATCTACCGTGTCTCGCTCAGGATCCAGAGACACCATAATAACCTGGAGATTCTCCTTCTCACTGTCTTTTAGCTTGCTATACGTTTCATTAAGGGTGGCAAGGGTGGTTGGGCAAACATCAGGACAATTGGTAAAGCCAAAGAAAATCATACTCCACTGGCCTTTCAACCTCTCTAGCGTAAAGGCATCCCCACGGTGATCAATAAGATCAAAATCACTAAATTTTCGTGGCGTATTTAGAACAATCGCGCCATTAATCCTAAGATCTTGCACGCTCATGATAACCGGCTGGTTCATACGCCAAATGAAACCGAAAATCACCAAGACAATAAAGCAAACAATAATAATAATAGTACGGCGAATGCCAACCTGCTGATCTGCCATCAAATAACTCCCTATGTCGCTGGTAAATATATCACTGGTTCTATGAGGTAGTGGTCTATCAACATAAGACCAAATAACACCATCAAATAAAAGATCGAGTACTGAAACGTTTTCATGCCTGAATTTCCGCCCTCACTGAGCAACATGACCACCGCCCAATATAAAAAACCCGCCCCTAAAAGTAACGAGCCCGCTAGGTATAACCAGCCAAACATGCCGGTGAGATACGGCAGGGTGGTTACTACCACTAACAACAAGGTGTACAAAAGGATATTGATTTTCGTGTATTTTTCACCATGCGTTACCGGTAGCATAGGAATTTTAGCCTTTGCGTACTCATCTTTACGGTGCACCGCTAAAGCCCAAAAGTGCGGCGGCGTCCAAGCAAAGATAACTAGCACTAAAAGCAATGCGTTGTAGTGAATCTCTCCCGTCACCGCGGTCCACCCTAGCAAGGGGGGAGCCGCTCCTGCAAGACCACCAATAACAATATTCTGAGGCGTAGCGCGCTTTAAAAACATAGTGTAGACGAAGGCATAGCCCACTAGGGCCGCCAAGGTTAGCCAAGCCGTTAGGACGTTAGTAAAGATAAGAAGGAACGCCATACCAAATATACCGGTGACTAAAGCAAAAATGGTCGCTTGCTGCGGCTTTAGCCTGCCCTGCACGAGCGGCCGGTTAAGTGTGCGCGCCATTTTATCATCAACATGACGATCCACAATGTGGTTAACCGCAGCTGCTGAACCGGCGACAAGGGCTATACCTAGATTGCCAAAAATAAAAACGCTTAGCGGTATTGATTGATCGGTGGCTAACAACATGCCAATCACCGAAGTGAGTATCATCAACGCCACGACATTGGGCTTGCACAACTCAAGGTAGTCACGCCAGCTAACGATAGGGTTATTGAGTTCGGTGTTAGGCATGAACATTCACTCCAGAATTTCCCGGGTAACTATAATTTAACTCGCCGTTCATTATCGGTCTGGAGAATATTTTAGCAGATGTTTAAGGTCTTCGAGTAATCCGCTGCCATCATGATCTTTGGTGTAATAGAGAATTGCCCTGTGATCTGGTGTAACCACGAAATATCTGGGTTCTTGCATGTCCCAATCAGAAGAGCTTCCTGAGATTATCTGAGCAACCAACTTAGGGACTGTCGGCATAATAGTAAGAAATGGATGAACAACCTTAAGTGCGTCTATCTGCTGGGGATCAATCGAACCGACATCTGGTAGATAAACTCTTTCAACGCGACCTGTCAGCTTACCCATCAGCATATGCACCTGCCGACTATTAAACAACATATCCTCACAGATCTGATCGCAGCCAATACCACCGACCGTAACTACCTTCCACTTTGCTTTATCAGTTGCAGGTAAATCAACTAGGACTGGCGAAAAGTCCAGCGTAGGCTTAACCAACGCCCCAAGATTGGTGGTTCCAAGCAATTCAATCATCTGCTGTCGCTGTTCTTCCGTCTTAGGCACCATAATAAAACCAGCCAAAATAACGCCACCGACGATAAATAGCATCAACCAAATTTGATATCTAAATCCGCGCTGCTTTACGGTTGTTGCGCTGCTATCAGTCATACTCTTCTATCCTTTTATGCGGCCCCCTAGGGCCTTCTAAACTGTTTAATCCAACTGCCAACGTTAGAGTTGGCGATCAATGTCATAACCAATAGTACCGCAGCCATCACAAACCACTGAACAGCATAGGCTGTATGCTTTTCAGGTTGCACAGCAACAGTCACCCAGCCAGTTTCTAAGGCCCCTATCGAGTCACTATCGAGCCGTAATTGATACTCATAAAAAGGCTCTCCAAATAACTCTTCGGCACGCTCAACCGAAATCCACCCAACCCGACTCGGCCATTGCAACACCACTGTGATTTGGTCGTCTAATCGATAACCACCACGAAGGTTATGATACAAAAAACCACGCAATTGAACCTCGCCAATAACTGGCTCCACCTCAGGCAGCTGAGTTCTATCTAATGAGGCCGGCACCCAACCACGATTAACTAACACCGTTTGTGATTGGCCAGCCACCTCAAACCCTTCAATGCTCATCGGCTCTAGTATCTCGTAGCCAGGCCGGCCATTTTTAACACGATTATCCAACACTATCTGGCGCGACGAATCGAGGGTCCCTGTCAGCCAAGCTGGCCTGTACTGTTGATTGCCGCCTTCTAATAATGTATTTACGTTAGCTGGTACCGCTTGTTGATTGGCACTAAAAGCAGCAACAATCGCGCTTTTTTCATCGGCTCGGTCCAACTGCCAAAACCCCAAGAGAATCAGCAGTGGAAACAAAAAAAACACTAGCACCAATAGTTTTTTATTGGGCTGCCAGTGAAATTGCTGCACAGAAGATTGGGGGTCTTGATCCATTTGTGTTTAAATTCACCTTTTTTGAAGAGCAGATAATCCCATGATGTTAAAAGTAATAATCATTGTTCTATTTATTGCCGTTGTCATTAGCCTTTTTGGTGGACTTCGATTTTTGGTCAAAGACCTAGGAGACTCTCAGCGCCGGCTATTCAATAGCCTGGGGGTTCGAGTTACATTAGCGACGATGTTACTAGGCACAATTGTTTATGGTGCCTATACCGGACAGATTACCAGCAAGGCCCCTTGGGATCGACAATTACATCCAGAAGCGACGGTGCCAATGCAACAACGCTCTAAACCCGCCGATGACTAAAATAATACTCCTAAGATAAAAACGGCCAGGAGTTACCTAGCCGTTTACGTGCCTGATCAACCCCTAACCAAGCACATAGACAATAAGAAATAAGCCAATCCAAATAACATCTACAAAATGCCAGTACCAAGCTGCCATTTCAAATCCGAAGTGATCTTTATCGGTGAACTGGCCCTTAGCCCCACGAAGAAAAGCGATAAAGAGCATGATCGTTCCCAACGTTACATGAGCACCATGGAATCCAGTCAACAAAAAGAAGGTCGTGCCATAGATACCCGACTCTAAGGTAAGCCCTAATTCCTGGTAAGCGTGAATATACTCTTCTGCCTGCAAGAACAAAAAGATAACGCCTAACAAGACGGTCAAACCCAACCATGTTACGAATTTTTTTCGGTTGCCTTCTTTTAAGGCGTGATGAGCGATATGCACCGTTCCGCTTGATGTCAGTAGAACAATCGTATTCCAAAGCGGCAACCACCCCAATAACTGACTAAAGCTCCACCCCGGAAAACTCATCGCATGCTCAGGGCCTTTAAATTGAAACTCAGTCGCATTTGGATTAGCAGCCAAGGTAGCCACCTGATCAGGAGTCACTAATGGAGGCCAGGTCGCATCATAACCAGGCCAGAGATGTGTTGCATTCGCTATAGCCGCATCGGTGGCCGTATCATCAAACAATCCAATGGCGGCTTCACCGCCAAGCCAAGGTCCTACCAAGACTCTTACGTAGAAAAGAGACCCAAAGAAGCACACAAAGAACATCAGCTCGGAGAAAATAAACCAGTACATCCCCAATACGTAAGAATGTTTTAACTGATCACTCACGATGCCTTGCGTATTTTCTTCGATAACTAGGCTCCACCACCTATACATTACCACCGCCATGATTAGCGAACCGATCAAAAATATCGTTGATGTGCCGCCATCGATTACCCAGCTAGCCGCTCCGTAGCCCATTACGCCCATACCCGTAGCCGCCGCAAGGGGCAGTTTGCTTTGCTCGGGTACGTAATAAGAACCTTCAGATGACATAATTAATCTCCATTTACTGTATTTGTGAAACCTGCATCGGCATGCGGTCGGTTATATCAAAAAGCGTGTATGACAAAGTAACTGTATTGACGCTGACGGGTAAGTCAGGATCAATAACAAACACGACAGCTAGCTCCGCCTGCTCACCAGCACCCAGCGGCTGATTGTTAAAACAAAAGCATTCGGTTTTGAGAAAATAGTCTGCTGCATTATTAGGCAACACATTAGGAATTGCCTGTGCAACCATGTCACTACTCGTTTTATTGCGCGCAAAAAATGTGATCTCGCGTGACTCTCCAGGATGAACAAACACCTTGTACTCTGTAGGATAAAAGTCCCAAGGCATGGTGGCATTGTTGGTCGCCACAAACTGCACTTCCACCTTACGCGAAGTATCTATCGTTACTTCACTAACAGTGTAGGCGCCGCCAGTCTTGCCTCCAATCCCAGTGAACTCACAAAAAAGATCATAGAGCGGAGGCAACACAAATATTGCAAACGCAAACATTGCCACAGCACCCATCAATAACTTAATTAGTAAGCCGCGATGTCTCGATGTTTCACTCATCTTTATCCTTAACCTCTACTACTTGACAACAGGTGGCGTTGAGAAAGTATGGAATGGTGCCGGAGTGGGCACTGTCCATTCCAAACCTACGGCGCCTTCCCAAACTTGAGGATCGTCAATTGGCTTACCCCAACCGATGGTTCGGATAACGTTGTATAAGAACAACAACTGGGCTCCACCATACAAAAAGGCACCAATGCTTGACACCATATTCCAATCCGCAAATTGCAGGCCATAATCAGAATATCGGCGCGGCATGCCAGCTAAGCCCAAAAAGTGCTGAGGCATAAAGGTAATATTAAATGCGATAAAGGCAATCCAAAACTGCACTTTGCCCATAGTTTCGTCGTACATTCTGCCGCACCACTTAGGCAACCAATAATAGACTGCGGCCGTGCCACTAAACACCGCGCCGGCTACCATAACGTAGTGAAAATGAGCCACGACGAAGTAGGTGTCATGGTACTGAGTATCAGCAGCCGCAATCGACAGCATCATCCCGGTAAATCCACCGAAGGTAAACAAAATCACAAAGGCAATACTAAACAGCATCGGCGTTTCAAAAGTCAGAGCACCTTTGTACATGGTGGTGATCCAATTAAACACTTTGACGCCTGTTGGCACCGCAATCAACATCGTGGCGTACATAAAGTACAGTTCGCCAGCAATCGGCATGCCCACCGTAAACATGTGGTGAGCCCACACTATAAATGATAGAAAGGCGATGGAGGCTGTGGCATAAACCATTGAAGAATAACCAAACAGCGGCTTGCGGCTAAAGGTTGGAATGATCTGCGAAACCACACCAAAAGCAGGCAAGATAATAATATAAACCTCAGGGTGTCCAAAGAACCAGAACACATGCTGGAACAGAACCGGATCGCCACCGCCAGCAGCATCAAAGAAGCTAGTGCCAAAGTTGATATCCATCAGCATCATAGTGACTGCGCCTGCCAACACGGGCATTACCGCGACTAACAAAAACGCAGTGATCACCCAAGTCCAGACAAACAACGGCATCTTCATGTACGTCATACCCGGTGCGCGCATATTCATCACGGTAGCAATAATATTAATCGAGCCCATGATTGAAGAAGCACCCATCATATGAACACCAAAAATGAAATAGTTAACCGTGTCGGGTGCATAGGTTGTCGATAGAGGGGCATAGAATGTCCAACCAAAGTTGGGCCCACCGCCTTCCATAAACAATGTAGCGGTCAGCATGGTAAACGCAAAAGGTAAGATCCAAAAGCTTAGGTTATTCATCCGCGGCAAAGCCATATCCGGCGCGCCGATCATCATCGGAATCATCCAATTAGCTAATCCAACAAAGGCTGGCATGATAGCGCCAAAAACCATCACCAGCCCATGCATGGTGGTCATTTGAACGAAAAATTCTGGCTTAATCAACTGCATTCCTGGCTGGAATAATTCCGCCCGGATAACCATTGCAAAAAAACCGCCAAGCAGAAACATTGCAAAACTAAACCACAGGTATAGGGTGCCAATATCTTTATGATTGGTACTGAAAAGCCAGCGGCTAAAAAAGTTTTGTGAAGGACCGTGAGCCATTTAAGTTACTCCCTATTGGCTTTGTTTGAAGTTAAGAACGTCGATTGGCTGAACAATATCACCGACATCGTTACCCCAAGCATTACGTTCATAATGCACAACAGCGGCAATCTCAACTTCTGAGAGCTGCTCTGCGAAAGACTGCATGGAAGAACCGGCGACACCCTCAATAAGAATGCCGATATGTCCTTCTGCTGGCCCTAATGCGATAGGGCTATCTTTCAGTGCGGGGAATACTCCTGCAATACCTTCGCCGTTGGCTTGGTGACAGCCTGCACAGGAGCGACCGTACACTTCTTCGCCTTTTACCATTAGCTCGTCAAAAGTCCATTGCTTACCTATAGTAGAAGCGTAGAGCGCTGCCTCTTCTTTTTTCCCTGCCAGCCACTCCTCATATTCAGCTTCTTCTTTGACCTCAACGACTACAGGCATGAACGCATGACCCAAGCCACAAAGTTCGGTGCACTCGCCCACATAGGTTCCGGGTTGATCAGTCTTCGCCCAAGCTGCGGTAAAGAGCCCTGGCACCGCGTCTCTTTTGACGCCAAAATCAGGCACCCACCAGCTATGGATAACATCGTTGCCAGTAATTAAAAAGCGAACTTTTTTATTGGTAGGAATCACCAAGGGCTGGGTTACTTCACGCAGATAATGCTCACCCTTTGGAGCGCGCCCATAGATTTCGTCCTGCGATGTGCGAAGTTCACTCATGAACTTAACGCCCTCACCAATATATTCATACTGCCATTTCCACTGATATCCAGTCACTTTTATGTCAATGTCCGGATTTCCAGTGTCATAAACTTTGAGCAGCGCCGTCGTAGCTGGCACGGCCATCACAATCAGAATGAGCGCAGGTATAATGGTCCAGAGTATCTCTACCACCAGGTTCTCATGAAAATTTGCGGCCGTGACACCTCTGGATTTGCGGTGGGCATACATAACATAGAACATAAAGCCAAACACAAGAACACCGATGACCGTACAGATCCATATCATGATCATGTGAATGTCATAAGCCGCCTGGCTAACTTCGGTAACTCCTCGGGGCATATTAAGCTGCCGCGTCGCGCTCTCTGCGCTAACGCTTCCCGCGAGTAACAAACTCGAGGGACTCAGCAAACCCAAGAAAAGCGCTTTCGCTCTTTTCATCATCGCTTCATTCTCCATGGTAATTCACAAAATACGGTTATTTCATACTTTTAACGCGAACCTCCCATCTAACCCATCGGCTCGCGCGGCGCGATTGTAGCAAACAAAGATACGTTTCACTAGCGTGAATGGGTTCAAATTTAATAGAACGTGACTGCGTCGTATTACTCTTCAACTGGCGATTGATTATCCAGCGCCTCACCCCTTAGGGTCGAGAATTTTTACCGGACTAATCTGTTGATCAATTTCATCTTTACTGAGATTAACTCGCGTTTGAATTTCTCTTGGCGACGACGAAATCCGCATTTCATCTTTAAAGCCGCAACTAACACACTCCCGGAAATCGACTCCGCCCTCAGAAAAAGCCTGAAGTTTATCCATAACAGCGCACTTGGGGCAGGTCACGCCGGCAATAAATCTTTTTTTAGTTGAAAAAACCATCACATTATCATCACAATAGGGGACTCTATTATATATGGCATTGTTCAATATGGATCACTCTATTCGCTCTCACAGGGGAATTTCTCCTAATCTCGGCCTTCGAGTTTATGTCGACCCCGCTGCAACTGTTATTGGTAATGTTTGTTTAGGAGACGATGTGTCTGTTTGGCCTGGGGCAGTTATTCGTGGGGACATGCATTCTATTAGTATTGGCGCTCGATCCAATATCCAAGACAATGCAGTGCTACATATTACGCATTCCTCTGATTTTAATCCTGCAGGCTGGCCGTTAAGTATTGGTGAGGACGTTGTTGTTGGTCATCGAGCAATCCTTCATGGCTGCACTTTAGGTAACCGGATTTTAGTGGGTAACGGCGCCATTGTGAATGATGGGGCAATCGTAGAAGACGAAGTAATCATTGGCGCTGGATGCATGGTACCGCCAGGAAAAACCCTCACCAGTGGTTTCGTCTATGTTGGCAATCCTTGTAAACCGTTACGTGAGGTCAGCGAAAAGGAGAAGTCCTTTTTTAGCTACTCTCCCTCCAATTACGTGAAATTAAAAAATCAGTATTTACTGGAGCGTGAGCAAGGCTAAATATCAAAGCGCGCTCCGTAAAGCCTTAAGCACATCGGTGGTGCTCGGTCGCACTCCCCGCCATGAGTAGAATGACTCAGCGGCCTGCCCAACTAACATTCCCAAACCGTCTGACGCTATCGCACCGCCGTTTAACGCCCACTGAACAAAGGGCGTTGGCGAAGAACCGTACATCATGTCATAGCAGGCAGAACCTTCAGCCCCAATCAAACTCTTCGGCAAACTAAGCTCCGATCCATGAAGGCTCGCGCTGGTGCCATTAATAATCAGGTCAAACTCTTGCCCATCTAGCATTTCCAGACTACAGCCCAATAAATAGCCCAGCTCGGCAAAATCTTTGGCTAGTTTAAGCGCCTTGCTCAGTGTTCTATTTGCAATCACTACATGCTGAGGCTGCTGCGCTAAAAGCGGCTCCAAAATACTTTTAACGGCACCTCCAGCGCCCAACACCAGTACTCGCTTAGCTTTTATTGTCCAGTTCAGCTGATTGACAATATCTCCCACTAGGCCAACACCGTCAGTGGTATCTCCAAGCACTGTGCCGTCAGGTTGCATGGTAAGCGTATTTACCGCACCCGCTAATGACGCTCTTTTGGTTTTCTTGGGCGCATAATTAAAGGCGTCCTGCTTGAACGGGACCGTAACATTTAAGCCCTTGCCGCCATTAAGAAAAAAATGGTCTGCTGCTGCAGTAAAATTATTTTCCTCGACCAACTGAGAAGCATACTCCATCTGCTGACCAGCCTGCTCAGCGAACATTTGATGAATCATAGGAGATCGCGTGTGAGCAATAGGGTTTCCAAAAACCGCGTATTTATCTGTCATCAAACCCATTCCTGCTGAATTAAATATTTATCGTAAAGCTCGGCTTCATCGGAGCCCGGCTCTGGTGACCAGTCATAATCCCAGCGCACCAATGGCGGTAGGGACATTAAAATTGACTCTGTGCGGCCGTCACTTTGAAGACCAAACAAGGTGCCCCGATCATGAACCAGATTAAACTCCACGTACCTGCCGCGGCGATAAAGTTGGAATTTTCGCTCTCTCTCCCCATAAGCCATCTTTCGTCGACGTTGAAAAATAGGCATGTAAGCGGATGAAAAACTGTCACCAACGCTACGCATAAGAGCAAAACTCTGATCAAATCCAAGCTCGTTAAAATCATCAAAGAATAAGCCGCCAATGCCCCGGGGCTCCCTTCGGTGAGGCAAGTAAAAGTAATCGTCACACCACCTCTTTAACCGAGGATAGAGCTCCATAGAAAATGGATCACAGGCTTCCTTGGCTGTGCTGTGCCAATGCCGACAATCCTCATCGTTTCCATAATAGGGAGTAAGGTCGTAACCCCCACCAAACCACCATACCGGATCAGCGCCCTCTTTCTCTGCAATAAAAAATCGGACATTAGCATGCGCGGTCGGGACGTAGGGGTTTTGTGGGTGTATGACTAAAGAGACGCCCATGGCCTGCCAGCTTCGCCCCGCGAGTTCGGGCCGGCTCTGGCTGGCTGTAGGGGGTAATTGATCACCATACACATGAGAAAAGTTCACTCCTACTTTCTCAAAATCAGTGCCCTCCGCAGCGACCCTGCTCCGACCACCGCCACCCTGATCACGTGTCCAATTATCTTCACGCCAGGCAACACTATCTTCAGCCCGCAATGCCGAACAAATGTCATCTTGCAACCCGAGTAAATAGTCCTTCACTTTTTGTTTGTCGATTGTGTCCATTCTATCCTGGCCGAATTACCCCTCCAGTTAGTAAGTCTCTGATCTCACTTTCTTTCGCTGCCAACCCAATCTCGCCGGCAGTCTGAAAATCTATGTCTTTGCCAAAATAATCTTGTACTTTATGCCCTGTGACGGCCGCGGGCAAACTTTGCGGGTTTGCCGAAGTTGAGACAATTGGCCCGCCAAATAAATCACAAAGTGCCGCCGCCAGTGGGTGCTTAGTCACGCGCAGAGCAATGGTGTTATGTCGGCCAACAATCCAACGCGGAGCGGAGCCATTATGAGGTACGAGCCATGTCGTCGGCTTAACTCGGCTGTCACCGAAACGATCGCGCTGGCATTGGTCCAGGCCCTGGAGTAGAGACTCAAACTGAGAGACCTCGCTGGCGATTAAGATCAGTCCTTTATCGACATGACGGTTCTTTAAGCGAAGAATTTTTTCTACACCTGCTTCAGACCAAGGATCACACCCCAATCCCCAAACAGCTTCCGTAGGATAGGCAACTACACCCCCTTCTTTAAGGATCTGTGTCGCCTGGACGATTTGAGCGTGGTCGCTCCATTCACTCACAAGGTAATCAGCTGTTTTTCAGCTTTTCCTGAAGGGCGGCATCTTTTGCGATAATCGCCGCAGCATTAGCCGCACGTTCATCAATCAATTTTTGATGCATTTCAGGATCAGAAGCGCCGATAATTTGAGCTGCCAAGTAGGCTGCGTTTTTTGCCCCCGCCTTACCAATAGCTACCGTTGCTACAGGTATGCCACCGGGCATTTGCACCGTTGAAAGGAGCGCGTCGAGGCCATCTAGCGACCCGTTAATAGGAACACCAATAACTGGCTTTAATGTCGTCGCGGAAACCGCTCCAGCTAAATGTGCGGCCATCCCCGCTGCACATATAAAGGCAACACATCCTCGGGCATCAGCGTCTGTTACAAAGGTGTGGGTGGCTTCGGGCGTACGATGCGCGGAAGTCACCTTAACCTCAAAAGGAATATCAAACTTTTTCAAAATCTCAAAGCTAGCTTCCATAACCGGCAAGTCGGAATCAGAGCCCATTAAAATCGCAACAAAAGGTTTACTCATAACATTATTCACTTTACTAATAATTCCGCAGACTACCGCAACCACTGGCGATGTGCAACTATGTGACGTGCGCTATTCTGCTGTAGGTCACTGAAATTTGGGCATCCTCGAACTCTGGTGACCCCAATGGCCTGCGAACTAAACTAGTCTCTGGTAAAACCCATTTTCATTGACTATTATATTTTTCAATTCCAGGGCAACCAAAATTTGAGAGAGCCTTGCTACCGACCATGGGCTAAAATGCATAAGCCCATCCAAATCAATAGGCTCGTACCCTAAAATTCCAAGGGCTTGATGCTCCTCATCTGTCAATATTTTGGTCGCCACCGAAGGCGAGCTATGGGGCTTTGAAATGCTATCTCTCATCCCAGCTAATGCCCCTCCAAGTTCTGCGATAATGTCCGCTGCTGTCTCCACCAAGTGCGCGCCCTGCTTAATCAATAAGTGGCAGCCTTTACTTTGAGGACTATGGATGGAGCCTGGAATAGCAAAAACTTCGCGATTTTGCTCTGCCGCATAACGAGCTGTGATAAGTGAGCCGCTCTTGACCGCAGCTTCAATCACCAAAACGCCTAAACTTAGCCCGCTGATAATCCGGTTCCGCTGAGGGAAATGCCGGGCAATCGGCTTTTCACCATAGTGGAATTCAGTTACCAAGGTTCCACCGGACTCCAGCATCTGGCAGGCTAAATCACGATGACGTGCGGGATAGACAGCTTCAATCCCCGTCGCCATTACGCCAACAGTTCTCCCGTTGTGGGCCTGCAATGCTCCTTGGTGAGCGGCCCCATCAACACCTAACGCAAGGCCGCTAGTAACGGTAAAGCCACTCCCTGCCAAAAACTTAGCCCAACCTCTAGCATTAGTTCCGCCTACACGCGTCATTTGCCTACTGCCGACAATGGCAATCTGAGGCAAGTGCAAATTGTTTAAATCTCCCTTGACGTATAAAAGTGGGGGTGGGGCACTTATGAACTTAAGTTGCTCGGGGTAGTCGGAGCTAGTGATCGATATAATAACGGCATTAGTCTGGCGCAAATTCTCTCTAAGCTCATCTATCTCGGAGCGCCAATCCTGCCGAAAATACCGCTGTTGAAATAGTGCCATCATGGGCTTGAAATCAGGTGAATAGGCCTCAACATTTCCCGTAAATAGCTCCAGATAAGATTTTGTCTGCTGAAGACATTGGCTCTGGATGCTGCGTGTTAACCCCTCTATTGACTGAGCAATGAAGGCGCATTCAGTTTCGCTAAATGCATCGTGATTCGTCACTCTGCGAAGCCTCCCTTTTCTAATGGAGTAAAATTGAAGTCATGCCCAAAGATTTAGTCTTCTGGACTTTTTAAGATGTCTCCAGCCTGAACTGGACTTACCGCTTTCATTACGATGGCATAGGCTATCTTTTTATAAATAGAAAATACGACAGCAAGGCCAATGCGCCTATCAAGTAACTGAATTGTTAGAGATCCTTGATCATCCTGCACTGCTTTGCTTTGGCTAAATATATTTAAGATATCTCCAACTTGGACTCCCGACTGCTTACCCTTATTAATCGCAATAATGTCCATTTGCCCAGCAAACAGCGTCATATTTTCAATGGCTAGAACGTGCCCTTCAATGCTTTGGGCAGGCGCTCTAGGAGAAATTTTTTCCAGTAGAATAGTTTGTTGTGTCCCGAGAATTTTATCGCCCCGGCGAAAAGCTTGTTTTGCTGAAATTGCTTTTAAGGTCGCGACCCCTTCATCTTGTCTGACCAGACGCGCCTCACCCAGATGCGTCAGCCTCACTCCAAGAACATCGCTCGTAATAGGGTCTAGGTAGTCATCCTCTTGGCGAAAGACGCCATATTCGGTGTCCTGCATCGTGGCCAAAGTATAAAATTCGTCATCCAAGCCAATTAATATTTGATCGTCCGCGCCTGACAAGATAGAAGGTGCGTTGTTTACTTCAGCAAATGACCTAAATTGAGCATAAGTTAAGAAGCGGTTGATTACTGCTAAGGGCACTACCTCGTCAGCAGAAACGTGCGGCAGATATTTAATCTCAGGCGAAAGATTAAGGTTACGCGTCAGCGTAAGGCGAGGGGCGCCACCCACAAAATTAAGGGTAATTAAATCCCCTGGATAGATCAGGTGGGGGTTCTCGATTTGTGAGTTTTCATGCCATATTTCTGGCCACTTCCATGGGTGCTTTAAAAATTGACCCGATATGTCCCACAGGGTATCCCCTTTAACAACAGTGTATTGTTGTCGTGCAGTTTCTTTGATCAAATCACTTTCTAGCTTTGCCGCGGTTACATCTTGTCCGACCGCTGTCGCCAGGGATGAAAGGAAAAGGAAATATATAAATAAGCTTCGATGAGCCTTCACAGTTGTGGCCTTAGGTTTTAATGAGCGCGTTAGAGGGTTTCCGAAACGGTAGCATTAATAACTCTTTGTTTTTGTGAACTACATCACTTCTATGATCTAAGCGCGCTCGCCCCTGCAGCACATGGCTTCGCGAGCCTCTTTCAGCCAACCGCACCTAGGTATTAATACCCCCGCAATAGATTTTCAATGTGCTTTCATCTTCATTTTAGTGCTGATCATGTATACTAATGGCCGTAACCCTATCAACAAATGTAGTGACACTCAGAATAATGAATTCATGGCTAAACTAGACATTCTTCAGTATCCAAACCCACGATTGCGCATTAAGGCCTCGCCGGTAAAAGAGGTAGATGACTCGATCCGTTGTCTGGTGGACGATATGCTGGAAACGATGATCGCCTCTGATGGTATTGGCTTAGCAGCCTCTCAGGTAGACGTGCATCAGCGTGTCATCGTCATGGACTTGACTGAAGACCGCTCTCAACCTAGGGTCTTCATTAATCCTGAAATCGAGGTCCTAGATGAAAGTACAGAGCCGTATGACGAAGGCTGTCTCTCTGTTCCAGGCTTTTATGAAACTGTAGACCGTCCAATTCATGTCATGATTTCTGCTTTGGATCGTGATGGAAATGCCTTCAAAGAAGAGGCCTCCGGACTTTTAGCCATTTGTATACAGCACGAAATTGATCACCTAGAGGGAAAATTGTTCGTCGACTATCTTTCCCCTTTGAAAAGACAAATGATCCGTAAAAAGATGAAAAAACAGCTGGCATAGGATGTATGTAAAGTGAGAATTATTTTCGCTGGAACACCAGATTTTGCTGCATCTCATCTCCAGTCTATTATCAGTGATAGTAGCCATCAGATCTTAGCAGTCTATACCCAACCAGATCGTCCTGCGGGTCGAGGGAAAAAGCTTTCAGCAAGTCCAGTAAAAAAACTAGCTGAGGCTCATGGTATTAAGGTATTGCAACCCGCTTCTCTTCGAGAACATGGACAACAAGAATTGATGGCCGATCTGAGGGCAGATCTCATGGTGGTTGTAGCCTATGGTCTAATTCTTCCACAGGCTATCTTAGACACTCCGCGGCTCGGCTGTATTAATGTTCATGGGTCAGTACTTCCACGATGGCGCGGGGCCGCTCCTATCCAGAGAGCCATTGAAGCAGGCGATACCGAGAGTGGTGTCACCATCATGCAAATGGATTCAGGTCTAGACACCGGCTCGATTCTCTCAACCTCTAGGTGCTCCCTAGCTAACGGAGAAACTAGCGGAACCTTATATCAGAGGCTCGCAGCCTTAGGTTCTTCGTCATTAACTGCCATGCTTGTCAAACTTGAAGCGGGCAATGCGGTTAGCATCGAACAAGATAGTAGTCGGAGCACCTACGCTGCCAAAATTGATAAAGCTGAAGCGCTAATTGATTGGAGTCTACCCGCGACTACTATAGATCGTTGCGTTCGGGCTTTTAATCCTTCGCCAACCGCTTTTTCATTAATTGAAGGGCAGCGCTTCAAAGTCTGGGATGCGACGGTTATAGCGGGGCTTAATAGCGGGGCAGCGGGGCACATAAGCTCCTTTGACGCCAATGGCCTATTAGTTGGCTGCGGCCAAGATGCATTGCTGCTAAGGGAAATTCAGTTGGCCGGGAAACCACGAATGCCGATTGGAGAGCTATTGAAGTCACGTTCAGAGCTATTTGCTAGCGGGAAATTACTTGGCCTATAAACCAAAAAACACGAGGCAGCTACCTATTCGCGTCGCGGCTGCAGAAGTTGTCGCTCAGGTACTTCGAGGTCAGTCGCTATCAATGCTCCTCCCCGAATATGCCGCCCGCGTTGATGAAAAGGATCGCGCGCTATTTAAAGAAATCTGCTTCGGCTCTCTGCGCTGGTACCCACAGATTTCAATATTGCTAAAGCAGCTGATCCAAAAACCTCTGCGTGAAAAAGATTTAGAAGTTCAAGGTCTGATGGCCTGTGGTATTTACCAGCTGATGTATATGCGAATATCAGAGCATGCCGTGGTCAATGAAACAGTTTCCGCCGTCAATGGCCTTAATCGTAAATGGGCAAAAGGGTTAGTTAATGCTGTATTAAGGAGTTTTCAACGGCAAAAAATGGATTTGCTAGAAGAACAAGCTAACAACGCAACATTTCAATCTGCTCATCCAAAATGGCTAATGAACAAGCTCGTTGACGCTTGGACTCAAACCACGGCTGACGCTATTATCGCGGCCAATAATGATCGTGGCCCAATGACTTTAAGAGTTAATCGGCGGCATGGCCTCCGCAATGACTATATGCAGCGCCTAGAAGATGCGGGTATCCCTGCAGTCAAAACAATGCACAGCGAAGACGGCGTCGTCCTAGCTTCACCTGTCGACGTCTCTGCTCTGCCAGGCTTTTCTGAGGGCGATGTAAGTGTGCAAGATGAAGCCGCACAGCTTGCAGCGGGGCTACTATCTTTAAAGCCTGGCCTATCCATATTAGATGCCTGCTCTGCACCGGGAGGCAAAACTTGCCATATTCTTGAGATGGAGCCCAACCTCGGCTCTGTTTTAGCACTCGATTCTGAGTCTCGACGTATGCCCAAAGTAGAAGAAAATCTATCAAGGCTGAAACTCAGCGCGGAGCTAAAAATTGCTGATGCTGGCGATCTCGATAGCTGGTGGAATAAACAAGCTTTTGACCGCATTTTATTAGATGCTCCCTGTTCTGCAACTGGCGTTATCCGACGCCATCCAGACATCAAAATACTGCGCAAACCCGCAGATATTGATAAGCTTGCTATGATTCAAGCAAGGCTGCTAGAAATACTCTGGCAAACTCTGAGCAATGAGGGTATTTTAGTCTATGCAACTTGCTCAATCTTACCGGAGGAGAACGATCAGGTAGTAAAAGCTTTTGTGGCTAGCCACAATGAAGCAGAAATAATGACCATTGAGGCTAGTTGGGGAGTGGCTACAGATTGCGGCCGGCAATTATTCCCGACCATAAATGGCTCTGATGGGTTTTACTATGCAAGACTTCGTAAAAAAACATCTGTCGGCAAAGATGTCGATAAAGGCCCGGAATAACGATGAAAATAATCATAGTGGGTGCTGGTCAAGTTGGCGGAACGCTCGCCGAAACTCTAGCTCGTGAATACAACGATGTAACCTTGATCGATATTGATGAGGGTGTGTTACGTGGACTGCAAGATCGCCTCGACGTTCGAACGGTAGTAGGCACGGGCAGCTACCCAGATGTTCTGGTGCAAGCCGGAATCGAAGACGCCGATATGCTGGTTGCGGTCACGAGCAGCGATGAAATTAACATTACCGCCTGCCAAGTTGCCTATTCCCTATTTCAAACGCCGACTAAAATAGCGCGTGTGCGAGCACATAATTACACTAACCCAAAATATAAAAGCATTCTTTTTAATGACAAGAATATGCCAGTGGATGTAATGATCGCTCCGGAGCAGGCCGTCACTCATTACATTCGTAGACTGATTGAACAGCCCGGGGCTCTGCAGGTCTTAGATTTTGCGGACGGCGTTCTTCAGTTAGTGGGCTTGCGTGCGGTCAAAGACAGCCCCCTAGTCGGACAAGAATTACGGACCCTAAAAGAGCATATCCCTAAAGCCGATGCGCGCGTTGCCGCGCTCTACCGAAAAGATCGAGCCATTTTTCCAGTCGGTGATACAGTCATCGAAGATGGCGACGAAGTATTTTTTATAGCGGCCAAGAAAAACATCCGTAAGGTCATGAGCGAGCTTCGCCGTCTTGAAAAGCCTTATCACAGGCTAGTGATTGCGGGTGGTGGTAATATTGGCTTTCGGCTAACCAAAGCCCTTGAAGAAGATTACAGCATTAAAGTCATCGAGTTTTCTCCCAAACGAGCCGAGTATCTATCTGAAAAACTAAATCGCGCCGTGGTTTTAAATGGCTCAGCAACAGACCAAGAACTGCTATTAGATGAAAATATTGATAAAACCGATGTGTTCTTAGCCTTAACCAATGATGATGAGGTTAATATCATGGCCTCTCTTCTAGCCAAGCGACTTGGCGCAAAGAAAGTCATGACCCTCATAAGCAACCCAGTTTATGCCGATCTAATGCAGGGTGGGGAAATTGATATCGCCATCTCTCCACAACAGGCGACAATAAGCTCGTTGCTGACCCATGTTCGCCAAGGCGATACAGTTAGTGTGCACTCGCTGCGTCGCGGAGCCGCTGAAGCTCTAGAATTCATTGTTCATGGTGATGCAAAATCTTCTAAAGTGGTAGGTCGCGCCATTGGCGACATTAAGTCGCCTCCAGGATCTACACTAGCGGCCTTAGTCCGCAACGGAGAGGTGATTATTGCCCATCATGACACCGTCATAGAGACCGACGATCACGTGATAGTGTTCGTCGTCGACAAAGAAAACACTAAGGCCGTTGAAAAACTCTTTGCGGTCGGATTCACTTTTTTCTAGGACACGGGCCTTTATGCATATTGCTGTTATAGCGCGAGTTTTAGGCATGCTGCTGATGATCTTCAGCCTGACCATGCTCTCGCCAATCATAGTCGCATCCATCTACGAAGAAAATACGACCCCTATGTTCTTGCTGGCTTTTGCCATCACACAGTTCGTTGGTCTAGCATTTTGGCTGCCCTCTAGAGGTCGCATGGGGGAGCTGCGGACTCGCGATGGCTTTTTTGTGACTGTTTTTTTCTGGCTGGTCCTTAGTACTTTTGGCACCTTACCGCTAATTTTTTCCGAAGCAACGAACCTATCATTTGTTGATGCTTTGTTTGAGTCAGTCTCAGGATTAACCACCACCGGGGCAACCGTTTTATCGGGTCTCGATGAATTGCCCAAGTCAATCCTCTATTATCGACAGCAACTACAATGGCTCGGTGGCATCGGCATTGTGGTTATTGCAGTCGCGATTTTACCCATGTTAGGTATCGGTGGCATGCAAATATATCGCGCTGAAACGCCTGGTCCGATGAAAGATGCCAAGCTAACCCCCCGCATTGCTGAAACAGCTAATGTATTATTTAAAATTTATCTCACCCTCACCATTGTCTGCGCTCTAGCGTACTGGTTCGCGGGGATGAGCGGCTTTGATGCCATCGGGCATAGCTTTTCAACCGTTGCTATTGGCGGGTTTTCTACCCATGACGCCAGCATTGGTTTCTTCGATAGCGATTTAATTATGGCTATCTGTACTTTTTTTATGGTCATCTCAGGGCTGAACTTTGCATTGCATTACCACGTATGGCATAACCGCCGGCTCAATTTCTACTGGGCAGACCCAGAAGCTCGGATGTATATTTATCTCCTGTTATTCGGGATATTGGTCACATGTTGTTATCTCTATTTTAGCGGCACTTATGGCTGGGAGGACAGTTTCAGTATCGGTGTGTTTCAGTTAGTCTCAATGCTAACCACCACTGGATTTACCACCACTGAATTTAATAGCTGGCCAACCTTTTTGCCCTTTTTCTTAATCTTCTTAAGTTTTTTTGGTGCTTGCGCTGGATCTACGGGTGGTGGTATCAAGATTGGGCGAATGTTGATTATGGCGCAGCAAGGCATTCGTGAGGTTTATAGGTTGGTGCACCCTAATGCGCTGCTCCCCATTAAAATTCGCAATCGTCGCGTTCCCGAGCGGGTGGTTGATGCGATCTGGGCGTTCTTTGGAGTTTATCTAGCCATTTTTTATCTAATGGTGCTACTACTGTTAGCGTCAGGGTTGGACTATGTAACTGCCTGGTCAGCCACTGCAGCTGCACTAAACAACCTTGGTCCCGGATTGGGAGGCGTTGCAACTAACTACGCAGACATTAGCAGCTTTGCCAAGGTGGTGCTGAGCTGGGGCATGCTCTTAGGGCGGCTGGAAATATTTACGCTACTAGTATTATTTACGCCCACCTTTTGGAGAAATTAAATAGTGACCCTCACCCCCAAGGCCGCGTTAGTTTCCCGTCGCTACTCCTTACGGGCTTGGTAATAGGCTTCTTCAGAAATAGTGTGGTAGGCCGTTGCCTGACGCTGGAAAGATTTAACTGACTCGGCAATACGTCGAGAAATGTCTGAATCATCAGCCAGCTCCTCAAGCATCTCTGCAGAGATACTACGCAGCTCAGTAATCACTTCATCGGGAAGTTTTCTCAACTGCACTCCATGGGTTTCCACTAAACTAATTAATGCCTCGTTATTTCGCGCCGTGTATTCATCGAGCATATCTTGATTAACGGCCCTAGCCGCTGTTTCGACAATTGCCTGCAAATCATCCGGCAAAGTCGCTAAAGCGTCTTTGTTAACAATTAACTCCAAAGTCGGGCCTGGTTCATGCCAACCAGGGTAATAGTAATATTTGGCCACCTGATGAAAACCAAGCGCGATGTCGTTGTAGGGGCTCACCCACTCAAGAGCATCAATGACCCCGGTCTGCATGGCGGTATAAAGCTCACCTCCGGCGATGGTCACCGACACACCCCCTGCACGTGTAATAACATCTCCACCCATGCCCGGGATCCGCATTTTTAATCCCTTTATATCATCCATGGAGTTTATTTCTCGATTGAACCATCCAGCCATTTGCACGCCTGTATTGCCGGCGGCAAAGGGAACTAAGTTAAAACCGCTGTAGAGCTCTCGCCACAACTCTAACCCACCTCCATAATGCAGCCATCCGTTCATCTCTTGAGCGTTAAGCCCAAAGGGGACCGAGGTGAAAAATGCAGCGGCCTTCGACTTTCCCGTCCAGTAATAGGAAGCCCCATGTCCCATCTCGGCAGTGCCTTGAGACACCGCATCGAACACTTCAAATGCCGGAACTAATTGGCCTGCACCAAACACCTTAATTTGCAGTCTGCCGTTACTCATTGCATCGACTTTTTTTGCAAAATTTTCTGGCGCCGTCCCTAATCCGGGATAATTTTTGGGCCATGTGGTGACCAGCTTCCACTTAAAGTATTGCTGTTTCTCCACTACCCCAGAGGGGGCCGTCTTATCGTCGCCCCCGCTGCAGCTAACCAAAAACAAAGCTAACAGTACCGTTACTATAATGCGCATTTTTTTCCCCTTTTGTGGTGCTTTCTGGTCTTTTTATATAGCGGCCAAATTGGCAGACGCTAGAATTAAAATTTTTGTTCCAGCCATCTCAAAGCTTACATGTACTCTTGCTCTTGGGCCGTTACCTTCGAAATTCAAAATCACACCTTCGCCATAAACATTGTGATTGACCGACTGACCCAACTGAAAGCCGGTTTCTTCGCCCTGATCGCTGCGCATAGCTCCCGCAGCATAGCTTGTCGGCCGCGCTATGGTGTTTTGCAGTCGAACCTCTTCTATTACCTCTTTTGGTATGTCCCGCACAAACCTAGAAATTGAATTAAATGATTCGCTTCCATAAATAGATCGACTCTCTGCAAAAGTTATATAGAGTTTTTGCTTCGCTCTAGTGATGCCCACATAAGCCAGACGCCGCTCTTCCTCTAGCCGCCCAGGTTCATCCAGCGACATCTTATGGGGAAATAGATTCTCTTCCATTCCTGCAATAAACACCAATGGAAATTCCAAACCCTTGGCACTGTGTAAGGTCATCAACTGCACTGCGTCTTGGTCTTCGTCCGCTTGGCGATCGCCAGAATCTAACGCTACCTGATCTAGAAATTGTGGCAGTACAGGCAAGTCTCTATCTTCCGCTTCAAAGTTTCGACAGGCACCAACCAATTCCTCGAGATTCTCAACGCGAGCCTGACCTCGTTCGCCTTTTTCCCTTCGATGCATTTCTATCAGCCCGCTATGTTGTATCGCGTTTTCTGCCTGTTCAGCTAATGGTAGCTCATCGAACTGCCCACTCATTTCATTGACTAGCTCAATAAAAGCAGCCACAGCGTTCGTTGCTCGTGCCGCCATGCGCTTCTCACTGACTACCAAAACTGAGGCTGTCCACAGAGAGGTTTTATTGTCTCGGGCTAATTCTCGCACTATCTCTAAGGTGCGGTCGCCAATGCCCCGCGGCGGCACATTGACCACTCGCTCAAAGGCTACATCGTCATGGCAGTTCAACATGAGGCGCAGATAGGACAGAGCATTTTTAATTTCCATCCGCTCATAAAAGCGCTGCCCACCATAAATGCGATAGGGAATTTCAGCCTGTAATAACGCGGCCTCTAGTACCCTTGATTGCGCGTTAGAGCGATAAAGAATGGCCGCGTCTTCACGCCGATTCCCATCCGTGCTCCAGCTATGTAATCGATCTGCAATATAACGAGCTTCGTCATGTTCATTAAACGCTGAATAGAGCGCTATGGCTTCTCCTTCTCCCGCATCGGTCCAAAGATTTTTTCCGAGACGACCCGAGTTCTTTGCGATTACCGCATTAGCCGCCTGTAGAATATTTGAGGTTGAGCGATAGTTTTGCTCTAGCTTTACTGTTTCAGTAGCAGGAAAATCGCGCTCATAACTAAGAATGTTTTCTACCTTCGCTCCGCGCCAACCATAAATTGATTGGTCGTCATCGCCTACCGCAGTCACGGCGCTCACTTTCCCGGCAAGTAATCTCAACCAGGCATATTGAACCGCGTTAGTATCTTGAAACTCATCCACTAAAATATGCTTAAAACCCTGTTGATAGTGCTCCAGTACCGACGGGTTATGCTTCCACAGCTCTAGCGCGCGAAGCAGCAGTTCGGCAAAATCAATCACGCCTACACGTTCGCAGGTTTCTTCATAGCCTCGGTAGATCCGTAACATGGTGGCCAAATAAGGATCTCCACCTTCTTGAATGTGGGCAGACCGCAACCCCTCATCTTTTTGGCCGTTTATCCACCATTGAGCCTGCTTTGGGGGCCATCTTTGCTCGTCCAAATCCATGCTACGCATAACACGCTTAACTAAGCGCAGTTGATCATCAGAATCTAGAATTTGAAAATTTTCTGGCAATTTGGCATCGCGCCAGTGCGCCTTTAATAGCCGATGCGCCAAGCCATGAAACGTTCCGACCCACATGCCTCTCAATGACATGCCCAATAAATCATCAATCCTCTCTCGCATTTCGCGAGCCGCCTTATTAGTGAAGGTGACCGCAAGGATTCCGTAAGGGGACACATTATCTACCTGGATTTTCCAGGCGATACGATGCACCAGAACCCGTGTTTTACCGCTGCCAGCACCCGCTAACACTAAAAGGTGCTGTTTATCGCTGGTAACTGCCTGCTCTTGAGGTGCGTTGAGATTATGTAATATTGAGGTAACGTCCATAGGTGTGCAGTCTAGCAATTTAATAGGCAAAAATCGGGATCAACTGAATTTCTTTTTCTTTTTAACCGAGATCCAAGACCCTAACGCTCAATCACTCGCTAAAATAGTCACAATAACCCCCAAATGACTCTTTTTTTACTACAAAACTAGCAATATAGGCCGTTTTCTTGTAAATTTTTTACATAACTTACTTTGGACGGCCCATGAAACCTGCTCAATTGACCCAAACGATCAGTGACACCTTACCAGCGCTTCGAAAATCGGAGCGCAAAGTAGCCGACTTTGTTCTCAAATCACCGCTGAATGTAATCAGGATGCGCATCGTAGATTTAGCCAAACAAGCTGGAGTGAGCGAGCCTACCGTGGTCCGGTTTTGTCGCGCTGTCGGCTGTCGTGGTTTTCAGGACTTTAAAATGGCGCTAGCTCAGCAGCTGGCATCCAGCCCAAGCTATGGGCAGATCGCCGTGACGGATACTGACTCAACAAGGGAGTATACCTACAAGGTTTTCGACTCAACCGTTGATGCGCTACTTAAGGTTCGCGACAGTCTGGTCCTACCAAATCTCGAGGCCGCTGTGGCTGCAATATGCGCTGCCGGCCGCGTTGAGTTCTATGGTTTTGGCGCCTCGGCCGCGGTGGCCTTTGACGCGCAGCACAAATTCTTTAGGCTTCAAATAACCTCTGCAGCGTACTCTGACCCCCACCTTCAAAATATGTCTGCAACCTCTCTAAATGCTGGCGATGTGGTCATTGCTATTTCTCAGTCGGGGCGTTCTCAGGCGCTGCTCGATTCTATGGATCTCGTTAAGCAAGCAGGCGGGCTGGTCATTGGCTTAGCCCCTAGCGGTTCTCCGGTTGCTCTTCGCGCATCAATCCCTATTGAGGTAGACGCTAAAGAAGATATTCAAATTTACACCCCTTTATCGTCCCGAATTGCTCATCTTGCCGTGATTGATGTTCTCGCGATTGGGATTGCGCAAAAGAAAGGCCCTAAACTCCACGAGCATTTGCAACAATTACAAGCTGGTCTGTCGTCTTTACGCAGCCAATGACGGTTAGGATAGTCTTGGGTCTGCCGCCAATCAGTCAATCTGGTTGTCTGCAAACACCCTGATTATTTTCCCTTCTGCGCCATCAGTGGCGAGAAGCAAGCTTCCGTCTGGAGCGGTGATGACATTTCGTATCCTGCCCAGCTCAGAAAATAAGGTTTCTTCGCCAACGACTTTTTCACCGCTAAGCTCAAGCCGCCTTAGATCGCCAGGTACCAGAGCTGATATAAATAAATTACCCTTCCAGCTTGGAAACATATCTCCCTGATAGAGCGCCATGCTTGAAGGGGCTATTGACGGCACCCAATATTTTATCGGTTGCTCCATACCCGGTTGCTCAGTAAACGGTGAGATAGTTGCGCCACTGTAATCAATCCCATAGGTGATGGCCGGCCAGCCATAGTTGTTGCCCGGCTCTATGATGTTAAGTTCATCACCACCCTTCGGGCCATGCTCATGCTCAAGAACAGTCCCGTCATCTTTAATAACCAACCCCTGTAAATTGCGATGCCCATAGGACCAAATTTCAGGCAGCGCTCCCGGGGAGTTAACAAAGGGATTGTCCGTTGGTATGCTGCCGTCGTCATTAACCCGCAGGATTTTGCCAAAGTGGTTATCTAGGTGCTGGGCTTTTTCTCGGTAGTTAAAGCCATCACCAGATGTGATCAGTAAGCTTCCGTCAGCCATAAACGCTAGTCGCGCTCCGTAGTGAGCCGCAGCCTTACGCGGTGGATTCGACTTGAAAATCGTTTTATGCCCAACAAGCGCCTCACCCTCTAATCGTGCTCGAACAACATTTAAGCGATTTAGCTTAGGCTCATCAGCATCAGGTGCTGAAAAGGACAGATAAATAAAGCCATTCTCTTCAAAATTTGGGTGTACAAGCACTTCAGACAACCCTCCTTGGCCAGCAAACAAAACCTCGGGCACGCCCTCTATGGGTGTTTCACGCAGCTCCCCATCGGTAACCAGTCTTAGCTGCCCGGATAGTTCTGTGACCAACATGTGTCTGCTAGAAATAAAGGCCATGCTCCACGGATGGTCTAAGCCCTCGACCATGGTCTCAGTCTTATACTGAACATCGGCGCTAGACAGCGGACTTAGGACCAGTAGTCCACCCAATAGTGTTAAAAACTTAAGCGTTTTCATTGGTAGTCTCCTCCGTTTGGCGAGTGCCAAAATAGTAACCGGCAATCACGCCTGTAAAAATCAAATAGCCTTTGCCAGTAAAGGTTCTGGCGCCTGCAATAAGCTCAAGGTTGTAAAAGGCCAAAGGCATCAACCCTACAATAGCAAACATCGCCATTCCCCCGGCCAAGGCATAAAGATACCTTTTATCTATGTTCACCCAAATAAGAGCAATTCGCGTGACAATAAAGGCTATGAGCATTCCAACCAAAACGAGTCCGCCCACGGGGAACGCGCCATTAACATTCATGCCAATCAGATCTCCCACTATCATCGAGATAACAACCGAGGCATCAACCGGCATGTCCATGCTGAATAACCACGCTATATTGGTGCCGGTTGTTTGTGTAATTAATAAAACAGTGGCGATGGTCACCGCGACTAAAAATGAGATACTCTGCTTAATCATGCTTTCCGTCTCTTTTGTTATTTTGAGGCAACGACATGGATGGTGTTCTTTTTATACGGCACTTTCAACCTATTTTCCTTAAGATCCAAAATCCCAGCCAGGTGCTAATCAGCGCCTTAAACGCTTGAGCAAAAATTAGCGGAAGACCAAAAATAAAATCAAGGTAGGGCGGCCAAATCCACACATATAGCCAATCGATGAACACCATAAAAATAGGCAAGTAGTCGGCAATAAATACTTTTTGCGTGAGCGACAACACCCCGTAATCAGTTGTAAGGACAATAAAGCCGCCCCAGATTGCCAAAAATAATTGAAGTGGTGTTGTCAATATCAATAGATACGCAAAAATACGCAACCCAGTTTGCATGATTCACCCCCAGACAGAACAGTGTTAGCTTACCCCCTCATTCGCGGCTAATGTGAATAAAATCAGACAGCACCTGCGAAAGCTTCTCAGCTTTGGTCCATTGAAAAAAGTGGCCACCGCCAATCATCTCATGTGGCTGACCCTTGGTCCCTGGTACTTTGTCTAAAAATTGCTTTTCAAATCCATTCGTGACTGGGTCGTCGCCGGCACCGACACATAAAAATGGTTTTTGAAATTCAGAAAAGAAATCCCATGCTTTCTTCTGTGCATCAAGCGACTGATCAGGAATACTCGGCACCTGACTAGGCATCGCTCGCACTGCCATCTTGAACGCGGCACTCGGGAAGGGTGCCTCGAACGCTTTACTAATACTCGAACCAAATGGTGATATCTTTGATAACCCAAGGTTAGCCATTGCTAATTCTAGGGCGATGATAACTTTATGGCGTCTCTCCATCATTGATGAAGCAATGATACCTGCAGGAGGGTTGATGGCATCCCAAGTGTATTTTTGCCAATAAGCAAATTTTCGGATCCCTAAATAGGGGTCAGCCCCGCCAAAACCGTTCATTTTGCTGACCTCCTTACTCATTGATGCCATAGTGATTTTCTCTGGCCCCGCTCTGAACGCTAAAATTTCATCAACAATCTCTTGAGGAACATCTGGGCTATAGGGTAATCCAGTATTCCCCATAGCGACTCGATCAAATCGATCACCATTATCAGCCACCATACGTAGGCCAATTAAACCTCCCCAATCTTGTCCGAAAAAAGTGAGGTTTGAAAAATCATTTTTCACTAGCCATTGGTTCATCCAGTCTACTTGGCGCTGATAGCTGTAGTCTTCTCTTGCCGCGGGCTTATCAGATTTACCATAACCGGGGAGATCTGGGGCAATCACACGAATCCCAGCCTTAACTAAGTGGGGGATCATCCTGGAGTACAAATAACTCCACACGGGCTGGCCATGCATAGCCAATAAGATTGGACCATCTGCTGGGCCCTCGTCAATGTGATGAATACGTAAATCAGAACCATCGTGAGTTTTGATCACGGTGTAATGCGGCTCAAATGGGTAGTCTTGGATACCCTCAAAACAGTGATCTGGTGTTCGTAAAATTTTCATGCTGGTCTTATCCTTCTAATTAGGCGCTGTATATATTGGCATTATAACTGCCAATATATCGTTAGTGCAATAGCGCGGCTTCTGAGCTCGACACAGTCGTTTCTCCCGCCAAGGTTTTTAATCCTTAGGAATTATCTTGCAGCGCATTAGGCGCGCGGTATTTGACTCGCTCTAGCAGAGCGTGCTTTTTTGCTGAAAACCAAAAGACTTATTGCCTTTTCCATGTCCAGTTCGAATTAATTAGATAATTTACGATCGCCGCCGCGCCAATACCTAACAAATTAGCAAAAATATCATTAATCATTAAATATTTGTACGTTAGAAAAAATAGAGCGTAATTGATGATGCCGGACATGCCCGCCACCAGATGGAACTGCAATAAACGAGATAAAACCCCGGTGCGGATCGACCTCCGCTTAAAGGTCCAAAAGTTATTAAACCAGAAGTTTGAAAGTAGAGACGCCTCGATAGACAAAAGTGGCGCAACCTCCTGCGCCATTCCTAAATATCGCGTCAGAAAAACATATCCTCCCAAATTAATAAGCACACCAGAAAACCCAACAATTGAGTACTTAATAAAATCTTTATGACTATGAAAGCCTAGTTTAGGTATATTCAACAAAAACTCTACCTGGTCTTTAATCGATAATTTTGATTCGCCGGCATTTCTTTGTGTAAACACAATAGGGATTTCTTTGCTCTTTGCGCCCTGTGCGACAAGCTCACATATGAGCGAAGACTGAAATGAGTAGCCCCGAGTAGAAAGGAAGCCAAGATTACATTTCTCTATATAGGAAGCCGCGATGCACCTATAGCCAGAGGTACAGTCTTTGATATGTCGGACACCCCCAACATAGCGGACCAAGAAGTTACCTAACTTACTGATAACCCTTCTTCGCAAAGAAAACTCTGGCGTAGAGCCACCTTTTACAAATCGAGAACCAACCACAAGGGAAAAACCTTGCTGTATCTGGTGGATAAAGTCAGGTATTAACGTAGGGTCATGTTGCCCATCTGAGTCCATTTGGAAAATTACATCTGGCTTGAACATAGTTAAAGCATGGTGGAAGCCGCGCTTGTAAGCATCGCCAAGGCCGACCTTATTGCCAGTTATCATGTGTAAAAAGTCATGCTGCTCAATCAAGTTATTAACTGTTTCTTGGGTTCCATCAGATGAATTGTCGTCAACAACCAGAATCCTAAATGTGTAACCAGAGACCCGAGTTTGTTGCTCAAATATTGCCTCAATGGTGCCCTGTATATTTGCCTGCTCATTATAGGTGGGCAAAATGAAGCACGCCTCGGCCTGCATTGCGTTTTCGGACTCATATTTATCGGTTAAATCCAAGACTGACTCCACATCATTTGATAAAAGCGCTCTCTCTCAATGTCCAGGCCCAGCTGAAAGGGAAGCCAATAAATTGCAGCGGCTATAATCACGATAAGAACACCCCTGTATAAAACCTCAAATTTTTTCCCTTGCCTTTGGCTAGTTTTATACAAAATAAACCCTAATGCCAAGAATGCAAACCCTGACGCTGGCTGGTAGTGGTACAGAAATACCGATCTAGATACTAGCGCCCAAGGCAAAAAGTTAGCGTAAAATCCGATGATAACAAAAGAAATCACTAAGAATTCTGATTCATAGGTTTTGGTTACTATGGCCTCATATGCTCTTTGAACCCAAGTCAAACTCATCACAAATATCGCCAAAAATGAAAATACATAAAGTGCAGGGTTAGGGAATAGATGTACATTGGTGAAAATAGTTTGTTTCGCTCCACCCGGAAGAAGAACATCATGTGAAGCAAAGTAATATCCTATGGGCTTTATCATTATCGGCCATGTATACCAGTCCGAGCGATAAGGGTGAGGAGTTTCCTCAATATTATTTGAATGGAAAGAAACCATTTGCTGGTGTTTTTCAAAATATGAAAATTGATCCATAAAGACAAAATCTGGAATCCAAACTAAGGCATAAACTAAAAATGGAACGACCAATAAAGCCCATAAAGGTCGGCTCTTTAATAGGCCCTCAGGGTCAAACAAACCCATCGTTTGTTGCATCCTTGAGCTTATTTTGGACAATAGAAATATGAGTATCATACTCGCAAGACAGACGCCCCAAAATCCCAAACCATTCCATTTAACCGAAACAGTTAGCCCCAAGAAAATCAGTGCCCACGCGATATTTTGCGGCTGATTGTTGTTGTCTTTAAATGCCTTCACTGTGAATAACATTGCTGTGAAACCGAACAAACTGAGATAAATATTGATTAACCCAAATCTTGAATCAACAAGTAATGACCCGTCTAAGCAGAAAAAAAGTGCGACTAAAAGAGCAAACCCCTTTTGATTAAGAAGTTGCATGCTAAGCTTGTAAGCAACCAAAATAAGCGTTGATCCCGCAACAGCGCTAAGCCAGCGGTAACTTATTGGGTCTAAATTAGCTATGTCAAAGGCCGTTGAAGCTAACGTATCGGTCCATGGCACCAGGTAGTATAAATATATACTTAAAGAAATAAGATAGGTGCCAAGAGGTGGGTGGACTGAAAAGAACTTTACGCCCGAAAGATAATTCAACCCATAAAGGGGGTAAAAAATTTCATCAAAGGTCTCTCCTGGGATCACACCCAAATTATAAAATCTTAGCGCTATCCCCAAGATCAAAATCAAAAGAATTGGGTAATTTAAAAGTACTCTTTTCATTAAAAGTGTCTTATAAAGATATGATTAGCTCAATTCTACCGAGACTGTTCGACGTTGAACAGTGAATGAGACTTCATTCTTTATTTTGCATGTGGAGGGTGCCTGAAAGTACAGCAAAAAGTATGATCAAACTACCCCAATAATCCGAAAACCCCATCGATATTCCAGAACTATAGTTATACACCCCCCATATAATAAATATAAACACCATGGTTATATGCAAAACAAGAAGTGCTTTTTAAAAGGTCATTTTTACTTCACCGTCAATACGGGCATTGGATCGTCAGAGTATATTTGCTTTTACATACAATATTTTTTTATTCTTTGTTAAAGAGTTATTACTCCAGTTAAAAACCATACAACTACTGCACCCCACCATAATACAAAGAACCCATCATTTGACAGTAATTATTCCACCCTGGCGTGCGTGGATTCTGCAGTAATAATATAGCGTCTGCGCTGTTGATGATGTAACCCTTATCGTAATTTGGTTTTCAACAGACGTATCAACTCCTTGAGTATATTCGGCACCTCCATTGAAGATTCCATCACTGACAGTAGAAAATCTAAGTGGATGACTAGCTGGATATTTAAACGTATAGGTGGTCCCTACCTTCAGAGTTATTTCTGGCTTCGAAACGCCGTCAATAATATAAGCCCAGCCACCATTGTTGGTTGCCGATACGTTAATCGTCTCAGCGCTAGGTTCCTTTACGATCACTGTGCGCGTAGTGGTGGCGACGTTTCCTACGCCGTCTGTCGCGGTATAGGTTAGGGCATATGTGGCCGCAGCGCTTGTATCGACAGAACCTGTGGTCACCACCTCCACCAACCCATCAACGGTGTCTGTGGCTGTCGCGCCAGCGTCCTCATAGGAGACATCTAATTCAACCTCAACTGCTGGCTCACCTAAAAGGGTGATTGTAGGAGCAGTCGTGTCAGCTACCGTCACTGAGCGCGTCAAAGTACGAGACACGTTGCCCTCGCTATCGGCAGCCGAGTAACTAAGTATATAGGTCCCAGCCACACTTGCATCAACCGCCCCGGTCTTAAACACCTCAACCGAGCCGTCAGTGACGTCAGTAGCCGTTGCGCCGGCATCGTTGTAAGTCGTGGCCTGCTCATGACTGACAAAAGCATTTCCATTAAGTTGGATATAAGGTGCCTGAGGCATCAGCCCACTCATATAGGATTCTAAAGCAGCACTCTCCGTTACAGTCGCACCATCGCCAACAACGCCAGTAGTCAGTGTATTACCAGTGAGGCCAAACAGATAACGTAATAGCAAGAGTCCATCAGACAATGCATCGACGGTACCATTACCATCAATATCACCTGAACTGGCATAAACCATTGCCAACTCTGCTTCTATTTCCGCGGAGGAGGTAATAACGCTATCGCTTGAAATCAAACCATTGAGAAGAGAGTCCCCGCTAAGGCCAAAGGCGTAACGAAGAAACATTAGCCCGTCAGTAAGAGCATCAGCCTGGCCATTGTCATCAATATCCCAGTCACCAGAGGCGAACGAAGCACTAGCTTCCATCAAATAGTAAGACGAAGGATCAGTGCTGTCTTGCTTTGGCGAGTCAGCAAAACTGGCCAAACTGAAGAAGCTGAGGACTAGAAATAGATGGGCCAAATTGAGTTTTGAAAAGTTAATAAAGGTCATGTTAATCCACTTATGTTTTTTATCCGGCTGCAAGTACCACTGCCAAGGCGAACGAGTGAAGAGACTAGGGGTTAATAGCGCATTGTTAAGCCAACCCTGACATTCCAAAAGTCATCATTGTCAGAACTGTCGTTTGGCCTTTGGGCATCAAGAGGCGTATATGAACTTGCTGCGCTGAGGCTCCAATTTTCCCTGATATCGTAGTTGAATCCAAAACTCAGTGTTTGTATTGTTCCACTTGAATAAACAGTTGCTCTCTCTCTGCCTACTTCAAGTGGAGCATCAATTTCTACGGAATTGTCTATGTTGCTTGCAGCTAACGATATCCATGGAAGAATTGCTGATGCGTTATTAAAAGACAAGAAAACTTCAACTCCTTCATGATCCATTTTTAATTTATCATCTGATAGACCTACGCATCCAGCAGTATTTTGGAGGGTATATGGTGCAAAGCTAATCGTATCCTCACTACACGTTACACTTGCTGTAACGCCACCTCTAAGCAAAAACAAACGCAAGCCTATACCAATTTTTTCGTTATTAACTAAAGGTTTTGATAGTGCGGCACCCCATAAATGGTCTGGTTTACTGCCATTAATTTGAAGGGGTGGTGTCCAAGAGATTTCTGCATTTAAATTCCATGGCAGTCCAATATTGGCTCTTAATCTTCCAAATGCTGGGGATTTATTTAAATCTTCATCCTTGAAGCCTCCAAAACCAATTCTTTGCTGCTCTCGAGTCAGACGGGGAATAGAGCTTAACTCTGCAGAAATTGATATATCTCTTACCTTTACAGCGTGTGGCGGTGCCTGCCCAAGATTTTGTGCAGAGGCAGTCATAAACGCCATAGCCCATCCTTCTGGACTATCAAGATCTACCTTTTGATCGCCGTATGCAATGCAAGAAAAAAACAGAAAAAGAGCCGTTATTGTTAGTCTTATTTTCATTGTCTTTTTCCTTTAAGGCTTGTTAAAAATCGACATGTCTGAGAACTTCTGGTTTGCAAATGGGCATCCAGACAAGTATTAAATAAGCAGTCAATGAAGCTATTTTTTAATTGCTTCAACACCTATCCTGAGCGCAACATCCATTTTAAACCCCATCATCTTGGCATAGCTTATCCCGAAGTCATCTCTCATTATATTACCGCGAATATCTGCTCCGCACACTTGCTTCAATTTAAATGGATGAAGTCTGCACTTGAATGCCTTGATCTCCAAATCTACTTTTTTTGTAATGCCATGCAGCGTTAGTTCGCCCTCTACTTTTGTTGGCGACCCGTCCTGGAAATTGATTAATTTACCCTCATACCTCGCCTGAGGAAATTCTTCAACATCGAACATATCATCGCTCTTGACCTTCTTATTCATCCCATCATGCCCAAAGTCTATGGAATCCATTTCCATGACGACACTAACGGATCCTGTTTTATTTTTTTTATCAAGAATGATCTCGCCGGAGGTTGAATTTATTTTCCCGCGCCAAAGTGACAGCCCTCCCATATGATCAGCTTCAAACGCTGGGAAGGTATGGTTAGGATCTATGACATAAGTGACTGGCTTCCCAAAAGAGAAGGGAGTGAATAAAAGTAGGAGAACAACCAGCATCATTAATTGCTTCAATCTTACTTTCATAAATCTTTCCTATGTTTTATTAAACGCGTTTTTAGTTACGATCTTTAGATGAAAATGGTTTTATCGTATCTACACAAATAAATGGGTTGACTCGTCAACTCACGGGAAATCTAAGATAAGGAGTGATCAATATGGGAAGGCCTTGTATTCGCAAAGCAAAGGCATAAAGGTGTCTTACAAATAAACAGACCGATCAGAGGTACGTCTTACTTTCCTTTTTGATCTAGTCGGTTTCTTGGTTTTGTTGCATAAAGGACACAACTCAGTACCGCACCTTTAATATCCATATTTCTATCAAATCTACACCATCTTCCAGAATGGAACATCATTATTGTCTCTGAGGCGTTATCCATACCATAGGCAACTTGTAAGACATTATTTCTAACACAACCTTGTTCTTCTATACCGCTAAGAATGTCGTTAGTCCCAAATTCCTTAATGTAAATGAAACATAAATCGTCCATGTCTGCAGACACAATTGGGGAGACTAGTAATAAAAAAGAGAAGAATAGTTTTCTCATTGTCCTTTACCAAGGTTAATCAGGGCAGTTGTTGCTAACAATACAAGCATTAGTACCGCAAACTCTTTTTCTTCAACAATTGAAACAACAAGAATTGCTGCTGCCCACATAATTGATTGTGAAATTACCAATTTTTTATTCATGTGCGTCTTCGCTCAAAACTACTCCACCGTGACTGACTTGGCCAAATTTCTTGGCTGATCAACATCGGTACCT